>NZ_CP144125.1:626045-1252091 GCF_036429475.1 Halalkalicoccus sp. CGA53
GATCCCGACCCGGTCGCGCCCGCCGGTGAGTTCGTCGGGTAGCTCGGGACCACGCTCGACGACGACCGTGACCGGTCCGGGGAGAAAGCGCTCTACGAACGCGCGCTCGCGTTCGGTGAGCCTCGTGTACTCTCTCGCTGTCTCTCCGTCCGGTACCGCCATCGAGAGCGGTCGACCCCGCGCCCTCCCCTTCGCCTCGAAGGCCCGCTCGATCGCCGCGGGCGAGAGCGCGTCCGCTGCGAGCCCGTAGACCGTCTCGGTCGGGTAGACGACGAGGGCGCCCGACCGGATCGCGGCCGCGGCCCGCTCGATCGAGTTCATGGTACGGGATCGGCTGGGAGCCGAAAAAGCCTTTACAGGTCGTCGATCGCGTCCTCGACCTCGTCCCACTCCGGGAAGTCGGGATGCTCGTTCGCCGCCCACGCGTACCCGATCGTCCCACCCCCGTCGATCAGGAAGACGGCGGGTCGCGGCTCCGAGACGCCACTCATCCCGTCGAGGTCGTTCACGACACCGTAGGCCTCCGCGATATCGTTACTCGGATCGCTGAACAGCGAGGCGTCGAGGTCTCGCTCCTCGAGAAACCGTTTGTGCTCGTACGGCGTCGAGATCGAGAGGCCGACGACGCGTACCCGCTCGTCGAGGTCCCGCTCCTGTACCTCCTTCCACGTGTAGAGCGCCGGGAACGCGCCGTCCATCGAGTGGAAGACGAGCAGGACCGGCCCTTCGTCCGTGAGCTCCGAGAGCGAGACGTCCTCCCAGAACTCCCGGTTCACCAGCGGGCGGGTGAACTCCGGGGCCCCCTCGCCGGATTCGGGGTGGTCGGCCGGCGGCAGCGAGACGACGTCGAAGTCGACCATCAGGCCGCCCCCTCGCCGTAGGTGTCCTCCAGGTACTCGACGACGTTGGCGCTCTCGGCCATCGTCACGCCGGTCGTCTCGTCGACGAGCACCGGCACAGACCGGACGCCAGCGACCCTCTTCACGGCGGTCCGACGCGAGTGAAGCGCTTCGACGTATCGAGAGTGGTACTCGAGGCCGAGGTCGCCGAGCGTTCTGGCGACTCGTTCGCAGTACGGGCACGCCTGCAGCCGGTAGAGCGTGATCTGGGCGGTCATGGGTCGGTCGAGGGGCGCGAGCGGTAAACCGGTTCGGTCGGACGGCGGGCCGACGGCCCTCGGCGGAAATGGGAAGCGGTTTATCCGTGAGCGTACGACTCTCGGACGTGCTGCGCAAGGGTTGCCGGTATCTCCGACGCCCCGTCGACCGCCTCACGGGTCGCTTCAGTGCCCTCTCGAACGACCGGAAGAGCGTCGTCCTCGCGGTGGCCCTCGTCGCCACGATCGTCGTTCTGGACGTCGTTCCGATCGGATGAGCGGGCGAGAGGCGATGCCCGGTCTCGCCTTCCTCGTCGCCGGAGCGCTCGCGGCGCACCTCCTCGCGCCGCTCGTCGGGGTCGACCGGATCCTGCTCGCGATCGCCGTCGGCGCGCTCTGTGCGAACACCGTCGGGATCCCCGGATATCTGCGGGAGGGCGTCGCTACCTACTCGGTCCTGCTCGGTGCGGGGATCGTCCTGCTGGGCGCATCGATCCCGCTCGGCGCGCTCGTCGAGTCGGGACCGGTGCTGCTCGCGCTCGTCCTCGGCGTCGCCGGGGGGACGCTCGCCCTCGTCGAACTGATCGCCCGTGTCGGCTTCGACCTGTCCGAACGCCTCCGGGCGCTGCTCGCCGCCGGGACGAGCATCTGCGGGGTCTCGGCCGTCGTCGCGGTCGCGAGCGCGATCCGCGCGCGACAGGAGCACATCGCCTACGCCGCCGCGACCGTGTTGCTCTTCGACGCGGTGACGATCGTCATCTACCCCGTTCTGGGATCCGCCCTCGGCCTCTCGGACGCCGTGTTCGGGATCTGGGCCGGCCTCAGCATGTTCAGTACCGGACCCGTCGTCGCGGTCGGCTTCGCACACTCGGAGGTCGCCGGTCAGTGGGCGACGATGACGAAACTCGCGCGGAACGCGCTGATCGGCGTCGTCGTCGTCGCCTACGCCGCACGGTACGCCGACACGGGGAATCAGCGTATCGGGATCGCCGACCTCTACCGGCGGATCCCGGCGTTCGTCGTCGGCTTTCTGGTCCTCGCGGTCGTGGCGAACGCGGGTCTCCTCTCGGAGGGAGCGCTCTCGGCGATCGGCGACGTCGGCGACTGGCTCTTCTTACTCGCGTTCGTCGGCGTGGGCGCCGACGTCAAGCTCTCGCGACTGCGAGAGACTGGCGTCGCGCCGTTGGTCGTCGTCGCGCTCGCGTTCGTCGTCACGAGCACGCTCACGCTCGCGGCGGCGCTCGCGCTCTTCGGCTGAGGGGAAGAAACCCTTAATCCGACCGGCCGTCAATCGTTCGACGGCTAATGGCCGACTTCTCGTCGTCAGTGGGTGCGGTGACCGTCCTCGGCCTCGATCTCTCGTTCGGGGTGCTGGCGGGCGTCACAGCGGTCGCGCTGGTCGTCCTGCTCTCGCTCTCCGCGCTGTTCTCGGCCGCCGAGATCGCGCTGTTCTCGCTCTCGGCCCACCGGATCGAGGAGCTCGTCGAGGAGGGGAGACCGCGGGCGGAGGCGGTCGCCCGGCTCAGGGAGGACCCACACAGGCTGCTCGTGACGATCCTCGCGGGCAACACGCTCTGTAACCTCGCGATGGCGGCGATCGCGGTCGGCCTGCTCGCGTTCGTCGTCCCCCCGCTGACCGCCGTCGCCGTCGGCGTCCTCGGGGTCGCGGCGCTCGTGCTCCTGTTCGGCGAGAGCGCGCCCCGATCGTACGCTGTCGAACACACCGAGTCGCTCGCGTTGCGTCTGGCCCGCCCGATCCGGCTCTCGGAGTACGCGCTCTACCCGCTGGTCGCGCTGTTCGACGTACTCACTCGCGGGGTGAACCGGCTGGTCGGCGGCGGCGGCGCGATCGAGACGCCGTATCTCACCCGCGACGAGCTGGAGGCGCTGATCGAGACGGGCGAGCGCGAGGGCGTCATCGACGAGGACGAACGCGAGCTGCTCTCACGCGTCTTCCGGTTCACCGAGACGATCGCGAAGGAGGTGATGACGCCCCGGCTCGACGTGACCGCGATACCTGCAGAAGCGAGCGTCGCCGAGGCGATCGACGTCGCCATCCAGAGCGGCCACGAACGGCTACCGGTCTACGACGCGAACCTCGACAACGTCGTCGGGATCGTCGCCGTCCAGGACCTCGTCCGCGAACACACCTACGGCGAGCGTTCGGATCCCTCGCTGCGGGACCTGACGACCCCGACGCTACACGTCCCGGAGTCGAAGGCCGTCGACGAACTCCTGCGCGAGATGCGTTCCGAGCGCCTGCACATGGTGATCGTCATCGACGAGTTCGGGACCACGGAGGGGATCGTCACGCTGGAGGACATCGTCGAGGAGGTCGTCGGCGAGATCCTCGACGGCGGGGAAGAACAGCCGATCGAGGTCCTCTCCGAGTCGGAGATCGTCGTCCGTGGCGAGGTGAACATCGACGAGGTGAACGACGCCCTCGAGATCGACCTCCCGGAGGGTGAGGAGTTCGAGACGATCGCCGGCTTCGTCTTCAACCGCGCCGGACGGCTCGTCGAGGAGGGCGAGACGTTCGCCTACGACGGCACCGACATCACGGTGGAGGAGGTCGAGAACACCCGGATCATGAAGGCGCGGGTCGAGCGGACGAGGCGGGCGGTCTCGGAGACGGTCGAGGACGGGTAGTTCACACGAACGTCCCGACGCCGGTGACGAGCCCGTAGCCGAGCGCGAGCGCGATCGCCAGCGAGCCGACCCAGGCGAGGAGGGTGAACCCGATCTTCCGCCGGCTGACGCCCGCCCCGCCCGCGGAGGCGGCAGCGCCCGCACCGACGACCGCGCTAACGATGATCTGGTTGAACGAGACGGGGATGCCGAAGAGGATCGCGGTCTGTGCGATAGCGAAGGACGGAATGAGCGCGGCGATCGATCGTCGAGGGCCGAGCGAGGAGTAGTCCTGGGCGATCGCCTTGATCATCCGTGGCGCGCCGGTCCAAGCGCCGATCAGCAGGCCGACACCGCCGCCGAACAGCACGGCGAGGACGGGGATCGAGAACGGGTCGAGCACCGGGAGGAGGGGGCCGATCGCGAGGCCGACCTGGCTCCCGCCCGCCGAGAAAGCGACGAGCGCCCCGAGCGCGAGGAGGAAGCGTCGCTCGCCGCGTTCGACGCTCCCTCGCATGTCGCGGCCGACGACCAGCGCCGCGACCGCTGCGATCAGGAGCGTCGTGGCCGGTCCGACCGGGTCGATCCCGAACCCGAGGTCGGCCCACGCGGAGACCGACTCCGCGATCGAGGCGTCCTCGCCCTCCGGACCGAGGACGGCGAACTCGACGTTCGCGAGCAGGACGCCGACGACGCCCGCGAGGACGGGGATCGCGAGACGATCGGGGACGTCCTCGCGCCGGATCGTGACCGCGGTGACGTAGGCGATCCCCCCACCGACGAACGGTGTGAGGATCCAGAGTGCCGCGATCTGCTGGTACTGTCCCCACGCGGGCGTCCCGCCGAGGGCGAGGCCCGCGCCGATCACCGCGCCGGTCGTGGTGAACGCGGTGGCGATCGGGTAGCCCGTGAAGACGCCGATCATCACGAGTGCCGCGGCGGTCAACAGCGCGATCGCCGCCCCCTCCGGGCTGAGTGTCACCCCGCCGATCAGGTCCCGCCCCATCGTCTCGGAGACGTTCTGGCCCTGGAGCACCGCGCCCGCGAAACAGAGGAGACCGACGACGAAGCCGGCGCGCATCACCGAGATGGCGTTCGCGCCGACCGCCGGGGCGAAGGGTGTCGAGCCGCTCGACCCCGCCCCGATCGACCACGCCATGAAGAGGCTCGCGATCGCTGCGACGATCGTCACGGCCACGACAGCGGGCTCTACCATTCGTCCCTACTCGTCGTGAGGCTCGTAAGAACCTGTCGTCGGCGGTCGGTGCGCTATCGACAGGATACAGTGTCTCTCCGGCGGGAGATCGGCGGCTTCGGCGTCGGAGCCGGGTCGTTCGGGCCGCTACGACCGGTTCGATGCGTCCCCGGCGTCGGGCTCGTCCGTCACGTCCTCGTCCGGGTCCTCGTCGGCGTTGGCGGCAGCGATCGCCGGCGGCACCTCCTTCTCGGGGTGTTCGCCCTCGATCACGCTCGGCGGGTCGAGCGCCGGCTCGATCACCTCCTCGATTCGCTCCTCCTCGGGGACCGAGCTGTTCGCCTCCACCTCCCGGTTCGTGATCTCGATGCCCTCGGCGGCCTGTGCGGTCTCGACCTGCTTTCGCGCGCCGACGTGCCAGCGGTCGATCACCTGCTCGTACTCCGCGAGGCGCTCCGAGACCTCGGCTTTCAGCCGGTCGTCGTTGACGTTGATCTCGAGGACGAAGATCGGACGGTCGCCACGGTTCGACCGCTGGACGTTCGCGCTCACGAGTTCGTTGTCGAAGTAGTACGGGGCGATCTGCGTCATCACCTTCCGGTAGACCGTGTCCTCGACCTTCCTGAGCGCCTTCCTACTCGCCGAATCCGCCGCCCGCGCGACGTAGCTGATCGACTCGCTCCAGTCGTCGATCGCGCCGTCGGTGTCCTCCGCCTCGAGCTTCTCGTAGGACTCGGTGAGCCGCTCCCCCGCCGTCTTCAGGTCCTCCTCGGCGTCCTTGCCGGCCCGTTCGCCCTCGCCCTCGTCGACGCTCGCCTGCGCCGCGGTCTTCTCCGAGACCTCCTCGTCGATCTCCTCGTCGGCCTTCGGCCGCCACCGCTCCCACTCGGCGAACGCCTCCGGGTACCGCGCCTCCGCGCCCGCCTCCCGCAGCGCGCGGCTCACACGTTCGCCGTGCTCGACGACCCGCGCCCACCCCCCGCGCTCCTTGAAACCGGAAACGGACTCTTCCATGCGCTACTGAGCGTTCACAGCCTCGCCGGCCATAGCTCTTCTGTCCTCATCTGCCGTAGATGAACCGCGACCCTACCTCGTCCAGCCGTTCTTTGAGTCCCGAGAGCGCGACGACGTGTGGCGAGACCCGACGGAGCTCCCGGTCCTCGAGTTCGATCCGCCCCTCGCCGAGGACGTCGCGGGGCTCGCCGACGACGTCGACAACCGCCGTCATCGAGCAGCGACCACAGGCCTCGGTCTTCTTCTCGCTCATCACGTCCACTAGAGCCTGCGGCGTGTTAACCGTTCGGCTATCCGTGGGGATATATCCGTCCGCCGCCTCCGGTCCGACGATGGGCTACCACGCACTCGACCCCGACGTGCTCCCCGAGACGCCCGATCGGCCGTGTTCGCGGCGAACGATCGGCGAGGCCGTGGGCCTCGAATCGGTCTCGGTCAACCGCTACGACGCGGAGCCGGGCGAGCAGATCCCGCTCGCCTACCACTCCCACGACGAACAGGAGGAGCTCCTCTACGTCCTCTCCGGTACCCTGTACGTCGAGACGCCCGAGCGCGAGTACGTGATTCGAGAGGGCGAGGTGTTCGTCGCCGAGCCCGAGAGCCCCCACCGGGCGTACAACCCGATCTCCGGGATCGAGCCCGTCAGCGTGCTCGCGGTCGGCGCGCCCCGGGTGGACGACGCCCGCCGCTACGACCCGCAGGGATGAGCGATCGACCGAACGGACCCTCGACGGAGGCCGGCGACGAGGTCACCTGGGACGACCCCTTCCTCGACCGGGTGGCCGATCGGCTCGCGTCCAACTACGACCTCGAGCGGGACCGGCGGGTCGACGGGGAGACGTTCGACCTCTACGGCAGGATGACGATCCGGAACCAGAAACACTTCCTCCACCCAGCGCTCTCGTTCGCGCGTCACGACCTCGCCGAGCACCTCTTCGCCCGTCGCGCGAGCACGGTCCGTCTGGCGGACCTCGATCGGCTCGTCGCGCTCGGTCACGACCTCGCCGACCGGTGGATCGCCGCCGACGAACACCACTACAGCACCGACTTCACGTTCGTCCTCGTCGCCGAGGCGATCGACGAGGGCGTCGCCGAGTACGTCACCGACTTCTCCGACCGGACGCTGCTATCCTACGGCTTTCACGGACACTACGAGGTCAACCTCGCCGTCGTCCGCCCCGATGCGGAGGAGGCGGTCGCGAGCGAGGGCGCCGACGTGGTCGAGGCGTTCCGGCTCTGGACGACGATCGACCGCGAGGAGCCGGGGCTGATCGACCTGATCGTCCGACGGCTCCAGCTCTGACTCGGGCTCCGGAACGGATCGCAGCGGAGAGCTGGTGAGGACGGTCTAGTCGTCGTCCTCTGCCGTCTCGCCGCCGTCGGCCGCGACGGCGTCGGTCCGGCGCACCGTCTTCAGGTTGCCGTAGCCGATCCACAGCAGCGCCACCCCGAGGCCGACGAGCACGAGCGCGAGCAGGCCCTGGACGATGCCGGCGACGACCTCGAAGGTGCCTTCGAGCCCGCCGAGGACGATCCCCTGGTAGAGCACCTGGTAGCCAGCGAGCCACAGCAGGCCGCAGACGGTGATCCCCGCCATCAGCGCCATCGGTCCGCCCGTGGAGATCAGCTGTTTCGACTCGTCCCAGTTGGCGAGCCAGACCGTCGCGGTCAGGAGCGCGAGCGCGGCGAGCAGCTGGTTCGCGCCGCCGAACAGCGGCCAGAGCGTCTCCCACTCGCCGCTGCCCAGAAGGACGAACGCGATCACGACGATGACGCTCGTGTTCACGACCTTGTTCGCGCCGGCCTCCTCGACCGCGGTCTCGGGCGTCCCGACGATCTCCTCGACCATGTACCGGCCGAGCCTGACCGCGGTGTCCATGCTCGTGAGCAGGAACGCCGAGAGGACGAGCCCCATGAACACCGTCCCGCCGAACAGGGGGACGCCCAGCGCGGTCAGGATGATGCCGCCACCGTCGGCGAAGTTCGGGAGCGCGAGCGCGATGCCGCCCTCGGCCGGCGTCGCGGCGATCAGGACGACGGTACAGATCGCGACCGCCGCGAGCAGCCCCTCGCCGAGCATCCCGCCGTAGCCGATCAGCTTGGCGTCGGTCTCCTTGTTCAGCTGCTTCGCCGTCGTCCCGGAGGAGACCAGCGAGTGGAAGCCGCTAATCGTCCCGCAGGCGATCGTGAGAAAGAGCAGAGGGAACAGCGGCATCAGGAACGGCACGAGGTCGCTGCCCATGAAGCCGTACCAGGCCGGGATGTTGATCGTCAGGGGTTCGGCGGTCGTCGTGATGAAGGTCCCGACGATCACCGCGAGCAGCGCGCCCCCGACGCCGGTGTACAGCAGGAACGACGAGAGGTAGTCCCGCGGCTGGAGCAGCATCCAGACCGGCAGCACGCTCGCGATCCCGCCGTAGACGAGGATCGTGACGACCCAGGCGGCGATGTTCTGCTCGCCGAGCAGTTCGAGCGGGAAGCCCCCTAGCAGGACGAACGTCCCCTCGCGGAAGGCGTCCTCGGCTGGCGGCGTGAGCGCGATCGGGAACTGGATACCGACCCAGACGGCGACGAAGACCGCGGGGACGAATATCACGGTCCCTAGGGCGAACGACAGCCCGAGCTGGTAGAGCCAGACGCCGAAGATCAACGCGAGCGCGACGTAGAGGATGCTCGCCGTCGCCGCCTCCGGGAACGCGTTGAAGACGACGGCGATCACCAGTGCGAAGACGGCGACGACGAGGATCACGAGCAGGAACGCGAACCACAGCAGCATGTCCTTGCCCTGCTTCCCGACGTACTCGCCGAGGATCGAGCCGATCGACTTGCCCTCGTGTCTGATGCTCCCCGAGAGGGAGACGAAGTCGTGGACCGCCCCTAGGATCGGGTTCCCGATCGCGACCCAGAGCACGGCCGGCACCCAGCCCCAGATCAGCGCCGCCGTGATCGGGCCGACGATCGGCGCGCCGCCCGCGATGCTCGAGTAGTGGTGACCCAGTAGGACCGGTTTCTTCGCCGGGACGTACTCCTGGCCGTCGTCGTACCGGTGTGCCGGCGTCTCACGCGAGTCGTCGAGGTCGACGAACCCCGCGAGGTACCGCCCGTAGCCGACGTAGGCGACCGTGAACGTCGTGAGGACGAGCGCCACGATCCATATGATGCCAAGTGACATGGTTCGCTCTACGGGGTCCGACGCAGAATGGCATAATAAATATTAGCTAAATCTCACCGCCCACCCGACATGGATCTAATCGGTCGGTGCGGGTGGGGTTCCCGACGAACGTCCCGGACGGCCGGGGAGGTCTCACGGCTCCCGGTCCGGCTCGATCGCGAGCTCGTCCGCCGTCTCCTCGAGGAGCGTGCCCGTGATCTCCCGGCTCCGGGAGGGGATGCGCGCGACGATCGGCGGCGAGAACTCGCGTTCGATCCGGTCGACCCGTTCGCGCTCGGTCGCGACCTTCTCCCGCAGGTAGCGCGCTCCCGTCCCCTCCTCGTCCGGATCCGGCTCGGGGGTCAACTTGTTGATCACGATCCCCTCGACCGAGAGGTCGTACTCCTCGTGGGTGGAGAGCGACCGTTCGGTCTCGCGCACCGAGAGCTCGTCCGGCGTACAGACGAGGTAGAACGCCGCCTCTCGGAGGGTCTCGCCGGCGAACTCGAAGCGTTCCTTTCTGTGAGCGAGGTGTGCGAGGATCGGATCGCCCTCGGCGACGCGTCTCGGCTCCTGCCGGCCGATCGCCGCCATCTCGAACAGCTCGATGCTCTTCTCGCGCTTGTATGCCAGCCGGTCGATCCACTTGCCCAGCAGGTCGGGGAGTGCGAGCAGCCTGAGCGTCGAGCCCGTCGGAGAGGTGTCGAAGACCACCCGGTCGTACTCCGCCTCGCGCATCACGTCGACGAACCGGTCGAACAGCGCCGCCTCGTACGCCCCCGGGGTGCGGTGGGCCATCTCTATCTGGAGGTCGATCTCGTTGACGAGCGCCGCGCTAAGCTGGTCGTTCAGCCGCCGTTTCGTCTCCCGGAGGTGTTCCTGTACCTCGCGTTCGGGGTCGAGTTCCATCACCGCGAGCCGATCGTAGCCCTCGACCGCACGCGGATCGTCGTCGAACGACTGGTCGAAGACGTCGCCGGTGCTGTGTGCCGGATCGGTGGAGACGACGAGCGTCTCGATCCCCGCGCGCGAACACCGCAGCGCGTAGGCGCTCGCCGCCGTAGTCTTTCCGACCCCGCCCTTCCCGCCGAAGAAGACGAACTCGGCCATCTAGAAGTGGTACTGCTGGCCCTTTCGCTCGAGCAGCGACTCGCGGTTCCACATCCGACGCTGCCACCCGCGGTACTCTGTCCCCAGATACGGGAGTAGCTCGGCGGTGTAGTACGAGACCGGGCTGGGGATGCCGAACGCCTCGGGGAAACACGAGAGCATGAACGCGTCCTCTACGTCCTCGGCTTCCTTCTCGATCTTCTCGTAGGCCGGGTGGGAGATCATCCCGTGGTAGAGCCCGCGGAACCACTCGTCGGCGACCCGCCGGTCGACGAGGTGTGACGCCACGCCGAGGATCGGCCCCTCGTAGAGCCGCCACAGCCACCGCTCGACGGCGACTCGCAGGCGGGCGATCCGGTCGACCAGCTCCATGGTCATCGTTCTCGCCCGCCGGGTGAAAACCGTGTCGACCCCGGCCCGGGGACGCCCGGTCGCACCGACCGGGAGGCGTTTATAGCTCTCGCGGCCCACGGTCCGCCATGGCGGACGAGCCAATCCCGGTGACGATCGTGAGCGGGCCGCTCGGGGCCGGGAAGACGACGCTGCTCAACCACCTCCTCCGGACGACCGACCGGCGACTGGCCGTCCTCGTCAACGACATGGGCGAGCTCAACGTCGACGCCGCGCTGCTCGAGGAGGGCGCGGTCGCGGCCGACGCCGGGATCGCCGAGCTCTCGAACGGCTGTATCTGCTGCGAGCTCAGGGACGACCTCGAGACCGAAGTCGTCCGGCTGGCCCGGTCCCGCGAGTTCGAGCAGCTCGTCGTCGAGTCCTCGGGCATCTCCGAGCCGGCACCCGTCGCTCAGCTGTTCACGACCGGCTCGGACGCGGCGGCGGTCTACGAGGTGGACGCGCTCGTCACCGTCGTGGACGCCGCGAGCTTCGACTCGCTGTTCGGCGACGGCCCGGTCGAGCGCGCCGAGACCGAGGAGGGCCAGCGATCGCTCCCGGACCTCGTCGTCGAGGGGATCGAGTGCTGTGACGTGCTCCTGCTGAACAAGTGCGACCGGGTCGCCGACGACCGACTACACGGGATCGAGGCGACGATCCGGGAGCTCCAGCCGCGGGCCCGACTGATTCGGACCGAGTTCTGCGAGGTCGATCCGGCGGAGCTGCTGGGAACCGGCCGGTTCGACCTCGACGCGATGCGCCAGATGACGGCCTGGAAGCGGGCGCGCGAGCACACCGTTCGCGGCGAGGACGACACACACGACGATCACCCCCACGGAGACGGGAGTTCACACGGACACCGACATGGGCACGAACACGGCCATCGCCACCCTGAGGAGGTC
The DNA here is from genome assembly GCF_036429475.1 of Halalkalicoccus sp. CGA53. Classification (GTDB taxonomy): domain Archaea; phylum Halobacteriota; class Halobacteria; order Halobacteriales; family Halalkalicoccaceae; genus Natronorarus; species Natronorarus salvus. Next base: position 637,532 of record NZ_CP144125.1, read on the forward strand.
TACGGCGTGACCTCGTTCGTCTACCGTCGGCGGCGCCCGTTCGACCCGGAGCGGTTCGCGGCGCTGCTCGAATCGCTGCCCCCGTCGGTGATCCGGGCGAAGGGCGTCTGCTGGGTGGCTGGCCGCGACGAGTACGTACTGGTGGTGAGCCAGGTCGGCCCGATCACCCGCGTCGAGGCAACCGACGAGTGGGTCGCGGCCAAACACGAGATCGAACGCGAGCTATACAGGGAGAACCACCCGGAGCTGGCGTGGGACGAGGTGGTCGGCGATCGACGGATCGAGCTCGTGGTGATCGGCCGAGGGATGAACCACTGCGAGGTCGTGAGGTCACTCGACGACTGTCTGTTCGAGGGGACGGCCGACCCGGACGAACGTGTCGACGTCGAAGCGAGCGCGTTCCCCGACGCGCTCGACGAGTGCGTCGAGTTCACACGAGCGCGAGCGGAAGAGTGAGTCCGATCAGCGCGACTGCCACGATCAACGCGGCCTCGAGCAGCCGTCTGAAGCGCGCCTCGGGGGGCACCTCCCGGCGGAACTCCGGGCGGAGCGTGTGGACGAACCGGTGGTACGACGCCGCGGCCGCCGCGAGGAACGCGACAGTCGAGAGCAGCAGGCCGGCCGGAAGCGAGAGCCCGAGCGCGAGAAAGTAGAGCGGCCCCCACGCGAAGCTCACGGTGAACGAGAGCGCGAGGACGACGAGCCAGGGGACCGGATCGACCCGCGTCCCCCACCGGTTCCGGAGGTTCACGGTGTGGTAGGGGGTGCCAGGGTGTAAAACCGTTTCCGTGGGGTCGTCAGAGCTAAGCGGATCGACGAACACCCCCGGGCATGGCCGGGAGAAAGCCCCAGGGCGATCCACGGGTGCTGTTCGTGATGAACGTCGTCCTCTCCTCGCTGTTCGTCTGGATGGTCCTCACGCTCGCCGAGTTCGGTGGAGTGACGACCTTTTCCTGGGAACGGTTCGCGCTCCTCACCACCGGTCTCGTGATCCTGACCTACCTCGTGATCAGCTGATTACGTGTGGTCGCCAGCCCTCCCGAGGCGCTCTCCACCTCCGAGGACGTGTCGTGCGAGTGCCGGGTCAACGGTTATTCTTATGCTCCTCGGACGTGTCGGAAAATGGACGATCGCTGGTGGCTCGGCGGGGCTCTCGGCGGTGCGATCGGGGCGGTAGGCTTCGGAGCGCTCGCGTTCCTCCTCGATCCCGAGTTCCTCGAGGCGACGGTTCCGGGGCTGTACGGCGTCGAGGCGGCGACGGGGATCGGAGTGGCGCTGCACCTCGTCCACGGTGCCGTCCTCGGACTCGTCTTCGCCGCGATCCTCGGCTCCGACGCGTTCGCCAGAACCGTCGGCGAGGAGCCGGTGCTCGGGGACACCGCCGCGACGGTCAGGGCTGGACTCGCGGGACTGGCCTACGGGGTCGCGATCTGGGCGCTCCTCCCCGTCGTCGTCGTTCCGCTGTGGGCCGCCGGGACCGGCATCGAGGCGGAGGTGCCGACGCTCGCGCTCGAGAGCCTGCTCGGCCACGTCGTCTACGGTCTACTGCTCGGCGCGACGTACGCGGCCGTCACTGGCCGGTGAGATCCCCCTCCAGCCCGTCGAGACAGCGCTCGAGTTCGGCCTCGCGCTTCCAGGCGGCGATCCGGTCGGTGAGCGGGCGCGGGAAGAGCCCGAGCGAGACCGCCGAGCGCATCGAGACCCGCACGCCCTCGTTCTCTGCAGCGTACCTGATCGTCGTCTCCATCGCCTCGAACGGGCCCGTCTCGCCCTCCTGATAGTACCGGTAGCCGTCGTCGAGTTCCTCGAAGAAGAGGCTCATCTCCAGTCCCTTCGCGCCGGCGATCACCCGCGTCCCGCCGTCGACCGTGGCGGCCTCGAGCACGGAGAAGGTGTCCTCGTGGGTGACGATCCGCTCCGGGTCGAGGACGCGCTCGACCCCCGGGATCGTCGCCCGGAGGAACCGGGATGCTTCGACCTCGCGCATGGCGGGAGGAGGCGCGAGGGGGCGATAAGCCCACGGATCGGGTGTCTTTATGGCCCCATCGGACGCGCACACGAGTATGCCGATCGAAGACCGCGACAGCGCGTCGCTGCTCACCCACGCGCTCGCCCGGGACACCCTCTCGCGACTCAGGGACGTGAACACCGAACAGGTCGAGTTCAGGAAGGGGCTCGTGAAACTCGGGCGGATCTGCGGCTACGAGATCATCGACGGGAGCATGGAGACGGAGTACGTCGAGATCGAGACCCCCCTCGAATCCACGATGGGCGAGCGGGTGAAGGGCCTCGACGACGTCGTGATCGTGAACGTCCTGCGCGCGGCGACGCCGTTCGTCGAGGGGCTGTTGAAGGCGTTCCCCCGGGCGAAACAGGGCGTCATCTCCGCCGGCAGGGACGAGGAGGCCGGGATGCACGACGGGGAGTTTCCGATCACCATCGACTACGTGAAACTGCCGGAGATCCGCGAGACGGACACGGTGATCGTCGCCGATCCGATGCTCGCGACCGGGAGCACGATGTGCGCGGTACTCGACGAGGTGCTCGCCGAGGGCCCGAACCCCGAGAACCTGTTCGTCCTCTCGGCGGTGAGCGCCCCGGACGGCCTGCTCCGGGTCGCAGAGGAGTACCCCGAGGTCGACCTGCTCACCGTCGCGATCGACGACCGCCTCGACGAGAACGGCTATATCGTCCCCGGCCTGGGCGACGCGGGCGATCGGGCGTTCCGGACGAACTGAGTGCGACCCCCCTGTTTCCGATCGAAACCGACTGACTCCGACTCGATCCCGTTCCACCCGCGACTCGTGAACCCGACCCACGGAGCCCCCCTGGTCCCGTGATCCACCGAGGTGCGTACGTCGCTGCTACCGCCCGTTCTCTAGCTCTCGAATCTGTTGTTCGAGCGCCGTGATCCGCTCCTCGTACGCCCGCTTCCCGTCGAGGAAGTCGTAGGCGGCGACGACGAGGAGGATCGGGAGCACGAGGTAGAAGCCGAGTTTGAGGAACGCGATCAGCAGTTCGGGAAAGCCGGGGACGAACAACGGGAGCATACCGTAGAGGGGTTCCCTTGCTGTCGTAAGCTTTCGGAACCCGTGCGAGACGTGAGTTAGGCGTCGTCCTCGGCCGTAGAGAGCCCCTCGTCGCCGTGTTCCAGTGCTCTCGGCACGTCGTGGTAGTCGGAGGACGGGCGCTTTCGAGCGGTCGCGAAACGGCACAACAGACTTACTCCCGAGAGGTGTAGGCATCGTATGAGCGATACGGACGGCTCTCCGACCGAGATCAAGGAGGACGGCGACACCTCCGACACGGGTTCGCTCCGCGAGCGCATGGCCTCGTTCCGAGACGAACACGTCTCCTCGAGACCGATCGAGTCACTCCGGGACGAGGCCGCGCAAGGGATTTCACTATCGGAAACCGTGATCGAGGGCCGTAACGAACGCGTCAAGTGATGCGGTATCGGTTCTTCGACACCTCGGCCCTGGTCAAGCGGTAGTATCGAGAACCCGGTACCGAGGTCGTGGACGACCTCCTCGACGATCCAGAGTCGTCGACCGTCATCAGCTCCCTCACCGTCGTGGAGACCGCCTCCGCGCTCCGCCGAAAACACAACCGCGGGGAGATTCCGATCGACACCGTGAACGCGCTCCTCGCAGCCTTCTTCGACGAGGCGCTCGCCGGCTTCCTCGTCCTCCCGATGAGCGAAGCGCTGTTCGAACACGCGTTTTCGCTGGTCCTCGAAGACGACCTGTGGACGCTCGACAGCCTCCAACTCCCGACTGCACTCGTCCTCGCCGAGTCGAGTGAGTGGAGTTCGTCTGTGCCGACTGGGCGCTCTGTTCGGTCGCAGACGCTCGCGGACTCGAATCGATCGATCTGAGCGGAGCCGGCGACTGAGTGTCAGCGTTCGTCTTCGTTCCCCTCGTCTTCACCCGCAGACAGTCCGTCGTCGCCTCGCTCCAGCGCCCTCGGTACGTCGTGGTGGTCGGAGTAGCCGTCGAACCAGCGGACGATCCGTTCTAACCGATCGACGACGTGACCCGGTTCGCCCGAGCGAGAGAGTTCGTGGCCCTCGCGGGGGTACCTGACGAGGCGGCTCTCGACGCCGTTTTTCCGCAAAAAGAGGTAGAACATCTCGGCGTTGTTCACGGGCACCCGGAAGTCGTTGTCGGCGTGGATCACGAGCGTCGGCGTGGTGACCTCGCTCGCGTACGCGACCGGCGAGCGCTCCCAGAGGAACTCAGGTTCCTCCCACGGCTCGGCCCCGAAGTCCCACTCGACCAGTTTGAACGCGTCGGTCGACCCGTAGAAGGAAGCGAGGTCGTAGACGCCGCGCTGGGCGACCGCCCCTCGGAACCTGTCCGTGTGCCCGACGATCCAGCCGGTCATGTAGCCACCGAACGAACCCCCGGTCACGAACTGGTTCGTCTCGTCGACGTACTCGCGCTCGCAGACGGCGTCGGCACCGGCGAGCACGTCGGTCATCGTGACGTCGCCCCAGTCGCGTTCGATCGCGCTCAGAAACCCCTCGCCGTAGCCCGACGACCCCCGAGGGTTGCACCAGAAGACGACGTAACCCCGGGCGGCGAGCGTCTGGAACTCGTGCCAGACGGTCCCGGACTGGCTCCACATCGCGTGCGGGCCGCCGTGGATCTCGACGGCGACCGGGTAACTCCCCTCTGGGTCGAAGTCCGGCGGGTGGAGCACCCAGCCCTGGATCTCGGTTCCGGGCTCGGACTCGAAGCGGATCTCCTCCGGCTGTGGGATCGCTCGCCCGTCCAGGTACTCTGCGTTCACCCGCGTGAGGCGGTTCTCCTCCGCGCCGCCGGGGGTCGTGACGAACAGGTCCCCGCGGTGGTCCCACTCACTGCGGGTGAGCGCGACGGCGTCGCGGCCCACGTCGAAACCGTTCACCTCCCCCCGGTGGCTCACCGTCTCGACCTCCCCACCTTCCGCTGGCACCCGGCGAAGCGCCGTGTTCCCCTCGTCTGGCGTGAGGAAGTAGAGCCGTTCCCCGTCCGGGTCCCACCGCGGCGCGGAGGAGACGGTCCGATCGAGGTCCGCGGTGAGCGTTCGGGTCTCGCCGCTCTCGCGGTCGAAGAGCCGGACGTCGGTCAGCCTGAGCGTCGCTCGCTCCTCGGGCGTGTGGGTGAACGCGATCCGCCCGTCGTCGGTGGCCGCGAGTTCGGCCACCCAGCCGCTGGTCTGCGTGACCGTTTCGGTGTCGTCGGTCTCGAGGTCGTGGGCAACGATGTCGTAGACCGTCGAATCGTCCGGCTCTTCTCCCCGTTTCACTGCATAGTAAAGCGTCTCCCGGTCGCCCCACTCGGGCGCGACGTAGTCGAACTCGAACGTGCCCTCCGCAGTGCCCGTCACACGCTCGACCGTCCCGCTCTCGAGCACCCAGCAGTAGACGTGACTCCGTTTCCCGTCGGTGTACCGGGCGCCCGCGCGGTAGATCATTCGGTCGATCACCCGCGGGTCCGGCGGCTCCGACTCGTACTCCGGGTCGTCGAGATCGAGGTCGCGTTCCTCCCCTCTGTCCTCGGCGGTGATCCCCTGTGTGAACGCGATCCGTTTCCCGTCTGGACTCCACGCGATCGAGGAGACGCCGCCGACCACGTCCGTGAGGCGTTCGGCTTCGCCCCCGTCGGCGGGGAGGACCCAGAGCTGTGACCGGTCGTCGTCCTCGCCGCGCGTGCTGACGAACGCGAGACGGTCCCCGGAGGGACTCCAGCGCGGCTCCGAGTCGACGCCCTCGCTGACGGTGAACCGACGGGCCTCGTTCCCACCGAGCGAGGCGAGGTAGACCGTCGCCTCGTAGCTCTCCTCGTCGTCCGGGACGGTCCTGACGAACGCGACCCGTTCGCCGTCCGGCGAGAGTCGGGGCTCGCCCACCTGTACGATCTCGTGGTAGTCGTGGGCACTGACCGTCTCCATGAGTGACGGGTCCGGCGTGCGGGGAAAATATACTGTCGGTTCGCTCTCACGCCGCCGCTCACCGATCGATCTCGACACGACCGCTCGTCGCGTCGTTCAGCCGGTCGACCAGCGCGTCGGCCTCCTCGATCGGGACGCGCACCGAGAGCGCGACCCGTTCGCCGTACTCCGCATCGAACTCGTAGCCCGCGCTCTCGACGATCCCTCGCACCGTTCCCGAGTCGTCGTAGGCCGCCTCGATCTCGATCCGGGTGTGTGGGCGTTCCTCGACCACCTCCGTGGCGGCGACCGCCCCGCGTACGCCCCGGCCGTACGCGCGGACCAGCCCGCCGTAGCCGAGTTTCGTCCCGCCGAAGTACCGCACGACGACGCAGGCGACGTTCTCCAGTTCTTCGCCCTGGAGCACGTTGAGCGCGGGTTTGCCCGCCGAGCCGGTCGGCTCGCCGTCGTCGCTCGACCACTCCCGCAGTGGGTCGTCCCGCACCCGGTACGCCGGCACCGCGTGGCTCGCGTCGTCGTACTGCTCTCGCACTCGTTCGACGAACGCCTCCGCAGCGCCGACGCTCGCCGCCGGCGCGATCTCGCCGACGAACTCCGAGCCGCGGACCTCGAACCGTGCGCTCGCGGGTGCGGCGACGGTTCGGTAGACGTCGCTCATCGCCGTCCCCCGTTCATCCCCGCTTCCCTCGTTCGATGACGAAGAGCGCCGAGAGGCAGACGAGCGCGCCGAGTTCGGCTACCTTCGAGACGAAGTCGACCGGGTCTGCGACCATGTGCTCGGAAAGCCCCGCGAGGAACGGCCCGCCGTGGGTGTGGCCGAACGCGCCAGGGAGGAGGCCGCCGAGGTCGCCGACGAAGTGCCAGGCGACGTAGCCGACGAGCGGGCCGACCATCAGCAGCGCGCCGTAGAGGTAGACGAGGTCGCGACGCGCCCCCAGAACGAACGCGAGGAGGCCGGCAACGAGTCCGAGGACGAACAGGGCCGACAGCGGCGCGAGCGGATCGGGCGTCGCGCCCGCCTCCCAGTAGGTGACCAGCCGGGGCACCGAGTCCCAGAGGTGGATCACGCCCGCCACGGCGACGAGCTGTGCGGTGACCAGCTGGAGCGCCGTCTCTGCCGCCTCGTCCATACCCGGCGTTGGCTCCCGTGGGGAAAGTGGTCGTCGGTTCGCACCGACGGCACTAGCCCGCACCGGCAATCAGGTTATCCCGTTGAACGGAGTATCCCCTCCATGAGCAAGCACGTGCTCGTAGCGATCGACGGCTCGCCCGGTGCCGACCGGGCGCTTCGAAACGCCTGTGAGCGGTTCCCCGCGGAGGAGATCACGGCGCTCTACGCGCTCGACCCGTTCGGCCACTACCGTGGCCGGCGGTTTCCCGACCGCCTCGGCGACTGGCACCGCGAACTGAGCGAGTACGCAGACGACCTCTTCGAGGATGCGCAGACGGTCGCCGCCGAGGCGGGGGTCGACCTCGAAACCGAGACGGTCACGGGCGACCCCGCTCGGGTGATCCCGGAGTACGCGGCCGAGCACGACGTGGACGAGGTCGTGATCGGCGCACACGCCGGTACCGGTATCGTGAGCGTCCTCCTCGGAAGCGTCGCGGAGGCGGTTGTCCGGCGCTCGCCGGTGCCGGTGACCGTGGTTCGCTGACCCTACCGGCGACCTGCCTTACGAGTGCTCGAGACAGACGAGGTCACTCTCGGCGTCGTACCGGAGGATCCCCCGTTCGGCGAGCATCGGGAAGTGTCGCTCCCGGAACCGCTCGGCGAGTCGGGAGTCGCCCCCGACGCGCGCTCGCACCCGGTCGGCGACCTCGTCGACGGACGCCGGGTACGAACACCGCGCGAGGTAGGCGAGCGCACAGTCGAGCGCGTCGCTCGCCTCCGGCTCGTACTCCCTCGTCGATACCTCGATCCGACGTCGTCTCCCCGTATGAGTCGACATCGAGTGAACCGAGACCTCCGAAGGGGATACACCCGGTGCCTGCGTGAACAAGGCCCCCGGTCGGGGCTCGCGGTTCGAGGCGTCGGACGGTCGAAGCCCCCACGACACGGTGGAGACGTCCTCGTAGTGGTAGCCGGACGGCCACCTCGGTCGGGTACTCGGTGATCTCGGAGAGCGCTACGGGTACGCATCGGTGCCGCTTCGGGGAATACGGGTCGCTCGTGTCTCTGCTCCGTTCGTATCGCGAATCGAGTGGTCCCCTCCCCACCCCCGCGCAGGCCCGACGAATCGATCCCGCCCGCTGCCGGCGGGCGTGTATCCATACGCGGCTGCGGTAATGGTATTACCTCGTGAGCGACTCTCGCGCGACGGAAGTCGATCGAGCCGTATCGAACGGGTGGCGACGTGGATCAGGAGAGTTCGATCCGGCGGACGAATCCCAGATCCCTGATCTCGTTGAGCAGGTCGCCCGGGATCGGCTCGTCGGTGACGAGGTGGAGACGGGGCTCGTCGGTGAACTCGGGGTCCTCGCTCACCGTCTGTCGGATCGTGATCCCGGCGTCGGCGATCATCCCGGTGACCGTCGCGACGATACCAACCGCCTCGGCGTCGTCGACGGCGACCGTGAGCACCGAGAGATCGAGCACGGGCGCGAGGTCCATCAGGCTCGGGATCTGGGAGATGTTCTGGAAGATACGTCTGAGATCGGCGTCGGCGAGGATCGCCTTCGTCGTGGAGTCGACCACCCGCCGGTCGACGTCGATCTCACGGGCGACCTGCGTGTTGGGGATCTCGATCCCGCCGGAGACGACCCGTCCCTCGTCGTTGACCGAGAACCCTCGTTCGAGGAGCAGGCGAATGACCGCCTGCTGGCTCGGCGAGCCCTCGAACTTGCCCATGATCTCGTCGAACATACCCCCAGTTCTTCGTCGACCCCCTTTAGGTCGCTGGGTCGCCGTGTCCCCTCTGCGTTAGAGTTCGCCCTTCGTGCTCGGTGTCCCGCTCCGTCGCTCGTCGACCCTGGTGGCGTCGTCGAGCGCGCGGGCGAGACACTTGAACAGCGCCTCGACCTCGTGGTGGGCGTTCTCGCCGTCGACGGTGAGATGAAGCGTCAGCCCGGCGTGCATCGCGAGCGACTCCGCGAAGTGTCTCGCATTGTCGCTCGTGAACTCGCCCACCGAGTCCTGCGAGAACGTCCCCTCGAAGTAGAAGCGAGGACGGCCACTCACGTCGACGACGCACCCCGCGACGGCCTCGTCGAGCGGCACCCGGCGATCGGCGTAGCGGACGATCCCTTCCTTCTCACCGAGTGCCTCCGAGAGCGCCTCGCCGAGGACGATCGCACAGTCCTCTACCGTGTGGTGGTCGTCTACCTCCAGATCGCCGTCACAGCGCATCGTCAGGTCGAACAGGCCGTGGGCGGCGAACGCGGTCAGCATGTGATCCAGAAATCCGATCCCGGTTTCGGCGACGCAGTCGCCCTCGCCGTCGATCTCGAGCGTGCACTCGATCTCGGTCTCGGCCGTCTCGCGGGTGATCGCGGCCGTTCTCCCTGCCATACGGGGAGCAGACGGCCGCGGCATAAGCCGGTTCCGTTCCGCCGACAGGACTTATGACCGACCGCGCGCTCTCTCGCGTAATGGCCGAATCGCGCACCCGTGGCGAGCGCTCGCAGCCGGTCGTGGTGGCGGCCGTCGGCGGGTCCCGTCGCGCCGCCCTCTCCGGGATCGACGGGCTGTCGGTCCGCACGGCGACCGCAGACGAGACGCCCTCGCTCGTGGAGGAGGTCGAACCGGACTGCGTGGTCGTCGAGAGCGATGCGACGGGGTTCGATCTCGCACGGTCGATCTCCGAACGCCGGCCCGAGGCCTCGATCGTCGGCGTCCTCGACGCCGGCGGGAGCGTCGACCTCACGAACGCGCCCGTCACCGACGTCGTCCGGAGCTGCGGTGACTGGCCGTCGGTGCTCTCACACCGAGTTCGGCGGCTGGTTCGATCCGCCGCGGATCGGCGGGCGCTCCGCGAGAGCCGGGACAAGATCGCCCGGCTCCACGAGATCGAGGCGGAGCTGAGCGCGGCCGAGGAGGAGGGGGAGGTCTACCGGATCGCCGCCCGGGCCGCAGAGCGCGTCCTCGAGTTCGACCAGTGCGTGCTCACCGTCGAGGAGGGTGGCCGTCTCCACGTAGAGGCGACCTCCTCCGGGCTCCCCCCGGGCGGCGCGGAGCCGAAGTCGATCCGGGACGGGGTCGCCGGGCTGACCTACCGGACCGGCGAGTCGACGCTCGTCGCCAACGTCCGCGACCACCCGGAGGCGAACCCGGTGAAGCCCGAGTACCGCTCGGCGCTGAGCGTCCCGATCGGGGAGATCGGCGTCTTCCAGGCGGTCTCGAAGGAGGTGGGGTGGTTCACCGACGAGGACCGAGAGCTCGCCGAACTGCTCACGACCCACGTCGCAGAGGCGGTCGGTCGGCTGCGCTCGGCACGGGCGCTGCGCGCCGAGCGCGACCGCTTCGCCTCGCTGTTCGAGACGCTCCCCGCGCCGGCGATCGAGGTCGACCTGGAGACCGAGCGGATCGTCGCGGCGAACCCACAGTACGAGGCGACGTTCGGCTACGAGGCGGAGGCCGTTATCGGCACCCAGCCGGGCGACGCACACGTCCCGGACGATCGCCTCGGCGAGTACGAGGGGTTCATCGAACGGAACCGGGCCGGCGAGACGATCGAGGCCGAGGTCCGCCGGCGGACCGCCGACGGCGACGGCTGGTTCATCATTCGGGCGGCTGCGCACTCGGACGGCGGGGTATTCGCCATCTACGTCGACATCACCGACCGGGTCGAGCGCGAACGGGCGATCGAGCGGCTCCACGAGGCGACGCGCGAGCTCATGGACGCCGAGGACAGAGAGAGTGTCTCGGACCGGGCGGTCGAGGCAGCCGCCTCCGTGCTCGGACTGCCACACACCGCCATCCACGAGTTCGACCGCGAGGCGTGGTCGCTCGTCCCGCTCGCATGGACCGACCGGGTCGAGGAGAACCTCGGTGAGCCGCCGTCGCTCGGACCCGGAACGCTCGCCTGGGACGCGTTCAGCGCCGGCGAGACGCGGGTCTACGACGACGTGACCGACCAGGAGGATGTGCTGAACCCGGAGACGGTGCTCCGGAGCGAACTCTACATCCCGATCGGCCGAGAGGGCGTCGTCATCGCCTCCTCGTCGGAGGTCGGCGCGCTCTCCGATCACGACAGACATCTCGCGTCGGTACTCGCGGCGAACGTCGAGGCCGCCTTCTCCCGGACCGACCGCGAGGGGGCGCTCCGGGAGCGCGAGCGGGCGCTCGCCCGGCAGAACGAGCGCTTAGAGGAGTTCGCGAACATCGTCAGCCACGACCTTCGCAACCCGCTCAACGTCGCGAGCGGCCACCTCGAACTCGCGCGACAGACGGGCGAGGAGAGCCACCTGGAGTCGGTGTCGGCCGCCCACGACCGGATGGACGCGATCGTCGAGAACGTGCTCACGATGGCCAGGACGGGACAGCCGCTCACCGACCGCCGGCCGGTTCCGGTCGACCGCGTCGTCACGCAGGCCTGGGGGACCGTCGCGACCGCTGACGCCACCCTCGACCTCGAAACCGATCTCGGCGTCGTCTCCGGCGACGAGACCCGGTTGCGACAGCTCTTCGAGAACCTCTTTCGCAACGCCGTCGAACACGGTGGCGAGGACGTGACGGTAGCGATCGAACCGCTCACCGGCGGAGGGTTCGCCGTCTCCGACGACGGCCCCGGCATCCCCGAGGAGGAGCGAGGAAAGGTGTTCGACCGGGGCTTTTCCGGCGGCTGCGGGACAGGTTTCGGCCTCGCCATCGTCGGCGACGTCGTCGAGGCCCACGGGTGGGAGATAGAACTCGGAGAGAGCGACGAGGGGACTCGGTTCGAGATCCGGACCTAGGATCCCGAGAGCGTCTCGCGCGCCTCGCCGAGCGTGAACCGACCCTCGTAGAGGGCGGTCCCGACGACGGCAGCGCTCGCCCCCGCCTCCGCCAGCGTCCGGAGGTCGTCCGTGGTGGTGACGCCGCCGCTCGCGACGACCGGGATCGAGACCGCCTCGGCCAGCGCGCGGACCGGCTCGGCTCGCACGCCCGAGAGCCGCCCCTCGACGTCGACGTTCGTGAAGAGGATCGACCCAGCGCCCAGTTCCTCGTACCGGACCGCCGCCTCCGCCGGGTCGAGACCCGTCCCCTCGGTCCAGCCGGCGACGACGACCTCGCCGTCGCGCGCGTCGAGGCTCACCATCACGCTCTCGGGGTGGGTCTCAGCGATCTCCGCGACGATCCCGGGACGCTCGATCGCCGCGGTGCCCAGGATCACCCGGTCGATCCCGGCGTCGAGCAGCGACCGGGCGCCCTCGGCGGTTCGGATGCCGCCACCGAGCTGGACGGGGACGGAGACCGCCTCGACGATCCGCTCGATCGCCTCGCGATTCACGCGGTCGCCCTCGAACGCGCCGTCGAGGTCGATCAGGTGGAGCGAGCGTGCGCCCTCGTCGATCCAGCGTCGGGCGGCCTCGACCGGGTCGCCGTATCGCGTTTCGGTGCCGCGCTCGCCGCCGACCAGCTGAACGGCCTCGCCGTCTCTCACGTCGACCGCGGGGATCACCTCGAACCGCTCGAACCTGCTCATGGGCCGATCCAGGGCCGAGAGGGGAGTAAACCCACCGGAGACGGCAGGCGAAACAGCAAGCTATACCCGTTTGGCCCGCGAACCCGACGAGTGATGCCCACGGTAGAATACCTCAACTACGAAGTAGTGGACGACCAGGGTTGGGACATCTACGACGACGACCTCTTCGAGAAGGCCGACGACGAAGGCCTCGACGACGAGGACTACGGCACGTTAGATGTCAACGAAGGGGAGTACATCCTCGAAGCAGCCGAGGCACAGGGCTACGACTGGCCCTTCTCCTGCCGTGCGGGCGCCTGCGCGAACTGCGCGGCGATCGTCACGGAGGGCGAGATCGAGATGGACATGCAGCAGATCCTCTCGGACGAGGAGGTCGACGACAAGAACGTCCGACTCACCTGCATCGGCTCGCCCGCCGCCGACAGCGTGCAGATCGTCTACAACGCGAAGCACCTCGACTACCTGCAGAACCGCGTCATCTGAGGAACGGACCTCGTTTTTACGACGGGAGTCGTCTCCGACGAGCGACAGCCGTAATCGTTACGGGACCACCTGCTCGCCGTCGTCGTCGTAGAGCGTGATCGCGTCGACCGGACAGACCCGTGCCGCCATCTCCGCGTCGAACTCCTCGCCTTCGGGCACCTCCAGTGAAAAGACGTTTTCTCCCACTTCCTCCCCATTGACGAGCGTCGCCTTCCCCGCATCCATGTCCTTCTCGAACGCCGCCCACTCGTCGACGCACTGGTAGATCGCGATGCAGGTGTCGCGGTCGAACTCGATTCGCATACCGCCCCTTGCGAGGACGCGACCATAGCGCCTTCGGGGCGGAGGCGATGGTTTAAACCGCGAGACAGACTACGATCGGTAATGGATATCTCCGAGGTCCCGGGGGTGCCTCCGTGGTTCCGAGAGCACCTCGAAGAGGAGGGGGTCGAGTCGCTCTATCCCCCGCAGGCGGAGGCGGTCGAGGCGGGCGTCGCGGAGGGCGAGAGCGTCGTCGCGAGCGTGCCGACCGCGAGCGGAAAGACGCTGATCGCCGAACTCGCGATGGTCTCGTCGATCGCTCGCGGCGGCACCGCCCTCTACATCGTCCCCCTCAGGGCGCTCGCGAGCGAGAAACACGACGCCTTCACCCGGTTCGAGGCGTTCGGGCTCACCGTCGGCGTCTCGACGGGCAACTACGAATCGGACGGGGAGTGGCTCGCATCCTGTGATATCGTCGTCGCCACCAGCGAGAAGGTCGACTCGCTCGTGCGCAACGACGCCCCCTGGATCGACGATCTCACCTGTGTGGTCGCCGACGAGATCCACCTCGTCGACGACGGCAACCGGGGACCGACCCTGGAGGTGACCCTCGCGAAGCTCCGACAGCTCAACCCGGACCTCCAGACCGTAGCGCTCTCGGCCACGGTCGGCAACGCCGACGAGATCGCGGAGTGGCTCGACGCCGCGCTGATCGACTCCGACTGGCGGCCGATCGAGTTGCGTACCGGCGTCCTGTTTCGAAACGCGCTCCACTTCGACGACGGCGCGAAAGAGGAGTTCCGGGTGCCCTCCGACCGGAAACCGACGGCGGCGCTCGTCGTCGACGCACTCTCGAAGGGCGGCTCGTCGCTCGTGTTCGTCAACTCCCGACGGAACGCCGAGGCGGAGGCGAAACGGCTCGCGAGCGCGGTCGGCCCGGAGCTCGAGGGAGGAGAACGAGAGGAGCTCGCCGCGCTCGCCGAGGAGATCCGCGGGGTGAGCGACAGCGAGACGAGCGACGACCTGGGGGCCTGCGTCGAACGCGGCGCGGCCTTTCACCACGCGGGACTCGCCCGCGAACACCGCTCACTCGTCGAGGAGGCGTTTCGAGCGCGGCTGATCAAGGCGATCAGCGCGACGCCGACGCTCGCGGCGGGGGTGAACACGCCGAGTCGGAGAGTGATCGTCCGCGACTGGCAGCGCTACGACGGGAGCGTCGGCGGCATGGCCCCGCTCGCGACCCTCGAGGTCCACCAGATGTGCGGCCGGGCGGGAAGACCAGGGCTCGACCCGTACGGGGAGGCCGTCCTGCTCGCCTCCGGCCACGACGAACTCGAAGAGCTCTTCGACAGGTATATTTGGGCCGACCCGGAGCCGGTGCGATCGAAGCTCGCGGCGGAACCCGCGCTCAGGACCCACGTCCTCGCCACCGTCGCCTCCGGCTTCGCGGACTCCCCCGCGGGACTTCGGGAGTTCCTCGACCGGACGCTCTACGCCACCCAGTCCGAGGACGCGAGGCACCTGGAGGGTGTGACCGATCGGGTGATCCAGTACCTCGAACGGAACGAGTTCCTGGAGCGAGTGGAGGACGGGAACGCGCGCGGGGGCGTCCGGCTGAAGGCGACCCCGATCGGTCACACGGTTTCGCGACTCTACCTCGATCCGATGAGCGCTGCGGAGATGATCGACGGACTGCGCGAGGCCGACTCCCCCACCGCGCTCGGGCTGTATCACCTCGCGGCGCGCACGCCCGACATGTGGGAGCTCTACCTCCGCTCGGGCGACCAGCAGCGCTACACCGAGGTCGCCTACGAGCGCGAGCGGGAATTCGTCGGCGAGATGCCGAGCGAGTTCGAGGCCGACCGGTTCGAGGACTGGCTCTCGGCGCTCAAGACCGCCCGGCTGATCGAGGACTGGGCCGACGAGATCGACGAGGACCGCATAACCGACCGGTACAGAGTAGGACCGGGCGACATCCGGGGGAAGGTCGAGACGGCCACGTGGTTGCTCGGGGCCGCCGAACGGCTGGCGATCGAACTCGGCCTCGGCGTCGAGACGGTCGAGGCGATCACCGAGGCGCGGGTACGCGCCGAACACGGCGTCCGGGGCGAACTGCTCGACCTCACGGGGATCCGTGGCGTGGGACGAAAACGCGCCCGACGGCTCCACGACGCGGACTTCCGATCGCCCGAGGCGATCCGCTCGGCGGAGAAGGAGGAGGTCCTGAAGGCGTTGCGTGGCCGACGGAAGACGACCGAGTCGATCCTCGAGAACGCCGGCCACCCCGATCCGTCGCTCTCGGACGTGAGCGAAGCGGAGATACCCGAGCTGCCGGAGGACGACCGGGAACGAGGAGAGCCCGACCCCCAGACCGGGCTCGGTGACTTCTGATGGAACTCGTCGTCTGCGAGACGAACGCCGACGACCTCGATACGTTCGTCGCCCGGTTGGGCGAGGTCGGCGAGGCACACGGCTGTGCGATCGGGGCGTTCTCGATTCGGTATATCGCCTGCGAACGCCAGCTCGAACGCGCCGTAACGCTCGCGAACCGGGCGTTCGATCGGGGCGAGAACGTCGCCGACGACCGGGCGATCGAGATACTCCTCTACGCCGCGGGCAGGCGACAGATCGACCAGGCGCTCGGGATCGGCGTTCGGGAGGGCGAGGGGCGAGCCGTCCTCGTGATAGACGGCGAGGACGAGACCGGGGCGATCGAGGCACTCTCGGGGCTGGTCGAACCGATCGACGAACCGGTGGATGGCGGCGCGGACCCGAAGCTGATCGCTGCGTACTTCGGGATCACCGATGCCGAACGGGAGGCGACCGATGCCGACCTCTGTGACCTGGTCTGCGAGCGGGTCGCGCTGCTCGACGTCGAGAAGTGACGCGATGGCCGTCGTTCGGGCCGACTCGCCTGCCGGGTGAAGCGTTTTTCCCGGGGCGGGCGGAGTGACGCCATGACCGAGAACGACGAGACCGTGAGCGATCCCGAGGTCGTCGAGAACGCCGAACGGCGCGCTCGCTCGCGCGCCGTTCGGGTCGAGGACGCGGTGGACGACCTGGCCGCACGGACCTTCTCGGCTGGGAACTACCCGACGACGAGCGAGGAAATCGCCGAGGAGTACGGCACCCAGGAGATCGACCTGGCGAACGAGACGGAGACGCTCGGCGACGTGCTCGATCGGCTGCCCGACGAGCGCTACGAGAGCGAGGCCGAGGTCCGCGAGGCGGTCTACGGGGAACTGAGCGGTCAGGCCGGCGGAAGACACGAGTACGACGAGGGAAGGGAGCTCGACTCCGACCCCGTCGACGAGGACCCGAGCCGGTAGCCGGCGACAGGCGGGCCTATATACCCGGGCGGCGAGACGGCCGAACGGATGGCGGGCCCCCGCTGGCGCTACCGGTGGACGCTGCTTTCGACCTGTGTGCTCGCCTACTTCGCGACGCGGGTCGGGCAGGTGGCGATCGGCGCGCTTGTCCCCGCGATCACCGAGACGTTTTCTGTCTCGTCTAGCTCCATCGGCGCGGCGCTCACCGGGATGTGGGTCGCCTACGCGCTCTCGCAGGTCCCGAGTGGCGCGCTCTGTGACCGAGTCGGCGAACGACGGGTCGTGCTGCTCGCCGTCGCGGTCGCAGGAGTCGGCGCGCTCGTCCTCGCGGGCGCACCCTCGTTCCCGGTCTTCGCGGCGACCGCCGTCGCGCTCGGAGGTGGCGTCGGTCTCTACTACACCGCGGGGACGGTACTGCTCACGAGCGGCGCGGAGAACCCGGCTCAGGCGATCGGACTCCACCGCCTCGGTGGCGAACTCGCCGGGATCGTCGCGCCGGTCGGGTCGGTCGGGATCGCGGTGTGGTTCGGCTGGCGAGGCGCGTTGCTCGCCTGTGCCCTCGTGACGGTTCCGGTGCTCTCCCTGGTCGTCCTCCGGGTACGACCGACGCCGTCGACCGACGGAAGCGAACCCGGTACCGAGAGCGGGTTCGACCGGCGGGCACTCCTCACGATCACCCGGCGGCCGACGCTCGTCGCCGCGACGGCCGTCGCGAGCCTCGCGGAGTTCGTCGCCATCGCGACGATCACGTTCCTCCCGGCACTGCTAATCGGGCTTCACGGCGTGAGCGCCGGGTTCGCTGGCGTACTGCTCACGACGTACTTCCTGGCCGTCGCACTCTCCCAGCCGGCTGCGGGACGGCTCTCCGATCGGTTCTCGTGGGACATCGTCACCGCCTGTGTACTCCTCGTCGGATCAGGCGGCTACGCGCTCCTCGCGCTCGCACCGGGACCTGACTGGGTCGTCCCCGCGGTCGTTCTCTCGGGAGTCGCGATGGGGTGGAACGGTCCGGTACAGGCCCACGTCCTCGCGACGCTGTCCGAGCGCGACCGCGGAGCCGGTTTCGGTGCGATGCGAACGACGTACATCCTGCTCGGCGCGCTCGGGGGCGTCGTGACGGGTACTGTCGCCGACTGGGCCGGCTGGGAGAGCGCGACCTGGCTGCTCGCTGCGACGCTCCTCGTCGCGGTG
Source organism: Halalkalicoccus sp. CGA53 (assembly GCF_036429475.1). Classification (GTDB taxonomy): domain Archaea; phylum Halobacteriota; class Halobacteria; order Halobacteriales; family Halalkalicoccaceae; genus Natronorarus; species Natronorarus salvus. The sequence continues at coordinate 655,356 of NZ_CP144125.1, forward strand.
CCCGTGGTCCTCTCCGATCGGGTGAGGGGAACCGATTAGTCGGGGCGGACGATACTGGTGATATGTCCCCGCGGCTCACCGACCCGCTCGCGATCGGCGGCTGCGAACTGCCGAACCGGCTCTATCGCGCGCCGCTACTCGAGTGTGCCGGGAACGGTCCCGACGCCGTCGAAATCCTGATCGAGGAACTCGAACCCGCCGCCGAAGCGGGAGCCGGTCTGATCTTTCAGGGGGCGTCGATCGTCACGCCGGAGGGCGGCTGTGCCGCGCCGAACATGACCCACGTCGCCGACCCCGACTTCGTCTCGCGGTGTTCCGAACTCACCGAGCGGATCCACGATCACGGCGGGAAGGTCTTCGTCCAGCTCGAACACGGCGGTCTTCGGAGTCTCGAGACCTGGCACCGGGCTTACCGCGACGACCACCCCGACCTGCGCCAGCTCGCGGTCTCCGAGCCGCCCGGACTCCTCAAATTCGCCGAACGTCTCGGCTTCCTCTCGTACGACCCACACGTCCTCGCGACCGGTGAGGTCTACGACCTCGCCGACCGATTCGGCGACTCCGCTAGCTGCGCGGCCGACGCCGGCTACGACGGGATCCACGTCGCTGGCGCGAACATGGGGATCGTCCAGCAGTTCCTCTCGCCGTACTACAACCGCCGCGAGGACGAGTTCGCGGAGGGAACGAGGTTCCTCGAGGCGGTCCACGACGCGATTCGCGAGCGGGCCGGCGACGTCCCGCTCGTGACCAAGGTCCCGGCGGAGACGCACTCGCCGCCGGGCGTGCGAACCCGGCTTTCGATACCCGATGCTGTCCGGATCGCGGAGGCCGCAGAGCGGATCGGGTTCGACGCCGTCGTCCCCGTCGACGGCTCGGTCTTCTGGGACATGAGCATCGTCAGGGGCGAGTACCCGGAGCGCGCGTGGTCGGACTCCCGGTTCGAGGCGGGGTACGAGTCGACGTTCGGCGGGCGACGCTGGAGACTGATCGCGGCGGCGAACCGACTCCACGCCCGCGGGTTCGCCTTCGAGCCGTCGTGGAACGAGCGGTTCTGTCGCGAGGTCCGGAAACGGGTCGGGGTTCCGGTGCTGATGGAGGGAGGTATCAGGAGACGGTCCGGGATCGACCGGCTGCTCGGCACCGGCGCCTGTGACGCGGTGGGGATCGGTCGGCCCTTCTACGCCGAGCCACGACTGCCGGCGAGGCTACTTTCGGACCCGAAGGCCGAGGCGGCCTGCGAGAACTGTAACAACTGTACCGTCCCGCAAGTGGCGGGCGCACGTGGGGTCTGCCGGACGCCGAGCGTGATGGCCCGTCGCGGAGAGCTCGTGCGGGAGGGGGCGTACGACCGCTGATGGAGCCCGCCTTCCTCCTCGCGGTAGCGGTGCTCGTCGGCGGGGTGGTCGCGAGCTTCGTTCCGCTCGTTCCGGGCGCGGGCCTCTCGCTCGCCGCGATCGTCTTCTACTGGTGGTCGACGGACTACAGCGAGCCCGGCGTACTCTTCCTCGCGCTCGCCCTCGTCGTCGGGCTCTCCGCGCTCGTGCTCGATTACTTCTCGAGCGTCATCTCCGCACGGATCAGCGGTGCCTCGACGCGGACCGCGCTCGCCGCGGGCCTCGTCGGGGTCGTCGCGCTCGTCCTCGCGACGCCAGTCGGTGCGCTCCTCGTCATCCTCCTCACCGTCTTCGTCCTCGAGTACCGCGAGTCGGGTGCCGTTGACGAGAGCGCCCGAAGAGCGGCGTACACCACCCTCGGGATGCTCGCTTCGACCGCGACGCAGGTCCTCGTGACGCTCTTCCTACTCGTCGGGTTCCTCGTCTCGGTCCTCGTGCTGTGAACGGCGGTTTTAGGTGCCGAGGCCTCCACCCCCTCGTATGGCCTCACGTGAGGATATCCTCGAACTGCTGGCGCACTACGCACTGATGATCGTGATCATGTTCGCGGTCCTCGCGGGGATCGAGGCGCTCTACGGCGACCTCGACTTCCTCGTCTCGCTCGGCGTCGCCGTCGTCGTCGCGCTCGCCTACTCGATCGGCGTCCGGCGGCTAGGCGTGGCGCCAGCGGCGTGGCAGCGCGGCGAGAGCTGATACGGACTGCTGTAGCTGGTTACCGCTCGGACCGAGAGGTGAGTACCCGTCTGAGCGGGACGGACGGACTGCTGTCCGTCCGAAGCGTCGGTATTCATGCCCGACCGATCCCCAGACGGGACATGGACACCTCGGAGGTCATCCGAACCCGCCGGTCGGTCCGCGAGTACCGGGACGAGCCGATCGACGACGCGCTGCTCGAGGAGTTGGTCGAACTCGCCACCCTCGCGCCATCGAGTTACAACATGCAGCCGTGGGAGTTCCTCGTCTGCCGGGAGGAGAGAACGCTCGAACGGCTCCGCGACTGTGCCTACGACCAGCCGCAGGTGACCGACAGCGCGGCGACAGTCGTCCTCCTGGGGAACCTCGATCCGGCGGCGCACGCCCGTCCGATCCTTGAGGACTCCCTCGAGAAGAAGTACATCGAGAGCCGGAACGCGGTCGAGCGCCGGATCGACCGGATCGAGGGGAAACGCGAGGACCCGATCGAGGATCGCCGGCTCTGGACGACCAAGAGCACGTCGCTCGCGGCGATGACGCTCATGCTCGCCGCCTGGGACCGCGGGATCGCCTCCTGTCCGATGGAGGGCTTCGACGCCGACGCGCTCTGTCGGGAGTTCGGAATCGACCCCGAGTCCTACGACCCGGTGATGCTGATCACGCTCGGTTTCCCGGCCGAGGACGCCGAAGACATCGTTCGCGAGCGGAAACACCGACGGCCGATCGACGACCTGTGTCACTTCGAGTCGTTCGGTCCGACCACCTGAACCGGGTGCTCAGCCGCCGTCGTACCGTTTCGACAGAGTCTTGACATCGCATCCCGCAAGTCGGGGTCGAGAACAGCGTCGAAGCCGATCGAGCGACCGTGCTCGACCGCGAATGAACGGATCGAGAGTCCGTTGGAGCCGCGTCCGCCGGTGACGAAGGGACGAACCCTCTGTGATGATGGGGTCGCACCCGCCGATCGTTTCGGTTGCGGGCTCACGTTCCCGCGGAGACGGACCTCTTCGCTACCTAACCGTTTTGCCCGTCGGGTCCTACCCACGGGTATGGCAGTGAGGCCACCGGGACCGAAGGGGGTCCCGGTCATGGGGAGTACGGCCCAGTACGCGCGCGACCCGTTCCGGTTCATGGACGCGGTGCGCGACGCCTACGGCGACATCGCCCGGTTCGAACTCGGCCGGGAGTGGACGTACATGCTCACGAACCCGGCGGACGTCGAACGGGTGCTGCTCACCGAGGAGAGTGCGTACGAAAAGCCCGAGTTCCAGACCGACGCCCTCGGCGAGTTACTGGGGAGTGGACTGATCCTGAGCGAGGGCGAGCTCTGGCGGCGGATGCGCGAACTCTCGGCCCCCGCGTTCGGGAGCGACCGTCTCTCGTCGCTCGTCCCGACGATGGTCTCGCACACCGAGGCGATGACCGAGCGCTGGGACGACGGCAACCGGATCGCGATTGAACCGGAGATGGCCCGGGTGACCGTCGCTATCATCACCGACGCGATGTTCGGCGACGACCTCGGCCGGGAGCGGATAAGGCGTGTCCAGGAGAACCTCGAACCGCTCGGCCGACGTTTCGAGCCCGATCCGATCCGCTTTCTCCTCCCGAACTGGGTACCGACCGCGGGAAACCGCGCCTACCGGGCGTCGATCGCCGTGCTCGACGGCGTGCTGGAGGAGGTGCTCGCGGAACGGGGGCCGAGCCCCGAGGGTGGCGACCTGCTCTCGATCCTCGTCCGTGCGCGGGAGGAGGGCCTGATCGACGGGACACAGGTCCGCGACGAGCTGATGACGATGCTGCTCGCCGGCCACGACACGACCGCGTTGACGCTCACCTACGCCTGGTGGCTGCTCGGCACGCACCCCGAGGTAGAGGCGCGGCTCCACGAGGAGTTCGACTCGATCCTCGGTGGCGAGCCGCCGCAGACCGCCCGACAGGTGCGCGAGTTGCAGTACGCCGGGTGGGTGCTGAACGAGGCGATGCGGCTCTACCCACCCGTATACACCATGTTCCGGCAGGCGAAACGGGACGTCAGGCTCGCGGGCTACGGGATCGAGGCGGGGTCGATGCTGATGCTTCCCCAGTGGGCGATCCACCGGGACCCGCGGTGGTTCGACGATCCAGAAGAGTTCGATCCGGAACGGTGGCGTCCCGACCGAGCGGCGGCTCGCCACCGGTTCTCGTTCTTCCCGTTCGGCGGCGGTTCCCGGAGCTGTATCGGCCGACAGCTCTCGCTCCTGGAGGCGAAGGTGATCCTCGCGACCGTCGCGAGCGAGTATCGGTTGCGCCCGGTCGGCGACCGTACGTTCGACCTCAGGGCGTCGCTCACCCTGCATCCGAGGGAGCTGATCGAGATGCAGGTTCGCGAGCGCTGATCAGGGAACGGTCTCGTGCCAGGGCTCGTCGCACTCGGGACAGCGTCGGATCGGGTCGGCGGGGGTCGCGGTCCGCCCACAGGCCGGACAGACCCACTCGGTCGCACCCTCGTAGCGGTCGAGGAACCAGTCCATCGTCCCGCCGCGTTCGACCAGTTTTGACTCCTCGAACGCGTGGACGACGACCGTGTGACCGGTCTCGGACTCGTGGTGGAGCCGGAGGCGTTCGAGCGTGTCGTAGGCGTACCACTCGACACCCTCGTCGAGCTCGTCACAGTCGAGACAGGTTGCGGTGATCCAGATATCTCCCATTGTCGTATCCTTCGGTAAACACATCTGATCCGTTATGCATTTTTGTCGTACACCAGCTCATGTATACTTTCGTAAATACCTTCCGGGAGAGATAATCGGCAGACGGGGACGCCAGCCGGAGTTACCTTGCGAGTGACCTATAGACAATCAGGTATTTGTGGTCTTCCTCCAACGGTGGCGGCCAAAAAACGGTCCTCCCCTGGTCGATGGGCATCGACTCGGGATCCGGATGGTGGGTGAACGGTGGTCCGACAGCGTCGAGCGGACCGACGGCACGACCGGTCGTCGGTCGACCGAACCGACCGCGCCCGACATATACGTCATATAATAATAAGAGTTTCGTCATTTCATCGCCCGGACGTGGACCGACACCCTCATGGCCGCAAGCGGCGTCGGGGCGGTAGATTCGGTCCGACGACCGGTCGGTGATCCACACTCGATGCGCTGGCGATACCGGGAGACCGTCCTCGCGCTCTGTACCGTCGCGTTCTTCGCGACGATGGTCGCGCGGCTGGTTATCAGCCCGGTAGTGCCGTCGATCACCGCGGAGTTCGCGGTGTCGAACACGGTCGTCGGCCTCGCGCTCACCGGGATGTGGATGGCCTACGCGCTCTCGCAGTTTCCCAGTGGGGTGCTCGCCGATCGCTACGGCGAACGGGTCGTGATTCTCGTCGCGATCTGGGGGACCGGGGTGACGAGCCTGCTGCTCGCGCTCTCGCCGAACTACCCCGCCTTCTTACTCGTCGCGATCTGTCTCGGCGGCGTCGCCGGCCTCCACTACAGCGTCGGGACGACGCTGCTCGCCCGCACCTACCGGGACATCGGCACCGCGATCGGACTCCACAACGCCGGTGCGCCGGCCGCCGGACTGCTCGCGCCGATCGCCGCCGCGTGGGTCGGCGTCCAGTACGGCTGGCGGCCCGCGGTCGCGCTCGGCGCGCTCGTCGCGATCCCCGCCGCGGTCCTCTTCGCCTGGAGGGTCGAACCGACGGAGCCACAGCGGCCCGAGCAGCCGATGCGCGAACGGTTCCAGGTCGGACCCGTCCGCGACCTGCTTTCGAGACCGGAGATCGCCTTCACCGTCGGTCTCTCCGTGCTCTGTGCGTTCGTCTGGCAGGGCACCGCCTCCTTCCTCCCGACGTTCGTGATCGAGCACCGGGGCGGCTCGCCGGCGCTCGCGGGCGTCGTCTTCTCCGCGTACTTCGTCGTCCAGGGCGTCGTGCAGGTCGGCGTCGGCGCGCTCTCCGACCGGATCGGTCGCGACCGCACCGCGGCCGGCTGTATGGTCGCCGGTGTCCTCGGGTTCTCGCTGTTCGTCGTCGGGTCGGGACTCCCCTCGATGGCGCTCGCCGTTCTCCTCGTCGGCACGGGGCTTAGCTGGTCGGCCGCGGTGCTCCCCCGCTTCATGGACCACCTCTCCGAGTCGGAGCGGAGCGCCGGCTTCGGGCTGGTTCGAACCGTCTACATGGTGATCGGCTCGCTCGGGTCCGTCGGCGTCGGCCTCGTCGCCGACACCTTCGGCTGGGCCGTCTCGTTCGGCATGCTCGTCGCCTCCCTCTCGATCGTCCTCTGTGCGCTCGTCACCAATCGGCTGCTCGGCCTCGGGTACTGAGACCGGTAGCCGTGCGCCGTTCGAGGGTATCGTACCCCGCGATCCCGGAAGTCTCCACACGGCACCGGCAAACGGGACGAGTCTCCGTCACCGACGACCGTCGAGCGATCCGTGCAAACGCTGAATACACTCGTCGGTGCACGAGGTGTGTGAACGTCATTCGCGCCCGTGACCGGGAGCCCGGTTCGCTTCCGGATCGGAGGGAGAGCGGTGTTCGTTGATCTGCTCCTCGGCGTACTCGTCGGGATGCTCGCGCTCTGTGGTCCCGTCGCGCTCTCTCGACGGCTCGAACGGGATAGCGGACCGAACGGGACCGACCCCTCAGACGGGGCGGTCCGGCCCGACGGTGGCTACCCAAGCGAGCACGGCGTGGAGCGGGCGAAGCCGACCGGCGTGCTCCGCTGGCTGACGACGGTCGACCACACGGACATCGGGCTGCTGTACTTCGCGGTCGCCGGCGCCGCGTTCTTCTGGGGCGGCACCGACGCGATCATGCTCCGGACGGAGCTTCTCACCCCCGAGACGGAGGTCTTCACGATCGAGACGTACAACGCACTCTTCACGATGCACGGCATCACGATGCTCTTTCTCTTCGCCACCCCGGCGATCTTCGGTTTCGTGAACTACTTCCTCCCCGTCCTGATCGGCGCCGACGACATGGCCTTTCCCCGCGTCAACGCGATCGCGTTCTGGCTGCTGCCGGTCTCGTTCGTGCTCATCCGCGCGGACATGCTCACCGATATGCCCGGTCACGTGATCGCGCTCGTCGACCCGGCGCTCGCCGAGCCGCTGTTCGCCATCTCGCCGATGGAAGCCGGCTGGACGATGTACCCGCCGATGTCCGCCGAGATGGTGAGCCCACACCTCGACCTCGTCCTCCTGGGACTGCACCTCTCCGGCATCGCGACCGTGATGGGCGCGATCAACGTCATCGCGACGATCTTCACCGAGCGCGCGCCGGAGATCGACTGGAACAGGCTCGACATCCTCTCGTGGACGTTCCTCGCGCAAGCGGGGCTGATCCTCTTCGCCTTCCCGATGCTCGGCAGCGTCCTCCTGATGCTGCTGGCCGACAGGAACCTCGGGACGCAGTTCTTCACGGTCGAGGGTGGCGGGCCGATCCTCTACCAGCACCTGTTCTGGTTCTTCGGCCACCCGGAGGTCTACATCGTCGTGCTCCCGCCGATGGGGCTGATAAGCTTCATCCTCCCGAAGTTCGCGGGTCGCAAACTCTTCGGCTTCAAGTTCATCGTCTACTCGACGCTCGCCATCGCGGTGCTCAGCTTCGGCGTCTGGGCACACCACATGTTCACGACGGGGATCGATCCGCGGGTCCGAGGGGCGTTCATGGCCGTCACCATCGCAATCGCGGTGCCGAGCGCGGTCAAGGTGTTCAACTGGATCACGACGATGTGGCAGGGCCGGATACGCCTCGAGGCGCCGATGCTCTTCTGTGTCGGCGCCATCGCGACGTTCATCGTCGGCGGCGTGACGGGGGTGTTCCTCGGTTCGATCCCGATCGACCTCCGGTACCACGCGACGTACTACGTCGTCGGCCACTTCCACCTGATCATCACCGGATTCATTCCGTTCGCGATGTTCGCCGGCGTCTACTACTGGTACCCGCTGTTCACGGGACGGATGTACGATCGTCGCCTCGCGAAGATCCACTTCTGGACGAGCACGGTCGGCGTGATCGTCACCTTCCACGCACTGTTACTGCTCGGCGCGCTCGGCCTCCCGAGACGGTACGCCGAGTACCCCGGCGAGTTCGTCTCGCTCCAGGTCGTCGCCACGCTCGGGGCGTTCGTCATCGCGGTCGGTCAGGTCGTCTGGGGCTGGAACATGGTCCAGTCCTACCGACGGGGACCGCTCGTCGACGGCGACCCCTGGAACCTGAAGGAGCACGGCTTCTTCACGCGCGAGTGGGAGTGGTTCGAAGCCCGGCTGGAGGAGGGTGAGGCAGACGCGGTCGCGGTCGCCAGGGACGAGGAGTGATTACGGTCCGGAGGAGTGCGTCGCCGCGACCGCCGGGGGCTTCCCCCCGAACCGTTCGTAGACGACCCCGAGCGTGAAACCGTAGGCGAGGTGCGCGAGGAACGTGAAGAAGAGGTAGATGAAGAGGAACTGGGCGCTCAGCTCCTCGGGCCGGCCCAGGAGGACGAACGCGATCCAGAGACCGAACGCGAAGACGACGGCCTGGACGGTCGGATCGTCGGTCCGGAGGAGGCGGCCGAGGTACGGTGAGATCGCGACGAAGAGCACCGGCCAGGCGAGGATCCCGGCCGCGGTGAAGATCGCCATCCCGACGACGTCCTCTCCGGGGAGGCCGACGAACCGGGCGATGATCGCGGGGACGTCGAGGGTGAGCCGGGTCTGGGTCGCGAGAAAGAGGAAGACGAGCATCATCACGGCCGTCGCCGCGGTGCCGGCGACGACCGCTCGGGCCAGCCTGTTCATACCGTCCCTACCTCGCTTCGGTCGAAAACGCTGTCGATGGGGGCCACCCGGCGTGAAGGGAACCGTACTTCCCGGGCCTCCCCGAACCCCAGGTGATGAGCGTCACCACCGACCGCGACACCCTCGGCCGATACTCGCTGGTGGCGCTCGGCGGCGGGGGCTACTGCTGTCTGATGTTCGTCTGGTTCTCGCTCCCGGCGTACCTCGCACCCGTGATCGACGAACTCGGTCTCACGAGCACCCAGGCGGGCGTGCTCGTCGGCGCGATCCCGCTCACCTACATCCCACTGGGGCTGGCGAGCGGCTACCTCGTCGATCGGGTCGGCCCGCGGATCGCGCTCGCCCTCGCGCTCGTGATCGTCGGTAGCTCCCAGCTCCTCCGGGCGGTCGCGGAGGGCTTTCCCTCACTCCTGCTCGCGACGATGCTGATCGGCGTCGGCGGCACGGGAATCACCTTCGGACTGCCGAAACTCGCCGCCGACCTCGTCCCTGCCGAGAGAGTGGGTACCGCTTCCACGATCTACCTCGTCCCCTCGTACCTCGGGACCGCCGCCGCGTTCGGTCTCGGTCGGCCGGTGATCGGGCCGTTCCTCGGCGGGTGGCGCCCGCTGTTCCTCGCGAGCGGGCTCTTCGTTCTCGTCTACGCCTGTCTCTGGGCGCTCGCCGCGATCGTCGCTGGGAGGGGCGGCGTGGCGGAGCCGAGGACCGAGCCCGGGGACGGGAGTTCCCGAACGTTCCGCGACGACCTCGGTGCCGTGATCGGCAGCCGCGCGATGTGGCTGCTCGTCGTGATCGGGACGATGTACCTCTTCACGCTCCACGGACTGCAGGGCTGGCTCGTCACGATCCTCGAAGCAGGGGGGAGTTCGCCCGCCGTCGCGGGGACGATCGCGAGCCTGCTCGTCGTCGCCCAGATCGCGGGCGTACTCGCCATCCCGCCCCTCTCCGATCGGTACGATCGCAGACACGAAGCCGTGGTCGCCTGCGGGGTACTCTGTATCCTCGGTCCACTCGGCCTCCTCCTGGTCGTGGGTGGCGGCTGGTTCGCCCTCCTCCCCGTGGCGCTGATCGGGCTCGGTGTCGGCGGGCTCTCGCCGCTCGTCCGGGCACTCCCGGTCGAACTGGAGGGGATCGGCCCGCGACTCACCGGGACCGCCGTCGGCCTCGTCTTCGCCGTCGGAGAGATCGGCGGCTTCCTCGGGCCCGTGATCGTCGGCGTGCTCAACGACCTCACTGGCTCGTTCGTCCCGGGGATCGCGCTGTTCGCCTGCTGTGGGGTGATCGTCGTGCTCGCGGGATACGCGCTCGACGTCTGAGAGATCGGGCGACGTGTTCCGTCGCCTGGGTCAGTCGGGCGTCCCTCCGTCGGTGGCGAACGCTCGCGTCTCCGAGCCCGCCGCGGCGTTCTCGTCGAGGTACACCGCCCTCCCGCGGACAGAGGAGGTGTAGATAGCGTCGATGATCCGCTGGACAGCGAGTCCTTGCTCGACCGTGTTCCGGTCGGGCTCTCGCCCCTCCGCGATACAGTCGAAGAAGTACGCCTGCTCCGAACGGTGACTCGACCCCGTACCGGTCTCGACGGTCCGCTCGAAGCGGTAGTTGAACCGACCATCAGCGTCGCGTCGGACGATTCGGCGGCGGTCGCGATACGTTCGGCACTCGTGATGGTGTGTGCGAGCGGCTTCTCGCAGAGCACGTGGACCCCGGCGTCGAGTGCGGCGGTCACGTACTCCTCGTGGAACCGGTTCGGCGTCGTGACGATCACGGCGTCGACCCCCTCGCGGAGCAGCGCGTCGAACGAGTCGAACGTCGGGACGCCGAACTCCCGTTCGTACTCCACGCGTGCCGGCCCGGAGACGTCCACGCCGCCCGCGAGGTCGACCCCGTTCTCGAGGGCGCACTCGGAGTGCCAGACGCCGATACCGCCCAGACCGACGATCCCGGCCGCAGGTTCTCTGTCTCGCTGTTCATTGGTATACGGGCTCGTGGTATCGAGGAGTCCTTCATCGTAGTAGTAAGCCGAGAGAAGTCGGAGGAGGGGACCCGTCGGTAACCGACCGACGGACGAGCCGAGCGATCGGTCGGCCGGCGTCGACCGGAACTGGAGGAGGCGCACTTCCGGACGTTCCGAGCGGTCCACTTCCGTCGGGGTGGTTCGCGATGGCTCGAGGACCGTCCGCGTCTGCGACCGACCGGCTGGCGCTCCCGTCGACGAACCCCGCGTACTCCATCCAAGGTACTGCCAGTGCGTCTTCTAATCGTCTCGTACTTTCCCAAAAGGTTGTTCAAACTTATTTTAATATTCGTTTATATACTTCGTACGGCCATCGGCACACGTCACCGGACCGTGCGGGATGGTGGAGTTCGGTGACGCGGACGGCGGCCGTGCTGGGTCGCTGTCGGAGGACGACATGCCAGAGAGATCTACATCAAAAAAAACGGATCGGACGACGGATGGCGATACGAACTGTAGCGGGCGCACTCACACTGGGGGCCGGTTTCGGTGGTCTCGGATCGGTGAGTGCGGAGCACCAGGAGAACTACGCGGAGATCGACTTTAGCGATCAGAGATCGAACGGTACGACCGTAACCGTCGACTACACGAAGCTCCGGGCAGACGGCTTCATCACGGTCCACACCTGGGACCTCATCGTCGAGCAGGACGGACCGGGGACGATCGTCGGCGTCTCTCGACACCTCGAACCGGGCGAGTACGTCGACGAGGTCGTCCGGCTCATCCACCCGACTCGGGGCTTCTCCTCGGCGTTCGATGATCAGAACCGCCTCTCGGAGGACCAGCGGCCGATCGTCGTCCCACACCGTGACATGGAGCACATCGGCGAGTTCGACTTCGCGGTCGCACCGTACGTCGATATCCCGTTCACCAACGGGACGCGCGAACGTGAGGACCTCCCCGTCGAGGGAGCGGTGAACAACGTCGCGTCGGTCACAGTCGCTCCCCCGGCATGGGGGCGATCACGTGGGGCTGGCCGAGGAATGAGCGGGCGGCGGTAGCTGCTCGTCCCAACGAGCGTCGCGTTTCTACGACTAGTGAGAGCCGAGGTCACGCATAGGAGCGGTTATTTCAGTCAGCGAGTGGCCACTGGCCGTGGCCGGTCGGAAAGAGCTGAGTAGTCCTGCCTGGATTCGAACCAGGGTCCTTGCCTCCAGAGGGCAAGAGGATTGGCCGCTACCCCACAGGACTTCACCTCTCCGTACCTGTCCTCGCCACTTATGCCTGTCGAACCGCCCTACAGGCCCACCGAAACCTCGGCCTCGACCTCGTCGAACAGCGCCTCGATCCGGACCTCGATCTCCTCTCTGATCGCCCGGACCTCCGCCTCGCTCTTCCCGTCCGGATCGGCGAGCTCCCAGTCCCGGACATCCACACCGACGTCCGCGTCCAATTCGAGCGTCGAGCAACCCATCGTCGCGACCGCGTCGCAGGAGGCGAGTTCCGCCTCTGAGACCTCCCTAGGTACCTTCTCCGAGAGATCGATCCCGACCTCCGACATCGTCTCGACCACCTCGGGGTGGACGCGCTGTGCAGGAAGCGTCCCGCCCGTGACGATCTCCACGTCGAGGTCCCTCCGAGCGGCCTCGCGCTCGGCGAACGCGGCGGACATCTGGCTCCGCCCGGCGTTCTGTACGCAGACGAAGCCCAGTTTCGGACGTCGATCGGTCGTGGACTGGTTCATACGCGATCTACTCGTGGCGACCACATAGTGCCACCGATGAAACTCCCGTATATAGGCAATAGAGGGCTCGTTACCGGTGTGGAGCACTATATACGTCGAACATCTCGAACGGCGAACCGACACCGACATGCGCCGGGATGGAGATTTCAGCCCATGTACGTCGGACGGTTCATCGTCGTCGCACCCGACCGCGCGGGCTACCGCGTCTCCTCGCGCTCGTTCCCCGATCGCCGGGTGATAGACAGAGACGGAACCCTCACCGTCGCGCCGACGCCCGGAGCAGCGGAGACCGACAACCCCTACGTCTCGTACAACTGCGCGCGGTTCGTCTCCGAGGGTGATCCCGAGGCAGGACCGGAGAACGCGGAGGCGGCGGTGCTCGGCAACGGTTCGCAGGTCGACCCGATCGCGGAGAAGCTCTCGATGGGCTACCCCGCCCGCGACGCGCTCTCGACGGCGCTGCTCGCGCTCGACTACGAGAAGGACGACTACGACACGCCACGGATCGCGGGGGTGCTGGACTCCGAGGAGGGGACGCCGGTCGCGACGGTCGGGATCGTCCGTCGGGACGCCCTGCTGGTCGAAGCGGTCGAGGAGCCGACGCTCGTCGCGACCTACGAGCGAGACACGCCCGAGGCGTTCTCGCTCGACGCGACGAGTTCCGAAGGGGTCGCGAGCGAGCTCTACGACCACGAGTTCGAGCACGCGGTCTGCGCGGCGGGTGTCGAGCGGTCGGAATCGGGCTTCGTGACGGCGATCGAGAACGGCGAGTAGAAGAGAGGGGCACGCCGAGGAGTGAAGGAGCTCGCGGGCCTCCGTTCGCGCATGCACGTGGGAGTCATCTCCGATATTCACGCGAACCGGATCGCTCTGGAGAGCGTCCTCGCCGACATGCCCGCGGTCGACCTGTTCGTCTGTGCGGGCGACGTCGTCGGCTACAACCCCTGGCCGGCCGAGTGCGTCGCGGAGATCCGATCCCGGGAGGTGCCGACCGTGCTGGGCAACCACGACCGGGCGGTGGTCGAGGGGAGCGGGTTCTGGGGCAACGAGATGGCCGACGCCGGCGTGCAGTACGCGATCGAACGGCTGAACGAACGTGAGAAAGAGTGGCTCGCCGGGCTTCCCGAGACCCGAGCGGTCGCGGACGGACGGATCGGGCTCGTCCACGGCCACCCCGACGACCCGGACTGCTACACCTACCCCGAGTCGTTCTCGGCCTCGATGCTCGGCGAGGAGGAGCTGCTCGTCCTCGGCCACACCCACGTCCAGGGTCATCGGGTCTACGACGAGGGGATCGTCTGCAACCCCGGGAGCGTCGGTCAGCCCCGGGACGGCGATCCGCGGGCGGCGTACGCTATCGTCGACCTCGACACGAAGGATGTCGAGGAACGTCGCGTCGAGTACGACGTCGACGCGGTCGTGGAGGCGATCGAGGAGGCGAGACTTCCGAAACGGACCGGCGAGCGGCTCTACCGGGGGAAGTGAGAGCGAGCAGGCGAGAGCGAGAGAAACTCGTAGGGATCATCGTAGAAACACATCGTTTCTCGGCTGCGAAACGAACGACACCGGTGATCTGTCCGCCTGAGAGGGCGATTGGTACGATGAGCGCTATCAGAACGCGTCCTGGATGATCGAGAGGGCGTCCTCGCGATCGCGCCAGTCGACGAAGATGGCGACGCTCGTCGCGCTCGTGATCACGTCGTGGATCGTGATGTGGGCGTCGGCAAGCGGGTCGACGATCCCCCGAATGACGCCCGGCTGGTTCGGGAGCTCCCCCCCGGTAACCCGGACGACCGCTATCCCGTCCTCGAGCGTGACGCTCGAGAGCGACTCGTCGGCGACCACCGAGTCGTGGAGCACCGCTTCCGCGTGTTCTGCCCGGTCCTCGTCGACGTAGAACGTGACCGAGTCCATCCCGCTCGCGACCGCGTCGATGTTGATCTCGCTGTCGGCGAGCGCGGTCGAGAGCGCCGCGAGGATCCCGAACCGGTTCCTGATCGCCCGACCCGCGACGGTGATACAGGCGAGAGGCTGTTCGCGCATGTCGATCAGGTTCCGGAACTCGCCCTCGATGCTCGTCCCTCCGGTGAGGAGGTCGCCGTGCTGGTAGTGGACGACGCGGACGTCCATCCGGCCGTCCTTGTAGCCGAGCGCGGAGGGCGCGACGACCTCCGCTCCCCGGAACGAGAGGCTCCGGAGTTCGTCGACCGATATCTCCCCGACGTTCCTGGCACCCTCGACCACCGAGGGATCACCGGTCATCACGCCCTCGACGTCGGTGACGATCACGACCTGATCGGCGTCCATGTACTGGCCGAGCATCACCGCGGTGGTGTCGCTCCCGCCGCGGCCGAGCGTCGTGACGGTCCCGTCTCTCGTCTCGGCGAGGAACCCCGTGATCACCGGGACGACCTCGTCGAGTCGCGCCGCGAGCGCCTCGGCGCGCCGGGTGGTCTCCTCGACGTCGACCTCGCCGTGGTCGTCGGTGACCACCGGCCAGTCCGGGTGGCCCGGCTCGACGAAGACCGCATCGATCCCCCGGGCGGCGAGCGCCGCCTTCAGCATCCGGACCGACGTCCGCTCGCCCATGCTCACGATCTCCGCACGGTCGGTGTCCGCCGCGTCGAACGTGATCTCCGAGAGGAGGTCGTCGGTCGTCGAGCCCATCGCGCTCGCGACGACCGCTATCTCGTGACCCTCCTCGGAGGCGGCGGCGACCGAATCCGCCGCCCGATCGATCCGATCGCCGCTCCCGAGGCTCGTCCCGCCGAACTTCGCTACGACCCGCATCGTCCCCCTCCGGTGGGAGCTCGCGCTGACATGGGGTAGCCTACCCACAGGTGCTAAATAACCCTGTCCATGGGGGAACGAGCCACCGACAACGGTAAGCTTCTCCAGGTACACCGATGAAAGAAGCTATGAGCTGTAGGGGACGCGCTATCACGCCCACGACGGGCGACAGCGGCCGATGACCGGAAGCCACCCGCCTCGCGTCGTCGTCGTCGGCGACGCCGACCTCGCGACCGCGCTCGAGGACTCGACCGACGCCGCCGTCGAAGCGGGCGATCTTACCACCTTCGATGCCATCGAAACGGACTGCGTCGTCCTCGTTCACGAGGGCCCGACAGAGGAGATCGAAGCCCTTGCCGGACGGATCGACGATTGGGCGCTGCTCGTGGTCACCGAGGACCCGGAGACAGCCATCGAGGGCGGTGCCGACGAGGTCGCACTCCCCGGCCGGACCGCCGTCCTCGCCCACCGAGTCGACCGACTCCTCGCCCACCGGCGGCTCGAACGCGAACGCGACGCGAGCCGGAGCTACCACGAGCGCCTCGCCGAGGCGCTCCCGGTCGGGGTGATCCACCACGGCTCCTCGGGGCGGATCCGGTTCGCGAACCGACGGGCGCGAGAACTGCTCGGCCGGTCGACCGAGGAGATCGCCGCCCTCTCGTACGACGCCGCCGAGTGGGGGCTCACCGATCCCGACGGGAACCCCCACCCGACCGAGGAACTCCCGTTCGCGCGTGTCGACGCGGGCGAGTCGCGGATCGAGGAGCAAGAGCTCTGTGTGGAACGCCCCGACGGGAGCCGGGTCGACCTCTCCGTGAACGCCGGACCCATGCCCCTCTCCGACGGGTCCGACGGCGTCCTCGTGACGTTCGAGGACGTCACCCAGCGGGTGCGACTCGAGGGCGAACTCGAGGCACTCCTCGGGCGGGTCACCGACGCGTTCTTCGGGCTCGACGAGAGTTGGCGGTTCACCTACCTCAACGAGCGGGCCGAGGAGCTGATCGGGTTCGGCGACCGCGAGCTCGTCGGGGAGGACGTCTGGGAGATGTTCCCGGACGCCGAGGGGACAGCGTTCGAGCGGGAGTATCGCCGGGCGATGGAGACCGGGGAGCCGGCGTCGTTCACCGAGTATTACCCCGAGCCGCTCGACGCCTGGTTCGAGGTCAACGCCTACCCCGACGAGACCGGCCTCTCGGTCTACTTCCGCGACGTCACCGAGCGACGCCGACGCGTCCTCGAACTCGAACGCTTCGAGACCGTCGTCGAGACGCTCCCGACGGGCGTCCTGGTCTTCGACCGCGAGGGCGTCGTCCTCGCGAACGCACGGGCCGAGGAGATACTCGGTCGCTCCGCCGAGGAGATGACCGACCTCTCACACGACGCCACGGAGTGGGAGATCACCTCGTTCGAGGGGGAGGTGCTCCCCCCCGGCCGGCTCCCGGTCGAACGGGTGTTCGAGAGCGGGGAGGCGCTGTTCGACGAGGAACACACCGTCAGGAGACCGAACGGAACGACGGTCTACCTCTCGGTCAACGCCGCCCCCCGTTCGGACGGCGGGACGGTCGAGGAGGTGACGGTGACGCTCGAGGACGTGACCGACCGCGTACGCCTCGAGAGCGAACTCGCCGAGGTGTTCTCGCGCGTCTCCGACGCGGTCTACGCGGTCGACGAGGAGTGGCTGTTCACCTACTGCAACGAGCGCGCCGAGGAGCTGTTCGGCCGCTCCCGGGAGGAGCTCCTCGGACGCTCGCTGTGGGAGAACCTTCCTGAGAACCGGGACTCCCCAGCAGAGGAGGCGTTCACCCGGGCGATGGAGAGCCAGGAGCCGGCCAGTTTCGAGTGGCGACACGGCTCGCGAGACCGGTGGTTCGAGGTCAGCGCCTACCCCGGTGAGACCGGCCTCTCGGTCTACGTCGCCGACGTCACGGAGCGAAAGCGCTTCGAGCGGACGCTGACCGCGCTCTACGAGATGACGAGCGAACTGCTCTACGCCGAGACGGAGTCGGCGGTCTTCTCGCTCGCGGTCGAGGCGGCGACCGACGTGATCGGGCTCTCGGAGCTGTCGATATCGCAGTTCGACGCTGCGGAGAACGTCCTCTACCCGGTCTCCGGGATCGGGGACGCCGGTCGGGCGGATCCCCGTATCTGGCGAGCGTTCCTGGAGGGCGACTCGCGCGTCGTCGACGACGATGACGGTACGACGCTGATCGTCCCGATCGGCCGTCACGGCGTCGTCGTCGCACCGGTGAGCGATCCAGTGGAGCCGAGCCTCACGCTCGTCGAACTGCTCGCACAGACCACGAGCGCGGCGCTCGACCGCGTCGAACGCGAGAGCGCGCTCGGAGAGCGCGACCGGGCGCTCGAACTGCGGACCGACCGACTCGAACGCCTCAACCACGTCGTCGAGACGACCCGCGACGTCGGCACCGCGCTACTGGGTGCGGACACCAGGGAGCAGATCGAACGGCTCGTCCCCGAGCGCCTCGTCGCCGCCGGCTTCCCGCTCGCGTGGATCGGTCGGGTCGGGTCGGACGACGCTCTCGAGGTCGAGCGATGGGCGGGCGAGAGCAGGGCGTACCTCGACCGTCTGGAGCCGGACGGCTTCGTCGGCGAACCGTCGCACCGTGCGGCCACCGACCGGGAGGTGGTGGCCGTCTCGAACGTCGCCTCGGGCCTCCACACAGAGGGGTGGCGGGCTGCCGCACTCGCCGAGGGCTATCAGTCCGCCCTCTCGGTCCCGCTCGTACACGACGGGGTCAGCTACGGGGTGATGAGCGTCTACGCCGACCACCCGGGCGCCTTCGACGGGCAGAGCGAGACCGCCTTCGCGGACCTGGGCGAGGACGTCGCATACGCCATCGCCGCTGTCGAGACCAGACGGACGCTGCTCTCGGACCGGGTGATCGAACTCGACCTCCGGCTCCACGGCGTCGAGTGTCCCCTCCGGGACGTCGCCACGGCTGCGAGAGCGTCCGTCGAGTGTACCGGTAACGCTCTCGGTCCCGAGGGCAGCGCCCGGCTCGCGGTCACCCTCGAACGGTCCCCCGACCGGGAGTTCCGGAGCCGAGTAGAGGCGACCCCCGGGATCGAGCGCGTCGACGGGCGGGAGGGAGAACGGTCGTTCGAGGTCCTCGCGAGCGGTCCGACGCTCGCCACGCGCCTCGCTTCACTGGGAGCGCGTCCGAGACGTCTCGTCACCGATCCCGACGGCGAGATGCGGGTGATCGCCGAACTCGCGCCGGGCACCGACGTCCGCGCGTTCGTCGAGCGTCTCCGGACCGTCCACCCGGACGTGGAGCTGCACGCGCGGCGAGAGACCGATCGCGTGAGGGATACGACCGGGCGCGATCCGTTCGCGGCGCTCACCGAGAGGCAGCGAGAGATCCTCACGACGGCGTACCGCGAGGGCTACTTCGAGTGGCCCCGCGAGCGCTCCGGGCAGGAGCTCGCCGCCGACCTCGACATCTCCCAGCCGACGTTCCACCGCCACCTCCGCGTGGGGAGCAGACGGCTGCTCGACGCGCTCGTCGACGGTGAAACCGAGTGATGGCTAACAGTATAGCGTCGATCCCCGCCGGGAGGCTAACTGTATACTGGCGAGATTGAACCGGTCGGGGTGTCTCGAAGACGTATGGAACCGGGATCTGTCGAACGTGAGGTCGGATCGGAGGACATCTGTGCGGTCGTGGTGGACGCCGTTGCGGACGCGAAGGGAGTCCACCCGCTCGACCTCGAACCGAAGCTCTACGACGTCATCGAGCCCGACGCGCTCGTCGACCTCTGGTCCTCGAGCGACTCGCCACCGCGCTCGATGCGGATCGGTTTCTCCATGGCCGGCTGTGACGTCGTGGTCCGCGGTGACGGCCGGGTCGTCGTCACCCCCGGAGAACCGACACCCGACCCGACCGGCGCGAGCGTCGGGGAGTGATGACCTCCGACACCGATCAGGTCGACGTCTCCGACTCCCGTTCGGATCGCTGTACGAACTGCGGGGGCTCGATCGAGACGACCGACTGGCACCCGGTCACCACCGAGGTCGACGAGGACGGCTCGGTCGAGCTCTTCGCGTTCTGTAGCTGGCGCTGTCGGGACCGGTTCGAGGAGGGCTAGGAGAACGACCGGGCCGTGACCGAGAGCGTATCGAGGTCGAGGATCACGGCGTAGGCGACGTCGGGCTGGATGTTCACGCTCCGCTGGAAGTCGGTCTGGGCCTGCCAGCACGCACTGTTGACGATCCGAACCCCGTGGTACTCCCCGACGCCGAGTTTGTGGACGTGGCCCGCGTGGAAGACGTCGGGCACCTCCTCGATCACGAGGTAGTCGCGTTCCTCGGGCGCAATCCGGGTCCGGCCGCCGTACTGGGGAGCGACGTGTCGCTTTTTCAATAACTGTGTCATCGTCCGCTCGATCGCGTCGTAGCTCGCCTTCGTCTCGGGCAGTTCGGCGTTCACCTCGTCGAAGGAGGTCCCATGGTACATCAGCACGGAGACGCCCTCGATCGTCACGACCGAGGGGTTTCCCGTGATCCGCGCGTCGTGAGCCGACATGATCTCCCTGAGTTCGTCGTCGAACCCCGGCTGTGGCTCGGCGAGACGGACGGCGTCGTGGTTGCCGGGGATCATCACGACCTCCAGATCGCCCGGGACCGACTTCAGGTGCTCCGCGAACCGCTCGTACTGCTCGTAGATGTCGATAATCGTGAGTTCTGCGTCCTGGTTCGGGTAGACCCCCACGCCCTCGACCATGTCTCCCGCGATCAGGAGGTACTCGATCGGCTCGGCCTCCTGGGTGTGGAGCCAGTCGGCGAACCGCTCCCAGGCCTCCTCGACGAACTCCTGACTCCCGACGTGGACGTCGCTCACGAGCGCGGCCTGGACGTGTCGATCCGCCGTGTTCGGCCGGTTCGTTCTCGGCACCTCGGGGAAGTGCATCTCGTCGGTGAAGACGATCCCCGCGTCGTCCGAGAGCGTTCCCGTGACCGCGATCACCTCGTCGCAGAGCAGTTCGTCCACGACCTCGGCGAGCTCACGGTCTTTCATCACCAGACAGGGAAACCGCCCGGTCGTGTCCTCCAGTTCGATCAGCCAGTGGCCGTTCGCGGTCGAGCGGACGTCGTTGACCATACCGATGAGTTCGACGTCGCTCCCCCCGGGCATCCCCCGTACCGCGCGCATCGGCCGGTGGTTCACCCGCCCGCGCAGCATCGCCGAGAGCCGTTCGTAGCGGTCGCGAAAGAGCGAGACGAACTGCTTGTACTCGCCGGTCCCGGTGCTTCGCCCGGTGATGTCCCCGGTGATCTCGATCGGGCTCTCGGGCCGGGAGCCCGTCCCTCCGGCCGCCCCCGGCTCCAAGGCGGCCCCGGCTTCGGACCCCGTGCTCGTACTGCGAGACCCCTCCGTTTCCACTGGAGTTTGTCCCCCTCCCTCTGGCGGTTTCGGGCTCGGGGTTCCAGTCGAAACGGAGGGGTCTCCGTTCGGATGAGGCGAACCCGACGACCGACCTTTCACGTCGAGAACGGACCGGACGTGCTCGCCGGTGAGCACCAGCGTTCCCTCGGGAAGGCTCTGGGTGACGCGTTCGACGCATTCCTCGAACTCGTCGGCCTCCGCGAGTAGGGTGAGCGCCTCCCGGTCGACGTTGATCCCGCGGGCCACGAGTGCCCTGAGTACCCGGCGGTCGGCCTCGTCTGACACGCCCCGAGTTTCCCCCCGGGAGAGAAAAACGTGGCGAAACCCAGAAGGTTCAAACGCGGACCCGTGTTAGGGGAGTCGATGAGTGGCCCCGAGGACGGCCCCGGTCGGAGCGGGCCGTCGCGGCCGGATCGATCCGGCAGCTCGACGATCGGAACACGGGACGAAGAGCGCCCGGAGTCCGTCCGGGAGTGGGCGCACTGGGCGTGGACCGTCGACCGGGGTGCCGTGATGGTCGCACGGGAGATCGCGATCAGCGCGAGCGTCGTCCTCCTTATCGGACTGCTGCTGTTCGGGATCAGCGGCGTCTGGCCGCCGATGGTCGCGATCGAGAGCGGGTCGATGAGCCCGAACATGCACCAGAACGACCTGGTGTTCATCAGCGCGCCCGACCGGTTCGCGAACGACGCCTCGATCGAGGGGACCGGCATCGTCCCCGCCGACGAGGCCGAGCGGAACGGCTACAGCAAGTTCGGCGAGGCGGGCGACGTGATCGTCTTCACCCCGAACGGCAACGACCAGCGCACGCCGATCATCCACCGCGCCGAACTCTGGGTCGAAGAGGGCGAGGACTGGTACGACCGCGCGGATCCCGACGCCGTGGGCGCTGCGGGGAGCTGTGACGAGCTCCAGAACTGTCCCGCCCCGCACGACGGCTTCATAACGAAGGGAGACAACGAAGCGACGAACACACAGTACGACCAGGTAAGGGGACAGACCGATCCGGTGAAGCCCGAGTGGGTGCTCGGCACCGCCGAGCTCAGGGTGCCCTACCTCGGCTGGGTCCGCCTCCAGCTCGCCGAGATCGGTTCGCCGGGAACCGCCACCGTCGAGATCGTCTCGGAGCCGACCACGGTGGCCGGGCCGGTCGAAGCGGTTGCGGCGACCGACTCCGCCGGGTCCGATCCGGTCGGCGCCGATCGCTGTCTCCTCACGTAGAGCGGATACGAGCGCGAGGACACTCGGTTCGTGGCGCTATCACAGGTTCGGCGTGATAGCAGCTTACCGGCCGTGAACGTCGGATACGGGTAACCGAAGGAGTACGATCGGCCGGCTCTCGATGCGGGGATCAGCTGTCGAAGCGGGCCTGGACGAACGGCTGGACGTCGTCGATGTCACCCAGTCGTGAATCGGCCATCAGCACGGCCTCGGTCTCGTCGATCGGGACCGAGAGGGTGATCTCCTTCGTCCGGCCGTACCGGCCCTTGCTCACGACCGAGGCGTTCGCGATGCCGAGCATGTCGAGTTCGCTGATCAGGTCCGTCACCCGACGCTGGGTGAGCGGGTCGGCGTCGATCTCGCCACAGAGGCGTTTGTAGATGTTGTACACCTCGCCGGTGTTGATCGTGTGGATCCCGTTCTTCTCCAGGAGGATGATCGCGAAGAGCACGAGCTTCGACTGGGTGGGGAGCGTCCGTACCACCTCAACCACGCGGTCGAGTTCGATCTTGTCCTGGGCCTGCCGGACGTGTTCCTCGTCGACCTCGCCGAGGCCCTCGCGTTCGGCGAGTTCGCCCGCCGTTCGGAGCAAGTCGAGCGCACGTCGTGCGTCGCCGTGTTCCTGGGCGGCGAACGCCGCACAGAGCGGGATGACGTCCTCCGTGAGCGCCGCCGGTTCGAACGCGATCTCCGCGCGGTGCTGGAGGATGTCCCGGAGCTGCGTCGCGTCGTACGGCGGGAAGACGATCTCCTCCTCCCCGAGACTCGACTTCACGCGCGGGTCGAGGAAGTCGGTGAACTTGAGGTCGTTCGAGATGCCGATGATCGACACCCGCGAGTTCTCGAGTTCGCTGTTCATCCGCGAGAGGTTGTAGAGCGTGTCGTCACCCGACTTCTCGACGAGTTTGTCGATCTCGTCGAGCATGATCACGACCACACGCTCCCTGTGATCGACCGCGTCGAAGAACTCCTGGTACACTCGATCCGTCGGCCAGCCGGTCATCGGAACGGCCTCCATCTCCTCTAGCTCCGTCTCCAGCGTCTCGATGCGGTCGTCGACCTCCGAGACCGACTCGAACGGCGTCTCCGCGAGCGAATCCCGGTCCTCCCGGACGTCGTCCGTGAGCGTGCGGAGCCGGTCGAGCCCGCGTTCGATCCCCCGCTCGTTCGCCTCGATGAACTTGTTGCCGAGCTGCGCCAGGACCCGGTACTGGGTATCGGTCACCTCACAGTTGATGTACTCGACCTCGCAGGGGACATCGTACTTCTTCGAGGTCTGTTCTAGCTCCTGGCTGACGAACTTCGCGCTCGCGGTCTTTCCGGTCCCTGTCTTCCCGTAGATGAGGATGTTCGAGGGGGTCTCGCCACGGAGCGCGGCGACGAGGATCGTCGCCATCTTGCTGATCTGGTCCGAACGGTGGGGGAGCTCGTGGGGGGTGTAGGAGGGTCGGAGCACCTCCTTGTTCTCGAAGATCGGCTCGCCGCTCATCAGGTCGTCGAACAGTCCCTGGCTGGTCCCCTCCTCGTCGAGGACCTCGTCGATCTCGACGTCGAACGACCAGTCGTCGGCCGCGGCTCGACGCCCCCTGCCGTTCGTCCCTGATGCGTTGTCGCCCGTCATGGATGCGAGTGGGAACCCCCCTATTTCAAGTGGAATCCTCGCCCGCGACACGAGGAAATGGCCTCCAGAAGGCCTCTATCACCGGGATTCCGCGTGGTGGTCGGGGAGAATCGTGTACTTGAAGCAGACGAACGCAATGGTCAGCGGAGTCTTAAACCTATCCCTTCACCCGGAGGTCACCATGACGACGATCGACGGTTCTGTCGACGGGTTGATCTCTCGACTGTGACCCCCCCACCCCTTCGTTTCTACTGGAGACGGACGAGAGAGTACCCGACCGCGAGGAGCGGAGGGTGAGGGAAGCTTTATCTGGTTGGGTAACGAATAACTACCGTAATAGGCCTAGAGCCGTTGTCTAGAAGGGATACTGTTCTAGATTTAAATGTGTTGGCGGTCGTTTCGGGCCATCTCCTCGCTCGGTCGCCCGGTCTCCACTTGAAACGGAGGGGTGGGGGTTACACGTCGGGAACCCCCGCGGTTACCCTCTCGTACCCACTCCCCCTCGTCCGTCGTCGTAACCATTCACCCTCATGCGTCAACCGGACTCGTCCTCGATCTCCACGAGCGCCCGATCTCACCGCTCCCTTCGGTCACCGTCCCGCCCCCTCCAGCCTCATCTCTCCATCTCCGGCCGTCGGCCCCCCGTCTCCATTCCGTCGCCTTCGCCGCTAGTCGCTCTCCCATTCGCGCCCGCCACCCACTCAAACACTCTTCGAGTCGTCTCGAGCCGTTCCCGATCGAACGTGCGTACCTCGCATCGATCTCCACCTCGAACGTGCCGTCCGTCTCTCGACACCGGTTCGGAGCTCCTCGTACTCGTGGTAGTGGAACCGTCCGATCTCGTCCCCGTCCACGGACAGCCGGTCCGGAGCCTCTCTCGCGACCGACACGCGCTGGTTAACACGTGTCTGACACAGATTTAAGTGAACCGAGGTGTGTTCTACGGCCGTGTTTCCGCCCGGACAGGGCGGAGGAGGATAGGATGGGTCTGTTCACGGAGATTAGAAACAGTATTCAACGCGCCGCCGACCGGTTGTTCGCCGCCGACACCCCAAAACGGATCGGGATCTACGGCCCTCCGAACGCCGGGAAGACGACGCTCGCGAACCGGATCGCCCGCGACTGGACCGGCGACGCGATCGGTCCCGAGAGCCACGTTCCCCACGAGACGCGTCGCGCACGCAGGAAGGAGAACGTCGAGATCCAGCGCAACGGCAAGTCGGTGACGATCGACGTCGTCGACACGCCGGGCGTGACCACGAAGGTCGACTACGAGGAGTTCCTCGAGTTCGAGATCGAGAAGGAGGACGCGGTGCGTCGCTCCCGCGAGGCGACCGAGGGGGTCGCCGAGGCGATGCACTGGCTGCGCGAGGACGTCGACGGCGTCATCTACGTCCTCGACAGCGCGGAGGACCCGTTCACCCAGGTGAACACGATGCTCATCGGGATCATCGAGAGCCGGGACCTTCCGGTACTCATCTTCGCGAACAAGATCGACCTGGAGGAATCGAGCGTCCAGCGGATCGAGAACGCCTTCCCACAGCACGAGACCGTACCGCTGTCGGCGCTCGAGGGCGAGAACATGGACGAAGTGTACGACAAGATCGCGGAGTACTTCGGGTAAGATGGCGGAACTCAGAGAACCGGACGACGACGGCGACGGGGTCCAGATCGACCTGATCAGCGGCGAGCGGATGTCGAACATGGCCTCGATGGAGAAGATCCGGATGATCCTCGACGGCGTCCACGACGGCAACATCGTCATCCTGGAGGAGGGGCTCTCCCCCGAGGAGGAGTCGAAGCTGATCGAGGTGACGATGGGTGAGATCACCCCCGACGGGTTCAACGGGATCGAGATCGAGACGTATCCCCGATCCCAGACCGGCGGCGGGAGCTTCCTGGATCGACTGATGGGCAGGGAGTCGACCGCAAAGCTCACCGTGATCGGCCCGGCGAACCAGATCGAGACCCTCCACAAGGACGAGACGTTGATCAGCGCGCTCGTCTCGCGGCGCTAGCCCCGAATGCCTCACCAGTGTACGACCTGTGAGCGGACCTTCCCCGACGGCTCGAAGGAGATGCTCTCGGGCTGTCCGGACTGTGGCGGCAACACGTTCCAGTTCATCCCGAAGGGCGAGCGACCGAGCCCGAGCGAGGAGCCGCCGGACCGACCCGAACCCCCTGGCGGATCGGTCACGCGGAAGGCGGCGCGGGCGGGCACTGCGGTTCGCGACTGGGTGAGCGCGAGCGGACACGACGACGGTGCCTCGACGGAGGGGACGTCCGGGGGTGCAGATAGCGGGCGTGCGGGGAGCGGGAAGGAGTGGCCCGACCAGCACGCAGCGGATCGGACCGGGAGCGATTCGGAGGCAGACGACCTGATCGATGCGGACGCCGCCGATACGGGTGGGGAGGACAGCGCACAGAGCGCCGCTCGCTCCGACATCGTGACCGAGGAGGAGCTCTCCTGGGCCGCCGCGAGCGTCGACGAGTCGGCCGACGCCGATCCCGAGGAACCCGAGGACGACGCCGACGAGAGCCCCGGAATCGACGAGCTCCGCCGGGAGCTCAACGAGCAGTTCGAGAGCATCAGGATTGTCGACCGGGGGACCTACGAACTCAACCTGATGGAGCTGTACAAACGCGACGAGTACATCATCGCGCTCCGCGAGGACGGCCGATACGTGATCGAGATGCCCGAGTCCTTCCGGGGCGACCGGTAGCGCTCGACGGGATCCACCTCCGACGGGGATCTACCCTCCCTCCGGTTCGACGTTCGCGCGATCCTCGACCCTCCCGGTTCGAGTGGAAATCACGGGCAGTGGCAGTCTTCTTCGTTCGCTCGTTCCACTGGACACGTGGGTCGTTCGCCCGTGACGCCGGGAACCCACCCGTCTTTATACTGCGGCGTACTCACCTCCCGGTATGAGTCAAGCGACTGCGATCGTGGTCGGAACCGTCGTCGTCTCGGCGCTGCTCTCGGCGCTGATGATCGGGGCGTTCCTCGTCGGCGTCCTCTCGTAGATGTTTCGCGAGCGGGGCCTCAACGACGAACTCGAGGCAGTCCGTGCGGCACACGCTCCGGAGACACTGGTACTCGACTGCGAGGCGGACTTCGAGAGCCTCCCGCCGGAGGCGCTCGACGAACTCGCGCTCGTGACTCGGGAGCTACACCCGGTGAGCTACCCGACCGAGTGGCTCCCCGAGAGGACGCCCGACCCGCTCCGTCGGTTCGCGGGATCGGACCTGGTGATCGGCCTCCCCGAGGGTGGGAGCGTGATCTGGACGCGACAGACCGAGCCCCCGCTCTGTCTGGTTAAAGCCCGGGTACAGGGCGCTCCCGAGGGGTTCGTCGACTTCCTCGTCGCGAACGCGCTCGTCGAGGTGGGTCTCGAGCTTCCCGAGAGCTTCCTCGGGTTCTTCGGCGAGCGATACACCGACCTGGTGGAGGCGCTCGCGTTCTCGCCGGCGAGCAGCTACCAGGTCGCTGCCGCACTCTACCAGGGGTGGATCGGACTCCACACCCGCGAGACGTTCGCCGGGTGGGCCGACGAGTTCCGGACGCTCCACGACGAGTGGGTCGACGCCGGCGAACGCCTCGAACCGAGGCTGGACGACCTCTCGACGGAGGTGGCGACCGGAGAGACCGACTTCGCCGAGGCGACGGAGTACGCCTGCGGGGCGATCAGACACGACCTCGACCTGCCGACACCGTTCTCGGCGCTCGACACCGAGGCCTACCGGGAGTACGGTGCGGAGTACGCGGTCCGCTGGGCGGAGAAGACGGTCGCGGCGCTCGGCGAGGGGACCTAGAACTCGCCGGTGACGTCCCCGTTCTCGTCGAGGTAGATCGTCCCGTCGAACAGCTCGACGTACCGCTCGACGGTCGCCTCGTCGTGGACCTCCCTTGCGAGGTGAAAGAGGCCGACCGCGTCGTGCTCTACGAGCAGGTCGAGGAGCTCCTCCATCGCCTCGTAGACGGGCTCGTCCTCGGCGTAGTAGATCAGTTCGGTGACGGAGTCGACGCTCACCCGGAGTTTGCCGTCGTGAGCCTCGAGGAAGGCCTTTACCTGAGAGACGATCCCGTCGACGTCGTCGGGTGCGGAGACGTAGTGGACGTTCTCGGCGCTCCGGCGCGAGTAGCCGCGTTCGACGCTCAGCGTGTCGAGGATCACGGCTCTGGACTCGTCGACGCCGTAGTGGTCGATCTTCTGCATCACCTCGCGGGCGGTGGTGCGGGTCGAGACGACGAGAAAGGAGTCGGTGTCGGTCTTCAGGAAGTCGGTGTCGATCCGGTCGGTCTCGCCCGTGCTCGGATGGACGAGGAGGACCCCGGTCCCGCCGGGGATCGAGTCGGGGGTGTTCTCCACCGCGAGGGCGTACTCCATGTCCACACAGCCGAAGCGGACCGATATAAGCGTGGGGGAAGCCGAGTTCGGCGCCCCGAGACGCGGTCTCCGAACGGTTTTGACGGAGCCAGCCCTGGCCCCGACATGAGCGTCCGCGAGGAGTTCGACGACTGGGCGGCCGACGGCCGGGACAGGGGGATGGAAGCGCGCCACTGGCACACCGCGAAACACGCACTCGCTGCGATGCCCGTAGAGGAGGACGAATCGGTCCTCGACCTCGGGACCGGGAGCGGCTACGCGCTCCGCGTGCTCTCCGAGACCAGGGGGATCGGTGCGGGCTACGGACTCGACGGCTCGCCCGAGATGGTACGAAACGCCGCCTCCTACACCGAGGACCCCTCGATAGGTTATCTGATCGGCGACTTCGGTTCGCTCCCGTTCGCCGAGAACCGTCTCGATCGCTGTTTCTCGATGGAGGCGTTCTACTACGCCGCCGACCCGACGGAGACGCTCTCGGAGCTCCACCGTGTCCTGCGTCCGGGCGGGACGTTTCACTGCGCGGTGAACTACTACGAGGAGAACGTCCACTCCCGCGGCTGGCAGGAGGACATCTCGGTCGAGATGACGCGCTGGAGCGCCGGGGAGTACCGCGAGGCGTTCCGGGAGGCGGGCTTTCACGTCGCCTCCCAGGAGAACGTCCCCGACACCGAGACGGAGATACCGGACGAGAGCGCCTTCCCGACGGAGGGGTTCGAGAGCCGCGAGGCGATGGTCGAACGGTACCGGAGCCTCGGAACGCTACTCACGGTCGGGGTCGTCCCATAGCTCCAGTGGAACCGTGGGTGTATCTTACTGTCAGACACGTTTGGAATAGCCGGAGGGACGCGCTCTGTCGACCGAAACCGACGGACGTCGGATGTATGTCTGACGCACGTCAGACGAGTATCTGTCGACCGGATAGTAGGTGTCGCGACGGACGCGAAATCGCAACCCCTTCGTTTCGAGTGGACCTCAGAAGAACAGTCCGCCGATCCGAGGTGTCACGAACGCCTCGACGAACGACGCGATCACGAAGAGGATCGAGAGGCCCACGAGCACCCAGAACGCGCGGTCGATCTCGACCGCCAGGTGGCGGTCGTCGACCCGTCCCCTGACCCTGTTCCAGCCGACGCCAGCGAGGTGGAAGCCGAGCGCGCCGGCGATGGCGATCGCGGGCAGTTCGATAAGTGCGTGCGGGACGATCAGCGCGGCGACGAGCAGGAGGTCGGCGCTGACCCCCGCGACGAGGCCGACGACGATCCCGTTGAAGAGCAGGTTCACCGCGGTAGGAACACCGAACGCGAACCCGGCGAACGCGGTGTCGACGCCGACGAGCCAGTTGTTCACCGCGATGGCGATGAACACGTCGAGCGGGAAGACACCGAAGATCTCCGTCGGATCCGAGGGGGGCGTCGTCTCGATGGTGACCCCGCCGAGGGCGAGGTAGCCGCCAGCCATACCGAGGCCGAACAGCCCGAGGCTCGCGGCAAGGGCCTTCGGTGAACCCCTGGTGAACGACCAGAGCGTGCTCCACCCTCGTGAGAACGCCGCGTGCGTGCGTGTGCGGATCGTCTCGCGCTCCTGAAGTCGCTTCCCCCCGATCCGGTCGCCCTCGGCGTAGATCCCGGTCTTGAGCAGGTCGACGAATGGCGTGAAGAGGACGATCCCGAGCAGGGTTGCCACCTGACCGAGATCGAAGACGGCAAGGAGGCTCGCGGTGATCCCGGCCGCGACGAGGAGACCGATCGCGATCAGTACGTAGACGGCGAACGCGCCGGGACGGCGACGGACGAACCCCGCACCGTGGCGGAACCCGTCGATCGCACCCACCCGGTCCACGACGATCGCCTGTGGGGCGAAGACGAAGACGGCGGCGATGGCGACGAGCGAGACCAGCCAGATCGGCGTGAGCAACACCGCGAGCCCGACGGCCAGCAGGCCGAGGCCGCCCTCGGCACCGGAGAGCACCGCGACGAGGAGTACGATCCCGTAAAACGCGGTTACCGTGAGGTAGAGTGCGATCTCGATGAGTCGAAGACCGACGAACGAGAGCGCGTCGCGGAGGAACCCGCTCACGCCGGCGTGGACCGGCGGCCGACCCTCGAGGCCGGCGTAGACGGTGTGGATCTCGCCGGCCCTGACCGCCGCTGCGAGGACGACGTAGACGAGCACGCCGACCAGCACCGAGAGCCCGAGGACGAGAAGGGCTTCGGGCGAGGCGAGCGCCTCCGCGATCCCCTCTAGCTCCCCGGTCGGAAGCGCCTCGGGATCCGTCGCGGTCGTGGTCGGGTCCTCCTCGGCGGCCTCTAGCTCCTCGACGACCTCGGGGTCGAGGGCGGCGACGGCCTCTCTGACCCGGTCCATCCGGCCCTGTGCCTCGAGGATCAGGTAGGCGGCGAACGCCCCGAGCAGCGGGAACACCCTCGCGACGAGGCCGACGCTCGACCCGAGCAGGTAGAAGGGCAGGATCGAGGTCGGCTTCGAGAGGTACGTCGACGTCGCGGCGTCGATCGCGTCGGTGACCTTCATGTACCGGGATCGACCCCGCTCACGCATTAAGTCTCCGTCATGTCGGTAGCGGGGACTCCCGCGACTATGTCGGTAGTCGGGATCCCCGTGAATCGAGGCGGCCGGAGTACGGCGGCAGAACCGGAGGCGGCCCGGCTTCCGCTTTCCGTACGCTTTCACCCCCTCCCGCCGAACCCCCTCCGTGGGATCGCACCGACTCGCCCGGTGGTGGCGGGAGCCGACCGCGCGGCGCTGGCTCCTGTTCGGCACCCTCGCGGCCGTCTTCCTCTCGGTCAACGTCTACCGGCTCTCGACGGCGGTGATCGCCGAGCCGCTGATGGCCGCGTTCGGCACGACCGGCGCGCAGCTGGGCACGCTCCATGCCGCGTTCTTCTACGTCTACGCCGTGATGCAGATCCCGACGGGGATCCTCGTCGACCGCGTCGGTCCCCGACGAACGGCGGCGGCCGGCGCGCTCGTGATGAACGTCGGGGCGATCTGGTTCGCGCTCGCGGACAGCTACGCCGGCGCGTTCGGCGCACGGCTGCTGATCGGCCTCGGCGGGAGCGTGATATTCGTCTCGATGCTCCGGTTCTGTGCGAACTGGTTTCGCTCGGGGGAGTTCGCGACGATGAGCGGGCTCTGCTTCGCCGTCGGCGGTCTGGGAGGCATCCTCGCGACGACGCCGTTCGCGCTCGCGGTTGAGGCCGCCGGCTGGCGCGAAACGATCGCCGCCCTCGGGGTCCTCGGCCTCGTCGTCTCCGCGCTCACGTACCTCCTCGTCCGGGACTCCCCAGAGCGAGCGGGGCTCCGACCGATCGAAGGGGTTCCGGAACAGCCGAGGCTCTCGCTCTCGGAGGTTCGGACGTTCACCCTCGGAGTGCTCTCCGACCGCTCGACGTGGGTCGTCTCGGTCCTGCTGTTCTGCACGGGTGGGGTGAACCTCACGCTGTTCGGCCTCTGGGGTATCCCCTACGTGGTCCAGACCTACGATACCTCGGTGACGGTCGCCTCGGTGGTCACCCTCCTGGGGGGCGTGGGATCCGTGCTCGGCCCGCCGTCGATTGGCCGACTCTCGGATCGCCTGGAGAGGAGAACGGAACTCATCGTCGCGGGCTGTCTGCTCTTCACGCTCGCGCTCGGGCTGATCGCCGTCACCGGGAACCCCCCGTTGCCGGTCGTCGGCCTGGTCTTCTTCGTCAACGGCGCGCTACTGGGCACGTTCGTCCTCACCTACCCGATGGTGAAAGAACGACACGCGAGCCGTGCGAGCGGCATCTCGACGGGGTCGGTCAACGGGGCCTCGTTCCTCGGCGCCGCGTTACTCCCGACGGTGATGGGGCAGGCGCTCGACGCCTACTGGACCGGCGATGTCGTCGGCGGCGTGCGGGTCTACACCGCGACCGGCTACCGCCTCGCGTTCGCCATCGCCGCGCTCTGTGGGCTGATCGCTGTCGGCTGTGCGCTCTGGCTCCACCGCGAGGAAAGGACGTAACTCATAGGGATATCGTAGCCGATCGTATCTCTCAGGCGTACACACCACCGGTATCGTACGATACGAAGTCGAGGACCTATGCGTTTCTACGATGATCCCTATCAGACCCACTTTCCCGCTCGTTCGCGGACGATCTGCCGGAAGTTCTCGGCCAGTTTCGTGCTGTTCAGATCCTCGATTCCCTCCAGCGAGTCCCATCCCTCGCCCGCGGCGATCGCCTCACGGAACCGGTCGGTGCACTCCGGGTGGAACTGTACGGTCCAGACCGGTACTTCCCGGTGGCGGGTCCCGAACGCCTCGTAGCCCTCGATCGAGGCGATCACCTCCATCCCCTCGCCCCGCTCGACCACCCAGTCGCCGTGGACGGCCGCGACGTGCGGTGAGAGTCCCAAAAAGAGCGGGTCGTCGGTGAGTTCGGCCTCGACGATCGCGTTCCGCATCCCCCGGTGGTCGACTTTCCCTCCCAACGCGGCGTTCACGTTCTGGTGGCCGAAACACACCCCGAGCGTCGGGATCTCTGCCTCGACGAGTTCCCGAATCCACGCCTGCTGGTCAGCGATCCACGGCCGCTCCTCGGCTTCGTACACTCCCGCGGTCGAGCCGGTGATGACGACGCCGTCCGGATCGATCTCGTCGAGATCCGGTCGGCCCTCGTGTGGATAGCACCACTCGACCCGGTCGGGGAACAGCTTCGCGAGTTCCTCCTCGTGGTAGGTCTTCTCCGGGTTGTGCTCGTTTCGCACGACGAGGATCATCACTCGAGGTTCTCGTCCGGAAGGATAATGCCTGTCGGTGTGAGGATCCGCGTTTCAATTCCGGCGTGCATGCGAGCGGGTAAAGGTCCTCGAACCCCTCTCGCGTTCAATGAGCGATACGCAGGGACCCCTCCAGCCCGATCGGCCCGAGGCAGCCACACCGTTCCGCGTCGACGCGCCGTTCGAGCCCGCGGGCGACCAGCCCGAGGCGATCGAGGCGCTCGTCTCCGGCTACGAGGCCGGGATGGATCGACAGACGCTCCTGGGGGTGACGGGCTCGGGGAAGACGAACACCGTCTCGTGGCTGATCGAGGGGATTCAGAAACCGACCCTCGTCCTCGCGCACAACAAGACGCTCGCCGCACAGCTCTACGAGGAGTTCAGGAACCTCTTCCCGGACAACGCGGTGGAGTACTTCGTCTCCTACTACGACTACTACCAGCCCGAGGCGTACGTCGAACAGACCGACACCTACATCGACAAGGATGCCTCGATCAACGACGAGATCGACCGGCTGCGTCACAGCGCTACCCGCTCGTTGCTCACGCGCGAGGACGTGATCGTCGTCGCCTCGGTCTCGGCGATCTACGGTCTCGGGGACCCCGCGAACTACGAGGGGATGGCGATGCGCCTCGAGGTCGGCGAGGAGATCGGCCGCGACGAGCTGTTGAAACGCCTCGTCGACCTGAACTACGAGCGAAACGACGTCGACTTCTCACAGGGGACGTTCCGCGTGCGGGGGGACACCGTCGAGGTGTTCCCGATGTACGGCCGCTACGCCGTGCGGATCGAACTCTGGGGCGACGAGATCGACCGGATGGTGAAACTCGACCCCTTCGAAGGCGAGGTGAAGAGCGAGGAGCCGGCAGTGCTGATCCACCCCGCAGAACACTACTCGATCCCCGAACAGCGCATGGAGGCGGCGATCGAGGAGATCGAGGAGGACCTGGAGAGACGGATCCGCTACTTCGAGCGCCAGGGCGATCTGATCGCCGCCCAGCGGATCGAAGAGCGCACGCGCTTCGACATCGAGATGATGCGCGAGGCGGGCTACTGCTCCGGAATCGAGAACTACTCGGTGTATCTCGCCGACCGCGAACCGGGCGACCGGCCCTACACGCTGCTCGATTACTTCCCCGAGGGGTTTCTGACCGTCATAGACGAGTCCCACGTGACGATCCCACAGGTGAAAGGGCAGTTTGCCGGCGACAAGTCGCGAAAGGATTCGCTCGTCGAGAACGGCTTCCGCCTCCCGACGGCGTACGACAACCGCCCGCTCACGTTCGAGGAGTTCGACGAGCGTGTCGACCGAACGCTCTACGTGAGCGCCACACCCGGCGAGTACGAACGCGAGCGCTCGGGCCAGGTCGTCGAACAGATCGTTCGCCCCACTCACCTCGTCGATCCGAAAGTCGAGGTCGCCGACGTCGACGGCCAGCTCGACGACCTGATGGCCCGGATCGCGGATCGCACAGAGCGTGACGAGCGGGTCCTGGTGACGACACTCACCAAGCGGATGGCCGAGGACCTCACCGAGTACCTCGGGGACGCGGGCGTCGCCGTCGAGTACATGCACGACGAGACGGATACGCTCGAACGCCACGAGCTGGTGAGAGGACTCCGCCTCGGCGAGTTCGACGTCCTGGTGGGGATCAACCTGCTGCGGGAGGGCCTCGACATCCCCGAGGTGTCGCTGGTCGCGATCCTCGACGCCGACCAGACGGGCTTCCTCCGCTCGCGGACGACACTGATCCAGACGATGGGCCGAGCGGCGCGGAACGTCAACGGCGAGGTCGTTCTCTACGCGGAGGAGGTGACCGACGCGATGGCCGAGGCGATCGACGAGACGAACCGCCGCCGCGAGATCCAGCGCGCGTTCAACGAGGAGCACGGGCTCACTCCGACGACGATCGAGAAGGCCGTCGGCGAGACGAACCTTCCCGGCTCGAAGACCGACACTGGCGGGATCGCGCGGAAGAAACCCTCGGACAGGGAGGAGGCGATGGAGCAGGTCGACGCGCTGCGCGAGCGGATGGAGGAGGCCGCCTCGAACCTCGAGTTCGAACTCGCGGCGGATATCAGGGATCGGATTCGTGAGTTAGAAGTCGAGTACGACGTCGCGCCCGAGGAGGGCGTCGTGCCCGAACCGCGCGGCGAGCACTGAACGTCCGACGGGGAATCAGCGTCCGCGACCGGGAGAGCTCTACGGCCGCTCGCGGTTCCAGGCGTGTAACAGGAGCGGGTACTCGCTCTCGACGTCGGTCGAGAGGATCCGATCGGGCTCCTCGAACAACCACTGGAGGAACCGCTCCCCCCTGGTCGCCGCGTGATCGGAGTCGATGAACGCCTCGTAGACGTAACCGACGTCCTCGGCTTCCATGTACCAGAGCACCGAGAGTCGGTCCCCACTGCGGTCGAGGAAGGCCGACTCGGTGTACATCCCCTCCTCGCGGAGCACCGACTCGACGCTCTCGTTGAGCAGACCCCGAAGCCCGCGGCCGAGGGCTCCACCGCGGCGCATGATCGCCTGCTCGGCGAGGAACACTCGGACGAACAGTTCGGCGACCAGCCGGGGCAGCCCCCGTCTGACCGTCAGTCGCAACAGGACGACCTCCATGCGCAACCCCACCGACGGGAGCGAAGAATAGCTTTCGGCGGCCTCACTCCGTCTCGGTCTCGACCCCACCGTCCTCTGCCAGTTCGGCCTCGATCTCCCGTCCGCGTTCTGCCTCCTCCAGGTCGATGTCGCTCATTGAGTCGGTCAGCTCCGAGAGGTCGTCGAGTCCGAGGAGTTCGCGGACGTCGTCCTCGAACGCGAGGCTCTCCAGGCTCCCCTCATCCAGTTTCACGTCGCTACCCGAGAGGTGTTTGCCGTATCGGCCCACCAGCGAGGTGAGCTCCTGGGGCAGGACGAACGTCGTCGAGGGGCCCTCCCCGATTCGCTTCAGCGTCTGCAGGCCGCGTTCGATGATCGCGCGCTCGCCCATCGACTCGGCGGACTTCGCTCTCAGTACTGTCGAGACCGCGTCACCCTGCGCCTCGAGGATCTGGCTCTGTTTCTCGCCCTGCGCGCGGATGATGTTCGACTGTTTGTCACCCTCCGCGCGCTCGATCGCGCTCCGGCGTTCGCCCTGCGCCTCGAGGATCATCGCACGCCGCTTTCGCTCCGCCGAGGTCTGTTGCTCCATCGCCCGCTGGACGTCGCGGGAGGGCTGGACCTCGCGCACCTCGACCGCCTCGACGCGCACGCCCCACTCGTCGGTCGGCTCGTCGATCTCCGTGTGGATCCGGCGGTTGATCTCCTCCCTCCGACTGAGGGTCTCGTCGAGTTCCATATCACCTAAAACCGCTCTGAGCGTGGTCTGTGCGAGGTTCGAGACCGCGCGATGGTAGTCGTCGACCTCGAGGTAGGCGCGTTTCGCGTCCATCACCCGGATGTAGACGACGGCGTCGGCGGTCACCGGCGAGTTGTCGCGGGTGATCGCCTCTTGGCGAGGGACGTCGATGGTCTGGGTCCGTTTGTCGAAGCGATGCGTCGCGCTCACGAACGGGGGGACGAAGTGGATCCCCGGGTCGAGCAGTTTCCGGTACTCTCCGAACACCGTCAGCGCGCGCTGTTCGTAGGCGTCGACGATCTCGACCATGCTCGAGACGGTGACGATGGCGAGTCCGAGGAGGAGGAGGCCGGCGAGCGACCACGCCTCCAGCTGACCGCTCGTGACGAGTAGCGTCGCGACGATGACGAACAGCCCGACGGCGATCGTCTTCGGCCGGAGCTGTCGGCTGTACTGGCCGGCCTGGTAGGCGAGACGGTCGTCCATGCGGCTGACTAGCGACCGACTAATCTTAACAGTTTGTGAGGATTCAGAGGGATCATCGTAGCCGTCCGGACCTCGTGGGCTCACACGTCTCCGGTGCCGTCCGGTTCGCAACTCAGAACGTATCGGCTCCTCCGATGATCCCCATCAGAGGCGCTCGACGATCGTCCGGGCGGTCGTCTCGCCGACGCCCGAGACCTCGCGGAGCTCCTCCGTCGAGGCTTCTCTCACTCCTTCGACGCTCCCGAACCGCCTGAGCAGCCGTTTCCTGGTCGCAGGCCCGATCCCGGGGACGTCGTCGAGCACGCTCGAGAGATCCTCGCGGAGGCTCTGGTGGTACTGGACCGCGAAGCGGTGGGCCTCGTCACGAACCCGCTGGAGGACGTGGAGCTGTGGGGCGTCGCGCTCCCAGTCGTGGACCCGGTTCGGGGTGATCACCAGCTCCTCGCGCTTCGCGAGCGCGACCACGGGGACGTCCCAGCCGACCTCCGCCAGGGCGTCGCGGGCGGCCGCGAGCTGGCCCTCGCCACCGTCGATCACGAGCAGGTCGGGGTCGGGTCGATCGTCGCGGCCCTCGATCGCTCGCCTCGCGCGCCAGGCGACCAGCGCGCGCATGTTGCCGTAGTCGTCGTTTCTGTCCTCGAGCTTCTTCCTCCTGTAGCCCGACGTCTCCGCACGCCCGTCGACGAACAGCACGTCGCTGCCGACGGCGTGTCTCCCCTGGGCGTGGCTCACGTCGAATCCCTCGATCCGGGTTGGTCGCGGTATCGAGAGTGCGTCGGCGAGTGCGGCGAGTTCGTCTCCGCCGCCGCCGACCCGTGCGTTCTTGATCGCGAGGTCGACGAGCGCCGCCTCGCGACCCACTCCGGGCACCGTGAGGTCGACTCCCTCGCGCTCCAGCCAGGCGACGAGGTCCGGGTCGGCCGGGTCCTCCGGGACGCAGATCCGGTCGGGGAGCTCTCGCTCGGCGTAGTACTGCACGATGAACGCCGCGAGTACCGGCCCGTGGCCGTCGCCCTCCGGGACCGAGAGCGAGTGGTGGTCGCGCTCGACGAGCTTCCCGCCCTCGGCGTGGAGCCGTGCGACCGTCGCGCGCTCGCCCTCGACCGAGACGCCGAGGACGTCGGTCGTCCGGCGGTGAGTGGGGGAGTCGATCGCCTCGCCGCGGCCCTCGTGGAACGACTCGATCACCGAGAGGCGGTCCCTGAGGGTCGCTGCCCGCTCGAACTGCCGGTCCTCGGCGGCGTTCTCCATCTCCTCGCGAAGCGGTCCCGTGAGCACGCCCGTCTCCCCCTCGAAGAACCGTTCGGCCGCCCGGACGTCCGCCGCGTACTCCTCTTCGCCGATGTAGCCGACACAGGGGGCGGTACAGATCCCGACGTCGTGGTCGAGACAGGGTCGCGACCGCCCGCTGTACTTGTGGTCCGAACAGCCGCGCACCCCGAACCGGTCGCGAAGCGCCTTCACGACCGTCTCGACCCGCCGTTTCTCGGTGAACGGCCCGAACACCGTCGCGGTCTCCTCCGGGTCGCGGGTGATCTCGATCCGGGGGAAGGGGTGGGCGGTGAACTGGACCATCGGGTAGGACTTGTCGTCCTTCAGCCGGACGTTGTACCGGGGACCGTGGCGCTTGATCAGGTTGGCTTCGAGCAACAGCGCCTGCGTCTCGGTGTCCGTGAGCGCGACGTCGATCGTCTCCGCCGACCGAACCATCCGGCGAATCCTGTCCGAACGGGGGTCGGCGTACGAGCGAACTCTGCTTCGGAGGTCGACCGCCTTTCCGACGTAGAGCACCGACTCGCCGGCGAGAAACCGGTAGACGCCGGGCTCGGTCGGGAGCTCCGCGGCGCGCTCTCTGACCCCCTCCGCGTGCATGATGCGGCTAGCACCTCGCTGGATTTGAACGTGGCGCCGTCGGTCGCCGCCTGGGTCGGGAACCGCCGGGTTACATCCCGGTCGAGGGCGAAGTCGGTCCATGACCGAGACGATCCGGTGCTGGCTGGTCGAACGCGAGTACGACGACCGTGGACTGCTCAGGCTGGTCTACGCGACGCCCGACGGCTCGCGACACCTGCGACGAGAGCGATCTGCGGCGCTCGTCGACGAGGTGACGGCCGCGACCGACACGAGCGAGGAGCGGCTCCGGCCGGTCGACGAGGAGGAGCTGAGAGAGCGGTACGCGGCGGAGGTGGACCGAGTGAGGGCGCGACACGGTCCGGACGAGGCGATCTGACGCCGACTCGCGGCTCCCGAAGGCATATATCGACGCTTGGACTAGCGGCCGACGATGACCGCGATCGAACTCGACTCGGTGAGTAAACGGTTCGGGAGCGTCCTCGCGGTGGACGACCTCTCGCTCTCGGTGGAGGAGGGCGAGGTGTTCGGGTTCCTGGGGCCGAACGGCGCGGGGAAGACCACGACGATCGATATGATCCTCGACTTCGTTCGCCCGACCGAGGGAGCGATCTCGGTGCTCGGCCACGACGCACAGCGAGAGAGCGTCGCCGTCCGCCGTCGGACGGGCGTTCTCCCCGAGGGGTTCGACGTCTACGACCGGCTCACCGGGCGAAAGCACGTCGAGTTCGCCATCGAGTCGAAGGAGATCGACGACGACCCCGAGGAGTTGCTCGCCCGGGTCGGCCTCGACGGCGAGGGCGACCGGAAGGCCGGCGGCTACTCGAAGGGGATGGCCCAGCGCCTCGCGTTCGCGATGGCGCTCGTCGGCGAGCCCGACCTCCTCATCCTCGACGAACCCTCGACGGGACTCGACCCGAACGGCGCGATGGAGATGCGAGAGATAGTGAGAGACGAGGTAGAGCGCGGCGCGACCGTCTTCTTCTCCTCGCACGTCCTCGGGCAGGTCGAAGCGGTCTGTGACCGGGTGGCGATCCTCCGTGCGGGCGAACTCGTCGCCCTCGACACGATCGAGGGGCTGCGCGACGCGGTCGAGACCGAGTCGACGCTCTCGATCACGCTCTCGGATCGGCCCGATGGGGCGCTATCGGCCGTACGGGCGCTCTCGGGGGTCTCCTCGGTCGAGGCGAACGGGTCGGGGCTGCGTGTCTCCTGCGAGGACGGCGCGAAGACGCGGGTGTTGACGACGCTCGAAGCGGAGGGCGCGACCGTCTCGGACTTCGAGACCGAGGAAGCGTCGCTCGAATCGCTGTTCGCCGCGTACACGACCGACGAACCCGAAAGTACCGAGGCCGAGGTCAGAGCATGACCTGGCACGCGATCGCCCGGAAGGACTTCTCGGACGCGATCCGGTCGGCCTGGCTCTGGGTGCTCTCCGGGCTGTTCATCCTGATCTTCACCCTCCCGGTCTACTTCCTCGCGGAGGGGATCGGCGCGGGTGCACAGAGCGCGACCGATCCGGAGGCGGCGGCGGTCCTCACCTCCGACCTCCTCGTCCAAGTCCTGTTGCTGGTCGCGGCGCCGTTCGTCCCGATCATCGCCATCGTGATCGCCTACGCCGCGATCGCGGGCGAGCGCGACTCGGGGACGCTCAAACTGCTGCTCTCGCTCCCGCACTCCCGGGCGGACGTCGTCGCCGGGAAACTGCTCGGTCGCGGCGGGGTGATCGTCGTCCCGATCCTCATCGCGACGGTGCTCTCGGCGCTCGTCGTCGTGATCTCGACGCTCGAACTCAGAGCCGGCACGTACGTCCAGTTCGCGCTACTCACCGCGCTGCTCGGCGTCGTCTTCGTCGCCATCGCCGTGGGGATCTCCGCCGCGGCCCGGACGGGCAAGCAAGCGATGGTCGGCACCGTCGGGATCTACGTGCTCTTCGCCGTGCTCTGGAACTCGTTTCTCTCCGGGCTGAACGAACTGCTCGGCGAGTACGCCCCCGTCGGCGACGGGACGCTGATGCACCTCCAGATGGTGCTCGCGCTCGCGAACCCGATCGAGGCTTACCGCTCGCTCGTCGGCTCGATCTCCTACACCGAGGCGTTCACCGGCGGCGAGGACCCCACCTACGTCGCCCGGATCGACGCGCTCGCGACCTTCGACCACCAGTTACGCTTCGCCGAGACGTTCGAGACGCTCCCCGCCTACTACTCCGATTTCGCCGTACTACTCGCGCTGGTCGTCTGGGTCGTCGCCTTCCCGCTCGTCGGGTTCCTCGTCTTCCGCGAGGAAGACCTCTGAACCGTAGCCCGTAGATATATCAGCGATCGGAACCGAACGCCCTCGATCGACTGACCGTTCGCAGAGGGATTCGGGGACACCTCGACCGTCCAGAACTACCTCGATCGTTTCTGCTCTCCTCCCTCTCACGACGGAGCGTTCCGCAGAACCACTCCGACGGTAACCAGGTAGACGACATCTACCCGCCGAGCCCGATCGATCATATTTCCCGGCGTGATCGGTGCGTTACCGCCGACACCACCACCGACTGTTCTTACCGGCGAATGAGACGATCGATATGAGAGATAGCTTATTATTAATCGTAACATACCCTATCGGCAGTGATATCATGTCACTAGAACCGATAACGAGGCGAGGTGTGTTACGTGGGACCGCGATGGGGCTCGTCGGGCTCTCGCTGGCGGTCCCCGCCAGCGCGCGAAGCGACCAGCTTTCGGAGGAGCTCAACGCAGTCAGAGCCGCGACACGGAAGTACCGTGACGTCGATCTGGCTCGATCGGCTGGGTACGACATAGCCCCGTACGTTCTGAATATGGGATTTCACGCGGTCAATCCGATGCTCGTCGCTGCGGACCAACACCAAGCGGTAGACATCACGGAGCCACCGATTCTCGTTTACTACACTACCGGGAACTATCGCCCCGGCCCAGGGACGCCACATGATACGGCTCGTGACGGCGACCTCCGACTCGGTGCTGTCGAGTATGCACACCTAGGAACTCAAGGGGCCGCCGCTGACTACTTCAGCGACGAGGGCGTGAGCCGGAACCTGAAGGTCTCGGAGGAAGAGGGATGGGAGTTCGTCCCTCCTGCGGGTATCACCGCGCTCCACGCGTGGGTCCACCGCGGGAACCCGGCGGGCGTCTTCCACCCGACGAACCCGACCGTCGCCTGAACACGACTCGATTTTTATACCCAATACGACGGATTCGTGGACCGGCCCGCTTCACTCGGAGTCGA
Source organism: Halalkalicoccus sp. CGA53 (assembly GCF_036429475.1). Lineage (GTDB taxonomy): Archaea > Halobacteriota > Halobacteria > Halobacteriales > Halalkalicoccaceae > Natronorarus > Natronorarus salvus. Next base: position 697,013 of record NZ_CP144125.1, read on the forward strand.
TTAACCCTCGTCGGCCTCGACGAACCGGTCTAAGCTCTCGTTAAACCCGCCATCGTCGGCGGGTTCTCGGGTTCCCGATCCTTGCTCCTCATCGACACTGACCCCGCGCTCGTCGAGGAGTCGCAGAAACCCCTCGGGATCGATCGTCTCGACGCCCCGCTCGTCGGCCTCTTCGCGCTTTCGATCGCCCGCGCCATCGCCCACGACGAGGTAGTCGGTGTTCCCGGAGACGGTACCGGTCACCGACCCACCCTCGCGTTCGACGATCTCCGCCGCCTCGTCGCGGGTCATGTCGGGAAGCGAGCCGGTGAAGACGAGCGTCAGCCCGTCGAGGGCGTCGCCGGTCTTGTCTTCCGCGGCCTCCGCGACGGGCACGACGCCGAGGTCGCGGAGTTCGGCGAGCACGCGCTCGTTCTCCGGCGAGTCGAAGAACTCCCGAACGTGTTCGGCGACGATCGGACCGACGTCGTCCACGGCTTTGAGATCGTCCACGCTCGCTTCGACGACCGCGTCGAGCGAGCCGAACGCCACGGCGAGTTCGCGCGCGGTCGTCCGGCCGACGTGGGGGATGCCGATCGCCGAGAGAAACGCCGTGAGCGTCGGCGATTTCGAGGCCCCTATCTCGGCGAGCAGGTTTTCCGCGCTCGTCTCGCCCCAGCCCTCCAGCTCTTCGAGATCCGTCTTCTCCAGCCGGTAGAGGTCCGGGAGTTCGGAGACGAGCCCCGCGTCGATCAGCTGGTCGACCCGTTCTTCTCCCAACCCCTCGATGTCGAGGCCGTCGTCGCTTGCGTAGTACTCGACGGAGCGTCGGAGCTGTGCGGGGCAGGCGAGGCCTCCGGTACAGTAGGCGATCGGGCCGTCGCGCTCGACCGGGCTCTCACAGACCGGGCAGTGTTCCGGAAACTCGTAGTGGCCATCCGAGCGTTTCTCGATCACCTCCGCGACGTACGGGATCACGTCGCCTGCACGCTCGATCCGGACCACGTCGCCGACGTTCACGCCCATCGCCTCGATCTCGTCCGGGTTGTGGAGGCTCGCGCGCGAGACGGTCACCCCGCCGACGTCGACGGGATCGAGCAGCGCGACGGGGGTCAGCCGCCCGGTCCTCCCGACCTGCACCGCGATCTCGCCGATCGGCGTCTCCTCGTTCCGTGCGGGGAACTTGTAGGCGAACGCCCACCGGTACGCACGCGAGGTCGCGCCCAGCTCCTCGCGCGCCTCACGATCGTTCACCTTCACGACGATCCCGTCGATCTCGTAGTCGAGTTCGTCCCGCCGGTCGAGCAGGCGGTGCCTGTACTCGATCGCCGCCTCGACCCCCGTCACCCGTTCGGTGAGCTCGCGGTTCACCTTCAGGCCGAAGTCGGGCAGCGCCTCGTGCTCGGCCCATCGGCTCTCCCACGGCTCGCTCGACTCCAGCACCTCGAAGAAGAAACAGTCGAGCGGGCGCGCGGCCACTACCGAGGGGTCGAGCTGACGGATCGTCCCCGCGGTGGCGTTTCTCGGGTTCGCGAACGGCTCGTCGCCATCCTCGATCCGTTCGCGGTTGTACGTCCGAAACTCCTCTTTCGGCATGAACAGCTCCCCACGCACCGCGAGGAACTCGGGGTACTCGCCGTAGAGCCGGTCCGGAATCGACCGAACGGTACGGACGTTCTCGGTGACGTCGTCGCCCTCGTAGCCGTCGCCCCTCGTCGCCGCCCGGAGGTACTCCCCGCCCTCGTAGACCACCTCGATCGAGATGCCGTCGAACTTCGGCTCGCAGACGTACTCGACTTCGGGTACAGAAAGCTCTCGCCGCATCCGCTCGTCGAACGCCCGTACGTCCTCCGCGTCGCCGCCCTGGTCGATCGAGAGCATCGGGGCGACGTGCTCGACGTCACCGAGTTCGTCGAGCGGCTCGTCGCCGACGCGTGTGGTCGGGCTCCCCGCCCTCTCGAGGTCGAAGCGCTCTTCGAGGTCGACCAGGCGGGCGAGGAGCGCGTCGTAGCTCCGGTCGGCGATAACCGGGTCGTTCTCGACGTAGTAGCGGTGATCGTGGTAGCGGATCGCCGCACGGAGCCGCTGTGCCTGCGCTCTCGCCTCCTCCGCGGAGAGGCCGTCGAGCGAGTCGAACTCGGTGTCCGGTGCCTCGACGTAGGGGTTGTCCGCGGGCGGATCGACGCTCATCGTCCGACCTACTCGGGCGCGGGTGAAAAACGGGCCGTTGTCAGTCGCCGGACCTTCTCTCTCGCCAACCGTTTCGCCGATAGATGTCGATTACCCGATCCGATCTGGGGGGTGAATCCGGGCTCGGTCGGCTTAGTCCGTGCCAAATCGTTTCACACATTCCGTCTCGTCAATCCGAAAGATCCCGACAGATAAGAGCCTGTACGTTGGTTGGTCTACCAGAGGCACATGAGTACGCTGGCACGAGGTGGACGGCAGTCTGGGACCGAATCGATAACGGAGGCGATCGTGCGGGCGATCGCCTCGGAGGCGGAGTGCGAACCGACCGAGATCTCGCCGATTGGGGCGCACATCGACGTCGACGCCGTCGAACGACTCGTCGCGGGGCCGGGGGAGGTGACCCTTCGGTTCGTCCACGACGGGATGGAGACGACGGTTCACGGCGACGGACGCATCGTCGTCGACGGTACGGCGTACCGACCAGTCGTCTAGCTCCGGTTCGCAGCGTTCGGTCCGATCCGTCCCGTTTAACCCGTCTCGGGGGTATGCGAGCACATGGACGAGGAGTTCCTTCTGTTGAACCCGGGGCCCGTCCCGGTGAGCGGGGCGGTCCGCGAGGCGATGGCCGAACCGATGGTCTCACACCGTTCGGCGGCGTTCGGGAGGGTCTACGAGCGCGTACAGAGCGGCCTGGACGAGGTCTTCACCCGCTCGACGCTCTCGGGACGGTCGACCGCGAGCGACGGCACCAGCCTGATCCTCAACGGAACGGCAACGATGGGGATGGAGATGGCCGTGGCGAACCTCGTCGAGCCGGAGAGCGAGCTCGTCGCCCTCGCCAACGGGAAGTTCGGCCGCCGGTTCGCCCGGATCGCCGACCGCTACTGCTCGGTCACCCGGGTCGAGGTCGACTGGGGTGACTCGTTCGATCTGGACGCGGTCTCGGAGGCCATCGGCCGGGAGACCGACGTCGTCACGATGGTCCACAACGAGACCTCTACGGGGCTCCTCAACCCCGTCTCTGCGGTCGGCGAGCTGGCCCGCGAGGCCGGCGCGCTGTTCGTCGTCGACGGGGTTACCTCGATCGGTGGCGACGTCTTCTGCGTCGACGACTGGAACGTCGACGTCGCGATCACCGACTCTCAGAAGGCGCTCGCTGCGCCGCCCGGCGTGAGCGCGATGTACGTCACGGAGCGGGCGGCCGAGGCTGCCCACGGCGAGAGCGCGCCGTTCTACGCGGACCTCGAGTGGCACCTCCGGAAGGCCGCGGACCACCAGACGCCCTTTACCAGCGCCGTCCCGCTCTTTCGCGCGCTCGCGGTTGCCGTCGAGGAGATCACCGACGAGGGACTCCCCGCTCGAATCGAACGCCACCGCCGGCAGGCCGAGGCGTTCCGGCAGGGCTTCGCCGCGATGGGTCTCGACGGGTTCCCGGACGCCCGGGGCGAGACGGCCCGATCGAACACCGTGACGGCGACCGCACTCCCCGAGTCGGTGAGAGAGCGCCCGACCGAGTTCTTCGACGCGGTGAGCGAGCGGAACGTCTCGATCAGCGGCGGACAGGCGCACCTGGGGGGAGAGATCTTCCGGGTCAGCAACATGGGCCGGCTCACCCCCGACCAGGTCCTCCGAGGGGTGCGAACCGTCGGCGAGGCGGTCACGGACGTGGGACTCGACGCCGACGTCGAGGCGGGACTCGCCGCGGCCGAAGCCGAACTCGGACGCTGATCACTCCTCCTCGTCGTCCGGACCCTCGATGTCTATCACCGTGCGGTCGCGCTCGTCGGTGGGTGCCCTCCCCTCCACGACCCGCCGCACCGCTCGTTCGGCGGCCAGCCCGAGCTCCTGGTCGCTCACAGCCCTGACTGCCGTCTTCCCGATCAGCCCACCCACCGTGTAGCCGAGGGTCTGTTCGGCCATCCCGCCGGGAGTGACCTGCCCGATCGTCCGACGGACGACGAGCCGACCGACGAACTGCCCGGTGACCTCGCCCACCCGCTCGTAGTCGACGGGCGTGTCGCTCTCGATGCCGAAGAGGACGGCCTCCCAGTCGATCGCCTGGAGCAGCGATAGCGCACCCTCCGTCGTGAAGTACGCCTCCATTCCCTGCTCGATCGCGTTCTCGACGTTCCGTGGCGGTCGGTCCATGCGGGAGAGAGGTCGTCGACACCGGAGAGGGTCGTCCCTGCCTCTGCGGCCGAGGCACTCCGCCCGGTCCTGTGGAGTCCGGGGCCACCGGTCCGTCGTCGAGAGTGACCGTCGTCCCCTCAGTTCGTCTGTCGTTCGCCGCCCGAACTACCCGGCCCATTTCTGGGCAGAGGAGAGGTGCTCGTAAGGACGGTTGGGGCCTCTTTCCGGTAGTCGCCGACCCGTACTGACGATCACTGGAAATCAGTTACAACCGTCCTTATCAGCCGGCCGAGCGACATATTCTTTCCCGGTATTATCTCCGTCCATGAACAGGTATCTCGTCTTCTACGGCGCGTTCGCCGTCATCGGCGTTTCGCTCGGATGGATGGGCGTGTCGGGCGTTCTCGCTGGAGAGGTGAGCATCGGGGCCGTACTCGTGACGATCAGCGGCGTCGGGATAGTGCTGGCCGCCGTTTACGAAGTCGCGAGGTCCGATCGAACTACCGGGTCGGTCCCCGATCAGTGGACGTACCGAATCGTCGTCCTCGGGGCGGTCCTCGCGGTTCTCGGGGTGACACTCCGGACTGTATCGGTGGCGCTCTGAGTGTTCGGACCGACGACTTATGACGAAGCGATAGCACGGTTCGGTATGGACCGGTATCTCACCTACCAGGGCACGGTGACCGCCGCGGGGATCCTCGTCGGGACGTGGGGACTCCTCCACGTCCTCTCGGGGGATCCGGGAATCGGCGCGTTCTTGCTCCTCGTCGGCGGGTTCGGCATGGCGCTCACGGCGGTCGTACAGGTGTGGCGATCCGACCCGGAGACGCGCTCGGTTCCCGAGGGTCGGACCTACCTGATCACCCTGATCGGCCTCGCCGTTGTCTTCACCGCCGCGACCGTCCAGGTGCTCTCGGTGTTGCTGTTCTGAACCCTCCCGTCGGACCGTTCTAGTCGAGGTGACCCACGGGACGGACCGACCCGGACTCACTCGTAGCCGGCGGAAGCCGGACTGTGGTCGAGGATCGCCACGGCACCGAGGGTGAGCACGTCGGGGTGGAACTCGCCGAACGGGTCGTGGTAGCCGGTCGGTTCGAGCGTCGCCTCGATCACCGCCTGCTCGGCCGCCCGGACGCCCATCGTCTCGCGAACGGCCTCTCCCAACTGATCGGGACAGGCCATGTCCAGCAGTTCCCAGGTGTGGCCCTCGTACTCCAGACAGGCCGCACGCACCCGGTCGTCGGCACCGAGGGTCCGACTACAGACAGTGCAGGTGGTTGTTCCCCGCGAGTCGACAGCGACCGCGAAGCTCCCGGCGACCGTACCGGTGAACCGGGCTCGCAGCTCCGCTTCGCGGTCGATTGCCATCGCCCTCGCTACGGTTCGGTTCGTATCGACCTATCGCTCGGGCTGGAACGACGGCTCGATCGGCAGATCGATCCGGAGGAACAGGGGGACGGCGACGAGCGCGATCAGCGCCTCCATCGCGGCGACGACGAGAAAGGCGGTGAGGTAGCCGAACGTACCTGCCACGGTTCCCCCCACGAGAAAGCCGGTGAGGAAGCCGAGGCTGCCCGCGACGTTGAAGCCGGCCATCGCGGTGCCGCGCTCGTCGTCGTCCGCGAGGTCGGTGACGAGCGCCATCGTCGCGGGGGCCATGAACGCGCCGAGGACCCCCACGAGGACCATCCCGGCGCCCGCCAGCACGAGGGAGGGGGCGAGGCCGACGAACGCGATCGCGCCGCCGTAGCAGACCGAGCCAACGACGATCGGGATCGTCCGGCCGATCCGGTCCGAGAGTATCCCCATCGGGAACTGCAACAGCGCGAAGGGGACGAAGAAGAGCGCCAGGACGACCCCCGTCTCGGCGGGGTCCAGCCCGAACACCTCCCGGAAGTAGAACACGCCGGTGAGCGAGAAGAAGCCCGCGGTCAGCCGGTCGACGAAGCCGAACGTGTAGGGGAGCGCGAGCGTCGGTGTTCGCGAGAGCCCGGCGAGGACCTCCCGAACGCCACTCCGCCGGGAGGCTGGCGCTCGATCGGTGACCAGCGCGAGCAGCGGAACGACCGCGAGCAAGAGGACGCCGGCAGCGAGCAGCGGGGCGAGCGGGGTGAGCGAGGCGAGTTGACCGCCGACCGGTGCGCCGCTCGCGGTGCCGAGGCCGATCGCGAGGCCGGCTGCTCCCATGTTCGCACCCCTCCCGCCCGGGAGGTCCATCAGCATCGTGATCGCGAGCGAGAACGCGGCGATCGTGAACGCACCCTGGACGAACCGGACGACGAGCACGCTCGTGAACCCGAGTTCGACGCCGGCGGGCGGGAGCAGCGCGAGCAGGAGGTAGCCAGCCGCCCCGCCCAGCGCGCCGATCGCGACGAACGGCACCCTCCTCTCGACGCGATCGGAGAGCGCCCCCCAGAGCCCGGCGAAGAGGACGAAGCCAGCGAACTCGCTCACCAGGAACCACATACTCGGGTCGAGGTCGGTACTCGCACCGAGCGCGGCGACGATCTCGGCGATGCCGGGGTAGAGCAGCACCTGCGCGAGCAGGACGGCGAAGATGACGCTCGCGAGGACGGCTCGATCGCGACTCGTCCGCGACACGGAGACCACGTCCGAAGTAGTCACCGGGCGGGGATAATTCGTGTGTTCTCTCGAGCGCTACTCGATCGGGACGACCTGCACGCCCGCGCGTGTCTCCAGCTCGCTACCTTCGGTGACGACGACCGGAACGACGCCGTCGATCGCGGCGGCCGCCGCCCGGCCGACGGCCTCGTCGACGTCCCCCTCGGCGACCGCGACGGCCAACCCCACCGGCCAGGCGGCGACCCGGAACGCGACCCCCTCGCCCTCGGTCACGGCCCCCTCATCGAACGCCGATTCGAGGCGCGCCCGGACCCGTTCGACGAGTTCGTCAGGATCGTCACCCGGGCCGTCGTCCTCCCCGCCGTTCCCGTCGCCCCTCTCGACGGGGGTCAACTCGCCGTGGACCTCTTCGACCGTTCGCATCGGGACGCCGAGCGTCGCCTCGTCGCTCCCGGCGAACAGCAGGCTCGCGGCGCGAAACCCCTCACCTTCCAGCACGCCGATGAGGCTGCCCGAGTCGCCGCCGGCGCTCAACGGGCCGTAGATATCGAGGCCCTCGAACGTGACTGGCCGATCGAAGAAGCCGCCGACCTCGATCCGGCCGTCGACGCCGCGGAGGTCGCCCGTCGTCACGCCCGTCGTCCGGCCGCCCTTGGTGAACTCCTCGTCCTCGTCGATGTCCGCCTCCGTCCAGCCGACGAGCGCCCCCACGCCGAGGATCTCGTCGTCGATATCGCCGGGGTCGATCGCGACGAGCGCGCTGTCGGACTCGTTCGGCTCGTCCTCTCTCACCTCGCTCCACCCGACGAGTTCGCCGATCGCGTCTCCCTCGTCCCCGCCGTCCGCGACGCCGGGCTGGAGGAACGCGTCACCCTCCTCGGCGACCTCCACCGGGGCGGCGACGTGGGCGTTGGTGAGCACGACCGTCTCGCCGCCCTCGGTCTCTAACGCCGTGGAACCCATCGTCCCCGTGGTGATCTCGGGGTGTCCGCCCGAAACGCCGCCGGGTGCGGGCCTGAGACGCCCCTGTCTGTCGCGTTCCTCGACGACGGCCTGGACCGTCACGTCGCCGACCTGCTGGACGTCGGTCCGTACCGTTACGCCGTCGAGGTCGATCGTCTCCGGGATCCGGTCGTCCGGATCGAGCTGTGCGTCGGGGACCTTCTCCTTCACGAGCACGACCAGACAGGTCTCGTCCGTCTTGCAACCCTGCTCGCGGCGCTTTCCGATACAGGTGCCGATCACGTGCGGGAGCGCCTCGAGTCGCTCTCTGACCTCGCGCGGGACGTCCATGCACGACCGAGGGCCGCGAGGGGCTTAACTCACCAGCGTGAGGTGTAAGTGTAATACCTCTCGACCTGAACGTACGGTCGATGGACGACGTTTCTGAGGAGCTGCTCGCCCGGCTCGGGGAGGAGGGTAGCAGGGCTCTCGACGGCCAGCTCGCGACGCTCGACGCGATCGATTCGAAGGCGCACTCGATACTCCAGGTGAACGTCGCGCTCGCGACGCTCGTCTTCACCGCGCTCGCCGTTCCGGCGGGTTTCGACGGGGACGCCACCGCCGGGTTCGCCAACGCCTACACGCTCGCGGGGTTTCTCGCCCTCACGCTCTCGGCAGCGCTCGCCGGCCTGCTCTACACCGCCACCAGTCGGTACGGCGGGCTCGGACCCGACGCGCTCGACCGGACGATCGAGGACGGCCTCTCCGGGCCCGAGTTCGACGCTCGCCTCGTCGCCAGCTACGCCGCGTGGCTCCGCGCGAACCGACGGACGAACGCGAGGAAGGCACCGCTGGTCACCCTCTCGGTCCTGCTGCTCGTGATCGCGATCGCCGGTCTCGGTCTCGGCGCCGTCGAGGCGCTCCGAACGGTCACCCTCCCGTTGCTCCTCTCGACGGCCCTCGGGCTCTCGGCGCTCGCCGCCGTCTCCGGGCTCCCGCGCCAACTCTCGCGCTGGCGCCGCGTCCGCGCGGGCGCATCGGTCGCCGACGTACCCGAGACGGCGCTCGTCGCCGAGTACGAGCCGTTCGGCGGCCTCCAGACGGGCGTCGACGCCGAGCTGGAGTGAACGAGCGAGAATTGCCGTTATTGCTGGTTATATCTCCACCGGGCTATATGCACCACATACATGACCGACTGGGGGCCGTCCACGCGGAGTGTCCACGAGGGGAGCGAGGCCGACCCCACGACGGGCGCGCGAGCGCCGCCGATCTACCAGACCACCTCCTACCGGTTCGAGAGCGCCGACCGTGCGGCCGCCCGCTACGCGCTACGCGAACCCGGTGACGTCTACTCCCGGCTGGGCAACCCGACCGTGAGAGCGCTCGAACGCCGCCTCGCGTCGCTCGAAGGCGGGGCCGACGCCGTCGTCACCGCCTCGGGGATGGCCGCATTCGACGCCGCCTGTCTCGTGCTCTGTCGACAGGGGTCGAACGTCGTGACCTCCTCCGCGATCTACGGCGGTACGACCGCCTACCTGAACCACGTCGCCACGAAGCGAGGGATCGAACCCCGGTTCGTCGACCCGCTGGAGTACGACGAGTACGAGGCAGCGATCGACACCGACACCGCGTTCGTCCACTGCGAGACGATCGGTAACCCGGCGCTGGTCACGCCGGATCTCGAACGGATCGCGGAGATCGCTCATCGGAACGATACGCCGCTGTTCGTCGACAACACGTTCGCCACGCCGCACCTCTGCCGGCCGACCGAACACGGGGCGGATCTCGTCTGGGAGTCGACGACGAAGTGGCTCCACGGCTCCGGGACGACCGTCGGGGGCGCGCTGATCGATTCCGGAGGATTCGAGTGGGACCCGGAGCGGTATCCCGAACTCGCAGGCGAGAACCCCGCCTACCCGGACACGGACTTCAGCCGCGACTTCCCCGACGCGCCGGTCGCCGCCGCCGCCCGGTTCCGGTCGCTGCGCGCGCTCGGGGGGTGTCAGTCGCCGTTCGACGCCTGGGTCACGGCACAGGGGATCGAGTCGTTCCCGCTTCGGATGGACCGCCACTGCGAGAACGCCCGGATCGTCGCGGAGTACCTCGCCGATCACCCCGACGTGGCGTGGGTCACGTATCCGGGTCTCGAGGACCACCCGACCCACGAGAACGCCCGACGATACCTCTCGGATTTCGGGGGGATGATCGCGTTCGGGCTCGAGGGCGCCGACGGGTCCGACCCGTCCGCTCGTGGGACGTCGTCCGGCGGGGGGTACGACGCCGGCCGTCGCTTCTGCGAGTCGGTCGAGCTGGCGAGCTTCCTCGCGAACATCGGCGACGCGAAGACGCTCGTCATCCACCCGGCGAGCACGACCCATGCACAGCTCTCGGAGGACGAACAGCGCGCGAGCGGCGTCACGCCCGACATGATCCGGCTCTCGGTCGGGATCGAGGATCCGGAGGACATCCTGGAGGATCTGGAGCGGGCGATCGACCGGGCGGCGGGGGTACGATGACAGCTCACGAGGCCGAGACCGTCTCGCTCGGCGAGTTCACCTTCGAGTGTGGCGAGTCGCTTTCCGACCTGGAGATCGCTTACGAGGCCTACGGCGAGTTCGACGGCGACAACGCAGTCCTGGTTTGTCACGCGCTCACCGGCAGCCAGCAGGTCGCCGCGCGGAGCCCGCGGGACCAGGCGACCGGCTGGTGGTCGGACGTGGTCGGGCCGGGGAAGGCGATCGACACGGGGAGGTACTACGTCGTCTGTGCGAACGTCCCCGGCTCCTGTTACGGCTCCTCGGGGCCGGAGAGCGAGGATCCGGAGACGGGCGAGCCCTTCGGTACCGAGTTCCCGCCGGTGACGGTCGCGGACTGGACGCGCGCACAGCGCCTGCTGCTCGACCACCTCGGCGTCGGTCGGCTGCACGCCGTCGTCGGGGGGAGCGTCGGCGGGATGAACGTCCTCGAGTGGGGGAAACGCTACCCGGACGACGTCCGCCGGCTGATCCCGGTGGCGACCGCCGCTCGCCTCGACGCGCAGTGTCTCGGGCTGAACGCGGTCGCCCGCCGGGCGATCACCTCCGACGCGAACTGGAACGGCGGGGAGTACTACGGCGACGAGCACCCGGAGGACGGCCTCGCGCTCGCGCGCCAGCTCGGCCACCTGATGTACCTCTCGAAGTCGTCGATGGAGGCGAAGTTCGGCCGGCGCGCGGCCGGCCGCGACGCGCTGCGAGACGCGTTTCCCGCCGACTCGGCGGCGAACTTCTTCCCGTACCGCGACGTCGAGTCGTACCTCGACTACCAGGCCACCAAGTTCGTCGACCGCTTCGACGCGAACTCGTATCTCTACCTCACGCGCGCGATGGACAACTACGACCTCGCCGCCGGCTACGAGGACGACGCCGACGCGCTCGCCGCCTTCACCGGCGAGACGCTCGTCCTCTCTTTCACCGGCGACTGGCACTTTACGACCGAGCAGGCCGAGACGCTCGCGGAAGCGCTGCGGGAGACCGACTCGCCCGTCGCACACCACGTGATCGAGTCCGACCACGGCCACGACGCCTTCCTCGTCGAGCCGGAGAAGGTCGGCCCGCCGATCGCCGACTTCCTCGCCGACGGCGTCCGCGGTCGATCCGTGACTGATACCGTCGAGAGCTCGACGGCCGAGTACGCACCGGTCCACACGAGCCTCTTCTCGGACTGACCTCGGTCCTCGGTACTACAGGACGCCCCGCACCTCGAACAGCGAGAGTAGTTCGGGCATCGACTCCACGACGACGCCGCAGTGGGGTTCGACGGCGGGTTTCGGTTCGAACCCGATCGAGAGGCCGGCGACGCGCAGCATCGGGAGGTCGTTCGCCCCGTCGCCGACTGCGACCGTCTCCTCCATCGGGATTTCGAACTCCGCGGCGACCTCGCGAAGCGCGTCGTCCTTCGTTCCCTCGATCAGCGGGCCCTCGACCTCGCCGGTGAGCTCCCCCCCGTCTACCGGCAGCCGGTTCGCGACGATCCTGTCCACCGAGACGCCCTCGCTGGCGAGCGCGCGCTCGACGCCCCGTTCGAAGCCGCCGGTCAGGATCGCCGTCGGAACGTCCGCCTCGGAGAGCGCGCGGAGCACCTCCGCCGCGTCCTCCCGGAGGACGACGCGGTCGTAGGCGGCTTCGGCCTCCGACTCGGGGAGGCCGGCGAGCAGCGCCGCCCGCTCGCGCAGGCTCTCGGCGTAGCCGATCTCGTCGTTCATCGCCCGGTTCGTGATCTCGGCCATCTCGTCGGCGACGCCCTCCCGCTCGCCCAGGAGGACCGTCATCTCCGACTCGGAGAGCGTCCCGTCGAAATCGAAGGCGACGAGGCTCATTACAGACCGTTTCGGTTCCGGTGGCTTTGCTGTTCGGGTTTCTGGTCCTCCGGCCGTGCGCGAGAGCGTCCTCGAAAAGCGTCGCGTGGTCTGGTCGGTCGTGATCTCGAAGAAGGGAGGAGTTCGTGTCGCGGATCAGTCGGCGGGTCGGGCGACCGGGGGTTCGACGGGGCTCTCGTCGGCCACGACGTCGATCGTACGGGTCTCACCGACGGCCTGACCGAACAGCCGGGCTGCCGCGACCGAGACGTAGAACATCACGAAGACGCTCGCGAGCGTCCCGGCGACGGGAATGACGTTCATCATCGTCGCGAGGAACGTCCCGGCACCGAGGACGATCCCGGCTCGGACCCAGCCAGCGACGTACCGGCCGTCGAGCAGGATGGGTCTGAGTGCCGCGACCTCGAAGGCGGCACCCAGTCTGCCGGCGGTCGCGTAGATCGTCAGCGCTGCGGGGATCGCGTAGACCCCCAGCGCGACGAGCGCTAGTCCGCCCATCACGATCGGGGCGAACGCGGCCCAGCCGGCCGCCTCGCCGATCCCGAACGCCGCCGCGAACAGCAGGGCGTAGGGGATTCCGACGTAGGCGAGGACGACGGCGATCGCTTTCAGACCGTCAGTAGCGAGCTGCCCCCACGCGTCGAATCGCGGGAGTTCATCGTCGCCCACCGCGCCGCCTCCAAGGACGCGCACTGTGTATCCCGTGAGGAGGACTGCGGGAAGGACGAGCAGGCTCAAGAGCGTGAGAGCGCCGCCGATCGCGATCGTCCGCACTGCGTGTTCGGGCCGACGCGGGTAGTTCAGTGCGTCGAGTATCGTGTTTATGAGGTTCTGTGCCATAGATGTCTCTTTGCTACGATTCCGGGGATGGCAGGGTCGGATCGTACCGGCCGTGTCAGCGAGGGAAGTAGTCGAAGGTACAGATCTCCTCCTGAGGTATTAACCGTTGCGAAACACGTGATATCCCGTCACAGCTGGCCCGAGACGACCGATCTCAGTACGGCAGCTCCGAGCGGTCCGCCGGCGGCGTCCCGGTCATCGCCGTCTCGTACTCAGTCTCACCCCGACGTTCCTCGAACTCCTCGCGGGCGGCCGCGAGCGTCGCCGGGTCCGAGAGCAGGTCGACCGCCGTCGCGGCGACGACGCGGGCAGCGTAGACCGCCGCCTCCCTGCCGAAGTCGCCGCCAGCGGCGACCGCCTGCCAGCTGTGCGCGGGCGTGCCGACCGGCCAGGTCGGCGCCCTGAACTGTGCCGTCGGGACGACCCAGCTCACGTCCCCGACGTCCGTCGAGTACGGCCCGACCCTCTCCTCGCCCTCGGTCCGTACCGGCTCGTCCGCCAGCGCCCGTTCGCGAAGTCTCGTTTCGACCTCCCGATCGAGTCCCTGCGCGGCGATCCCGTTCTCCACCGTCTCCGGATCGAGCGTCGACTGGAGCTCATCGGCGAACGCGTGGTCGGCCTCGTCGAATCCCACGGAACCGACCGACGTCATCACGTCCTCTACCCGGTCCGCCAGCGTCTCGTTCGGCAGCAGCCCGTACATGCTGTTGACGAGGTCGACGTCCACCTCGGTCTGCGTCATCATCGCCGCGCCACGGGCGGCGTCCTCGATCCACTCGGTGAGCCGACCGACCTCCTCTCGGCTCTCCGCCCTGACGTAGTAGAGCCCGCTCGCCTCCGCCGGGACGACGTTCGGCGCGCCCCCGCCGCCGGTGACGGCGTAGTGGATCCGCGCGGAGTCCGGGACGTGCTCGCGCATGAACTCGATCCCGGTGTCGAACAGGTGGAGCGCATCGAGCCCGCTCCTGCCCGCCTCCGGGACCGCGGCGGCGTGCGAAGCGGTCCCCTCGTAGATGACGTGCAGTGAGTCCACCGCGAGACAGCTCCCGCGGGTCGCGGAAGCGAGCCAGCCGGGGTGCCAGCTGATCGCGGCCGAGAGGTCGTCGAACAGCCCCTCGCGAGCCATGTAGACCTTGCCGACGCCGAGTTCCTCGGCGGGCGTCCCGTAGAACCGGACCCTCCCCTCGATCCCCGCTTCCTCCACCGCCCGCTTCGCGCCGATCGCGCCCCCCAGACTGCCCGCGGCGAAGAGGTTGTGCCCGCAGCCGTGGCCGGCCGCGCCCGGCTCGATCGGTTCCTTCCGCGCGGAGACGGCCTGTGACATCTCCGGGAGGGCGTCGTACTCGCCGAGGATCCCGATTACGGGTGTTCCGGAACCGTACTCCGCGACGAACGCGGTCGGCAGGCCGACGACGCCGCGTTCGACCGAGAACCCCTCCTCCTCGAGAATATCGGAGAGCAGTCGGGCCGACTCGTGTTCTTCGAGACCGAGTTCGGGGTGCTCCCAGAGCTCGTGCGCCACCTCGTAGACGGTCTCTCGGAGCTCCGTTCCGACCTCGACTGCGTCCTGTGCGCTCATGGTCACCGATCGGAGAGGAGTGTGAAATCCGTTCGCCACCCGGCAGCCCCCGCGATGAAGAAAGCGTTAACCCCACTCCGTGGATTGCTCCGCCCATGAAGGTTCTCGTCACCGACCCGATCGCCGAGGCGGGTCTGGACGTGTTGCGCGGAGCCGGCCACGAGGTCGAGACGGCGTACGAGATCGACGGCGGCGAGGCGCTGGTCGAGGCGCTCGCCGACGCCGACGCGCTGATCGTCCGCTCCGGAACCGAGGTCGGCGAGGCGGTGTTCGCCGCGACCGACCTCGTGATCGTCGGTCGGGCGGGCATCGGCGTCGACAACATCGACGTCGAGGCGGCGACCGACCACGGCGTGATCGTCGCGAACGCACCGGAAGGAAACGTCCGTGCCGCGGCCGAACACACCGTGGCGATGGCCTTCGCCGCCGCCCGTTCGATCCCGCAGGCACACGTCCGGCTGCGCGCCGGCGAGTGGGCGAAAAGCGAGTTCCTCGGATCGGAGCTGAACGGGGCCACCCTCGGCGTCGTCGGCCTCGGGCGGGTCGGCCAGGAGGTCGCCAAACGCCTCCGGAGCCTCGGGATGGAGATCGTCGCGTTCGACCCCTACATCGCCGAGGAGCGCGCCGACCAGCTCGGCGCCGAACTCCTCGACCTCGAGGAGTGTCTCCGGCGTGCGGACTTCCTCACCGTCCACACCCCGCTCACCCCCGAGACGGAGGGGATGATCTCCACAGCCGAACTCGACCTCCTCGAGGGCGGCTACCTCGTCAACTGCGCCCGCGGCGGGGTCGTCGACGAGGCGGCGCTCGCCCGTGCAGTGGAGGACGGCACGCTCGCCGGCGCGGCGCTCGACGTCTTCGCGGAGGAACCGCTCTCGCCGGAGAGCCCACTGCTCTCGGTCGAGAACGTGATCGTCACCCCACACCTCGGCGCGAGCACCGAGGCCGCCCAGGAGAACGTGGCGACGAGCACGGCGAAACAGGTGCTGGCGGCGTTCGCCGGCGAGCCGGTCGTGAACGCGCTCAACGCCCCCTCGATCGACGAGAGCGCGTTCCCCCGGGTCGCCCCCTACGTCGACCTCGCCGAGACCGCGGGGACGATCGCCACGCAGCTCCTGGACGGGCGGATCGAGTCCGTCGACGTCCGGTACGAGGGCGAGATCGCCGAGGAGGACCTCGACTTCGTCACCGCGAGCGCGCTGAAGGGCGTCTTCACCCCGCTGGAGTGGCAGGTGAACGCGGTGAACGCCCCGCGCATCGCCGACGAACGCGGCGTCGACGTCACCGAGACGACGACGCGCCAGACCGAGGACTTCCGGAGCATGATCACCGTCACCGTCGGCGACGGCGACGACTCCGTCGACGTGAGCGGGACGCTGTTCGCCGGCGACGAGCCGCGGATCGTCCGGATCGACGGCTACCGCGTCGACGCGATCCCGTACGGACACATGCTGATCGCCCGAAACGTCGACCAGCCCGGCGTGATCGGCCTCATCGGGACCGTCCTCGGCGACGCGGGCATCAACATCGCGGGGATGTTCAACGCCCGCGAGGCGATCGGCGGGGAGGCACTCACCGTCTACGACCTCGACGAAGCCGTCCCCGACGACGTCCTCGGCCGCCTCGTGGACGACGAGCGGATCATCTCGGTCCGCTACATCACCCTCGACGGCCGCTGAGCGAGCCGTGGGCCGTCTCGCCTCGCTGGGATCGTTCGTGCTCGTCGTCGCCCGCGAGGCGACGGACCAGGAGGTGAAGTACCCGGCCGCCGCCATCGCCTACTACGGCTTCGTCTCGGTCGTGCCGCTGTTCTTGCTGGTGGTTGCCGTCGGGACCGCGGTGCTCGGCCCCGACGTCCTCGACGCGATCGACGAGTTCACTCCACAGTACCTCACGCCCGACGCCCGCAGGCTCGTCGGCGAGGCCGTCGTCGCCGCCTCCGGCCGAACCGGAGCCGCGGCGCTCGCGATCGGCGTCCTCGCCTGGAGCGGGGCGAACGCCGCCGTCGCCTTCCTCGACGCGCTCGAACGCGTCGAGAACGCCGACGACCGCTCGCTCCTCGCACAGCTCCGCGACGCGACGGTCGTCCTCGCCTCGCTCGGCCTCGCCGCGGTCGCCACCGTCGCGACCAGCCTCGTCGTCGCGGTGCTCTCGATCGTCCCGCTCGGGCCGTTCTCGCCCGCGACCGCGCTCTTCGCCCCGCTCGTCCTCTTCGCGCTGCTCACGGTCGCGTTCCTCCCGCTCTACTACGTCCCCTCCCGCGTGGTCACCTCCCCACTCGGGGCGATCCCCGGCGCCGGAACGGCCGCAGCGGGCTGGACGTTGCTCCAGATCGGCGTGCAGTTCTACGCCACGAACGCCGGCCAGTACGCGCTCTACGGCGTGCTCAGCGGGATCATCGTCGTCCTCACCGCGCTCTACGCCGCCGCCATCGTCCTCACCCTCGGCGCCGTCGTGAACGCGACGCTCTCGGGGGTCGGTGAGGTCGGCGAGTTCCCGCTGGAGGCGTTCTGATCCCGACCGATCAGAACCCAAAAAGTACACGTTCTCCCTCCCGGAAGTGAGCGGATGAACCGACGAACGTTCGGCGGGCTCGTCGGCTCCGTCGCGCTGCCCTCGATCGCCGGGTGTACGGCCTCCCACCCGCTCCCGACGCCCGGCGGGGTCGTCCTCGCCCGCCGGGTCGAGGCCGGTTCCGAGACGCTCCTCGATCACGACGCGGAGCGTCTCGAGATCGACTCGCCCCTCTCGGACCTCGTCGAACGCGAACGGGCGGTACTGAGCGAGGAGGCGGAAACGACGGTTCGGACGGATCGCGGCCCGATCGAGTACAGCGTCCGGATCGAACACACGGAGCCGACCGGCCTGCCGGAAGACCCCGGTGATGTCGTCACCTACGCCGTCCCGAGGGCGGTGTTCAACCGGGTGCTCCCCGACGACGGGGTGCGGTTTCACCTCCTCCTACACGATCAGTCCGAACTCCTGAGCGTCTCGCGAATCGATCGTGTCGGCCGCATCACCGAGAAACGGGTCCTCGACCCCGACGGGGAGGCGGTGATCGCTTCGACTACCGACGGTTCGATCAGGGACGTCGCGGCGGCCGTCGAGACGAGCGGGATCGATCCGGACGACGCGACGTTCTTCCTGCTCGGAGAGCACGGCACCGACCAGCTACGGGACTACGAACCGGTCGATCGATCGGTCTTCGAGTCGGCGTCGGCCGGCGAGGACCGCCGGCTCACGGTCGGCTCGGAGGGCGTCGTTTCGGCCGTCGGGTCGGTGTAGCGGCGTTTTCACGCCCCGCCGACGCGACCTGTCGGCTCCGACCGGGGGGAACCCAGCGATACCGGAGTGATCGACGCGCGACTCCCCCGCTCGAGACCGCTGCTTCGCCAGCTACCCGTTTCCTCCGTCGCTATCGGAATCGGTGTCGCCGTTGTGGCTGTCGGTGTCGCCATCCGAATCCCGGATCGAGGTCCCGCCAGGATCTGTCCGTTGACGACTTGGGCCCGTGAAACTGGACTCGCGGCCGACGTCGGCGTCGAGAACGTAGAGGACAACCGGTGGGAGGACGTACGAGACGATCGCCACCGCGGCGAAGAGCGGATCGACGAAGATCAGCAGTCCGAAGACCGCGAGTGCGGCGCCCGCCGCTGTGTGGACGGCGGTCTTCGTGTACCCTCGATAGTACTCCCACAGTCCCCGGAGCCATCGCACCGTACGGGATGCTACCACCTTCGCGGGTTTCGCCTCCACGCGCAAGAACCCCGTGCAGGCGTTCTGAGTCCGTCCTGATGTCTCGCCAGCCGCTCGAGCCTACACCGTGGTTCCGGTCAGGTGCTCGAGAACGCCCTCCGTGTCGCCCGGGACCGGTTCGGGATCGGCGCCCGCCGCCGCGGCCGCGTCGGGGTCCTTCAGCAGGTGGCCGGTCGTGAGACAGACGACGCGTTCGTCTGAACCGACGACGCCGTCATCTCGCAGTTTCCGCAGGCCAGCCACGCTCGCCGCGGAGGCGGGTTCGACGCCGACGCCCTCCTCGGCGAGCGAGCGCTGTGCGGCCGTGATCTCCTCGTCGCTCACCGCGACCGCCGTCCCGCCCGTCTCCCTGATGCCGGGCAGCGCCTTCGGTGCGTTCACCGGGTTGCCGATCCTGATCGCCGTCGCCCGCGTCTCGACCGACTCCCACCGAGTCACCTCGCTCGCACCCGCCTCGACCGCCTCCACGAGCGGGGCCGCGCCCTCCGCCTGCACGCCGGTGAGCGCCGGTACCTCCGCTCTCTCCATCGCTCCCGTCTGGACGAGTTCGCGAAACGCCTTGAACAACGCCGCGGTGTTGCCAGCGTTCCCGACCGGCAGGACGATCCTGTCGGGGTAACTGCCCTCCTCCTCGTGATACTGCTCCAGGATCTCGAACCCGATCGTCTTCTGTCCCTCTAGTCGAAAGGGGTTGAGCGAGTTGAGGAGGTACGCCTCGCCCAGATTCGCCAGCTCTTGGACGATGTCGAGACACGTGTCGAAGTTGCCGTCGACCTCGAGGATGCGCGCGCCGTGGAGGCTCGCCTGGGCGACCTTCCCCGCGGCGACCTTTCCGGCGGGGAGCAGCACCAGGGCCTCCATCCCGGCGCGTGCACCGTACGCGGCCAGCGCGGCGCTCGTGTTTCCGGTCGAGGCGCACGCGAGGCGGTCGACGCCGAGTTCTCGGGCGACCGCGACCCCGACGGTCATCCCCCTGTCCTTGAAGCTCCCCGTCGGGTTCATCCCCTCGTGTTTGACCCTGAGGTCCGTGACGCCGACCGATTCGCGGATCCGGGGGACGTGGTGCAGCGGAGTGTCTCCTTCCGGTAACGAGACGCCCCCGGAGAGCGGGAGCGCGTCGGCGTAGCGCCAGACGCCGCGACCGGAGAAGGCGTCGAATCCCGGCGGGTCGGCGTACCTTACCTCCAGTAAGTGTCCGGGGTCGCTCCGGTAGCGGACCGCCTCGAACGGCGCGTACTGCTCGCCGGTCTCGATACACTCCAGCCAGACGCCCCCCTCCGCGACCGCGGGTGCCTCCTGGATCGGTGCCGAAAGCTCCATGCTCATTACCCTGCCCTGGGTCGCACAGGGGGAAAAAGGGGCCGAACCCTACTCGCACGCGCCGAACTCGTCGATCTTCCCGTGGACCGTCTCGGCCCACTCGCCGACCGCCTCGTGCATCCGTGCTTTCGCCTCCGGGAGCGAAACCGCGCTGTACTGGTAGACGTAGCCCCCCGAGTCGAGCAGCCGTCGCTGGCGCTCGACCAGTCCCTTCTCGACCAGCGTCGAGAGCGCTCGGTTGACCGTGCTCCGGTCGCGCTCTAAGTCCTCGGCGAGTTCGGCGACGGTGCTCCCGGGCACCCCGTGGAGTACGAGATACGCCCGACACTCGTGGCGCTGGATCCCGAAGACACACTCCATCACCCGTGCGAACTCGGGTTCGTCGGCGAGCATCAGCTCCTCCATCCGCTCCTCTCGGCTCACGGCTCGCCCCCCTCGCGCTTCGCGAGACGGTACCGTTCGAGGCAGGTCCGCATCCCATCCCGGCTCTCGTAACGCATGAGCTTCATCGGCGTATCACAGTAGTACGTGCTCTCTCGCTTCCGGATCGAGAGCTCCATCGTCCGTCCGAGCAGTTCGACCTCGATGATCACGCGCCGTCCGTCGTCGAGGTCGGAGAGGATCTCGGAGGAGGTGCGCTCGCCCCTGACGATCCGGACGATTTCGGACATCTGTCCGTACCGACGGTGCGGCGTCTCATCAGCGTTGTCCCACGGCCCTCGTAAATACGTCTATCGGTATCGTGTACCACGGGCGTCCGACCGGGACAGGGGTATCCCCCGAGCGAGTCTCCCGATACGTGTATGAGTACCACAACTCGAACCGAATCGGAGACGACGACCGACTCGACGCCGACGCTCCCGGCGTGGCAAGCGGGCGGCGCGGGAGGGCTGGCCGGCGCACTCGCCTTCGGCACTATGATGGCGATGATGACGCCAGCGATGCTCTCGGAAATGATCCCGGCGATGTACGGCCTCGAGGGCGGTCTCGTGGGCTGGATCGTCCACATGTCACACGGCGCGGCCATCGGCGTCGCGTTCGCCGCACTCGCGTCGGCCGGACCGCTCCGCGAGTACACCGCGACGACCGGCGGCGCGGCAGTCGCCGGCCTCGTCTACGGGATCGCCGTCTGGGCGTTGCTCGCGGTGATCGTGATGCCGATCTGGCTCGGGATGCCCGAGATGGTGCCGAATCTCGACGTGGGCAGTCTCGTGGGCCACTCGCTCTACGGCGTCCTGCTCGGGATCGTCTACGGGGCGCTCACCTGATCAGGCCGCGTCGAGCAGCCAGACCAGGAGCGCCTTCTGCGCGTGGAGTCGGTTCTCGGCCTGTTCCCAGACGACCGAGCGCTGGCCCTCGATCACGCCGTCCGTGATCTCCTCGCCCCGGTGGGCGGGCAGACAGTGCATCACGACGGGATCGTTCGCACGCTCGAGAAGTCCCTCGTCGATCCGGAACCCGGAGAACGCGCTCTCTCTGAGGTCGCGTTCGTCCTCCTGTCCCATGCTGATCCAGACGTCGGTGTAGAGTACGTCCGCGCCCTCCGCCGCCGCCCCGGGATCGGTCGTGATCGTCGGTGCCTCGCCGATCTCCGCGGCCCGCTCGACGATCCGGTCCTCGATCCCGTACCCCTCGGGCGTCGCGACCGTGCAGTCGATGCCACAGAGCGCACAGCCGAGGACGAACGACTGGGCGACGTTGTTCCCGTCGCCGATCCAGGCGACCGAGACGTCCGTTCCGACCGATTCCGTGATCGTCAGGAGATCCGCGAGCGTCTGACACGGGTGGGCGTCGTCGGTCAGCCCGTTCACGACCGGCACTGTGGAGTGTCGGGCGAGTTCGACGACGTTACCGTGTTTGAACACTCGAGCCATCACGACGTCGACGTACCGCGAGAGCGCCCGCGCGGTGTCACGCAACGGCTCGCCCCGGCCGAGGTGGATGTCGCTCTCGCCGAGGAAGACGGCGTGGCCGCCGAGCTGGGTCATCCCCGTCTCGAACGAGACCCGGGTGCGCGTACTCGGCTTCTGGAAGAGCATCCCGAGCGTCCGTCGCTCCAGGTCGGGGTGGGCCTCGTCCGTCCGCTGTTTGCGTTTGTACTCGGCCGCCAGGTCGAGGACGGCCTCGAGTTCGTCCGTGCTCAGGTCGTCGACGTCGAGGAAGTGTCTCGGGTTCGTGTCGGTCATCGTTCTCACTGGCTCTCACCACACAGCTCGGTACAGACCCGACGGAGTACGGCTATCGAGCGGTCGTACGCCGCGAGTTCGAGGCGTTCGTCCGGCGCGTGATCGAGCGACGAGTCGCCGGGACCGTAGGTGACCATCGGGCAGTCCCAGGTCCCCGCGTAGACGTTCATGTCGCTCGTTCCGGTCTTCTTGAGCAGGCGCGGCTCGCCGCCCTCCGCACGGATCGCGACCCGAAACGCCCGTGAGAGGGACGTCCGCGGGCTCTGCATCGTGGGCGGGATCGGCTCGTTCCACTCTATTTCGCCCGCTTCGAGTTCGGCTTCGACCGCCGTGCGGAGTTCCCCCGCCGATGACGACGGCGGGATCCTGAAGCCGGCGTCGATCGTCGCCTCGACCGCGAGGCCGTCGTCGGCGATCCCTCCCTCCATTCTCACTGGCTTTGCCGTCACGCTCTCGAAGATCGGGCCTTCGGAATCGGTCGCGACCTCCCGCTCGATCCGACCCCACCACGCCATCGCCCGCTGGATCGCGTTCGGTTCCGGTCTCGAGGTGTGCGCGGACTCCGTCTGCACGCTGTACCGCCCGGAGAGCATCCCCCGGTAGCCCAGCGTGATACCGTCAACGCCGCTCGGCTCGCCGTTCACCACCGCTTTCGGCGCCGCACGGTCCTCGACGAGGTGGCGCGCTCCGCGCGAGTCGGTCTCCTCGCCGACGACGCCGACGAAGCTCACGCCCGTCTCGACCGCGGCGATCGCCATCGCACAGAGCGGGCCGGTCGCATCGACGGAGCCACGGCCCCACAGTATCTCCTTCCCGTCCTCGCGCTCGATCCGAACCGGGATCTCACCCGGGACGGTGTCGACGTGCGAGGTGAGGAGCACAGAATCGTCTCCCGGCGCGCGGACGTTCCCGATGGGATCGAGCCACGCCTCTCTCTCGTGGCTCTCGAAGAACTCCACGAGCTGTTCTGCGGCCTCGCGTTCGTCGCCGGAGACCGAGGGAATCGAGACGGTCCCGACCAGGAGATCACGTGCGCTCTCGGTCCCGACCGTCTCCAGGTTCGCACTCATGACTCGGCGGTCGGAGCGAGGACGTCGCTCACCGCGGCGACGACGCTGTCCGCGTGACCCTCGTCGATCACCAGTGGCGGGAGCAGCCGCAGCACGGTCCGACCGGCCGGTAGCGCCAGGATCCGATGGTCGAGCGCGAGGTCCCGGAGGAGCCGGTTCGCCCCCCGCTTCACCTCGACGCCGATCATCAGCCCCCGGCCCCGCACGTCGCGGACCGGCAGGTCGGCCTCGATCAGGCCCTCGTGGAGGTACCCACCGATCTCGGCAGCGTTCTCGGTCAGTCTCCCCTCCTCGAGCACCTCGAGCGTCGCGGTCGCCGCAGCGCACATGAGGGGGTTCCCGCTGAACGTCGAGCCGTGGGGACCCGCCCCCTCCGCGATCCAGTCCGCACAGAGCGTCGCGCCGAGCGGCAGGCCGCTCGCGATCCCCTTCGCCGTCGTGAGGACGTCGGGGGTGACGCCGTCGTGCTCGCAGGCCCAACGCTCGCCCGTCCTCCCGAGCCCCGTCTGGATCTCGTCGAGGATCAACGCCGCGCCGGTCTCGTCACAGACCTCGCGGGCAGCTTCGAGATAGCCCTCCGGCGCGGGATTGATGCCACCCTCGCCCTGGATCGGTTCGAGGATCACCGCCGCCGTCTCCTCGTCGACCGCCTCGGCGAGCTTCTCGCTATCCCCGTAGGCAACGAACTCGAAGCCGGGCGGCAGCGGCTCGAACGGCTCCTTGTACTTCCCCTTCCACGTCGCGGCGAGCGCGCCCATCGTCCGCCCGTGAAAGCCACGCATCGCCGCGACGACCTTCTCCCTCCCCGTCGCCGACCGCGCGAACTTCAGCGCCGCCTCGTTCGCTTCCGTACCGGAGTTACAGAGCCAGACGTTCTCGAGGCCGGGCGAGAGCACCGCGAGTCTGTGATACAGGGCGTCGCGGGCGTCGTTAGGGTACGACCCCTGGACGTAGAACAGCTCTCCGGCCTGCTCGCGGACCGCCTCGACGACCCGCGGGTGACAGTGACCAGTCGGCGTACAGGCGTAGCTCGCCCCGAAGTCGAGGTACTCGGTCCCGTCGTCGGCGTAGAGGTGGGGTCCCTCGCCGCTCGCGATCCGGATCGGCTTCTCCGAGAAGACGAAGCCGCTCACGGTTCGGCCCCCTCCGCGAGCGCCGTCTCCGAGAACTGCGTCCCCGCCCCGGCGAGCGCAGCCGAGATCGGCTCTTCTCTATTGGCGTTCGAGACGATCACCCCGCTCGCTCCCCCCGAAAGCGCCTCCCGGGCGGCCATCACCTTCTTTCGCATGAACCCCTCCGCTGCGCCCTCGGTACGGGAGAACGCCGCCGGCGAGTCCACGATCTCGATCAGCGTGGCCGGGTCTTCGGGGTCCTCGTAGACGCCCTCGACGTCCGTGAGCACGACCAGCCGCGCGCCGAGCGCGCCCGCGACCGCCGCTGCCGCCCGGTCCGCGTCGGCGTTCACCGCCACGCCGTCGTCGGCCAGCATCGGCACCGAGACGACCGGGGTGTAGCCGTCAGCGAGCAAGCTACGCAGTAAGTCGTCGTTGACCGCGTCGATCCGTCCGGAGTGATCGCCCCGTCTGATCTTCTTCTTCCCGTCCTCGAGCACTCTGACCGCGGATTTCCTGACGCCGGTGAGCAGGCCGCCGTCAGCACCCGATAACCCGACCGCGTCGACGCCCTCGTTCCGCAGGCCGACGGTGAGGTCGAGGTTCACCCCGGCCATCGCCATCGCGAACGCGCTCATCGTCTCCTCGTCGGTGAACCGCCCCGAAACGCCGCCGGGGGTGGTGACGTACTCGGGGTCGATCCCCAGCCGGGAGAGGAGCTCGTCCACGGCCGTCGAGCCGCCGTGAACGACGACGACCTCGGTGCCGTCCTCGACCAGCGTCGCGATGTCGGCGAGTGCACCTTCCGGTTCGACCGCACGCGCCCCGCCGATCTTCACGACGACGGGATCGTCGCTCGTGGCGATCGGCGTCTCACTCATGGCGACCCCACGGGGTGCAGTCCCTGGAACTCCAGACCGAGCGTCTCCTCGAAGCCGAGTGCGACGTTCGCCGCGTGGACCGCCTGGCCAGCCGAGCCCTTCATCATGTTGTCGATCGCCGAGAAGACGACGACTCTCTCGTTGGCTGGATCGAGTTCGAACCCGACGTCGCAGTAGTTCGTCCCCGCGACGACCTTCGGCTCGGGGTAGCGATACACCCCGCCGCCGCCCGCGACGGTTCGCATGAACGGTTCCTCGGCGAACGATTCTCTGTATGCCCCCCAGAGCTCGCGCTTGGTCACCCTCTTGTTCGGGAAGACGTGACAGGTCGCGGCCGCCCCGCGGATCATCTCGATCGCGTGGACCGTGAACGCCACGGAGGTCCCGAGATACTGTTCGATCTCCGCCTCGTGGCGGTGGCCCGTCGGTGCGTACGGTCGGACGACGCCCGAACGCTCGGGGTGCGAGGAGGCCTCGCCGCCGCCGGCACCGCCCTCGGAGGAGCCGACCTTCACGTCGACGACGGTCCTCTCGCTACCGTCGAGGATCCCGGCATCGAACAGTGGGTACAGTCCGAGGATCGTCGCCGTGGCGTTGCAGCCCCCGGCGGCGATCAGCTCCGCGCCCGGGAGCGCCTCCCGGTTGATCTCCGGGAGCGCGTACGTCGCCCGGTCCAGGTACTCCGGAGCGCTGTGGCCGTCGTACCACTCGTCGTACTGTTCCTCCGAGCCGAGCCTGAAGTCCGCCGAGAGGTCGACGACGGTGTCCGCGGCGTCGGAAAACGCGTCGATCCGCTCCATCGAGACGCCGTGGGGCGTCGCGGCGAAGAGCACGTCGACCGACTCCAGCTCGCTCGGTTCGGAAAAGCGCAGGTCGAGCGTTCTGAGGTTCGGGTGGACCGAGCCGACCGTTTTCTTCGCGTAGGAGCGACTCGTCGCCTGGGTCACCTCGACGTTCGGGTGACCCGAGAGTAGCCTGAGGAGCTCGCCGCCGGTGAAGCCGCTGCCGCCGACGACAGCAGCCGAAAGCACCTCTCCGGTTCCTTCCACCGCTGCCTCCTCGGCGGTCTCGCCCTCGCCGACGGCCATCAGACCGTCACCTCGACCGGGGTCTGTGCCTCGAGCCAGTCGACCACTCTCGCGGGCACGTCCACGTCGACGACCGCGTTGAGCGCCTTGAACTCGACGGTGTGGTTCACCTCGTGGACGGTGTAGCCCTCGCCCGTCTCCATCAGGTCGATGCCGAGTAGGCCGCCGCCCACCGCCTCGCTGGAGCGGGTGACGAGCTCTGCGACCTCGTCGTCGACCGCGAACGGCTCGGTCGTCGCCCCGCGGGCGGCGTTCGTCAGCCAGTGTTCGGAGGTGCGGGCCATCGCGGCGATCGGCTCGCCGTCGACCGCCACGACGCGGATGTCCCGGCCGGGCTTCTCGACGAACTCCTGGATGTAGAAGATCTTGTGCTCGTAGTGCCCGAGCGTCTCCTTGTGTTCGAGGATCGCCTCCGCGGCGCTCCGCGAGTCGATCTTCGCCATCAGCCGGCCCCACGAGCCGATCACCGGCTTCAGCACGCAGGGGTAGCCGAACCGTTCGATACTTTCGAGGGCGGCGTCGGATGTGAACGCGACGTCGGTCGCCGGCGTCGGCACGCCCGCCTCCGCGAGCGCTAAGCTGTTTTTCACCTTGTCCGCACAGGTCTCCGCGGTGTGCGCGCCGTTCACTACTGGAACGCCGTAGGCCTCGCAGAACCGGGTGACGTAGAGGCTCCGACTCGTCGCCAGACACCGATCCAGGACGAGATCGAGGTCCGAGAAGACCTCCGGCACCTCGTTGACCGGGAAGTGCTGGCTCCGGACGTCGATCTTCACGACCTCGTGGCCCCGGTCGCGCAGTTCGTTCAGCAGCAGCTTCTCGTCCTTCCTGATCCGCGAGTAGAGGACGCCGACTCTCACGCCCGCTCACCTCCGTTCGCCGCCGTCCACACCCTCACTCACCCCAGTCCTCTTCGAGCTCGGGCGCCTCCTCGAGCACGACGGGATCGAGCGAGACGACCTCGAGTTCGGCACCGGTGACGGGGCTGTCCACGATCTCGCCGACCTCGACGTCGGCCGGAAGCTCGATCTCTTCGCCTGTCATCGGGTCCTCCGCGGTGATGCTGTCGTCTGCCATCGTACCACCTCCTATCCCGTCGACCCACTTAAACACGTCGAATTTGACAGGGAAAATAAATGTTTACACCCGTCGCTCGCGACCTGAAACACGTGCCAACCCGCGTATCCGAACCGTCCTATCGGGTTCGGAGTATGATTGTAAGCCCCTCGCGGGGCGGCGGTCGTTCAGTCACGACGACTCACCTCCTCTAGCTCTTCGCGCGCCGAGGCCAGCGCCGACCGGCGCTCGGAGAGTGCCCGCCGGTCTGCCTCGAGCCCCTCACCGACTCGACCGAGGGCGCCAGATACCGCGTCGGGAGCCGGCCCGCCGGTCGAATCCCTGCTCGCGACGCTCTCTGCCGGATCGAGGGCGGCCTCGACGGCCTCACGCTCGACGTGCGCCGAGAGGGACTCCCCGAGGACCTCCTCGCTCGCCTCCTCGAGTTCTCCGTACCCCGGCGTCCCCACGGAGCGCTCGGCCGCGAGCGCGACCAGTTCGTGAGCGGTTCTAAAGGGAAGCCCCGACGCAGCGAGCAGGTCCGCGACGCCCGTCGCCGTCGAGAAGCCCTCGCTAGCGGCCTCGGCCAGGACCCCCCCGTTCCAGGTCGCGGTCGCGACCGCACCGGCGGCAACCTCGGTCGCCTCGGTCACACCGTCCGCCGCCGAGAACGCGTGCGGGTGCGCGCTCTGGAGGTCGCGGTTGTACGCCCGGGGGAGTCCCTTGAGCGTCGTCAGGAGGCCGTTCAGCCCCGCGGAGGCGTCGCCCGCCGTCGATCGGACGAGTTCGAGCGTGTCGGGGTTCACCTTCTGGGGCATGATCGAGGAGGTCGAGGCGTAGTCGTCGTCGAGGGAGACGTACCCCCGGTTCGAGAAGAGGATCAGGTCCTCCGCGAGCCCCGAGAGCGTCGTCGCGAGCGTCGCGACCGCCGCGGTCGTCTCGACGAGGAAGTCCCTGCCCGAGGAGGCGTCCATCGAGTTCTCGATCACCTCTTCGAACCCGAGCAGGTCGGCCGTGCGCTCGCGGTCCACGTCGAACGGCGTCCCCGCGAACGCCGCCGCGCCGAGCGGCGACAGGTTCGTTCTCTCGTACGCGTCGAACAGCCGTTCGGTGTCTCGCGCCACCGCGCTCTCGTACGAGAGCGCCCAGTGAGCCACGGTGATCGGCTGTGCCGGCTGGAGGTGTGTGTAGCCGGGCATCAGGGTCTCGTTCTCCCTCTCGGCCACCCCGGAGAGCATCTCCCGCAGGGCGAGCGTCCCCTCGACGGCCTCCAGCACGTCCTCCCGCAGCGCGTACCGGAGACAGGCCGCCACCTCGTCGTTCCGGCTCCGCGCCGTGTGCATCTTCCCGCCGACGTCACCCACGAGATCGATCACCGCCGTCTCGATCGCCTCGTGGACGTCCTCCCCGTCCGGCAGCGCGTCGAACCCCTGGGCCTCGACCTCGTCGAGACCCTCGAGGATCGTCTCGGCCTCGCCCTCCTCGACGATCCCCTGTTCCGCGAGCATGGTGACGTGCGCGCGGTCGACCGCGAGGTCCGCTGCGAAGATCCGTCTATCCTCACGCATCGAAGAGAGGAACCCACGGGCAGGCCCACCGGTAAACCGGTCGCGGCGGACCGCCGTTCCCGCGTGCTCCTCTCCCATCTCACTCCTCCGTCCCGCCGTCCGCGACGGCCTCGAGGTCGCGTTTCTCTTTCGTCACCGCGTTCGCGAGGCGTTCCTGCAGGCCGTGGTACTTCGCGACGCCCGTGGCGTCCTCCTGGGCGATGCCGGCGACGTCCTCGGTGTTGAACGAGGCCATCTCCTCGGAGTACACCGCATAGTCGCTGTCGCGGGCGACCGCGCGTGCGTGTCCGCCCTGGAGTCTGACCGTCGCCGTCCCCGTCACCACGTCCTGGGTCTCCTCGATGAACGCGTCGAGCGCGTCGACCAGCGGCGCGAAGACGAGCCCCTGGTACGCCTTCTCCGACCACTCGTTCTCCACCACTTTCTTGAACGAACGCTCTTCCTGCGTGAGCACCAGGTCCTCGAGCGCCTGGTGAGCGGTCAACAACACGGTCGCCGCCGGGTGTTCGTAGTTCTCGCGCACTTTGAGTCCGAGCATCCGGTCTTCCATCACGTCGGTGCGCCCGACGCCGTAGGCCCCGGCGTACTCGTTCAGGTGTTCGATCAGCTCTACGGGACCCATCGTCTCGCCGTCGACGGCGACGGGAATTCCCCGCTCGAAAGTCACTTGGACGGTCGTCTCCTCGCCGGACGGTTCGCTCGTCCACTCGTAGATCTCCTCCGGGGGAACGTAGCTCGGCTCCTCGAGCTTGCCGCCCTCGACCGCGCGGGACCAGAGATTGGAGTCGATCGACCAGACGCCGTCGTTGCCGGCCTGTACCGGCAGGTCGCGCTCTGCGGCGTACTCGATCTCCCACTTCCGGGTCAGGCCGAGTTCGCGTACGGGCGCGATCACGTCGAGGTCGGAGCCGCGCCAGACGGCCTCGAACCGGAGCTGGTCGTTTCCTTTACCGGTACAGCCGTGAGCGAGCGCCTCACAGCCCTGTTGCTGTGCCACCTTGAGGATGGCTTCGGCGATCACCGGGCGGGCGAGCGCGGTCCCCAGCGGATAGCCCTGGTAGGTCGCGTTCGCGCGCACGGCGTCGAGACACGCCTCGGCGAACTCGGCTTTCGCGTCGACGATGTGGAGGTCCAGACCCAGCGCGTCGGCGGTCTCGGTCGCCTCGGCGAACTCGTCTTCGGGTTGACCGACGTCGACGGTGACGCCGATCACCTCGTCGTAGCCGTACTCCTCTTCGAGCAGCGATACGCAGACGGTCGTGTCCAGCCCGCCCGAGAAGGCGAGCGCAACGCGTTTCATCGTACTCGATACGCCTTCCCGACCGGGCTTAAATTCTACTATTTTGGTTTTGAAAAAATAGCGTAGACGTGGCCGTAGCGCCGAACGTGATCGATTCGCTGGTCGCGAGGAGTACCGTGGATCTGGGGGGTGAGAAGAGGTGGGCCTAGAGGGCCCGTCGCGGTCGTCGCGCCCGCGGGTCCGCTGGACGCGGAACCCACGCGACGCTCGCCGACTGAAGCGTGTCGGACGACGAGCGCCGCGTCATTACTCATCTCTACCGAACGGAGGCTATTAATCACTTTCGGGGTGGCGACGCTCGCGGACCGGCCGGACCGGATGCGGGTTCGAGGTCCTTTAGCCCACCTCGGGGGACACCTCGAGTTCGCCTCCCTCGTGTCGCGCCGACTCTATCGTGTCGGTTATGCCCTCGGTCCACCTACCACGGCCGTCGTGTACAGCCTCAACGTCCCGCTTCCCGGTCGCGTCGAGGCGCTCTGCGAGCGACTGCGACCGGAGCTCTACGGCGCGGCGCGGGTCCGCGAGCAGCGAACCCTCGTCCTCAAACGCTTCGGCGGGCGCTCGCCGAGCGAGTACGCCCGCCTCGAACGCGGCGTCCGGAACGCGCTCGCCGGAACGGAGCCGTTCGAGGCACGGATCGCCGGTCTCGACGCGTTCACCGAGCCGGTCTGGGGCGAGGGGCCGGTCGTCTACCTCGGGGTCGAGAGTCCCGAGTTGATCGACCTCCACGACCGGCTGCTCGAGGTCGCCGACGAACGCCCGACCGAGGGGGAGAGATACGTCCCGCACGTCACCCTCGCCCGCGGGGGCGACCTCGACCCGGACCGACTCCGAGACCTCGCCGTCGACCCGATCACCTGGACCGTTCGTGAACTCGAGTTCTGGGACGCGACCTACGAGGAGACGATCGGCCGACTCCGGCTCTCGGGCTGAGGTGGCCGGCTCAGGGCGTCGGCGGCCGCTCGTACGCCTCCAGGTCGCCGAAGAAGTTGAGCATCGCGAACTTCAGTTTCTCAGCACCGACGTCGATCAGCTCCTCCCGCTCCTCCGGCGGGAACGAGTCGTGAACGCTGTACTTGCCCATCTTCCGGGCGGACTTCGACGTGTAGCGACGGTCGGCGAGCACTCGCACCCCGAAGTCCTCCGGCGAGCGGATCACCCGCCCGAGCGCCTGCCGGGTCTTTCTCACCGTCGGGATCTCGACGGCGTACTCCCAGCCGGCGTCCTCGGAACTCCCGTAGGCCTCGGCGTAGGCGTCCTGGACCGCCTGCATCCGTTCGTCGAGGTGCGGATACGGCACCCCGATCACGCAGACCGTCCGGGCGTCGTCGCCGTCGAAGCTCACACCCTCGGTGAGCGTGCCCCACAGCGAGGTGAACAGCGCCGCGTTCTCGGAGACGGTGAACTCCTGGCGTAGCTCCTCGGCGCGCGTCCCGGGCTTGTCGAGCCGACAGTCGGCTTCGACGGAGTCCCCCACCAGATCGTGGTAGCGTTCGGCCTCTCGATAGCTCGGGAAGAAGAGCAGGGTGTTGCCCGGCGTCATCCTGATCGCGTCCTCGATGACGGTGCTCACCGTCCGCTGGACCTCGCTGTCCTCGCGCTCGCTCGAAAAGAGCGGCGGGACGTCCACCGCGAACGTGCGCCTTCGCTCTTCCGGGAACGTCATCCCGTAGGCCATCGTCACTGGCTCTTCGAGGCCCAAAACGTCCGCGAAGACGTCGAACGGCCTGACCGTGGCGCTCATCAACACGCTCGCGTACACCTCCGAGAAGAGGTCGCTCGCGACTGCCCGGGGGATGCAGGTGTAGAGCTCCGCTCGGCCGTAGACCTCCTCGGTGCCCGAATCGCGGCGGACCGAGACGACCGGGTACCGGTCGGGTTCGGTCCCCTCCTCCAGCCAGCGGTCGACGAACGCCGCCGCGGTGAGCGTCTGACACTCTTTTCTGGTCGCCGCCCCCCCCGACTTGTACGCCTCTTCGTACTGCTGGTCCAGGTCCCGGCCGAGCGCGAGCGCCGCGTCGAGGTCGCGGTCGATCCCTCTCCCCGTGTACTCCGAGAGGAACTCGATCGTGAGGTCGTCCCTACCCTCCTCGTTCTCGATCGGGACGTCGCGCCAGTTCTCGCCGACCGCCTCGCGCTCGCCGAACGAGAACGACCCCTCGTAGACGGTTTCGAGCGCCCGGCGGAAGGCGACGAGCGTCGCCCGGGCGTGTTCGGAACGCGAGTCGTCGCACTCGGCGAGTTCGTCGAGCGCGCTGTCGAGCGTCGTCTCCGCGAGCGTGATGGTCGCGTGTTCGCGGGCGGCGTCCTCGACGTTGTGCGCCTCGTCGAAGACGCAGATCACGTCGCCCGGGTCGCGACCGAGCCAGCGGAAGAACTGCTCTCTTATCCCCGGGTCGAGCAGGTGGTGGTAGTTACAGACGACCAGGTCGACGCCCTCCATCCCGTCTTTGAGGAGTTCGTAGCCACAGAGCGTCCGTTCCTCGGCATACTCGTATATCTCGTCCGGCGTCCGGACGTCCTCGAACAGCCAGCGGTAGAACCCCTCGGTGTCGGTCGAGAGGTTCCTGTGGTAGTACTCACAGGTGTTCGTCTCCTCGAGGTCGGAGAGCCGCTCCTCGACGGTCTCGAGTTCGCTCATCACCGCCGCCCTCGCCTCCGCCGCCTCGCCGTCGCCGCCCTGTGCGTCGGCGAGCAAGCTTCGTTCTCTCCGCTCTAACTGTGCCAGATCGCGTTCCGCCTCGACGACCTCCCGGGTGTTGTCCCGAAGCACCTGACACTCCTCGTAGCCGACGTCGATGTGACACATCGAGGACTTCCCCCGGAAGACGACCGCCCGAACCGGCTCCTCGCGTGTGATCGCCCGCGCCTCGGCGATGAACTGCCGGGTCTGCTGGTGGACGTTCGTCGTGATGACGACCGTCTTCTCGTGCTCTCTGGCGTAGCTGAGCGCGGGGACGAGCGCCGAGAGCGTCTTCCCGGTCCCACAGGCTCCCTCGAACAGCACGTTCTGTCCGCGTGCGAGCGCGTTCGAGATGCGGTCCATCGCCTCGCGCTGGTTCTCGTAGGGGCTGTCGTACGGGAAGAACTGCAGGTACCCGTTCGTCTGGGCCACGCACTCACTCGGGCGTTCCGGGCTAAAAACCCACGGGTGTCAGCGGCCGATCACGGCGCCGAGCGACGTGTCCGGGATCAGTACCGCGAATACCCGAGCGCAAAGAGGCAGGCAATGACGACGAGCCCGCCGAGGAAGAAGAGCGCACCGGGCGGCAGTCCGAGCGTCGCGTCGCCGAGGTCCACGACACCGACCTCGGGCATCGGCGCCTCCTCGGGCGTCACCACGTCGTCGGTCGGTGCGTCGTCGGCGACGTCCTCCTCGGTGGCTTCGGGCTCCTCGACCTCCTCATCGAGTTCCTCGCTGTCCTCGACCTCCTCGTCCGCCACGACCGGATCCTCGGCCACGTCGTCCTCGGCGACGCCGAGGTCACCCGGGAGCACCCCGTCACCGAGTAGCTGCTCGACGACGACGCTACCGACGCCTAGGGCGGCGACCGCGCCCAGCAGTCGCGAGAGCGCCGTCCGCAACCCGGAGGTCGCCTCCTCGTTGCCGGCGACGACGACCAGCGGGGCGTCGGCCGGTGCGTAGACGGTCATCTCGCGACCTTTCTCCGAGTAGGCGGTTCCGACCTCGCGGATCAGGTCGGCCGCTTCGAGCTTTCCGAGGTGGTACTGGGCGTTCTGCAGTGAGGTGTCGACGCGCGCGGCGACCGCCGAGGGCGTCGCCGGCTCGTCGTGGAGCGCCGCGAGCAACGAGCGGGCGGTCTCCGACGAGAGCGCACCGATCAGGGCGTCCGCGTCGTCGCCCTCGATGCCGATCACCCGCGGCTCGGCGTCCTCAACGCCGGAGGTGTCCGGACTGGAGGGCAACAGGCCGGCCATCGACCGACCTTC
The DNA here is from genome assembly GCF_036429475.1 of Halalkalicoccus sp. CGA53. GTDB lineage: Archaea > Halobacteriota > Halobacteria > Halobacteriales > Halalkalicoccaceae > Natronorarus > Natronorarus salvus. Next base: position 730,901 of record NZ_CP144125.1, read on the forward strand.
GTTTCCGACTGATAAGAACGTTCGGTCCGGTGTCGTTACCGATCACTCCCTGCCGGGCGGCGTCCCCTCGCTCTCGGCGAGCGAGAAGAGCGTCCCGTACTCGTCGGGAAGCCCCGCTCGAACGTCCTCGAACTGTCCCTCGGTCACCGCCTCGCCGATCACGTCGAAGACGACGCGGGCGTGGTGGGCCGCGTCCGCCTCCCTGTCCTCGCCCTCGCCCACGCTCGCGTCGCGCTCTCCGACCCGCTCGACGAACTCCCCGACGCCGAACGACTCGGTCTGCTCGCCCTCTACTAACGGCGCTTCGAGGGGTTCGGGGAGCTGCGCCGCGAGGTTCTCGACCTGTCCGTCCTGGATCCGCTCGCCGAGGGTCGAGAGCGTCGCCCGCGTGGCCTCCTGGGCCTCCCCCCGCGAGCTCAGTTGGGCACGGTGCTGGACCTCACCGATGAACTCGTCGTGGTCCATGGGTCGGACTATCCCACACACGAAAATAACCGGAAAGCCTGCACGTGATGGCCTGCCCGTAACGGCTTTGAGCGCGGACCGCTTCGGACGTGTATGCTCACCGATCCGGCCTTCCTCGTCATGATCGGGCTGTTGCTCTTCTTCGTCTTCGGGACGTTCGTCTTCGTCCGCCGGGTGCTGCTCAGCTTCCGCGAAGGGATCGACCGGGGCCGTCGATAGAACGTCCGGCCCGACGACGGGTGGCGCTAGAGCGCCGAGGAAACCCGGTCGACGGCCGTCTCGACGTCCTCGCTGTCGACGTCGAGGTGCGTACAGAACCGGACGACGTGCTCGTCGAACGGCACGCCGAGTACGCCCTCGTCCGAACAGACGTCGAGGAACTCCTCCGCGGTGTGTCCGGCCCCCTCGGTGTCGAGGAGGACGATGTTCGTCTCCGGGGTCGGGATCCGAAGACCGGAGACGCCGTCGAGACCCTCCGCGAGCGCCCGGGCGTTCTCGTGGTCCTCCGTGAGCCGCTCGCGGTTCTCCAGCGCGAGCAGTCCCGGCGCGGCGAGTACACCCGCCTGGCGCATCCCGCCGCCGAAGAGCTTTCGTTCGCGTCGAGCCCGGTCGACGAGGTCCTCGCTCCCGGCGAACACCGAACCGACCGGCGCGCCGAGGCCCTTCGAGAGACAGAACATCACCGAGTCGGCGTTCTCGACGAGTTCCGGGGCAGGTGTCGAGAGCGCCGTCGCGGCGTTGAACAGCCGTGCGCCGTCGACGTGGACCGGGACGCCGAGGTCCGCCGCCTCGTCACAGACCGCGTCGATGTCCTCTTTCGCGATCGCCGCCCCGCCCTTACTGTTGTGGGTGTTCTCCAGGCAGACCAGGCCGGTCCCCGGCCGGTGGAGGTCCTCCGCGACGGTGCCCTCTCTGACCTGTGCGGGCGAGATCACGCCCCGGTCGTCCCCGTCGACCATCCGGACCTGGAGGCCCGCGTGCTGGGCGAACCCCGCGAGTTCCCACTTCACGACGTGACTGTCGCGCTCTGCGAGCACCTCCTGGCCGTGGTCGGTGTGGACCCGACCGGCGATCTGGTTGCCCATCGTCCCGGTCGGGACGAACAGCGCCGCCTCCGTTCCGACGGCCTCGGCCGCCCGACGCTCGAGTTCGTTCACCGTGGGATCCTCGCCGTAGACGTCGTCGCCCACCTCGGCCTCCGCGCTCGCCTCCCGCATCGCTCGCGAGGGGCGCGTCACCGTGTCGCTTCGCAGGTCGATCATGTGAGGGAGTATCCGCGGGAGGGGCAAATAGGCGGCGTTCGCGGTCGTCCTCTCGCCGTTCTCGACGACCGCCGCTCTCTGGAACCGGTCACCTCGCTCTCGAGCGAACACCTCTCCGACTCACCGGTCCACGACGGGCGTCGTCCAGGTCCCCCTGAGGAACCACGCGGCGGTGACCAGCGTCGAGAGGACGTACGAGGCGGCGAAGGCGTACCAGATCCCGACGACGCCCGCGTCGAACCAGCGGAGGGCGGCGACGCTCAGCGGGAGCCTGACCGCCCACAGCTCCATCACCGCGAACGCCAGCGCGAGGCGGGTGTGGCCGCTCCCGCGGAACGCGCCGAGGACGACCTGAAACACCCCGTAGAAGACGTACGTCGGGCCGATGATCCAGATGAACGCCGAACCGATCCGGACGACCTCCGCCGCGGCGTTCGACCCCGGCTCGGCCGAGACGAACAGTCCGACGATCGACTCCGCGACCGGGTAGGCGGCGGCGACTACGACGACGAAGGCGGTGACGACGATCGCCGCGCTCATGTAGACCGCGTGTTTCGCCCGCTGCGTCTGTCCGGCACCGAGGTTCTGTCCGACCACCGTCTCGGTCCCCCGCGCGAGGCCGATCGCCGGCACCAGGAGCAACGCCGCCAGGTACTCCGAGATCCCGTACGCCGCGATCGCGGTGTCCCCCTCGAGGGCGACGATCGCGGTCATCACCGTCACCCCACTCGCTCGCAGGCCCATCTCGAGCGAGGTCGGCACCCCGATCTCGACGATCTCAGCGACGCTCTCTCGGTTCGGACGGAGCTCCGAGGGGTCGACCCGAAGCCCGATCGCACCCGAGAAGAGCAACGAGAGCGCGACGAGAGCGGCGAGCGTTCGGGAGAACACCGACGCGAGCGCCGCCCCTTCGATCCCGTAGCCGTCGAACCCGGTCCGTTCGTAGAGGGTGGTCCCGAGCGCCTCGACGCCGAACCACGCGAAGACGGGGTTCCCCGCGAACCCGAGGATGACGAACGGATCGAGGACGACGTTCACCCCGACGCTCGCCGCCATCAGGTAGAGCGGGGTTCGGGTATCGCCCCATCCCCGGGAGAGCGCGTCGAAGACGAAGAACCAGAAGATCGGGACCATCCCGAGGAACGTGATGCGGGTGTAGCTGACCGCCATCGTGTGCGGGTCGCTCCCCGGTGTCGCACCGATCAGCGCGAGCATCCACGGGGCGAGCAGGTAGCCGAGAGCCGCGATCGCGACCGAGAGGACCGAGACGACCGATACTGTCTGTCCGGCCACGTGGTGAGATCGAGCGAGCCGACCGGCTCCCTTGTTCTGAGCGACGAGGACGGTCCCTGCGGTCGTGATACCGATCCCGAGGCTCGTGAAGAGAAAGAGGATCGGCCACGAGTACGACATCGCGGCGACCGCGTCGGTTCCCAGGTAGCCGATCCAGTAGAGGTCGACGACGTAGTAGACGATGTCGAGCGTGTACGCGACGACGACCGGGGCCGAGAGGACGACCAGCGGGACGAACAGTCGACCGTCGGTGACGTTCACGGACCGATCGCCGGGCGGCGTCGGCGCCCACCGCTCGCGAGCCGTCTCGGGGTCTCTCGCCGCGTTCTCGTCCCTCTCTCCCTCCTCTCCGTCGTTCATGCGATCACCTCGTCCCGCCGCGATCACACGAGGACGGGTTCGCGAATAAAGGCTCGCTGAACGGGTTTTCGGTAGCGACGCTGACCGGACGTGGACCCGCGCCGGCCGGTGTTCGAGGGGTCGTCGAGCGCAGCCCATCGCGACCGGTACGAGCCCGGTTCCGACGGCGATCACGCGGAACCGGAACCCGTTTGCCGCCCCACATGGCAGTACGACACATGGACCCGCGCATCCGCGAACACGCAGGCGTGATCGCCGAGCACTCGGTCGATCTCGGTGCTGGGGACGACGTCGTCATCGCCGCACACCCGGTCGCCTCGGACCTCGCCGTCGCGCTCCACGAGGTCTGTGGCGACGTCGGGGCGAACCCGGTCTACCTGAGCGGCGACGACCGGGCGAACCGGGCGTATCTCAGGGCTTCGGAGGGGGAGTTCGAGACGCCCGAGCACCAGCGGGCGCTCACGGAGGCGGCGGACGTCTTCGTCTTCGTTCGAGCCAACGAGAACGTCACCGAGACGAGCGACGTCGACCCCGCGATCAACGCGGCGTACTCGCGCGCACAGCAGCCGATCAGGCGAGAACGCCTCTCGAAACGCTGGTGTCTCACGGGGTTTCCAGCGTCCGCGAACGCCCAGCTCGCCGGAATGAGCACCGAGAGCTACGAGAACTTCGTCTGGGACGCCGTCAACAAGGACTGGGACGCCCAGCGCGAGCATCAGGAACGGATGGTCGAGATCCTCGACCCGGCAGACGAGGTTTGGATCAGATCGGGAGCGGAGACGGACATCCGGATGAGCGTCGCCGGCAACCGGACGATCAACGACTACGGCGAGAAGAACCTCCCCGGAGGCGAGGTGTTCACCGCACCGGTGAGAGAGAGCGTCGAGGGGTCGGTCCACTTCGACAAGCCGCTCTACCAGCAGGGCCGAGAGATCACGGACGTCCGCCTCGAGTTCGAGGATGGGAGGGTGATCGCCCACAGCGCCGCGAAGAACGAGGACGTGCTCGCGGAGATCCTGGAGACCGACGACGGCGCACGGTATCTCGGCGAGCTCGGAATCGGGATGAACCGCGAGATCGACCGGTTCACCTACAACATGCTCTTCGACGAGAAGATGGGCGACACCGTCCACATGGCCGTCGGGATGGCCTACGACGAGTGCGTCGGCGAGGGGAACGCCGTGAACGAGAGCGCGACCCACGTCGACATGATCGTCGACATGGCCGACGACTCGGCGATCGAGGTCGACGGCGAGGTCGTCCAGCGCGACGGCGTTTTCGTCTTCGAGGACGGCTTCGAGTAGTACGAGGGTCGTCCCCGATCCCGGACGGTCGGGGTGGGCTCGCGCTCGGCGGTCGCCGACACCGGACGGGGCGGTCGAACGCGAACGTTGTTAACCCGGCCCCGGAAGATCGGCCGGAGTTACCAACGACGTACGTATAGATGGCAGGACGAGTTATTACACCGTGGCCCATAGCTCCGATCGTCATGTCCGCTTGCTGTGACCCGGTCTGTACCTGTGACGACGTCTGTACGTGCGAGGACGACTGCGACTGCGCGTCCTGCTGAACCGACCGAACCGACGACCGTTCATCGACCCGATCGACGAACGATCGCGTATCGGCCCGTCGAACCGCTCGCGCCGGTGTTCTCCGCGCCGTCCTGACGACTCGGTATCAATCCGTTTTATTATCGCGGTCGGTGATCCCACATGTATGCTGTCGTGGAATCGGCCCGTCGAGATCTATCGCAGCGAAGGGGTGGTGGCCCTCGGTGCGAGGACGACGCGTCTCCTCGGGAACAGGCTCGCCGACGCCTACTGGGTCGGCCGTCGATCACGTCCAATCACGGTCGCCGGCGTGACGGCGACGTTTCCGATCGACGGCTGGTACGAGTCGTACCGGCTCCGCCGATCGCTGTCGCTCGAGCGCCCGATGCTCCGTGACCTCCTGCGTTCGCTCGGCCCGGAGGACGTCTTCTACGACGTCGGGGCCCACGTCGGGCTCTACAGCTGTTTCGCCGCCCGCGTCGTCGGCGGGGACAGCGTCGTCGCGTTCGAACCCGACCCGGAGAACGTCGAGACGCTCTGTCGAAACCTCTCGTACAACGCGAGCGGGGCGAAGGTCCTCGACTGCGCGCTCGCGTCGGAGGGCGGGACGGTGGTGTTCGAGGGGGCCGACGGCCCGTTCCGGAGCCGCGGCTCGATCGTCGCGGACGGCGGGCCGAACGCGACCGTCGTCGAGCAGCGAGCGGGCGACGCGCTCGTCGCAGCGGGCGAGATCCCGCCACCGACGGTGCTCAAGATCGACGTCGAGGGTGCGGAGTCGCTCGTCATCGACGGACTCTCGGGGTCGCTCGCCGACGACCGCTGTCGGCTCGTCTACTGCGAACTCCACCGCGAGAGCGACCGACGCCCTTCGGCCGAGGACTGTGGATCGACCCCGGCGGAGGTGACCTCACGGCTCCGCTCGCTCGGCTTCGAGACGGAGGTGCTCTGCGACCGGAGCGCGGAACTGCTGGTGAAGGCCGAGCGACTGGGGTGAGCGCTCACCCGCACGGCTCGACCGGACTGTCGTCCTCGATCGTCCCCTCGCACGCCTCGCCGCCGTCGATAGCTCCGGAGACGTCGAGGGGGTAGTCCCGCTGGCCGGGTGTCGAGAGCGCTACGGTGATGGTGCCCTCGTTCTCCTCGGCCAGTACTTCGTCCTCCTGACCGTTCCCGTACCCGACGACGAACTCCACGCCCTCCGCGGCGCCGTCGAGGCGATACTCGAACGTCACCTCGGCCGGTACGCCGTCCTGCTCGGTCGCCTGGGCGGTCAGCGACTCGAACCGGACGTCGCCGCCCGATCCGTCTTCACCACCGTTCTGTGGGCCGGTACAGTCGTACTCGAACGGGACGGTTCGCGTGAGCGATCCGACGGCGAGGCTCGCCGTGGCTGCCCGCTCGATGACGACGGTGACCTCGCCGTCCCCGTGCCCACCGCGGTCACAGCTGAGGGTCAGGCTGGTTCGTTCACCTGGCTCTATCGGGGGGTAGTCGAACAGGCTCGCCACCTCGACCGGACCCTCCACCGAATCGATTCGTACGTCAAACTCCTCGATAGGCTCCCCCGCGTTGTTCACGAGCGTGAGTACGGTCGTCTCCCCCTCGCGATCGATCGTCTCGCCGCTCTCCTCGAGCCCGACGAGTCCGTTCTCGTCGCTGACCGTGGCGGTCACCCCCCGATCGGACTCGACGACGCTCAGCCCGAAGGTCGGCCCGGCGACGAGGACGATCCCGGCGCCGAGACAGAGGAGTCCGACGACGAGCAGCGGCCGCATCAGGGTGGGCGCTCCATTGCCCCGAGCCGGTAGCGCTGGTTGGTGTACGCGTGGACGACGGCGCTCGCGGCGAACAGGACGATCAGCGCGGTCACCCAGCCGAGTTCGGGAACCTGGTGTGTCGGTATCAGCTCGATCCAGAGGCCGACGATCACACAGAGGGCGATCGCGGAGAGCCCGAGGTAGTAGACCGCCCACGGGACCGAGTCGCCGGGGACGACGTCCATGTACACCTCGAGGCGTTCGGCCTCCTCGGTCAGCTCCGCCTCGCGGCCGTCGTACTCGATGATGCCGCTCTCGGCGAGCGTGGGGAGGTGCGTCTGCTGGAGCGAGGTGTAGATCCGCTTTCGCTCCGCGGAGGTCAGTTCGGCACGGTCCTTATCGAGCTCCCAGGCCGCGACGTGTTCGGCGAGGTCCGAGAGGCTCACCGGCCCCCCCTCGCGCTTGCAGATGTGGATCGCGTACCGACGGCGATGGCTACTCAGGATGGAGAACAGTTCGCTTTTCGAGTGTGTCGTCTCTCTGTCCGTCGCCATCGCGTCTCGAACGAAATTATGGAACTCCGAGATATATGGCTTCTGGGTAGATATGTACGACGTAACCGCCGTTCAAGCAGTGCTTTCCGGAGAGAAAGCGGGACATTACAAAGGTAGTATGCTTCCCTTACCCGAGTAGGAACGCGTGGTAATCGGTCCGTACCGATCACGTGTCCGGCTGGACGATACAAAATGAACCTAACAAGGCGGAACGTGTTGCTGGGACTGGGAACGATGACGATCGGCGGCGGAGCGGCCTTCGGTTCGGGGGCGTTCAGCCAGGTCGAAGCCGACCGATCGGTCACCGTCGACGTAGCCGAGGACTCGGCAGCGTTGATCGCGCTCGCCCCGGGCGAGTCGGCGTACGTCTACGAGGACGAGAACGGCCTGATCGTGATCGACCTCGGGGGCGATGCGTTCGACGACGCCGACGGGCTGAACCTCGGGGCCGTCACGACGCTCACCGAGGCGCTCTCGGTGACGAACAACCACGACGAGACCGTCGAGATCACGATCGACGGTGTCGACAACGACGGGATCGACGTCGGGTTCGAAGAGAGCGAGTACGGCGAGGGGATCGCCGGTTACGAACTCGCATCGGGGTCGACGCTCGACCTCGACATCGTGATCGACACGCGCGGGGCGAACGCCGACTCGCGGATCGACGAGGACGTGACGATCCTCGCGGAATCGACGGAGTGAGCGGTGTTCGCCGGCCCGATGGAACACGCACGCCACCCCGCTAGCCCACTGCCGTGAGCGGAACGCTCGTCGGACGCGCGCTCTCGGCTCTCCTCGTACTGGCCCTCCTCGCGATGCTCGTCGGGGCCGCGCTCGGACAGCCGGTCGGCCTCGCGTACGTCGCGAGCGGGAGCATGGAGCCGACGCTCTCGACCGGCGACGGCTTCCTCGCGGTCCCGAGCGCGTTCGTCGAGGTCGAGGAGGGCGACGTCGTCGTCTTCGAGGCGCGCGAACTCCACGACGGCGGCCTGACGACCCACCGCGTCGTCGGCGAGACCGACGCCGGCTACGTGACGCGCGGGGACGCCAACCCGTTCACCGATCAGGACGGCCCCGAGCCGCCGGTCACCGACGACCGGATCGTCGCGGTCGCGCCCCAGGTGAACGGCGAGGTCGTCTCGATCCCGCACCTCGGGACCGGCGTGATGGCGCTTCAGACCGCCGTCGGGGGGATCGGACCGCTGGGCAGGAGCGCCGGGTCGCTGCTCGTCTGGATCGGCCTCCTCCTCACCTGTGTCGCGCTCCTCTCGAACCGGGGGACGACACACCGAACGACCGATCGATCGCGCTCGCGAGCGGGCGTGATCGGGACGCGAACGCTCGTCGTCGTGGTGGTAGCGCTGGTCGTGATCCCCGTCACCGCGGCGATGGTCGTTCCGAGCGGGGTCCACACGTTCGGGATCGCCAGCACGACCGCCGACTCCGACGACCCGCTCGCGATCGAACCCGGGGAGACCTCGACGGTCGAGCACACGCTCCACAACGACGGCGTCGTTCCGGCGGTCGCCGTCCTCGAACCGGCGAGCGACGGGATCGCCGTCGAATCCGACCGCCGTTCGCTCCCGGGTGGGTCCTCGGAACCGGTCTCGGTCACGCTGTCGGCCCCCGAGGAGGAGGGCGAGTACTACCGTTCGTTCACCGAACACCGCTACCTCGCGGTGCTCCCGTCGGTCCTCTTGGTGTGGCTCCACGGGATCCACCCGCTGGTCGCGCTCTCGGCGGTGAACCTCGTCGCACTCTCGATCTTCCTGGTGCTCGCGGCGGTCGTGGCCGGCCTGCGACCGCAGCGGATCCGATCGCCCTCGACGCCGCTCTCCGTACGCGTCAGGCGGACCGCCCTCGCCTGGTGGGAGCGCCTGTGACCGCCGTACGTATACGGATAGCCGATACGTTTACCCCGGTCGCAACGCACTCTCCGGGGATGCCCTCCACGAAGCGACGCGACCGGCCGCACGATTCGCCGGGCGCGAGCACTCGCACGGCGATCCCGAGGGAGGGTTCCGAGTGACGCTCTCGCCCCGATCCCGGCTGGTGCTCGCGCGCCACGGCCGGGCGGTCGCGCTCTCGCTCGCGCTCGTCGCCCTCTTCGCGTTCCTCATCTCGGGGATGACCCTCGCCCTCCCCGGAACGACCGAGGTCTCGGAGGAGCGAGACCGGGAGACCGTCACGACCGAGGTCCGGACGAGCGCGCTCGTCACCGCCGACGACTCGCTCTACGGGAGCGGAACGACGGTCGAAGACCCGTCCAGGTACCTGCTCTCGGACATGCCCGAACTCTCGATCGAGGTGCAAACGGAGGCACCCGAAGGGAGCGACGTCACCCACGAACTCGTCCTGGTAACGACCGCGAGCGCCGACGAAGAGGCGTTCTGGGAGGAGAGGGAGACCCTGATCGAGGAGACGCACGTCGTGGGAGGGGAGCCCGTGCGCTCGGAGACCGAGATCGACATGCGAGCGCTCTCCGAGTCGATCGAGGAAACCGAGGATCGGCTCTCGAACGTCGGGAGCATCGGGCTCGCCCTCGAACTCCGGACGACCTACGACACCGGGACGTACGCAGACGAACAGACCTCGTCGGTGCCGCTCGAACTCACCGCCGACGCCTACTGGTTCGACGGTTCGCTCTCGGAGGAGTCCGAACACGCAGAGGTCGTCACGCGGGAGGTCGAGGAAGAGCCAGACGTCTTCGCCGGTGCCGGACTCGCACTCGTCGGACTCGCCGCCGGCGTCGGGTCGGCGTTCGCGTGGCGGCGCCGGGAGGAGGTCGTCGATTTCGGTGCGCTCACCCAGGAGGTCCACAGCCGGCGCCACGCCGAGTGGATCTCGAACGGGCAGATCCCGATGTGGATGGGCAAGGACTACGTCCGGCTCGACACGCTAGAGGACGTCGTCGACGTCGCCATCGACACCAACCAGCGGGTCGTCCACGACACCGAACGGAACCTCCACGCCGTCATCCAGGGCGACGTCGTCTACTACTACTCGCTCGCCGGCACCTGGGAGGAGGTCGCCTGGCCGAAGATGGACATGAGCGGGTTCTCCGAGCTCGCTGAGGCAGAGTCGGAGTTCGACGGGGAGTGGGAGCCGGCGTCGAACGGGGCCGACGAGTGGGTGAGCGACCTCGATCCCGAGGACGAGGATAGCTGGGAGAGCATCTGACCGGCACGACGTCCGCCACGCATGTCCGGTCTCGCTACGTACGGTCCGGTTTGGGTACTGATCGAGGACGGTCGGATTCTCTACGCTCGGGGATCGTGAAATTCGAGGTCCGAGACCCGCGAGAAGCCGTCGTCACACGCGATCAGTTCGCCGCCGAGCGACCGGGCGACGCCGGCGATCAACGTGTCCGGGGCGGGGATCGGCTCGCCCCGGTCGAGCGCATTATCGCGTACTCCCCGCCACTGAAGAATTTATTGAGGGAAATAAACACAGGTACGCTTTTTACTCCTCACGCCCGCTCGTCGCAAAAGAGCGAGCACGATGGGATTCGAACCCATGACCATCGGATTAGAAGTCCGACGCTCTGTCCTAGCTGAGCTACGTGCCCTCGTCACCCGCTTCTCGCCGGGCGAAGAAAAACTGTCGGATACGAACCCGAGAACGCAAGCGATTAACACCGCCGCCGGTCTACTCGTTCCATGCGCGTCATCGGAACCGTGGGGCTGCCGGGCAGCGGCAAGGGCGAGGCCGCGAAGGTCGCTTCTTCCCTAAACATACCGGTCGTCACCATGGGAGACGTCGTCCGCGCCGAGACCGAATCCCGCGGGCTCGACCCCTACACCGACCACGGCTCGGTTGCGAAAGCCCTCCGCGAGGAGGAGGGCCCGGCCGCCATCGCCGCCCGCTCGCTCCCGATGGTCGAGTCCTCCCTCGAGAGCCACGACCGGGTGCTCGTCGACGGCCTCCGCTCCGGTACCGAGGTCGAGGCGTTCGAGGAGCGATTCGGCGACGAGTTCGTCCTCCTCTCGGTCGAAGCACCGTTCGAACTCCGGGCGGAACGGCTCTCCGGCCGGGGGAGAGACACGACCGAGGCGGACGGCGGCGAAGCGCTGCGAGAGCGCGACGAGCGCGAACGTGGCTTCGGGATGGACGAGGCGATGGACCGCGCGGACCTCCGGATCGAGAACACGACGAGTTTGGAGGCGTTCCGCGAGGCGATCCGCACGCTGCTCACGGAGGGACCGGAAGCGGTCGAGGACATGGCCGTCGCGGAGGGGGAGCGATGATCTACCGGATCGACGTGGGGATCACCGCGCCGGTGAAGGGGACCGAGATTCCGGAGCGGGTCGAGACCGCCGTCAGAAACGTCTTCCCGAACGCGACGCTCACCCGCGAGGCGGATCGGATCGTCGGCGAGACCCACTCGCTCGATCACTTCTCCGAACTGCTGCATCGCCAGGAGATCCTCGACACGGCGCGAAACGCGATGAGTTCCCGGCGATCGGGGCCGTACTTCTCCTTCTCGCTGAAGAAGGGGCCGGCGTTCGAGGGCGTCGTGAACTTCGCCGTCGGCGAGTCGAACGAACTCGGCGAGATCGACGTCGAGGTGCGAGTCGAGGAGCCGAGCGTCGAGGAGTTCGTCGACCACGTCGCCCCACCGACCGAGGACGGCCGGCCGATCACCGAGTGAGGGTCAGTCGGTCGCCCAGAGCACGCAGACGAGCGCGCTTCCGGCGAGCATCGAGGCCGCGAGCAGCGCGAACGCGAGGCGGAACCCGACGGCGTCGGCGAGCAGTCCCACGATCGCGGGCGAAACGGCCCCGGCCCCCATCAGGAGCGTCCTGACGACGCCGAGGCCGCCCCCGGTGAGCGACGGAGGGAGTAACGCGACGAGATAGGCGCTCCTGACCGGTCGGAAGCCGTGTGCGCCGAGACCGATCGCCACGACGACGATTGCTGCAGCGGCCGGGATCCCGGTCAGACCGGATGCGCCGAGCGAGAGGAGGGCGATGGCAGTCCCCGAGAGCCCGAGCGCGACGGCCATGATCGGAAGTCTCCCCACCCTGTCGCTCGCCTCGCCGGTGGCGAGCTGGGCCAGGCTCGCGGCGAACAGCGCGCTGTAGAGGATTCCAGCGGTCCCGACGGCGAGACCGACTTCGCTCGTGAGATAGAGCGGCAAGAACGCGACGACGCCGTTGTACGAAAAGGAGTAACAGAGCGTCACGAGGACGAACAGCGAGAAGCGCGAGTCGCCGAACGCGGTGAGGTACGGCCGGAGCCTGATCCGCTCGACCGTCGCACTCCCTTCGTCCGGGAGACGGTTCGGCGACCGTCGGACGAACGCGACGACGAGACCGATCCCGAACAGCCCGGCGGCGAGGAAGACGTACCGCCAGCCGGCACCCCCGAACGGGCCTGTGACCCCGAGCGCGAGGACGACGGCCGGCGGGGCGACGACCCCGCCGAACGTCCCGATCGTGTCGAGGACGCCGAGCGCCCGTCCCGTCCGAGCCGGATAGGTCCGCGAGAGCAGCCGCACCGCGACGGTCTTGTGTGCACCAGTTCCGGCTCCGATCACCACCATCGCCGCGACGAGGACGGGAAACGGCGACTCGACGACGAGGACGAACGCTCCGGCGACGGCGAGTAGCGCCCCACCGGCGATCACTCGAACCGAACCCACCCGGTCGGCGAGCGCCCCCGAGGGGAACTGCATGGTGGCGTACGCGAGCATGAACGCGGTGAACGCGGCGCCGATCGTCGCGTTCGAGACCGCGTAGGTCGCTTGCAGCGGCTCGAACAGCGGGGGGAAGGCGTAGCGGAGGAACTTCGCGAGGAACCAGAGCAGCGCGGTCAGGACGAGGACGTCGAAGCGCGCGAGGCTCCCGAGTCGAGGGGCGCGCACCTCAGCCGAACGGCCCCTTGCCCATCCCGCCGGCACCGCCACCGCCGCCCATCTGCTTCATCATCCGCTCCATGTCCATCCCGCCCTGGCCCATCCCCTGGAACTGCTTGAGCGTCCGCTCCATCATCTTGTGCTGGGTCAGGAGTTCGCGCACCAGCTCCTCGTCGGTGCCCGAGCCGCGTGCGATCCGGCGGACCTGGCTCTGACCGATCGAACGGGGGTTCTCCAGCTCCTCCTCGGTCATCGAGTCCATGACGAACTCGAAGCGGGTCATCCGTTCCTGGGTGACGTCCATCGCGTCGTCCGGGAGCTGGTCCATGATGCCGCCGCCCAGCCCGGGGATCATGTCGAGCACCTGATCGAGCGGCCCCATCCGGTTCATCGCCTGCATTTGGTGGCGCATGTCGTTCAGCGTGAAGCTCCCGGAGAGGAGGTCCTCGGGATCCCAGTCGTCCTCCTCCTCGGTCTCGACCATCGCCCGCTCGACGCGCTCGGCGAGCTGTTTCAGGTCGCCCATCCCCAGGAGTCTGGACATGAAGCCGTTGGGCTCGAACCGCTCGACGTCCTGGACCTCCTCGCCGGTCCCGAGGAAGGCGATCGACGCGCCGGTTTCGTTCGCCGCGGTGAGCGCCCCGCCACCTTTCGCCGTCCCGTCGAGTTTGGTGATGACGACGCCGTCGATGCCGATCGACTCGTCGAACTGTCGGGCCTGGTCCTTCGCGCCCTGTCCGATCGCCGCGTCGAGCACGAGCAGGTTTGTGTCCGGGTCGACCACCCGCTCGATCTCCTCGATCTCGTCGATTAGGTCCTCCTCGAGCGCGTGTCGACCCGCCGTGTCGACGATGTGGACGTCCGCCTCGGCGGTCTCCTCGAGCCCCCTGCGTGCGATCTCGACCGGATCGTCACCGTCGGGGTCGCCGTAGAACTCGACCTCGGCGCGCTCACACATCTGTTTCGCCTGGTCGTAGGCGCCCGGGCGGAACGTGTCGGTCTGGATCACGGCGGGGCGAAGTCCTTTCGTCGAGAACCACCAGGCCATCTTCGCCGCGCTCGTCGTCTTCCCCGAGCCCTGCAGCCCAGCGAGCAGGATCGTCTGCTCCTCTAGCGGGAGGTCGGTGCTCTCGCCGATCAGGTCGACGAGTTCCTCGTAGACGATCCGGAGGACGTGATCCCGGGCGGTCGTCCCCGCCGGGGGTTCCTCCTCGAGAGCGCGGGTCTTGATCGAGTCCGACAGCTCCATCACGAGCGAGACGTCGACGTCGGCCGCCAACAGCGAGCGCTGGATCTCCTTTACGATCTCGGCGACGTCCTCCTCGCTGAGCCGGGACTTCCCGCGGAGCCGATCGAGCGTTCCCCTGAGTGAGCTTCCGAGGTCGTCGAGTACCATTTGCTCGGGCTATGCGACCCGGTCGGGTAAGCCTTTCTCGCTCCCGAACGCTCATACCCGATCGTGTCGTGTGGTAGCTATGGTCGAGTTTCGGAACACCGAAGAGCCCGACGCCGACTGGTGGTCGGTGGTCTGGCCCGACCCCGGCGAGACCCTGCGGACGCTCGGAACCGACGGGCGTGCCTCGTTCCTCGACCTCTGCTGTGGCACGGGCCGGTTCACGCTCGCTGCGCCCGCGCTCGTCGACGGCCCAGTCTACGCCTACGACCTCGATCCGAACGCGCTCGAGGTGCTCTCGGAGCGGGCGGCAGACGAGAGGATAGAGATCGAGACGATCGAAGGCGACGCGATGGCCGTCTCCGAACTCGTAGAGCCGGTGGAGTACGTCCTCTTCGCGAACACGCTCCACGGCGTCCCCGAGAAGACGCTGCTCGCCGAACGGGTCCGCGAGGCGATCGTGCCGGGGGGTCGGTTCGTCGTGATCAACTGGATCGCCGCGAGCCCGGAGGAGACGCCGGTCCTCGGCGAGCCGCGAGGCCCGCCCGAGGAGCTCCGGATGACCCCGGCCGAGACGGTCGCGGCGGTCGAGCCCGCGGGATTCGAGGCCACGGAGACCGTCTCGGTATCGCCACACCACTACGCGGTCGTCTTCGAGCGGACGACTCCATCGGAACTATGATCGGTGGATACGTTCCAGTCGGCGTGCCGAACAGAGCGCGCGAGTGCACCACTACTCCGTATTCGAGCGGAACAGCCTCTACCTCCGTCAACGTGACGAGCTATGAACACCTCGGGCCCTCGAACGGCGACGCCCCTGTTACTGCGCGTTTCTGGCTTCTTCGACTTTCGCTTCCAGAAGTTGCTCTAACTCTGTAGTCGGTACCGTTTGGTCGTATCTGATCTGTATGGTCTCCTTCCCGGTTTTGTACCCGTTTTCTTCGAGCATTTCGCGGTCTTCACTCCGAAGCGCGTCTGCGCCGATGCCGAAAGTAGCGTGGTTCTTGAATGCGCTAAACCCGACGTGAGTGCCGTGAAATGTATAGAACGGAACGTTGTAGCTTATTCCTTCCTCCGCTTCTGGAACAGTCGAGTTGATCATCTCGCGGAGTTCTTCGAGCGTCGGACGCGCTCTTTCGTCCGCATTGGCAATGTACGAGTCGACGTCTGTTGGCTTTGACATTCCACCGTCACCGTGGTCCGTCTACGGGTCACTCCTTCTTAGTGAAATCGCCGAGTCCCAGCGATGACCGTCGTACTCCAGACTACCGGAAATCGACCGACCATCCACACCGGTGACTCGATCAAAAGCGCCTGTAAGACCGCCACCGACCTGTCGAAATCGAGTCGAAACACCACGAGAGGAGGTGTACACCCAAACCTCGAGGAAGCGATCGCATCCACCCGTTGGAACGTCTGTAGCTAACGATTCGGTGTATAAACCCTCCGTATCCCGCCCGTGGTTCTTCTCACCTGCGTAGAATTTCGATGGACCGAACTACGATACGGAGGATTCGACCGCACGCGGATCCCGACGACGGCTCGGAGGGCGATGCGAACCGTCGGAGCACTCCAGGACCGATGCATACCGAGAACCCGTTACCGCGGCAGGTCGCGGCTTCGATTCGATCTACCCGTCGCTCTCGTGCGGGTTCAGCAGGGTACCGTAGTTCTCGGCGTGCTCGGTGTACTCGATAAAGCGTGGCGCGTCGGGGTCGAACGGCCGCTGTAGCGACTCGAACGCCTTCTTCTTGTCCCAGCCTTGGAGCTTCCCGACCGCCGAGCGGTCCTCCAGGTCGTGGTAGTCGAGGTCGGGCTCGGTGAGCTCCCACGCCTCCAGTCCCTTCTCGCTCCGGACGATCACGCTCGAGTACTCGTCGCTCGATCCGACCGAGCCGACGGTGAGGTCGGCACAGTAGCCCGTGAAGTCCGCACACTCGTCACAGCCCTTCAGCGCGGCGTCGTGGAAGTGCTCGACGTCCTCCTCGAGGAGCAGTTCTCCCTCCCTGTCCTCGACCATCATCTTCCCGTGGAGGACGTCCATCTTCCCGATCTCGTCCGTACCGATCCCCCGCTTCTCCTCGAGTTGCTCCCCGATGAGCCTGTAGTAGTTGAAGTTCTTCGTACACATCAGCGCGATCGTGTACTCGATCGCACGGACCCCCTCTTCCTGGGAGCCGTACTCCCACTCGAAGTCCTGGAGCGCGCGGATCCCCTCGATCTCACACGGCGTGCCGACGACCGCGAGGCTCGCCTCCTCGATCGGTACGTCGAGCTTCTCCTCGTACCGCGAGAGGTCGAGGTGACCGAGCGCCATCGTCTGGTTGTAGATGGTCCCGGTGTTCTCGATCAGCTCCTCCTCGCTCGTCGCGAGGAACGCCTCGGCCTTCCAGGGCTCCTCGTCGCTCTCGGTCGCGATCAGCGCGCCGTCGATCTCGCCTTCCTCGAGCAGCCGGAGCAGGATCGCCGTGACGACGCCGCCGTCCTGTGAGCCCTCGCGCCAGCCCTCTCTCGTCCGCGCGGAGAACTCGGTGATCGGGTCGCCCGCGCCCTTCACGTTGTCCTCGCCGCCGGTGATCTTCCACTGTCGCTCGTAGCGCAGCCCGCCTCGGGGACAGAAGTCCCAGCAGAGCGAGCAGCCGGTGCACATCTTCACTAATTTGGGGAGATCGTCCTCGCCGATCCCGATCGAGTCGGAGGGACAGGCGGCGACGCAGGTGCCACACTGGATGCAGCGGCCGTCGTCGATCACCGCCTCCGCCAGCTCGAAGAACCAGGTCTTCTCCGCCGGTGTCTCGATCCCGTTCATCTCCGAGCGGATCGCGTGCGTCGGCGTGTCGAGGTCGACACCATCCGGAACCCCGACGCGCTCGGTCGGATCCGCCTCGGGATCGTCGACGTCCTGGCTGACGCCCGCCGCGGGCGGCGTGAACTCGATCCCGCCGAGCGAACCGTCCGAACCGACGTTCACGGGCGCGCTGCCCGCCCCGTCGGTGGCGACGCGCTCCGGGCTCGATCGTTCGCCACAGCTACAGCTGCCCGACTCACACGTTCCGCCACCGGAGCCGGGTGAACCGGACGGGCCGGCCGCACCGCCCGGGTCGGGTACGTGCGGAACCGCTTCGGGTCGCGTTCTCCCGCTCTCCTCGACGAGCTCCGGCGCGACGTCCGCCGGCGCCTCGGCTCCATCTCCCTCGCCGCGCTCGCGCCGATCGTCGCCGCGCCCGTCAGTCCCCATGAGCGACACCCCCGGAGACGTTCGCGTCCGCCCCGCGCGCGATCGTCCGCAGCCGGTCGTTCTCGACCCGGCGACACCACTCGTAGAAGCGCTCGTTTTCTCCCCGCTCCTCGGCGTAGATCCCGAACAGCGCTTCGAGGGCGGGAACGACCGCGTCGGCCGGCACGGCGGTCTCGACCCAGTCGAGGAACTCGTTGTCGAGTCCGAGGCTGCCGCCCAGCCCGAGGTCGACCCCCTCGACGATGTCGTCGCCGGCCGCTCGTCCCGTCTCCGCCGCGCCGCCGTCTTCCGCACCTGCCTCGGGCGATCGCGACGCCTCGGACTCCCCGGCGAGCACCTTCACCGTCTCCCCGCGGAAGCCGACGTCGGCGATCTGGGGCTGCGCGCAGGAGGCCGAACAGCCCGAGAGGTGCACTCTCACGACGTCGATCTCCTCCGGGAGGTCGATCGCCTCGTCGAGTCGCTCGGCCCACCGCCTGATCCGCCGCTTCGTCTCGATGATCCCGTAGTTGCAGAACTCGCTTCCCGTACAGCCGACCGCCCCACGGGTGAACGGCCCCGGATCGGGGCTGTACGCCGCGGCGAACGGCTCGGCGAGTAAGTCCTCGACGTCGTCCTCGGGGACGTGCGTGATCAGGAAGTTCTGGTCCGTCGCGAGCCGGACCGTCGTCTCTTCGGTCCCGTACCGGCGGGCCGCCTCGGCCGCCTCGACGAACTCCTCGCCACCCATCCGACCGGCGACGACGTTGAATCCGATATACGTCAGCCTCTCCTCGCGCTGGTCGTGGACGCCGACGTGGTCTCCCCGGTAGCCCTCGGTGAGGCCAGTTCCCCGGGTCGGCAGGTCGACCGTACAGCGGTCGCGAACCGCTTCCTCGAACCGGTCGGGTCCCATCTGTTCGACGAGGTAGCGCATCCGGCAGAGCCCGCGGTTGGTCCGCTCGCCGAGCTCCTTGAACGTCTGGGCGACAGCCCTGGTGAACTCGACTGCGTCCTCCGGACGGACGAAGACGTCGAGTTCGGATGCCATCCGTGGCCCGTCGGAGAGCCCGCCGCCGACGCGGGCGTGAAAGCCGTAGTGGGACTGCCCGTCGATCTCCCTCTCCGCGGGCACCAGGCCGACGTCGTTGATCTGTGACTGTGCGCAGTCCTCCGTACACCCGGTGATCGTCAGCTTGAACTTCCTCGGTAAGTTCGCGTACTCTCCGTTGCCGGTGAAGAAGTCGCTCACGGCGTCGACGACGGGCTGGGCGTCGAACGCCTCGCGCCCCGAGAGCCCCGCCGCCGGACAGCCGAGTACGTTCCGGGCGGAGTCGCCACAGCCCTGGATCGTCGTCAGCCCGACCTCGTCGTAGCGCTCCCAGATCTCGGGGACGTCCTCGAGTTCGATCCAGTGCATCTGGACGTCCTGTCGCGTCGTGATGTCGAGGTAGGCGTCGCCCCAGACGGGGTTCTGAGCCGCCCCACCGTGCTCGTCGGGCGCGGTCGCGAACTCGCGGGCTACCTCCCCGATGGTGGTCGCCTGCTCGGGCGTGAGGTGGCCGCCAGGGACCTTCGTCCGGAGCATGAAGTAGTCGTCGTGGGTGCCGTGGGCGTACATCCCCGCCCACTTGAAGCGCTCCCAGGCGCCGCCGCCCTCGCGCGCCTCGAGCTCCTCGAAACTCAGCCCCTCCTCGGCGTACCGCTCGACGTCCTCGACCAGGTCGAGCGGGTGTTTCTCGCGCTTGTACCGCTCGACCGGGTTCACCGTTCGGCCCTCCCTCCGTCGGAGCCGGTCGATCGTTTCACTGAAACCTTCTCGGGGACGTGAGACTCGGTGACGCTTCGCATTGACCACCGCAGGAGACGGACGGTAAAGACCGACAGCCTCCCGGCGAACCCTGTCGGTGCGACCCGTTCCCGGCGAATTTCTCGCCGGTCTACGACGCTCGCCCGGCCGAGACGGGGGGCGTCACGGACCGTCGGAGCGGGATCGACGCCGCGTCCGTGGAGATCCAGCAATCTCTGCCTCTATCGTGGTCCTCGTGTCGGCTCCGCGCGGTGGAGGAGTTTTTCCATCCCGCGTGCGACCGGGTCGTATGGAGCGACTGCGACGGACGCTGCGAGAGGCGCCCGTGATCGACCGTGGCGAGTACCAGTACTTCGTCCACCCGGTCACCGACTGCTACCCGCAGGTCGATGCGGAGTTACTGCGCGAGATCGCCGCGGAGATCGCCGAGAGAGTCGACCTCTCGGGGGTCGACAAGCTCCTCACCGCGGAGGCGATGGGCATCCACCACGCGACGGCGCTCACCCTCGAGACCGAGATCCCGTTCGTCTGCGCGCGAAAGCGCTCCTACGGGTTCGAGGACGAGGTGGCGGTCCACCAGACGACCGCCTACGCCGAGGACGAGCTCTACCTGAACGGGGTCGACCCGGGCGACCGGCTGCTCCTCGTCGACGACGTCGTCTCCTCGGGCGGGACCCTGCGAGCGCTCTGTGACGCCGCAGCGGAGGCGGGCGGCGAACCGGTCGGCGCGGTCGCCGTGATCCGCCGAGCCGGCGGCGAGAGCGTCGACCTCCCGGTCGGGGTGACGAGCCTCGTCGAGGTCGACGTGGTGGACGGCTCGGTCGTGATCCTCGACTGAACCGGGGGCTACCGCCGACCTCCCGAACCACCGGGTCGAGGAGGGGTGCGACGAACGTGGACGCGCCTCGCTCTCCACAACCCTTATCGCGACCACGCGTGCACGTCGGGTATGGCAGCGAGACCCACGGGCAGGCTGGTCTACCTGGCGTCGCCGGAGCAGCTCGAGATGAAGGAGTACGAGGTCCCGGAGCCCGAACCCGGGGCGCTGATCACCGAGATCGAGCAAGCGAACGTCTGTGGCTCCGAACTCCACATCTGGCGGGGGCACCACCCGGAGGTCAAAGAGGGTGTCCTCGGCCACGAGGCGCTCTGTCGGGTGAGCGAACTGGGCGAGGGCGTCGAGACGGACTACGCCGGCGAGCCGATCGAGGAGGGTGACCTGATCGCGCCGGTCTACTACATCACCTGCCAGCGGTGTTCGTCGTGTCTTGAGGGGCAGTTCAACCTCTGTCAGAACGCGTACCGACACTGGTCGAAACCCCCGGAGGAGCCGCCGCACTTCCACGGGACGTTCTCGACGCACTACTACGTCCACCCGAACCAGTACTTCTACACGGTCCCCGACGGGGTCGACCCCCGCGTCGCGGCCGGCGCGAACTGCGCGCTCTCGCAGATGCTGTTCGGCCTCGACCGGGTCGGCGTCGAGTTGGGCGAGACCGTCGTCGTCCAGGGAGCGGGCGGTCTCGGGCTAAACTCGATCGCCATCGCGAAGGAGCGAGGCGCACGGACGATCGCGATCGAGGGCGTCGACGGCCGGATCGAGCGGGCCCGCGAGTTCGGCGTCGACCACGTGATCGACTTCCGGGAGTACGAGAGCGTCGAGGAGCGCGCGGAACGGGTCAGGGAACTCACCGACGGGGTCGGCGCGGACGTCGGCGTCGAGGTCGCGGGCGTCCCCGACGCGTTCGCCGAGGGCCCACACCTGCTGCGCGACGGCGGGCGGTACCTCGAGGTCGGAAACGTCAATCCCGGCTACACGACGGCGTTCGATCCCGGTCAGCTCACGCGGTCGGGGATCGAGATCGTCTCGGCGATCCGGTACGACCCGTGGTACCTGAAGCGCGCGCTCGACTTCCTCGCGGAGAACGGCGAGCGCTACCCCTACGAGGACCTCATCGACGCGGAGTTCGACCTCGTCGACGTCGACGAGGCGCTGGCGCAGTCGGACTCCCGCGAGATCACCCGCGCGGCGTTGCGCCCGCACGCCGACTGACTCCGGACCGGTCGCGGTTCGGTCCGGTTCAGGTGGTGAGATTCGCTCCGGGAGAAGAGTTAACCGAGGCCCACGCCGACCTTCGGGAACTCATGTCACACACGACCGAACGGCGATCGGTCGACGCGCTCCTCGAACGGCTGTCGAGCACCGACCTGCTCGTCGGCGGCGAGCGCGTCGCGGCAACGGGCGGCGAGACGCTCACGACCGTCGATCCGGCGACGGGGAAACCGATCGCGACGGTGGCCGCCGCGGGACCCTCCGACGTGGACAGCGCGGTGGCGGCCGCGCGGGAGGCGTTCCCGGAGTGGCGCGCCGTGGCACCCGACGAGCGCGGCCGGGTCGTCTATCGCGTCGGTCAGCTCGTCAGGGAGCACGCCGACGACCTCGCGGCGCTCGAGAGCCTCGACCAGGGGAAGCCGATCTCGCAGGCGCGGAGCGACATGCTCGGCGCGGCGCGCTACTTCGAGTACTACGCCGGCGCGGCCGACAAGTTGGAGGGCCGGAGTGTCCCGGTCGGCCGCGAACAGATCGACTACACCCTTCGGGAGCCGTACGGCGTCAGCGCGCAGGTCACGCCCTGGAACTTCCCCGGGAACCTCTTCGCCCGGGGGATCGCCCCGGCGCTGGTCGCGGGGAACACGACCGTGGTCAAGCCGGCCGAGGGGACGCCGCTGTCGTCGTTGCGCCTCGCGGAGCTCTGTGCGGAGGCCGGCGTCCCCGACGGGGTCGTCAACGTCGTCCCGGGCTACGGCGACCCCGCCGGTCGGGCGCTCACCGAACACCCCGACGTCGATCAGATCACGTTCACCGGGAGCGTCCCGACGGGCCAAGCGATCATGCGCGCGGCGGCCGAGACCGTCACGCCGGTGACGCTCGAACTCGGCGGGAAGAACCCGGCGGTCGTCCTCCCCGACGCGGACCTCGACGCCGCGGCGGAGTGGATCTCGACCGCGATCTTCACGAACGCCGGACAGGTCTGCTCGGCGGCCGACCGGGTGGTCGTTCACGAGTCGGTCCACGACGCGCTCGTCGCGCGGATCGTCGACGCCGCCGAATCGCTCTCGATCGGCCCCGGCCACGAGGACCCCGACGTGGGTCCGCTCGCCTCCGAGGAACAGCTCGAGAAGGTTCGGCGGTACATCGAGGTGGGGATCGACGAGGGTGCGACCGTCGCGACCGGCGGCGAGCTCCCCAACCGCCCGGGCTACTTCGCCGAACCGACGGTGTTCACCGACGTCAGTCCCGATATGCGGATCGCCCGCGAGGAGGTCTTCGGGCCGGTCCTCGCCGTGCTCTCGGTCGCCGACGAGACCGAGGCACTCTCCGTCGCGAACGACTCGGAGTACGGCCTGGTCGCCGGCGTCTTCACGGCCGACGTCGGGCGTGCACACCGCTTCGCCCGCGATCTCGAGGCCGGGAACGTCTACGTCAACAAGTGGTTCGGGGACACGAACCAGACGCCGTTCGGCGGCTACAAACGGAGCGGCATCGGCCGGGAGAAGGGCCTCGAAGCGCTCGACTCCTACCTCCAGACGAAGAACGTCGCGATCGACCTCGGCGGGAGCGCGGACCTCCCCGGTTCGTGAGACGGGCGCTGTTGGGTGGGAAGCCGGCGCGATCGAACCGTGCTCCGTCACGGAAAATGATTATGCAGTACGATAACCGTTAAGTGAGGCTCCGGAGATGCGAATCCATGAACGTACTGCAGGTGCTCGCGACGACCTCGATCCTGTTCGTCCTGTTCGCGCTCGTCTGGGTGTTCTTCGTCGAGGACTGGCTCGAGGGACGCGAACTGAGCGGGATGTTCGACGACGGTGATCGGTGATGGCCCTCGACCTCCTCGCGGCCGGGATGCCGCTACAGGCCGGGGCGGACGGGATCGCGGAGCAGACGGTGGTGACCTGGGGGTGGATCTTCCTGGCCGCGTACATGGTCCTGATCCTCGCGCTCGGCTTCGTCGGCTACCGGCGCGTCGAGAGCGGTAGCGGCGGCGGGACGAGCGCACAGGACGAGTACGCGACCGCGAGGGGTGGCTACGGCTTTTTGGCGCTCTCGCTCGCGTACGCGGCGACGGTCGCGAGCGGGGCGACGTTCATGAGCATCCCGGGGATGGGCTACGACATGGGGTTCATGGCCGGGTACTACGCGATGATCTACCCCATCGGCATCTTCGGGGGGATGCTGATCGTCGCCCGGGTGAGCAAGAAGGTCAGCGACCGGTTCAACTCCCAATCCGTTCCCGACTACATCGGCGATCGGTTCCAGAGTCCGGGGCTCAGGATCGTCACGGCGCTGCTCTCGCTCTTCCTGATCTTCTACGCGATGGCGCAGATCTCCGCCGCGGGCTGGATGTTCGAGGTGATCCTCGGGATCGAGTACGTCATCGGCATCTGGGTGGCCGGCCTGTTGCTGCTCGTCTACCTCGCCGCCGGCGGCTCACACGCCGATATCCTCACGGACGCGATCCAGGGGGCGATCATGATCGGGATCACGCTCCTGATCGTCTTCATGTTCGCGACCGGGTGGGGCATCGACGGCGGCATCGAGTCGGTGAACGCGGCGCTCGAGAGCGACCAGCAGTGGGACCAGCACACCGACCCGGAGAACCCGATCTTCACCGGCTGGTGGGCGATCGTCCTGCTGATGATCGCACACATCGGGTTCACCGCACAGCCCCACCTCGGGAACAAGTTCTTCGCGATCAAGAGCAACCGGTACATCCGCCGGTTCATGCTCGCGGCGTCGCTCGTGGGCATCCTCCTCCCGCTCATGTATCTCGGCGGTGTCCTCGGGGCCGCCCAGGGGATCGAGGTTCAGGACCCCGACGCGATCATCCCGACGCTGTTCGTCGAGAACATCCACCCGATCATGGCGGCCTTTCTCGGCATCGCGATCCTCAGCGCGATCATCTCCACCTCCGACGGCATCGTCATCGCCGTCTCACAGATCTTCGCGAACGACCTCTACCGAAAGTCCTACGTCCCGTGGAAGGGCGGCGATCCGGAGGCCGAAGCGGTCCAGCAACGCTCGCTCCTCATCTCCCGGATATCGACCGTCTTCATCGTCTTCGTCGCCGTCGCGGCGGTGATAACGCCACCGCAGTACCTCGTGGTGTTCATGTGGACGGGGATCGGCGGGATCATCGCCTCGTTCGGCGGCCCCTATATCGTGGGGACCGTCTGGCGGCGGACGACGAAGGTCGCCGCGTACGCCGCGATCGCCGTCGGCTTCGGCGTCTACTTCTTCATCCACCTCGGCCCGCAGTTCGGCCTTCTTGGTGGCGTCTGGCCGCTCAACGAGAACCCGTTCGCCTCGACCGGGATCGGCTTCATCGTCAGCGTCGCCACGACGGTCGCGGTGAGCCTGTTCACCGAGCCGCCGACCGACGAGCACCTCGACGAGGTGTTCTCGGCCGAGAGCCGTCTCCTCGACGACGAGGGGGCCGAGCGATCTGGCCCGACCGGTCCGACGGATCCGGCGCGGGGAGACGACTGATACTGTCGGCTGTACCTACGTGAGGATTCTCTCCACTCCGTAGCGGCGAGAATCTACTGACGTACAGCCGACAGTATGACCCCGCGAGCGACGAGACGTTTATTCCCCTCCCGGATAGCTACCCGACATGGAGATCACCGCGTTCGAGGCGACGCTCGACGAGGACTCGGCGGTCGAGCGGACGCGGAACCTGAGCGCCGTCGAGTACGCGCGTCGGTGGGTCGGTGACCTCCTCGGGAGGCGAGCACGGGCGAGCCCCGACGTGCGCGTCGTCTACTACCCGGACTACATCGCATACACATCCGCGTCGATCAGGCGGCTGATCCGCGACGAGAAGTCGCTGAAGTTCCTCGCGGGGATCGACGCCGTCACCGGTCGGGCCGGCGAGGTCGACGTGAGCCTGCCCTCGCGACGAACGATCGACGTCGACCGGGCGTTCGTGATCCACCCGCAGGTGGACGCGGCAGAGGCCGAGGCGATCTGGCGGGAGTGGCTGTTCTCCTACGTCGGCCGGTACCACCGCGCCGTCGAGATGCCCGAGTACTCGCTGGACGACCTCGAGCTCGTCTACACGCCCTACTGGGTGATCGACTACGGCTCGGCCGAAGAGAGCCTGGCGGTCAGCGACCTGACGCGCCGGACGGCGACGGTCGAGGAGATAGAGGTTCTAGAGGAGTTCTACGAGCGGTTCATGCGCGACGACGCCCGGGCGTGATCCGGCCGGTCGCCCCGGCACCGACGATCGCCGATCCACGACGACGAGCCGGCGGGCGACGACTGATACTCCGTACGCGAGTGAGACCGAGGGCCACCTCTATGTAGATCCCTCGCGTCTCCCCGAGGGAGATGTACGACGCGATACTCTTTCCCACGGATGGGAGCGAGCGATCGACGCGGAGCCTCGACCACGCCGTGAGCCTCGCGACCGCCTACGACGCGACGCTCTACGCGCTGTACGTCGTCGACCAGAGCACGTACGCGGGCCTCCCGAGCGACGTCGACCGAGAGACGATACGGGAGCGCCAGGAGGCGGTCGGATCCGAGACGGTGCGGGCGATCGAGGACGTCGCCCGGGAGGCCGGCATCGAACTCGTGACGGAGATCCGGTCGGGTCTCCCACACGAACGGATCGTCGAGGTCGTCGAGGAGTACGGCATCGACCTCGTCGTGATGGGGACCCAGGGCCGGTCCGGGCTCGGCCGTCTCCTCCTCGGAAGCACAACCGAGCGGGTGCTCCGGTCGAGTCCGGTCGCCGTCCACGCCGTTCCGACGGGCGAGACGTGACCCGGTGACCGACGCGATCGCCGACACCGGACTTTCATCGGCCGGTTCACATGAAGCGCTCCGCGAGCCGTTTCACCGGCCCGAGGTCCACCCCGGTCTGTTCCTCGATGCTCACGAGCAGCATCATCTCCTCGCGTTCGACCCCGCCGAGTACGAGCACGATCACGGCGTAGACGAGGACGAACAGCGCGGCGAGCGCGACGAACAGCGGGATCGTCACGTCGACGGTGAGCGTGAGGGCGAAGAGCACGCCGACGGCGAGAAGCGAGGCGGTCGCCGGCCGGACGAGCGCCGAGGTGAACGGGTGGATCCCGGTCCGCGTGTAGAGCTGGTACGAGAAGGTGGCGTTGACCGCGACGTACGAGAGCACGGTCGCGACCGCCGCCCCGACGAACGAGTACCGGGGGATCAGAAGCAGGTTGAGCGCGACGTTGAGGACTGCCGCGCCGATGTTGTCGTACATCACGAGCCGCGTCTCGCCGATCGCCGTGAGCGTCTTGTAGTTCGGCCCCGCGACCGCGTGGGTCATGAAGCCGAGCGCGAGGATCGAGAGCGCGATCGCGCCGGGGGCGTACTCGGGCGCGATGAACTCGATGATGACGTCCGAGAAGACGAACAGCACCGCGAACAGCGGCAGCGTGATGACGAAAATCCACTTCGTGACGATCTGGTAGAGCCGCTTCATCTCGCTGGTGTCGTCGTCGGAGTGACGCTCGGAGAGCATCGGCATGAAGAGGAACGCGAAGGAGGTCAGCACGATCGTGATCGTCGTCGCGATCGGGTAGATGAAGTAGTAGATCCCCACGTCGCCGGTCGACGCGAAGTAGCCCAACAGGAGCGTATCGAGGTCGTGAAGCACCTTCACCATCACCGCGCTGATGACGAGCGGGGTGGAGAAGGCGAGCAGCTCCTTTCGCATCGTGATCGCGGGGACGCGCTCGAACAGCGACGTGTACTTCCACATGTAGTAGAGCCCGAGCGCAGCGGCGGCGCCGTGGCCGAGCATGTAGGCGAAGGAGACGCCGACGACGCCGTAGCCCGCGAGCAGGATCGCCACCGCGAGGATCAACCTGACCGAGTGCGCGGTGAGGTCCTCGACGTACACCTTCGGGAGCGTCCGTTTCACGCCCTGGATCCCGCCGACCGAGAGCTTCTCGATGGAGGCCAGCGGCAGGGCGAGCGCGAACACCTGGATCACCGGGGCAACGGCCGGATCGTTGAACGCGTGGGTCGCGATCTCGTCGGCGAAGAAGATCATGATCGCCGCCGAGAGGACCGACAGCGGCAGCACCATCTGGAAACCCGAGACGAGCACTCCGCGACGACGCTGTGGGTCGTCGTACCGCGGGAGGTATCGCCCGATACCGGTGTTCATCCCGAGGAGGACGAGCGTCGAGACCGCCGTGAGGAGCGTCGAGCCCAGCCCGATCGCGCCGTAGCCGGTCGGACCGAGCAGCCGGCCGATGACGATCACCGAGACGAACGAGATGACCATCCCGACGAGCGAGCCGATGAAGACGACGCTCCCACCTTTGAACAGCGCACGGATCGACGAGTCGGAGGACTCACTCATCCGCTCACGCTACGACGGGTGGGGCGGTGTGATTTGTGGCTCGTCTCTGGTACCCGATGGCACGAAACACGCGCGGGGACCACCGGGCGTCAGGGCTCCTCTCCCAGCAGCCGATCGACCATCTCCTCCGGGTCGAACCGGACGAGGTCGTCGTAGCCCTGGCCGGTGCCGAGAAAGAGGATCGGCTTGCCGGTCACGTGTGCGATCGAGATCGCCGCCCCGCCCTGCGAGTCGGCGTCGGCCTTCGAGAGGATCGCCCCGTCGATCGCCGACGCCTCGTTGAACTCGCGTGCGCGCGAGACGGCGTCCTGGCCCGCGACCGCTTCGTCGACGAACAAGACCATGTCGGGGCCGACCACCCGGTCGATCTTCGCGAGCTGGTCCATGAGCCCCCGGTCGGTGTGGAGCCGTCCCGCCGTGTCACCGAGCACGACGTCGATCCCGTTCGCCTTCGCGTACTCGACGGCGTCGTAGATCACCGCCGTCGGATCGCTGCCCTGCTCGTGGGCGATGAGCTTTCGATCGAGGCGCCTTGCGTGTTCTCTGATCTGCTCGTTGGCCCCTGCCCGGTAGGTGTCGCCGTTCGCGAGCACCGAGGAGTAGCCCCGTTCCTCCAGGTAGCGAGAGAGCTTCGCGATCGAGGTGGTCTTGCCGACGCCGTTCACCCCGGTGAAGACGATCACGACGGGTTTCTCGGCCTCCGCGATCCGCTCGTCGAAGTCGAACTGGCCGACACCGATCACCTCGTGGATGGCGTCGGCCAGCGCCTCCTCGACCACCTCTCCGGTGCTCGAGAGCATCGTCCGTGTCTCGCCGATCAGCTCCTCTCGCACGCGATCGAGGATCTCCTCGGCGACGCCCATCTCGACGTCGCTCTCGAGCAGCGCCATCTCCAGCTCCCAGAGCGGCTCCTCCAACCGTTCCTCGTCGATGACGACCCGACCGAGCGCCGCGGCCTTCGCCCGCCGGGTGAACCCGGGACCGCCGTCTCGCTGCTCGCCGTCGTCGGATCCGGTCTCGTCGGCATCCGTTCCCTCGGGAACCTCGGCCTCGGATTCGTCCGGTTTCTCGCTCTCGCCGGCGTCCTCCTCGGTGCGGTCGGGCTCCGTCTCGTCGTCTCGAACCGGTTCGTCGAACCGCTCGACGCTCCCCTCGTCGTCGCCTTCGGCCTCGGCGGCCGGCCGGCCCGCCTCCGGGGCCGGTTCGGTCGCCGAGGCCGCCGGCTCCCCCTCGAACTCCGGCTCCTCGGATCCGTCGTCCTCGACGTCCGCGACCGGCTCGCGTTCCGCGTCCTCGACACTCGGGTCGATCGGCGCCCACTCCTCGTCTTCGCGCTCCCCTTCCGTCGCGTCGTCGTTCGCGAGATCGGCGGCATCCTCGCCGTCTCCCTCCGCTCGCTCGTTCTCGTCGAGTTCCTCGACCTCGGCGGCCTCCTCGACGTCCTTCGTGAAGTTCCCGAGTTTCTCTCGCAACCCGTCGAACATGCGCTACTGATCCGGCTCTCCGCCCTGCATCCCCTGCATCTGCTGTTGCATCTGCTGCTGGGCCTGCTGCTGGAGCTGGCTCGCCTGCGCCTCCAGCGCGTCGATGTCCTCTTCGACCGCCTCGATCTCCTCGTCGAGCTCCTCGATCTGGCCGTCGAGCGCCTCCTTTCGCGTCTCGAGCGTCTCGATCGCCGCCTCCCGCCCGCGTTCGGCGGCGTAGCCCGCACCGACGCCGACGATCACCTCGTCGATCTCCTCGACCGTCGCCCGGACGTACGCGTCGCCGCCGAGCGGCACCTGCACCGTCGAGCCGCTCTCGAGGGTCCCGATCGCGTCGATCGCCTCGTCGATCTCGCCCTGCTCGGATCGCAGCTCTTCGATCTCTGCCTCGACGCTCTCCTTGTGGGCGTCGAGCGCCTGGAGCTGCTCGGAGAGCTCCTGGAGCTGTGGCGAGCTCATCGTTCTCGCACCTCGCCGATCTCGATCTGACGGCGTGCGAGGTTGTGTCGGCTCCCGAACGAGGCGTAGACGTGCTCTTCGGCCACCGCCTCGTTCGTCGCCTCCAGCTCCGTCTCGAACTCGCGCCAGCCGTCGCGTCCCTCGAATCGTCCGCTCACCGTGAAGATGCTCATACGTGTGAGACGCGCTCGGAGTCGGAAGTATCTTCCTATAGACGGGGCGCGTTTCGATACGACGACCGAGAGCGTCCAGAGGTCCGATCCCGTCGTCAGCGCGTGCCAGCGATGGTGATGTAGGAAACGCGTGTTCCCCGTTCAGGAGCGTTCACGCTTACGTCGCAGGTCGTCGCTCGATCGGATCGTCGCCGACGCCGAACTGATCGGCAAGCAATCGTACCGACAGCCCCGGACGCAGCGCTGGGAGTAGGGATACACACGGGCAACAGTGTCTTTACGGTGGTCCTGGGAGAACGGCCACTCGGATGGAAGGCGTCCTCTGGTACGTTCTGGCCAGCTCTCGGGGCGGACCCACACGGGTTCGGATACTCAGAGCGCTGGACGAACGGCCACGAAACGCCAACCAGCTCGCGAACGAGCTCGACCTCGATTACACGACCGTTCGCCACCACCTCGACGTGTTGATGAAGAACAACATCATGAAACGAAGCGGGGACGACTACGCGGCCGTCTACCTGTTCACCGATCAGACCGAAGCGAACTGGGAGACGGTCGAGGAAATCCTCGAGGCGGTCGACCCGGGAACCGATGAGTAGGGACGAACTTTGGACAACAGCCATAACCGTCGCACGGCAACGGAGAACCGATGAGCGTCTGGCTTAGCGTGGCCCTGGCCGCGGCGGGGGTGAACGTCATCCTGTTGCTGGTCTTGGGCTCGATCTGGCTCCGGAACTACCGCCGGCACGGCGCCAACCACACGCTCGGCCTGCTCGTGTTCGCGATGTTCCTCCTCGTGCAGAACCTCCTCTGGCTCTACTTCTATTCGCTTCACCCGGCGTTCATCGGGTGGTTCGTCAATGCGGGTACTGACGTGCAGATCGGCCTGACGCTTCTCTGTGGGTTAGAAACACTCGCGCTCCTCATCCTCTTCAAAATCACGTGGGCTTAGTAGAGCTTCGGGTCTCGACTTGTGAGTTCACCCCCTCGGTTGGCCGTGGGGAAGTCAGCAGTCTAATAGGAATAGCGTGCAACACTCAGAGCGTGTATGCAGCAATCTGCTACCACTTGTTTCCCGCTGCCGCTGATGAACTAGATGCTCGCTAAACCCGCAAACTACACAGTGGTATTCTTATCAGATAATATTGATATTGTTCAGCCCTTGATGTGTAAAGGGGTATATACATTTGAAGGAAGGTATGACTAAATTGAAACATTGGTCGCGCGCCATAAAGAAGCGCTTATATCGGAAGTAGAATACATTCAGTATTTGGTACATTGATTGTGCGAGTTAACGTCGGTGGATGCCGTAAGAGGTCATCGCAACCACGGGTTGCACAGTACATATCGGAATTCGGCACCAACGTAAGGGGTGTGATCGGCAACCAGCCTATAGGATTATTGTGTGTCAAGGTATATCATGAGTATGAATTTGGTACTCGACGATGTCAAGTTCCTCGTCAGTTCGAAACACCGCATCGGGGTAATGCAAGCCCTGGCCGAGCAACCGGGTGACCGGAATGATCTGCGCACCGCCACGGGAGCGTCATCGCCGACGATGGGACGGATTCTCTCCGACTTCGAGGATCGCCACTGGATCGAACGGGAATCACGAACGTATCGGCTGACCGGTATGGGTGATTTCGTTGCCAATCAGTTGGACGGATTTCTTGAGGCTATGGCGGCGGAGCGCGATCTCCGTGACGTCTCCCCATGGCTACCGTACGAACTCGACGGATTCTCTGTAAACTTCCTCACTGACGCCGTGATCTCGTATCCAGGCCCAGGATACCCATACAAACCTCTTGAGCGCCACGTCCAATTGATGGAAGAAACCGAGACCATTCGTGGATTCGGGATGGTCCTATTGAAGGCAAGCGTTGTTGAGGCCTTTTTTGACAGTGTATTTGAGGGGTTGGAAGTCGAGATGATTTATCCACCTGATGTGTTCGAGGCAATGCTGTCGTGGGATCCGGAAACCGTCGCGGAGGCAGTGAACCTGGACCACCACACGGTCTACCTGCATGACAACCTTCCGAATAGTGAATGGTGCGGGATCTGTGTCTCCGATGATCGCCTCAGTATCTGTTGCTACGACCCGGAAACGGGTATGTTACAGGCGCTCGTGGACACAGCTAACCAGCAGGCCTACGCATGGGGAGAGTCGATTGTTGAACAATACCGAGCGGAGGCACACCGATTAGACGAAGCGGGAGACCTCCTCACAGTGGCTGTACTCCAGTGATCCGTTACCGCTGAGTCGGATTGGCGTCGGTAACTCGGGCTTTCACGCCGTGAAAGGGTTTCACGCGGAATATATACTCAAGTTCGAGGAGTAGGGTTCCCAGAAAGGACGATGACAGAACTTGCCAGGCGAACGGACGACGGTCCGATCCGGATCGATGACCTGGATCGGCGTAGCATCGATCACGTGCTGACGACGACGCGGGCGGTTCGACGTCGGCTTGATCTCGACCGACCGGTCCCCGTGGATGTCATCAACGAGTGTCTTGACATCGCGCTGCAGGCACCGACCGGATTCAACATGCAGAACTGGCGATGGCTAGTGATTACCGACTCAGAAACACGCCAGGCCCTCGCTGAGATTTACCGCCGAACACTTGATCCGTTTATCGAGATGATGGAACAAGAGCTCCCCGCCGACGACGAACAGACTCACCGGGTTGCTGCATCCTCCCGGTTTTTAGCTGAGAATCTTGAGGAAGTGCCAGTCCATGTCATTCCTTGTACGGTCGAACCGGTTGCAGAGGTCCACGAACTGTGGAAGGCCCTGGGATACGAGACGGACTTGTGGAATATGGCCGCATCTGCAGTCTACGGCGAACTGTGGCCTGCTGCCTGGAGCTTCATGTTAGCGCTACGTAGTCGCGGCCTGGGATCGTCACTGACCATGATCCACCTCGGAGCCGAACCGGAAGCAGCCGAACTCCTCGACATCCCGGACGATGTCTCTCAAGCCGGGGTTATCCCAGTTGCGTACTTTCGCGGAGAGGACTTCAAACGCGGGCCACGGCGTCCCCAGGAGGAGGTGACGTTCTACGACCGATGGGGACAGACCGGTGACGAACGTCCAAAGAACCATGATCAATAGCGCTTGTACCGGGACTCATAGAGGGGGCCCCATCGTAGCGAATTCAGAGAACTGTGCGGCGTCTCCGAAGGGGGAGGGGTAGCATGAGTGACGAGATTACCGAGATCGCTCGCCAGCAAGGCGAGCTGTGGAGCGAGGGAGGCCGGAACTGGGCGGAGCTCGCCGCTCCCCTCCTGACCCCTGTCTGGAGTGCGTGCCTCAACTGCGCCCGGATTACCAGGGGATGCCGGATATTGGACATCGGCTGTGGCTCGGGTGAGGCTCTCACCCTGGCTCGACTTCGAGGTGCGGAGGTAGCTGGGATTGATCCGGCCTCCGACCTTCTGGGAATCGCGCAGGAGCGTGTGCCTGACGCGGATCTCCGGCGCGGAGATATGGTCGATCTCCCGTATGAAGACGATGCCTTCGACGCAGCCCTCATCATCAACAGCCTCATGTTTGCAGGCGACCGGATCAAGGCGATCCGTGAGGCCCGACGGGTGTTAACTCCGGACGGCCGGCTCGGAGTTGCGGTCTGGGGGGAGCCGGACGCCTGTGAGTTCCGCCACGTTATGAAGAGCATGGTGGACGTTTTACCGGAGCCACCGGCCGGTGACGGCCCCTTCGCGCTTTCAGCACCAGGTGTTTTAAAGAAGGTACTCGAAAGGGCCGAGGTCGAACCAGTCGAGGAGCGAGAAATTCCAACACGGTTCACATGCATGGATGAGGAACACTACCTGCAGTCTGCACTAAGTGGGGGGCCAGGACAGACCGTCCTTCGACAAGTGGACAAAGAGACCGTCGTAGATGCGCTGCTGGAGGCGGGCGAGAAGTTCGTCCAAGAGGATGGTGCGTACCATTTCGAGAATACGTTCCGAGTCATCGCCGCGATCCCCGAGGACAATTGACTCCGACGGTGAGAGACCGCCGTTCGACCAACCAGGTCTGGTGGTCGTACAGATTGGGGGTTCTATTGAGCGAAGCAGAACTGGTCGGCTTCTGTCAGGTGTGCTGTGACTGACTCAGCGTGTCAGAGGCCGAGTTCAGCAGTTGGCCACTGTTGCGTTCACACCGTTATGGATGAATCGGCCGGTCAGTAGCAATGTGTTGTTACCGCCGATTGCAGCGAGAATCCGTCTGCAAGATACGCGCTGTGTATCTTGCACGCCTCAAGAGACATACCTGCCACTCGATAGTAGATAGACTGGATTGAGACTCACAACTCCACGGTTGAAGCACCACTTAGGTCAAGTAGCACCAAATAGGGACGGATTTCGGACGAAATCCGGAAAATCCTCATAGCCGGTTCGATCGACGGGAAACTATGTGGCTCACACGACGCACTGTCCTGGCTACGGGTGGGATGACCATTGCGGGCCTCGCGAGCGGATGTATCGGTTCGGACGAACCGACCGACGCTGCCGACGATCCAGAATTGGATGACGATACTAACCCAGAGGAACCGGCCGAAGACGAGGATTCGGACGGGCCGGAACCGGACGACGATGTCGGCGATTCGGAGCCCGAAGTGGACGACGACTCGGCGGAAGAAACGAACGATGAGGACGATACGAATGGAGAACCGGATGACGAGTCGACGGTGACCGTCGGTGCCGGGGATGACCTTCACTTCGATCCCGAGACACTCGAGATCGAGCAGGGCGAGACGGTCGAATTCGTTTGGGAGGCCGACGGTCACAACGTCGTCGTCACAGACCAGCCCGACGAAGGGACGTGGGACGGGGTCGGCGAGATCCAGGACGAGGGTTACACTCACAGCAATACGTTCGATGTTGAAGGTCGATACGAGTACGTCTGCGAGCCACACGAGGACGCCGGGATGGAGGGGAGTGTCCTCGTCGGGGACGTCGCATCGGGTGTGGACGACGACCCCGACGAGGACGACGACAGCGGCTCCGGCTCCGGCTACTGACGAGCGTCACGTCTTCGACATCGGCTGGAGTTCTACCGGCCGGGAGCGATACACGGCGATGTCGGGAATCGAAGCGATTACTTCAGAAATTCACCGACGTTCTACACCCGCAAGGAGGGCCGAACCGTTCGAGGGCGTGATCTGAGTACTGGTCTCGGTGCTCGGACTCTGAACGGTCTCCGATCAGCCGGCGGGTTCGATCTGACCGCGGATCTCTCCGCCAGGGTGCGCTTCGGTGTGGACGTTGACGTACGCGTCCCCTTCCTCGAACGTCGCTATCACATCAGCGAAGTCGACGCCCTCCCACTCACCGACGAGGTCGTCCTCGGTGATGGTTCCCTCGGCGAGTACTCCCGTGACAAGCCCCTCCCTCAGTTCTGGCTCCATACCCTCCTCCGGATAGAGCCAGACGACGACGGGTCCCTCCTCGCCTCCCGCTCCGAGGTGGATGTGCGCCTGTGTCACGTCACAGATCTGCTCGACGGCTACCGTGTAGCGAGCGCTCGTCTCATCGTCCTCGACTTCGAACGTCGTGTGACCAGAGGCGTCCGTCTCGACGCCGTGGGCCTCGCCCGTCAGGACCGCCTCGAACTCCCTCGAGACGTCGGTTTCGATCTCTTCATCCTCCTCTTCTTCCTCAGGCTCCTCTTCTTCGGGTTCGTCTTCCTCTTCGACTTCCTCCGGTTCCGCTTCGGGTTCCTCCTCTTCCTCCTCGGTGTCGTCGACCTCGATGGCCCCGACCATGGTACCGGGATGGACGGAACAGAAGTACTCGACGAAGTCCGCCTCAGCGGTGAACCCGACGGACTGTGTCGCTCCCTCCTCATCCATCAGGTCGGTATCGACGATACGATCGCCGGCTTCGTTCTCGATGACGAAATCGTGGGGCTGTCCGTCGCCGTTTTCCCACACGACCTCGTACTCCTGTCCCTCCGTCAGTTGCAGTGTCGGGTTGGTCTCTCCCGCGATAGCCTCCGGCGCGACCCCCTCCCAGCCGCCTGCAGTGCCCACCAGTTCGATCCGTTGCGGATCGTCTTGAGCGGTCGTCACACTGCCGAGACCGAGGGCGATCCCTCCAACTGCTACGACCTTTACGAACGTTCGCCGCGTCGGTGCTTCCCTGTCCTCGTTGGTCCTGCGTGTCATACCTGTCGTTCTCGCGTTTCCGGTGCGATCCTCTCGCATTCGGTCCGAAGGACGCGGTCTGTCCCCGAACGACTGTCTATCCGTCGCTATCTATAATCACGATTTTCCATACTCCGTCCAAAATTTAGATAATATACTTAACCTTTATACCATCGGCCAAATAGTGATTTCCACACCCTGTTCCGCTCGGGCGTATCAGCCCGATCGATCGAACTCCGTCGAGAACGTGCCGAAAGACAAGAGTAACGTGATGCAGTAGGGACTATCGAGCCGACCGTCATTTTCGCAAGCGTGCGCTCGTGTTCCCGACGGAGACCGAACGGAGCCAGTAGCTCAGCTCATCGATGACGATCACAACCACGAACACGAGCCCGAGTAGGACGATAACCCTATCGTAGGCGAAAAACTCCAGGTATCCCATGATGTAGTATCCGATACCGCCAGCACCGACGAGCCCGATCGCGCTGGCGTGGCGCACGTTGTACTCGAAGGTGAACAACGCCTGGCTGATCAGGGCGTTAGCAGCCTGGGGAAGCACGACGAACCGAAGCACCTGGAACCGACTCGCGCCGAGGGAGCTCACCGCCTCCATCGGTTCCGAATCGAGTCCCTCGAACGCCTCGTACTCGAGCTTGCCGACGAACCCGATCGTGTAGAGGCTGATCGCGAGGACGCCCGCCGGCGGCCCCGTACCGACGAGGATCACGAAGATGACCGCCCAGAGGATGCTCGGGAGGACCCGAAGCCCCGCCAGAAACCACCGCGCGGGCAGATTCGCGTATCGAGGGAAGAGGTTCCGACTGGCCAGTAGACTCACGGGTACGCTCAGGGTGATGCCAACGAGCGTGCCGAGATACGCGATGTACAGCGTCTCCAGGAGTCCCCGGAGACCTACCTCGAGTACGCTCATCTCCGGCGGAATCGATGCGTCGAAAAGGAATCCAACACCTGCCCATGCCCTCGAGAAGTTCACCTGGTGAAGGCTCAACGCCCAGAAGCTCCACGCTGCTACGAGAAGGACGAGGAGCAAGAGGCCTACCCCAGTGCCGGCATCGAGGCGATCCCATACGGAGGGAATGCGCTCGGGGGACTCCGTTTCAGTCATACATCCGTTGTGCTCCTTCGTGGACCACGTTTGTGGGCTCAATCCGTTCCGAGATGCTCCCGTCCTCTACCCGGAGGAGCTGATCCGAAATCTCCCGGGCGATGCCGAGGTTGTGTTCGACGATGACGACGGTCATTCCCATCTCTGCTTGCAGCGAGCGGACGCAGTCCACGATCGACTGGGCCGTCTCCTCGTCGAGCTCGGAGAGGATCTCGTCGGCAAAGAGCACACGTGGCTCTTGGACGAGTGCTCGGGCGATGGCCACCCGTCGGCGTTGGCCACCGGAGAGCTCCTTCACCCGACTGTGTTCCTTACCGGCGAGGCCGACCGCCTCGATGGCAGTCCGTGCCTCTCGCTGGGACTGTTCAGGGAATCGTCCCAGAAGGCTCCTCGTCCTGCTGAGGTCTGCGAGTGTCCCGTGGAGCACGTTCCGGAGCACCGTACCGTGCATCACTAACCCCAGGCCCTGTGGGATGTATCCCAGCGTCCCCGATGGGGGTAATTGCGGGAGCTGGGTGCCCAGTACGGTCGCTTCGCCCGCCAACGGCACGAGGATGCCTGCGAGTGTCTTCAGGAGCGTG
This sequence comes from Halalkalicoccus sp. CGA53, assembly GCF_036429475.1. GTDB lineage: Archaea > Halobacteriota > Halobacteria > Halobacteriales > Halalkalicoccaceae > Natronorarus > Natronorarus salvus. Next base: position 768,799 of record NZ_CP144125.1, read on the forward strand.
GTCTTTCCGCACCCGCTGCGACCCACGAGGGCCAACGTGGAGCTTTCCTCCACCACGAAGGAGAGACCCTCGAGTACCGGATTCCCGTCGTAGCCGACCGAGAGGTCGTGACACCGTATCGGAGGCGATGCGAACTCGTTCATGGATACTCTCTCCCCCTGCTCGTCTCGCCCCCGGCGTTCCGATCGATCGTCGTGAGTTCACCCGTCATCTCGTCACTCGAGTAAGTGGTCCTCGATGCCGGGCAAAATCTCGATCAACTCCCCGTAGGCACCGAGGTGTTCTTCGGACGTTGCGGTCGTCAGTCGGTACACGCCCAGGACGTCCGCAAGGATCTCCTGGCCCTCCGGATCGTCGTTGAGCGCGAGGAGTGCCTCTTGGAGCAGTTCTCGCTCAGCATCGCTCGCCTCCGGGCTGGCCATGATCGGGTGGCTTGGAACCTCCGCGAACTCCGCTAACAGTTCGTACTCGTTCATGTTCAGGCACCATCCCTCCGCATCGTCCCCTCCACAGTACTCCTCCGGCGTGCTCTTTCGCACGAACGCCACGTCCCCGTGCCCTTCGGAGAGACACTGCAGCGCCCCGACGTAGCCCCCGCCGACGACGGGGTCGCCGAAGAACTCCTCGACGGCTGTCCGGATGGCCGTGACGTCGTCGTCCTCCTCGAAAGAGACCAGACCCTCGTGAGCGAGATGGGCCATCGGGATCAGCATTCCCGCCCCGGTCAGGTCTCCCGTGTGACAGCTGTCGACGCCCTCCAGGTCTTCGATTGTCTCGATCCCCCCGTCAGACCGGACCCAGGCCGCGGCCACGTAGTACGTATCGCCCTCCTCGTCGGCTTCGACGGCGAGCGGCTCTAGGCCGTACTCTTGCCAGCCGACCCAGGAGGGGCCACCGCTCAGATACGCCACGTGGGCCTGTCCCGTGGCCAGGGCGGTGATCGCGGTGCTGTCGTTCTGGACGGGATCTATCCGCGTCGGAACGCCGGTTTCGGAGCCCATCCAGTCGGCGAGGGGTGCGTACTCCCGTTCGACGTCGTCCGGGTCATCGCGCACCGTAGCCGCGAAGACGAACTCCCCGGCCACATCCCGATCACCGTCCCCGGGATCGGCCTCGTCGTCTCCCGGCTCGTCTCCATCACCGAGGCAGCCGGCCACTCCCGTCGCGGTGACGCAAGCAGACGTCCTCAGCAGTGTCCGCCTCGAAATCCCGATCGTATCCCGACGGGAATCGGAGTCCATGAAGGGGATTTAGATCTATCTAAATAAAAAGTTTGCCAGTACACTCCCCACCCTCGGCCTGAATTAAACAATCTTCGAGCATGGTCTAAAGAACCTCTTCCGAACTCCGCTACGAGGCCGGGGCATGCTGGGGAGGTACCCAGCCGATGCGTCCGGGATAGCTCGATCCACGCGAGCGATCGAAGACGAGCCGGTCGAAGGCTGTGGCTGTCGCTCACCGGGAGATAATCGAGTGGGAGGTGGATCTCGCTAGCTGCTCAGTCGATGTAACCCAGCGCGTCGTCGATCCGGCCGAGTTCGGGGCCAGTCGTCTCGTTCCCGACGACGTAGCCGTTCTCGTTGGCGACCAGCCCGGAACCGACCAGCGGCGCGCCGTAGTTGATCGTGCCGATGTCAGCCGGAACCCCGAGTAGCTCTTCGAGGAAGTCGAGTTCGGCGTCCGTGGCCTTCGGGTGACAGAGCACGCCACGGTTCGTCGCCACGGCTGCGGCACCCACCGTCCGGAGCGTCGCGAGGTCACCGCGTTCGACGGGCACGTCGAGTCCGTTCTCGACGGCCTCGACCGCACCCTCGGGAAGTTCGGGGTGGACGTAGGCGCCTGTATCGTTCGCCAGAACGACGTTGCCCGCCGCGTTGATCTTCCCCGGGAGCTCGGTGACAGAGAGGCCGGCCCCCTCCAGTGCCTCGCGCTCGACGTCGGTGACCTGGCTGCTCACGACGAGGCCGTTGCCGTTGCCGGCGGCGAGCGCGCCAACGGTCGAGGCACCGCCGATCGTCGTCGGGATCACGGGGACGCCGAGCTCTGACTCGATCCCCTCGCAGGTGTCCTCCTCGGCGTCGCGTCGGACGAGCACACAGCTGTCGGTCGCACGTGCGAAGACGCCGACGGCCGACGAGCCGGAGAAAGTCGTCCGAAGCACGCTACTCCGCGAGTTCGGCCTCGACGATCGACTCGCCGGCCTCTTGGAACCGGGCCGCCCGGACGCGGAGTTTGCGCGGGGGACGTTTCGACCCACGGGCCCAGACGGCCTCGTTGATCGAGCCGTCGAGGCGCACGTCGCTCTCCTCGACCTTGAAGTGCTGTGCGAGGTGCGATCGCACCAACGACATCGCCTTCTTCGCGCGCTTGTGCTTCGCCTCGGCGTTCGCCTTCCGCAGGGGAACGGTCATCACCCGTTCCTCGAAGTCGCTCGCGCTCATCACTCGTCGGTGTCGCTACGCCGCCAGTTTCGGCGCTTGGGGTTTCGCATCACGTCGCGGTCGGTTCGGATCATCACCCACGCCGGGACGCGCGCGTTCTGGCGCTCCAGTTTGGCGAGGCGCTTTTTCTTCGCCTTCGTCTTCTTACCCATAGTGCGCGCTCCTACCCGTCGGGCGCTTAAAATCCTGTCCTTTTAGCGGTGTTCCCCCGCTATCGCATGGCAGGGCTATACCCGTCAGTTCGCCGTAGCGACAGCCGGCATGCGAACCACGTTCACCGACGACGACGAGGGTAAAGCGGTCGTAAACGAGAGCGGCGACGAGATCGGCGTGGTCGAGGCCGTCGAGGACGGCTCCGCACACGTCAACCCGAATCCGAACCTCACCGACAGTATCTCCTCGAAACTCGGCTGGGGCGAGGCCGACGAGGACACCTACCGGCTCGACGACGGCCGCGTCGAGCGGATCACCGAGAACCAGGTCGTCGTCCGGGACTGAACCGGCAGATCGGCCGGCGACATCCAGCGACGTCCACTTTCATAGCGGGAACCGTTCGACGGTGCTGTAGGCAGGCCCTTCCGGAGTGAGTTCGCTCTCGGTGAGTCGGACCTCCTCGACGTGCATCTCGCCCACGACCGGCGCACGGCTCGTGACGACCTCCTGTACCACCTCCTTCCCGCCAGCGTGGTCCATCCGCGCGAGCGTGACGTGCGGGGTGAACTCGTGGTCCTCCGGGTCGAAGCCGATCCCCACCGTTCGAGCTTCGATCGCCCCCTGGAGCCGGGTCAGGTCTTCGGTACCCTCCTCGACGCCGAGCCAGACGACGCTGATGTACTCGAGCGAGGGGAAGACGCCGAGGCCGCCGAACTGTGCGACGAACGGCGAGACCTCGCTCTCCTCGACGCCGCGTTCGATCGCGCTCGAGAGCTCGTTCACCCGACTCCCGTCCGTCTCGCCGAGGAACTTCAGCGTGAGGTGGGCCTGTTCCGGGTCGGTGAACCGGAGGCCGTCCGCACGGGCGAAGTCCTCCTGCAGGTCGGTGATCGGGTCGGCGAGGTCCTCGGGGAGGTCGACGCTGACGAACAGTCGCATGGGACGGCTTCGCGGGGCAGGGGTTTGAGCGTTGTCGCGACTCCGGAGGAGATGACGCGGTGGTGCCGTGGCCTCGGTTCGCGGGCGCACGGCGCCACGCGAACCGAGCGGGGGAGGCTGGTGCGGTCTAACGGGCGTCGGAGCCTGCACGAAGCCCACGAACTCTCCATCGACCCGTGTCAGTTCTTTCCTGACACCAGAGCTTTGTATCGGCCCCCAGTAGCGAGAATACGAGCCGTGTCCCCCTCGCTCCCCGACGACCTCGACACCCCCGACGTGGGCTTCGTCGCCGCGTTCGGTGTGTACACCGCGGCGACGCTCACCTTCGCGTTCCTCACCGCGGCGGCAGCGACCGGCGCGGCGGTCTCGACGCTCGTCGGTGGGATCACCTCCACCGTGACCGTGGGTCTCGTCATCGGTTCCCTGCTCGCGAGTCGACGTGAGGGACTGGCCGAACGACTCGGGCGCGACCTCCGATCACGCCTGCTCCCCTTTTCTGTACCCGCTGGCTTCGGTGCGCTCTCGCTCGGCGCGTTCGTCTCCCCGTTCCCGGTCGGGGCGGCCGTCGGTGCCGGCCTCGGGACGCTCGTCACGGGACTCTGTGGGTGGGGAATCTCCTCGATGGGGCGCTCGCGCTACGCCCGTGCGGTCGTCTCGGACGACCCGATCCTCACCGTCTCCCATCTCGATCCGAGACAGCACTGGTGGATGGCCGCCATCGGCCTCTTCTCTCTCTCGTTCGGCGGGGCGTCCCTCGCGATGGGGGGCGGTTTCCCCGGGTTTTGGCTGACGGCGATGGGGGTCATGTTCCTGCTCTTCACCGCCGTCGTGTTCTACAACCAGAACCGCGACGAGGACTCGCGGCGAAGAATGCGGCTTCCCAGCCGCTTCGGCAGCGGGCGGTCGTACGACCTGGGCGATCCGCTCGACCCCGAGTACCTCCCGGAGCTCCGAATCCACGAGGAGGGGATCGTTGCACACCAGTCGTGGACGAGCGAGCGGTTCGTCCCGTGGGAGCGGATTTCAGGGGTCGACCTCACCGACGACGAACTTCGGATCGGGATCCGCCGGGGGCTCGATCTTCGTTGCAAACGAGACGTTGTCGACGACCCCGAGGAGGCCGTCGAGACGATCGAACGGGTGCGTGCGGAGGCGGAGCGGGGACCCGTCGAGGACGTACGGGAGCGGTACGGCTCCCCGGAAACGGGTACGCTAGAGTTCAAGACCGAGGTCGAGTAGGTTCAGTCCGCCCGATCGAGCGAGAGCTCCTCGGTCTCGACGCCCGCCCGCTCGGCGCGTTCGTTCGCGTCGATCAGTCTGTCCAGCCGTTCTTCGAACTCCCGCTCGGTGAGGTCGCCCGCGGCGTAGCGCGCCTGCAATCGTGTCACGGGATCGGGTTCCCTCGCGCTCTCTTCGTCGCCTCCGGTGCGCTCCATCAGGTACCAGACGAGGAAGACGCTCACGACGAGCAGCGCGGTGATCGCGACGGCGTAGATCGGTCCGGCGAACAGCAGGGCCGCGATGATGACGATGTCGGCGAGGACGAACTTGACGACGAAGATCTCGGTGAGATCGTACTTCCCGCCGCTGTCTCCCATATCGGGAATTTCGAGTGGGTGGGAATAAGCGCTGGGGACGGCCCGGACCTCGGGACGGAACGCTCGTGCGCAGGCGTTAAACCCGCTGGTCGCCAATCCAGACCTATGACCGACGACGAGGACAGAGACCACCGCTACTCCGAGGGGCGCGGCTTCGAGGACCCCTACGGCGCGTTCGACCTGGAGCCGCCGGAGTTCCGGGTCGACCCCGACGAGGTCGACCCCGTCGACTCCCACGTCGTCTCCGACCTGCTCGACGAGCGCCAGATCGCGAAGGAGGACGTCGACGTGGAGTCGCTGATCGACGTCGGCCTCAGTTACATGGAGATCAACCGCCACGAGCAGGCGACCGAGGCGTTCGCCCGTGCCGCGATGTTCGCCGAGGAGGACAGCCCACTGGAAGCCGAGGCCTGGGTGAACAAGGGCGTCGCCCACGCCGAACTCGAGGAGTACGACGAGGCGGCCGGCTCCCACCGCGAGGCGCTCCGGGCCGACGACCGTGGCGAACACGCCGCGCTCGCGGAGACGAACCTCTCGTACGCGCTCTGGGAACTCGGCGAGGACGACGAGGCGTTCTACCACGCCGAACGCTCGGTCGAACTCGACGACCACTTCCCGCAGGGCTGGTACAACCGCGGATTCATGCAGCTCGAACGAGGCCTGGCCGAGGAGGCGCTCCGGAGCTTCGACAACGCGATGAAACTCGGCATGCGATCGGTCGACGTCTACGAGGAGAAGGCGCGCGCACTGGAGATGCTCGGGCGCGACGAGGAGGCCGAGGAGGTGGCCGCCCACGCCGAGGAGCTCCGCGAGCACGCCGAAGAACGACTGATCGAATGATCATCCGCGAGCGCGAGACGCCGAAGGGACTGCTGGTCTCGGTCTGTGATTCCGAGGTCCTCGGCGAGACCTTCGAGGACGGCGAGGTGTCGCTCACCGTCACCGAGGAGTTCTACGCCGGCGAGGAGGCCGACGAGGAGCGGGTCGTCGACGGGCTCGCCCGGGCGACCGTCGCGAACCTCGTCGGCGAACGGTGTGTCGCGCTCGCGATCGACCACGGCTTCGTCGAGGAGGGAAACGTCCTCGAGGTCGGCGGGACGGTCCACGCGCAGCTGCTCTGGTTGAACCGGTTCTGATCGCTCACGTCCCCGCGGGCCGACGAACGGAACCGCTCGCGGTTTCCAGGGGGCCGTCGGACCGAAGGAGTGTTTTCGTTCCGGCCCGTTTCCCTCCTCAATGGGAATTCAGGAGTCCGCACCGCTCGACGTCGACCGGCTCAGGGAGGACTTCCCGATCCTCGATCGGGAGTTCAACGGCCGGCGGCTGGTCTACCTCGACAACGCGGCGACGACGCAGACGCCGAACCAGGTGATCGACTCGATCAGCGAGTACTATCGCACCTACAACGCGAACGTCCACCGGGGGATCCACCAGCTGAGCCAGGAGGCCTCCATCGCGTACGAGGAGGCCCACGACCGGGTCGCCGAGTTCATCGGCGCCTCGGGGGGCCGCGAGGAGGTCGTCTTCACGAAGAACACGACCGAGGCGGAGAACCTCGTCGCCTACGCCTGGGGCCTAGAGGAGCTCGGCCCGGGTGACGAGATCGTCCTCACGGAGATGGAACACCACGCCTCGCTGGTCACCTGGCAGCAGATCGGAGCGAAGACCGGTGCGGACGTGAAGTACGTTCGGATCACCGACGAGGGCGAACTCGACATGGACCACGCCCGAGAGCTGATCACCGATAGTACCGAGATGGTCTCGGTGGTTCACACCTCGAACGCGCTCGGGACGATCAACCCCGTCTCGGAGCTCGCCGACCTCGCCCACGATCACGGGTCGCTGATCTTCGTCGACGGCGCGCAGGCGGTGCCGAACATGCCGGTCGACGTCGAGGAGATCGACGCCGACCTCTACGCCTTCTCGGGGCACAAGATGGCCGGCCCGACGGGGATCGGCTGTCTCTACGGGAAGAAGCGGGTGCTGGAGGAGATGCAGCCCTACCTCTTCGGCGGCGAGATGATCACGAAGGTCACCTTCGACGAGGCGACCTGGAACGAACTGCCCTGGAAGTTCGAGGCGGGCACGCCGCCGATCGCCCAGGGCGTCGGTCTCGCGGCGGCGATCGATTATTTAGAGGAGATCGGCATGGAACGGATCCGCGCCCACGAGGAGTGGCTGACCGAGTACGCCCTCGATCGGCTCTCGGAGTACGACGACGTGGAGGTCTACGGGCCGACGGAGGCCGAAAAGCGGGGCGGACTCGTCGCGTTCAACCTCGGATCGGTCCACGCCCACGACCTCGCATCGATCACGAACGACTACGCGGTGGCGATCCGCGCTGGCGACCACTGCACCCAGCCGCTGCACGACGTACTGGGGGTGGCCGCATCCGCCCGCGCTTCCTTCTACCTCTACAACACGCGCGAGGAGATCGACAGGCTGGTCGAGGCGATCGACGGGGCGCGCGAACTGTTCGCCTGAGTACCTCGGCGTTCATCTCCCAGTGTCCGATCCCGCTCCCCACGGTGTCCTCGACGAACGCGAAACGAGCGACAGCGTTCACCCGCAGTCTCCCGACCAGGACGGTCCAACCGGCCGGTTCGACTCACGAAAGCGCCTCCTCTGGCCCGTCGGGAACGGTCAGGTAGACCCCGACGCCACCCTCGCCCGGCTCGTACGGGACGGTCGTCCCGTCGGGAGAGACGTAATCGTCGAGGCGGTGATTCCGCCGACCTCGTTCCCTCCCTCCGAGATGACCCGTAGCGGGTATCGTTCCCCGTCGTCGTCGCTATCTCGTACTCGATCACGGTTCCGTAGAACTCGACTGCTCGCTCGACCTCGGCCGATGGGATCCCGAACCATCCGATCGCGTCACTCATGGCGCTCTCCGGGGGGTCGTCCCCACACCGCGAGAGGAGCGCGACCGACCTAGAGCTGCGGCGAGCGGACCGAAACTGGACCATTCGGTGACCGACGACGACGTTCACTTTCGCTTCGCTTGGATCGTGGCTTTTAGTCCGGCCCGCCTCTCGTTCGCATGGTCGTCGTGAGTGTACGCTCCCGCCCTCCGGTCCCCGACTTCGACGGTGCGAGCGGGGTCCGGTGGCGAGTCGTGATCGATCCGGGATCGGTGTGTCGGTGATCACCGTCGGTTCCGTGTCCGAAGACGTCCCGCCCGAGGAGACGTACGCGCTGCTCGCGGACGGGACGCGCGTCGCGATCGTTCGGGCGCTCGGCGAGAGCGATGGACCCCGGTCGTTCACGGCGCTCAGGGAACGGGTCGGTGTCCGTGACAGCGGGCGGTTCAACTACCACCTCCAGCGACTCGTCGGGACGTTCGTCGAGCGAACCGAGTGCGGGTACGTCCTGACTGACGACGGGGAGCGGGTCGCCGAGTCGCTCGACGGCTGACTCCGGGGGTTTCGGGACGCCCGATACGTTCGACCGTCGCGGGTTCGTCGAGCGGACGGATGAGGGAGCGAGGCGGCCCGGCGAAGCGGTTATCAGGCGATCGTGTGTCTCGAGGAGTATGACCGATCAGGTGGCCGACGACCGCGACCTCTCGCCCGAGGCGGCGTTCGCCTTGCTCGGCGACGAGACACGGATCACCACGATCCGGGTCCTGGGCGACGCCGGCGGCGGGCCGCTCACCTTTTCGGAGCTCAGAGAGCGCGTCGGCGCCCGCGACTCGGGTCGGTTCAACTACCACCTCGGGAAGCTCGTCGGGACGTTCCTCAGACGGGTCGAAGGTGGCTACGAACTCACCTACGCCGGCCATCGGATCGTCGGCGCCATCCTCTCTGGCGAGTACACACAGCATGCGAGCGGCGAGACGTTCGTCATCGACTCGGCCTGCTACCGCTGCGGTGAGCCCCTCTCGGCGACGTACGAGGACGAACGCGTGACGATCCGCTGTCCGGACTGTGACGACCAGCGCGCCTCCTTCGGCTTCCCGCCCGGCGGGTTCGAGGGCCGGTCGATCGAGGAGCTGACGCGGGCGTTCGACGACTGGGTGATGGGCGTCCTCCGGATGATCTCCGCCGGGATCTGTTTCAACTGCGCGGGGAAGATGACGGGCACGCTCACCGACGAGTCGCCGTATCTCGACGACGACGAGGCCGTCGGCGTCGAGTTCACCTGCGATCGCTGTGGCGACAACGCGACGCTCTCGGTGAACTCGTTCCTGCTGTTCGAGCCCGCCGTCGTCGCCTTCCACTACGACCACGGGATCGACGTCGACGAGGTCGACACCTGGAACGTCTCGTTTCACGACGACGGTGTCGAGGTCCTCTCGGACGACCCCTGGCGCGTCCGATCGACCCTCTCGCTCGACAGCGACTCGCTCTCGATCCTCGTCGACGAGGAGCTCTCGGTGACCGTCGAGAGCCGATAGAACGGCGCTTCGGTTCGTCACCGAAGGGGTATCCCACCACTCGCGTCCGTCCCCGGGACGGGCCGAGAGGTCACCGCACGAGCAGCCAGGCGGCGACGACGAACGCGGCGATGCCCGCGACCATGACTAGTAGCCCGACGTCGGGGAGGCCGGCGAAGACGGCACTGGTCCCGACGGCGACGGCGAGGATCCCCCCGACGACGAGGCCGACGAACAGCCGCGCGCTCACGCCCGATCCCTCCTGCTTCGGCCGGTCGTCCATGGCTCGAGTACCGTGCTCGTGGATTTAGCGCTGTGGATCGACAACGAAACGCTCAATCGCCGCGCCCGAGAGGCCACCCGTATGACCGATCGCAGCGCGCGGACACGCCGGGGTCTCCTGCGAGGCGTCGGCACGCTCGCCCTCGTCGGCCTCGCGGGCTGTTCCGAGGACGACGAGGACGACCCGACGGAGACGCCCGCGGACGACGCCGAGCCCCCGGCGGACGACACCGACGCTGACGAGGGTGAGGCCGAAGGCGACGAGGATGAGGACGACGGCTCCGAGGACGGGGGCGAGGGAACGGGGGAGGCCTGGCCGATGTTCCGGTACGACGCCGCGAACACCGGCGTCGGGGACGGATCGGGACCGACCGGTGAGGGCTCCGACCTGTGGACGGTCGAGACGGGCGGCTCGGTCTACGGCTCGCCGACGATCGTCGACGGTGTGGTGTTCGTCGGGAGCTACGACGAGAGCCTCTACGCGATCGGTGTCGAGGAGGGCGATGTTCTCTGGGAGCTCGACCTCGGCGGGGACGTCTTCTCCTCACCGGCGGTGCTCGACGGGTTCGCCTACGTGGGCAGTTTCGACGGGAACCTCTACGTGGTCGACGTCGAGGCGGGTGAGATCGAGAGCCAGCGCTCGCTCGGCGACGCGGTCGGCGCCTCGCCCACCATCTCGGAGGGGACGATCTACGTCGGGACCGACTCGGGGGAGGTCCACGCGCTCGGTGCGAACGAGTGGACCGCCGAGACCGACGGGCCGGTCGTCGCCACGCCCGCCGTCGCGGACGGTCGCGTGTTCGTCGGGAGCTTCGGCGGGATCCTCTCGGCCCACGACGCCGAAACCGGCGAGGTCGAGTGGGCTCTCGACGACGGCTCGACGTTCGAGGCGACGCCGACCGTCTCGGACGGGGTCGTCTACGCCGGGACGGAGGACGGACGGTTCTACGCGCTCGCCGCCGACGACGGCGACCTGGTGTGGGGCGTCGAGGGTGGCGACTGGACCGCATCGGGTGCCGCGGCCTTCGACGGCGTCGTCTACGCCGGAAACGCGAACGGCGCGCTCGCCGCCTTCGACGCGACGGACGGGTCGGAGGTATGGACCGTCGACACCGGCGGGGCGGTCTGGTCGTCGCCGACGGTCGCCGACGGGGTCGTCTACGTCGCCAACCGGGAGGGGGCCGTCCTCGGATACGATGCCGGTGACGGCGAGGAGGTGTACGGGACGGGGATCGGCGAGGTCGTCTTCTCCTCGCCGACCCCGGTCGGCGGCCGGCTCTACGTCGGGACCGCCGACGGCGCGATCCACGCGCTCGAGTGACTGGATCCCCCGCTGCGGAACCCTTTTGCGCCGCCTGCCCGTAGCTCGCACAACTATGAGCATGGGCTCGGACATGTATCGCGAGCAGATCCTCGATCACTACAAGAACCCCCGCAACTACGGTGAACTCGAGGAACACACCTTCTCACACCTCGGCGAGAACCCGATGTGCGGCGACGAGATCGAGGTGTTCGTTCGCCTCGACGACGAGGACCGGATCGAGTACGCCTCGTTTCGCGGCGACGGCTGTGCGATCAGCCAGGCGAGCGCGAGCATGCTCACCTCCCACATCCGCGGAATGACGATGGCAGAGCTCCACGACCTCGACACCGACGATGTCCTCGACCTGCTGGGGATCGAGGTGACGCCGATGCGAGTGAAGTGTGCGGTGCTCGCCGAGAAGGTCGCCCAGGACGGCGCGGAGATCTACGAGGGCGAGCGCGAGGCCGAGAAGACGACGACCGAGTAGATGTCTCGGGACAGGGTCGCCGAACTCCTCTCGCACCTCGAAGCTACCGAGGAACTCCCACTCAGAGAGGAGGCAAACCGCTGGATCGGCGAGGCCGAGGCGGTCGCCGCCGACCTCGTGGACGCGCCGGACGACGTCGTCGGGAGACGGATCGAACACGTCTCCGAACTGCTCTCACACGTCGAGGAGACCGGTCACCCGGCGGCCGACGAGCACGTCGTCGACGCCAGGGCGCTCGCCGAACGGCTCTCGAACGAAGACGGTCCCGCCTAGTCCGACCCTACCCACCGTTCTCGACGCGGTGTTCGCTGATCAGTCGGTCGACCATCGCCGTGTTCTGCTCGCGCCGGCGTTCGGCCGCCCGCTCGTGCCAGTCCTCGATCACCGCCTCCACGTCACGTTCGCGGGCGACCGCGAGTTCGTCGACCTCCTGGATCCGCACCTCGCTCGCCGGTCCGACGGGGATCGAGTGCTCGAAGAGCACCTCCTCCGCGACGTCCGAGAGGCCGCCGTGTTTCAGTACGACCCGCGGCGCGGTCTCCGCGAGCCGTTCGGCGGTCTTCCTGCCGGCGCCGCTCGCGTCGCGGAGGAGGAGGACGTCGCCTTCGATCAGACCGTACTCCTCGTCGGCGTTCTCGATCGCGGCCAGCGTGAACTTCTCGATCGGCTTCACCGAGACGAGCCCCTGGCGCTTCTCGCTCACGTCCGCGAAGTTCGAGTGATCGAGCTTCCAGAGCTCCTTCAGCCGTTCGAGTTTCTCACTGAGCCCGTCGCGTTCCTCGCGAGCCTCGTCGCGTTCGTCCCTCAGGCGGTCGGCCTCGCGCTCCAAACGGCGCACCTCGCGGCGCTCTCGCGCCCGGCGGCGCTCGTCGCTCCGGGCGGCCTCGAGGTCGCTCTCTAGGGCATGAATCACCTCGTCGCGCTCGTCGATCGTCCCGCGGAGCTCCTCGGTGTGCGAGCGGAGCCGCTCGACCTGCCGCTCGAGGTCGCGGATCCGCCGCTCCTCCTCGCTGAGCTCGCGGGGGGTGTGTTCCGGCTCCTCCTCCTCCTCGGACTCCTCGTCCGAGAGCGACGTCAGCACCGCCTCGACCGACTCGCCGTCGCCGACGACCCGGGCGATCACCTCCTCGCGGTCGATCCGCGCGGGCACCTTCCGGGCGATCCGGGCGAACTGGTCGGCGCGGTCGTCGTGGGCGAACAGCGCCGCCGCGAGCGCGTCGCGCTCGTGGTCGTTGTCGTAGCTCTCCTCGCGGGTGCGGTGCAGTTTCCTGTCGACCGCGAGGTCGCGCTCGGGCGTCCAGCCCGCGGCGTCGAAGCTCCGCCGGAACGACTCTACGGTTCCCGGCATCGGCGTGACGTCGGCCGCGATCAGGAACGGGCGACCCCGCTGGATCAGCCACTCGATCACCTCCGCGGTGTCCGCCGTGCGCGTACTCCAGACATCGAGCACCTCGCCGTCGATGCCGACGACCGCCACCGCCGTCGTGGTCCCCGGGTCGATCCCGACGATCACGTAGTCCCGTCGCTTCGCCAGCGAGTGGAACTCGATGCCGTCGGTGCGCTCGCGTTCGATCTCGACCCGGATGTCGCCCACTCGCGTCGCGGAGAACGGGATCTCGTCGGGCGTCGCCTCGACGGTGAAGACGGCGTTCGCGTAGCCGCCGTACTTCTCGGTTACCTCGACCTCGTACTCGAGGGCCTCGCCGTCCAGCGTCGACTCGATCTCGCGCGCCCTGCGTCTGACCGCACCGTGGATCCGCCGCGTAAAGCGGTCCGCGCTCCAGCCGCCCTTCCCGGTCGACCGTCCCCGCGAGACCTTCACCCGGGTCGTGTTCGTGAAGGCCGTCACCTCCGAGCCGACGTTGCTCGCGGCGAGGCGGGCGGCCGCCTCCGCCTCCTCCATCGGCTCTTTCCCGTAGGGGATGCCGTGACGGGAGGCCACTCTCGAGAGCGGTTCGGGACGCTCCGCGCCCGTCACCTGGACGAGCGTCGTCTCAGCCGGTAGATCGCGGAGGAACCCGACGAGGGCGTCCTTGTCGGCGGCGAGTTCGTAGACGTTGTCGGTCGCGACGATCGCCGGCCCCTCTCGCTCGATCAGCCGTCTGAGCTTCCGGTAGGAGACGACGTCCCGATCCGTGTTCTCCCCGTCGAAGGCGACGACGGCGTAAGAGGGCGCGTCGCCGCGGATGTTCCCGCTGTGGACGTCCACGCCGAAGATCACCCTGTCGAGGGCTCGCAGCGTGCTCACGGCTCCACTAGCGTCCCTCGAAACAAATACCCCACGGCAGTCGGTGTCACTCGGGGTAGGGCACGTCGATCCGCTGGCCGTCCTCGGCGACGAACGCCCCCTCGAACACGTCCACTGCCTCGGTCGCGAGCGCGGAGACGTTCCCGGCGTAGCGCGAGGAGACGTGCGTGAGCGCGAGCCGCTTCGCACCCGCCCGCTCCGCGACCTCCGCCGCCTCCCTCGCCGTGGCGTGGCCCGTCTCGCGCGCCCTCGTCGCCGCCTCCTCGACGAACGTCGCGTCGTGGATCAGCAGGTCGGCGTCCCGGGCGGCCTCGACCACCGTCTCCGCCGGTCTGGTGTCGCCGGTGTAGACCAGCCGCCGGCCGGGCCGTGGCGGGCCGACGATCTCGCCAGGTTCGACGAGCGTACCGTCCTCCAGCTCGACCGTCTCGCCCTCGTGCAGCCGGGAGAAGAGCGGTCCCTCCGGGACGCCGAGTTCCTCCGCGCGCTCGCGGTCGAACCGTCCCTTCCGATCGTCCTCGACCAGCGCGTAACCCACCGACCGGGTACGGTGGTCCGTTTCGAAGGTCCGGACGTCGTAGCCCTCGCCGGAGAACGCGGTCTCGCCCGCCCGTACCTCGTGGATGTCGACCCGGAACGAGGGTCCGTCGTCGATCGCGGTCAGGAGCGTCCGGACGCGACCTCCGGTCCCTGCAGGCGTGGTGATCGACAGCGGGGCGGTCCGTTCGTTGAACGCCATCGTCTGACAGAGCCCCGGGAGACCGAGGACGTGATCGCCGTGGACGTGTGTGAGGAAGATCGCCGAGATCGAGAAGCCGGTCCCGAATCGCATCATCTGTCGCTGTGTCCCCTCGGCAACATCGAATAGGAACTCCTCGCCCTCGCGGTTGACGTGGACCGAACTCGGGTTCCGCCCCGCGGTCGGCACCGCCCCACTCGTCCCGAGGAACGTCACGCGGAGGGTCATCGCAGGTGATGAGCGGGGGCGACGTAAACGGGCTTCGCTTTCCGGTCCGTTCTCCCCCCGTTCGTGGGCGATCGAGGCCGATCAGGCCCCTGCGGCGACCAGGTCCGACGCGCTGTGCCGGTCGACCTCGTCGAGGCCGTCGGCGACCGTCCGCGTCGATCCGTCGCGGTGGGGGTAGACCGCGGTCAGCCTCTCCCCCTCGTACACCGCGAGACAGACCATCGGGAGGCGGATCACGTCGTGGGTCTCCTCGGAGACGAGCGAGCAGACTTGGCCCCGCGAGAACGCCGGCTCGAGCGAACAGTCCCGGCGCTCGGCCCACCGCTCGAACCGCTCGACCGTCTCACAGAGGTGTTTCCCGGCCGGATAGGTTGGGTCGCACGCGATCGCGTCACCCCAGAGTTCGACCTCGTAGGCGTCGAGTGTACCTTCCTCGACGAACCGATCGAGCCGCGAGAGGTGCTCTCTCGTCTCGTCGATCACCGACGGGGCGAGCGACCGAAGGTAGACGACGGCGTGCGTCCGCGACCGTTCCGTAGCGTGCGTTGTAATCATGATCCACCAGTACCACGACACCGATTTCGATCCGGCGACCCGTGACCCTGTTGGGGGCTGTATGATTAATAATGATAAAAACCGATCGGTTCTGGCAAGCCCCTCCCGGGATTCGTCACGGGGAGGAGGGGAGACCGACCGCCTCCTCCGGTCGTCGTGCGCTCGCTCTACGGATGGAAGACGATGTAGGGGTCGGACTGGCGTCGGAGCGGCGTCGCGGATAGGGGAACGGTTTGCCGGCTACCGCTCGTCGAGCGGGACGAACTCCAAGTCGCGCTCACCGACGTATCGGGATCGGGGGCGCATGATCCGGTTGTCCTCGTACTGTTCCGCGATGTGGGCGACCCAGCCGCCGACGCGCGAGACGGCGAAGATCGGTGTGAAGAGGTCGATCGGGATCCCCATCTGGTAGTAGGTCGTCGCGGAGTAGAAGTCGACGTTCGGGGCGATGCCCTTCTCCTCGGTCATGAACTCCTCGACGGCGATGCTGTAGTCGTACCACTTCATCTCGCCGGCAGCTTCGGCGAGGTCTTCGGACATCTCGCCGAGGATGTACGCTCGGGGGTCTTTCACGTTGTAGACGCGGTGGCCGAAGCCGGGGATGCGTCGGCCCTCGTCGAGGGCCTTTTTCGCCCAGTCGGTGGGCTCCTTGCTGCTCTCGTCGACCTCCAGGAGCATCTCCATCACGTCCTGGTTCGCCCCGCCGTGGAGCGGGCCGGCGAGCGTCCCGATCGCCGACGTCGTCGCGGCGTGGACGTCCGAGAGCGTGCTCGCGGTGACCATCCCGGAGAACGTCGAGGCGTTCAGCCCGTGGTCCGCGTGGAGGACGAGCGCCGCGTCGAGCGTCTCCGCGAGGACGTCGTCGGGCTCCTCGCCGTTGAGCATCGTGAGGAAGCTCGCGGCGTGAGTCAGGTCCTCTCGTGGCTCGACCGGCTCCTCGCCTTCGCGGTAGCGGTGGAAGGCAGCGAGGATCGTGGGCAGCTTCGCGGTGATCCGACGGCCCTTCGCGAGCGTCGCCTCCCGGTCCGTGGGATCGGTCTCTCCCGCCGGATCGGTCGCCGCGAGCTGGGAGACGACCGTCCGGATCGCGGCCATCGGCTCGGCGTCCTGCTCGGCGAGTTCCCGGGCGGTGTCGAGGATCCCGTCGTCGACCGCCCGCTCTGCGACCATCTCGTCGGCGAACGCGTCGAGCTCCTCGCGGGTCGGGAGCTCCCCGTGCCAGAGCAGGTAGAGCACCTCCTCGTAGCTCGCGTGGCGCGCGAGGTCCTCGATGGCGTACCCGCGGTAGACGAGCTCCCCCTCGTCCCCGTCGATGAAGCTGAGTTCGGACTCGGCGACGAGCACTCCCTCGAGACCTCGTTTCAGGTCGTCGGTCATGACCGGAGCTTTCGTACCCGCCTGAATAAGGATTACCGTTGCGGCGTCTCGTTCGCCGAGCGGGTGTAGCGGATCGCCGAACGTATCGTGAGGACGATGGCGACGAGCGAGCCGACGGTCACCGCGAGGACGAACGCGAGCGCGGCGAAGAGCAGCGGCGAGGTCTCGGCGGTCGGCGAGAGCGGCTGGACGAGGAAGACGCGGTAGACGTAGAGCACGAGCGAGAAGACGACGCCGATAGCGAGTCCGACCGCGAAGTGTCGCGGGGCGTCGAGTTCGACCAGCACGGCGCCGAGTGACGGGCGCTCCGGAACGTCGTCGGTCATACGTGGAGAGAGGGGTCGGCCCCTCAAAATCGCGTCGAAGCCCGGCGGGCGGACCGAACCGCTCAAGGGTGTGGACGGGCCGTCTAGCGGTAATGACAGCACTCGGAACGGCGCGGGCCGATCCCGGGGAGGTAGGGGTCGGACGGCTCGTCGTCGGCGAGACGCGCGACGGGGCCGAGTTCGGCCTCCCGGTCGCGGTGATCAACGGTGCGGACGACGGGAAGACGCTCTACGTGCAGGCGGCGAGCGACGGCGACGAACTGAACGGCGTCGGCGTCGTGAGCCGGTTCGTCCCGCAGATCGATCCGACCGAGCTCTCGGGAACGATCCTCCTCGTCGGCATCGTCAACTACCACGGCTTCCAGGTCGCGGAACACCGGAACCCGATCGACGACACGAAGACCAACCGGACGTACCCCGGCGACGAGAACGGCACCTCCTCAGAACGGATCGCGCACGCGACGTTCTCGGCCGCGAAACGCGCGGACTACGTCCTCGACCTCCACCAGGGCTCGACCAGCCGGATGCTGAACGAGGTCCGTGTGCGCTGTGGCCGCCGCCACCGGCTCCACGAGGAGTGTCTGGAACTCGCGACGGTCTTCGGCTGTGGCTACGTCCTCGACCAGAAGGGACCGGACGGCCAGCTCGCCCGGGTCGCCCCCGACGAGGGGATTCCCACGGTCGACCCGGAACTCGGGGGCTGCGTCGGCTGGGACGAGGAGTCGATCGAACTCGGCGTACAGGGGATCTTCAACGTGCTCACCCACTACGGCTTTCTCGAGGGCGAGATCACACAGAACCCCCAGACGCGAGCGACGGGCTTCGACCAGCACGGCTCGCCGGTCGGCGGGCTGGTTCACTGGCAGCGGGAACTCGGCGACCGCGTGAGCCCCGGTGACCCGCTCTTTACGGTTTCGGACGTCTTCGGCACCGAGAAGGAGACGATCACCGCCGATTCTGCCGGAATCCTCTGGCGCTCGCGGCGGCTGCCGCAGGTAGCCACCGGGGAGTACGTCTGCTCGGTCGCAACCGGCGTGGACACCTGCTAATGAGCGGGAGAGGAGTCGCGGACCTCGTCTGCTCTGTCTGTTCCCGGACGTTCCCCGCGAGCCCCGACGAACCCTGGCGCTGTTCGTGCGGCGGACCGCTCGAACTCGCGGCGAACGATACCGTCCCCGGCAAACCACCGCGGAACCCCGACCGTGACGCCGGTCTCTGGACGTTTTCGGACCTCGTTTCGACCCCTCACCGGACGACACTCGGCGAGGGGTGGACGCCGCTGATCGAGGCTCCCGAGTGGGACTGCTCGTTCAAACTGGAGTACGTCTTCCCGACCGGGAGCTTCAAGGATCGGGGGGCGGCGACGACCCTCTCCCGGGCGGCGGCGCTCGGCGTCGAGCGCGTCGTCGAGGACTCCTCGGGCAACGCGGGCGCTGCGATCGCCACCTACGCCGCCCGGGCGGGAATCGACACGGCGATCTACGTCCCCGCCGATGTGAAGGAGTCGAAACTGACGGCGATCGAGCGTGCCGGTGCCCGGGCGGTCCGGGTCGAGGGGTCGCGGGCGGACGTCACGGAGGCGTGTCTCGAAGCGGTAGAAGGGGCGGAACCACGCTCCGCCGAGACGAGGAGCGGGCGGAGCCCGCGACGGGAGAGTGACGCCTGGTACGCGAGCCACGCGTGGAACCCCGCGTTCTTCGACGGGACCCAGACCGTCGCGTTCGAGGTCTGCGCCCAGCGGGACTGGGAGGCCCCCGACGCGTTCGTGAGCCCGCTCGGCCACGGGACGCTCTTTCTGGGCGCGTATCGCGGGTTCCGTGCGCTCTTCGAGGCGGGATGGATCGACCGGATACCGAGACTGCTCGGCGCACAGGCGGCCGGCTACGCCCCGATCGCGGAGACGCTCCACGGCGAAAGCGAGGGCCGGAACGAGGCCGCCGACGGCATCCAGATCGAAGCGCCGGTTCGGAGAGACCAGATTCTCGCGGCGATCGAAGGGACCGGTGGCGACGCCATCGCGCTCTCCGAGGAGGCGGTGAGGACCGAACTCGATCGGCTGCACCGAAACGGGTTCTACACCGAGCCGACCTGTGCGGTCGCGCCCGCGGCGCTCTCTCTGTACCGAGAGCGAGGCGTGATCGAACCGGACGACGACGTGGTCGTGGCGCTCACCGGGAGCGGGCTGAAGACGTAGTTCACAGGTCGCTTCGTTCGAAGATGAGCAGGCCGACCCCGAGCGGGACGACGATCCAGAGCAGCAGGACGAACGCGCCGAAGGTGGGCGAGAGGAACACCGAGAGTTCGCCCGCCGCCTCGAAGCCGGCCTCGCTGGGGAGGAGCGCGGAGCCGACGAGGCCGTAGGCGCTCCCGGGTGGGATCGCACTGAAGAGCGCGTACCACCCGGGGATCGGCTCTCCCGTCATGTCCAGACTGTCCGTCGCGTAGAGCAGCGCGAGGCCGACGAAGTCCCAGAGGATCCAGAACAGGAGCAGGAGTCCGAAACCGACGATCCCTGCCCGGGTCGGCGAGCGCGTCACCGAGGAGCAGCCGACGCCGATCGAGACCCAGACCAGCCCGAGCAGTACCGTCACGAGCGTGAACCCGAGGTAGGCCGCGGGATCGAACGAGCCGATCAACGCGACGATCGCGACGATGCCGACGCCGAAGCCGACGAGGATCGCGACCGAGACGACGCCGGTTCGACCGAGCACCTTCCCGAGGACGACGTCCCGGCGGGCGTGTGGCAGTCCGAGGAGGTACTTCACGCTCCCCGACTCGCGCTCGCCCACGATCGACCGGTAGCTGACGACGAGCGAGATCAGCGGGACGAGGACGCTCGCGGGCGTCTGGAGCGCGAGGATCACCCCGATGATCCCGGCCTCCTCGCCGAGACCGAACAGTTCGCCGACCTGTGAGACGAGCACGGCCCCACCGAGCGTGAACAGCGAGAAGACGGCGATCAGCACGAGCAGGAGCCTCGAACGGACGGCGTCGCGGAACTCCTTCTTCGCGACGACGGTGACGCTCATGCGCTCGCCTCCCCGGTGTAGGTCGCGAACACCTCGTCGAGCGACGCCTCCGAGAGCGAGAAGTCCTTGACGCGCGCGCCCTCGCGCTCGACGGTCCGGAACACCTCGGGCTTGGCGTCGCTCGCACAGGTGACGACCAGCGAGGAGTTCTCCATCGCGACGGTCGAGACGCCGGAGAGCGCCTCGACCGGTCCGACGATCGCTTCGCTCGGCTCGTCGAGGTGGAGCCGGAACGTCTCCTCGGTCCGCAGGGCGTCCCTGAGCGCGTCGATCGAGTCCTCCGCGACGAGTTCGCCGCCCCGGAGGATCCCCACCCGGTCGCAGACCGCCTCGACCTGTCCGAGGATGTGAGACGAGAAGAAGACGGTCGCCCCGCACCCGGCCTCCTCGCGAACGATCTCGCGCATCTCACGCGCGCCGTTCGGGTCGAGCCCAGTCGAGGGCTCGTCGAGGACGAGGAGGTCGGGTTCGCCGACGAGCGCGCTCGCGAGGCCGAGTCGCTGGGTCATCCCCTTCGAGTAGCCGCCCACCTTCCGGTCGAGCGCGTCAGGGACCCCGACCCGTTCCGCGAGTTCGTCGGGATCGTCGTCGGCTACTTTCGACTCGATGGAGAACTCGAGGTGCTGGCGACCGGTCAGCCGGTCGTAGAGGTCGAATCCCTCGGGCAGGACGCCGGTGCGCTCGCGGATCGCGATGCTCTCGCTCCCGGCGTCCATCCCGAGGACGGTGATCTCCCCCGCCGTGGGTCGGGAGAAGTCGAGCAGCGTGTCGATCGTCGTCGTCTTGCCCGGGCCGTTCGGCCCCAGGAAGCCGTAGACCTCGCCCGAGCGGACCGCGAGGTCGAGATCCGAGAGCGCGACGGTGTCGTCGAAGCGTTTCGTCACCCCCTGGAGTTCGATCGCTGTCATCGCACGACCCTTCGGTGATCCGATACATAAACCCCGAAGCCGGGTTTCCGGCCCCGAGAATCGGCTCACGGACCGGCATCGAGCGCCATTCCGTAGCGAACCACGACGAGGCCGGCGAACGCGCCGACGAACAGCACGAGCCCCACCGTGACTGGCGAGAGTCCCTCGGTCCCGGGAATCTCGCGGGCGGTGACGAGCCAGGTCCCGAGGAGGGCTATCGCGAGCGAGAGGACGCCCGAGAGCGCGAGGTCCGCGGTGTCCGGCGCTTCCATGTGCGGCCGTCACCCTCGCCGGTCGAAAGCCCGTCGGTTCACCGTTCGGGGTGGACCTGCGCGTCGAACCCACCCCTGACGAGCGGTTTCGCGACGTGTCTCCGTGCGGTGGGCGGCACCTCGTACCAGCCGATCTCGAGATCGCGGTCGACCTCCACCCGTTCCTTCCCGGGCGCACTCGTCCGACACTCCCGGCACCGGTAGCCCTGGTCACGGCCCGCGCTCTCCATCGACCGGCCGCAGTCCGGACAGCGCGGATTTCGGCACCTGAACCGGTTCAGCCCCCGCGACGCGAACTTCTCGAGTTTGAGGGTCCCACCGGAGACCTCCCCGCAGACGGCGAGTCGGTCGCCCGGACGGAGCGCGCGGACCCGGTCGCGAAAGCGCTTCGTGGGTTCGAACGCCGCACATCGGATCTCGGTCTCGCCGTCGTCCGACTCGAGCGTGAAGAAGACGTGGCCGCCCGCGCGCGTCTCCGGGTCGCTCGCGACGGTACCGGAGCTCCGGTAGCAGTAGCCCGATTCGAGGCCCGAGAGCGGCGCCTCGCGGAGGTGGGCGTCGGTGCCCTGGTTCGTCACGAACGTCTCCGCCCGTTCGACGGCCTCGCTCTCGATCAGTTCCGCGACTTCCAGTACGGCATCGGTGTCGTCCCCACGGATCCCGTAGAGCACCGGACAGGGCGTGTTCGGCACGCAAACGACGTCACCCGTCGCCCTGTCGACTGTGTCCCAGACGCGCGGGTAGGACGCGTCGGCCGCCGCGAAGACCGACTCCGGATCGACCTCGCGATCGGTTCCCCACCGCTCGCGCTCGCGATAGACGATCCGTTCGTAGGTCGGGTCGGGGAGCGGCCAGGAGCCGACGGCCGCGAGCGAACCGATCAGTCCCCGGCCGTTCTCCCATCCTCTGAACCGGTACCCGTGAGCGGAGCAGAGGACCCGCGCCTCTTCCCTACCCAGGTGATCGGTGACCGCCCGGTGGGCGAACTCCGCGACCGGCTCCGGAACCGCGTCGGAACCGTGGGATGTTACGACCAAGCCGGGATTCGTCTTCGGGTCGTCGACGATCGCGTACTCGCCGATCAGTCCCTCCGCAAGCGAGAACGCCCTCTCTGGGTCGCAGTCGGTGTGGAGCGCCACCGCGGCGTTCCCCCGTGTCTTGTGCGGGACCGCCGGGTTACATCGGACGAGGAGGAGTCGGTCGACGGTCGCACCCTCGGCTCGCAGCGCGTCGGCGAGCAGCGCGCCGAGGTAGGTCGTACACATCCCCCCCGTTCTGGAGTCGGTGTCGTCGATCCCGACGACGGTCATCACGCTGGCTACTCGTCGCGAGCCCGTACCGGTTTCGCCTGGGCAGCGTGACCCCTCGTAGCGTGTTATGTACACCCTGTACGCGAGGTAAATTCCCACGGAGGACCCTGACAGAATCGCCAGAGGGCGTCCATTCGGCGTGCAAAACACCTATATGTACCGAACGACTTATGTAGCAGTATGTCACGATCCGCGCTGGTCGGCAACGTGATCGCGATGCTCCGCGACGCGGGCTTCGCCGTGAGCGACCGGTGTGCGATCCGACCCAAGAGCTTCGACGTCGCGGCGCGGCGCGGCGAGGACCTCGTCCTCTTGAAGATTCTCGGCAACATCGACGGCCTCGACGCCGAAACGGGCGTCGAGATGCGCCGCCTCGGCGAGTACCTCGGCGCGACGCCGTTCGTCATCGGGCTCCGGACCCGCGACGAGGAGCTGAAACCGGGCGTCGTCTACTTCCGTCACGGCGTTCCGGTACTGAGCCCCGACACCGTCTACGACCTCGTCATCGAGGAGGTGCCGCCGCTGATCTACGCCGCCCCCGGCGGGCTCTACGTCAACATCGACGAGGAGATCCTCGCGGACGAGCGCCGCCAGCAGAACATGAGCCTGGGCCAGCTCGCGAGCGAACTCGGCGTCTCCCGACGAACCGTCTCGAAGTACGAGGACGGCATGAACGCCTCCATCGAGGTCGCGATGCGTCTGGAGGAGCTGTTCGACGCCCCCCTCACGAGCCCCGTCGACGTACTCGCCGGGGCGGGCGAGGTCCGAGAGTCCGAACCGACGCCCGGCGCGCTCTCGGTCGATCCGGACGACGAACACATCGTCACCGTGCTCACCCGCGCGGGGTTCACCGTCCACCCGACCGCACGCGCGCCGTTCAAGGCGGTGAGCGAGGACGCCGACGAAGACGACGAGAACGTCCTCACCGGCCACTCCCAACTCTCGAAGACCGCCCAGAAACGGGCGCGCATCATGGCTTCTATTGGAAAAGTGACGCTCACCCGCTCGGTCTACTTCGTCGACGAGACTCCCAAAGAGGAGGTCGAAGGAACCGCGTTCATCGAGTGCGCGGAGGCCGAGAGCCTCTCCGACGCGGACGAACTGAAGGAGCTGATCCACGAGCGGACCGACCCGCCCGAAGAGGTCGCGTAGGTCGGGTTCGAGACGTCGCGGTCTTCGGTACGGCTCACCGATCCAGCCGGGAGTTCGTCCCTCGAGCTCGACCGTCTTCGACGGATACGTGCGGCCACGGCAGTCGTCGTTACGGACTGCTGTACCGGTATACCGCTCGGACCGAGCGGCGGGGACCGGTCTGACCGGTACGGACTACAGCAGTCCGTAGTGGGGATCTCCTCGGAGGTCGAGCGCCGACAGAAAGACGGTAGCAGGATCGGATTCGGCTCAACGACCCGGTTTGAGTACTCGCCACGCGATCCCCGGACGAAACAGCGAGGTTGGCCGGTTCTCCATCGTGACGACGCGATTGAAGGATTCGGCCAGGCTTCCGTCGGTCTGGGCCTTACGATGCAGTCTGGCGACGTACCCGTTCACGAGGTCCGTCCCGAACGGTTTGGGACCGGTCGTCCGTTGGAACTGGAAGTCGGAGCCGACCGCGAGCCTCCACGCGTCGTCGACGACGTCTGCGGCACGCTCGAAGAACCCGAGTGCGACCTCGTCACTGCGCTCGGTCGCCAGCGTGTGGTGTAGCTGGAGAGCCTCGAGCGCGGCCACGGTCATGCCCTGGCCGTAGATCGGATTGAAGCTGGCGATCGCGTCACCGACGACGACCAGACCCACGGGGAACCGGTCGAGGTCCTCGTAGCGGCGTCTGACGTTCGCCGGGAACGGGTAGTGCGCGATCTCCTCCGAGACCAGCGCGTGCTCCTCGAGGAGGCGTTCTATATCGGGGATCGGGAGACTGGCTGCGTACTCGACGAACCCCTCCGGATCCGTCGGCGGCCGGTCGCCGTGGACGCCGACCAGCGTCAGCAGCCGCCGTCCGTGTTCGATCGGAAACGTTCCACAGCCCCGCGTTCGCGGCGGGTTCGGCATCAGGAAGAACGACCGGCGGCTCTCGGCGGGTCGTTCGATGACGGCCGTGCTGTACGCCAGGTCGATGTACACCTCGTCGGTCGTGGGCGAGGGAAAGCCGTGTCTCTCGAGCCAGGCAGGCGTCCGGGAGGTTCGTCCGGTGGCGTCGACGACCAGCTCGGCCTCGATCTCCCGTTCGCCACCCCCGGTTCGGACGATCACCCCCTCGACGGTCGTACCCTCGTCGACGAGGTAGTCGACGAACTGACACTCGTCCCGTATCGTGACACGATCGAGTGCGGCGACCCGTCGTCGGGTGATTCGCTCGAACAGCGGCCGACTCGCACAGTACATCGGCATCCGGGTCGGCCCGTCCGCGAGGAAGTCCCCCTCCTCGTATATTGCCAGGTCGCTGGCGAGGTCGATCACCAGCGCGCCGGCCCCGATCACCTCCTCGCCGTAGCCGGGAAAGATGTCCTCTAGCGTCGCCTGTCCTGCCGTCTGCATCACGTGGATGTGGCGTGCCTGGGGGGTCCCCGGACGGGCGACCGCGTCCTCCGGAAGTGGGTCTCGTTCGACGAGTGTGACCGTTTCGAACCGATCGACCAGCACACGGGTCGCGACCAGTCCGGCCATGCTCGCCCCGACGACCACCGCGTGCCCACCCCTCTCGGCGATCCGATCGGGATCGTATCGGGAAACGGTTGCCAGGGCCATCCGTCGACCTCTCGACTCTCCCTCGAGCCGAGAGTAAATAACGCTACTCCGTGACACTCGCCCAGGGTGCGACGTCTCGTCAGCCGGTGACCCCGCTCCGCCCCGTCCTCGACAGGACGGCTCCGACGGACTCCCCGGACCGACTCGACCACGCCGCACTGCGTCGCCGATCGGTGGAGACGGCTCCCGACTCAGGGGGCCACCAGGGTCCCGCGTTCCGCGACGTGCCCGCACTCCGGACAGGCCTCGTAGCCCTGAACGATCGCCAGCCTCGTCTCGCAGTCGGGACAGTCCATAGCACCCCTCTGCTTTCGACGATTCATAAGTGTATATACGACGATCGACGAAGGTCAGAGGAGCGCGACGAGCGGTGCGAGCGCGAACCAGGTGAGATAGCTCAGCGCAGCGATCATGGGGCCGTCGATGCGACGCGGCTCGTCCGGTACACGGAGCTCGAGCAGCCAGGCGAGCCCGAGCGCGTGCGGGACCGAGAGGAGGACCAGGGCGTTGTAGGCACCCGGTACGAGCTCCGAGACGTACAGGGCGACCCCCGCGAGGGAGGCGAGGAGCGCCGTCACCTGTGCGAACCGAACCCCCCCATCGATGCCGAATCGGACGGCGATCGTCCGTTTTCCGGCCGCCCGGTCCGCGTCGTGGTCGGGGATCGCGGAGAGGGTGATCGAGGGGAGGATCGCGAGGAGATAGGGCAGGCCGACCAGCCACGGCAGCGGATCGAGCGGATCGCCGCCCAGAACGACGAACCCGGGGAGCAGGACGCCGAGGCTGTGCGTGACGGCGACGTCGAGTTCGCCGAGGGTGCGGTAGGAGAGTTTCAGCGGGGCGAGCGTGTAGCCGAGCGCGAGGACGGCGAGGAGGAGCATCGAGCCGGCCATCACGGGGAGCGGACCGGTGCCGGTCGCCAGCACGCCGATCCCCGAGAGCCCGGCGAGGGAAAGCGCGATGAGGATCCCGATCTCGATCTGACGGAAGCCGAGCGCGCCGTCGACGAGCACCTGGGAGCCGCCGGTGAACGGCCCGGCGAAGGTGTTCCTCCTGTCCGTCTCGTAGTCGGCGTACTCGTTGCTCAGGACGGTCGCGGCCTCGAGGAAGAAGAGAAAGGAGAGCCCGAGCCAGTAGGCGAGCGAGGTGAACGCGTCGGAACCGACGGCCCCGAGCGCGCCGATCGTGTACGCCACCCAGGCCATCGGGTAGAACTGGAGTCTGAGCGCCCGGAGCCACGCGGAGACCGAGTAGCGGATCCGCGACCACCGGGTGTCGGGACCGCCCGCGAGCGATCGGCCGAGCGCCTCGGCCTCCGCCAGCCACCCTGCGCGTTCCTCCGGCTCGGACCCCTCGACGGGTCCGAGATGTGTCACCCGGGTCGTCCGTATCCCGGCGAAGTCGAGCGTCGCACCCTTCACCGCGTTCGTCCCCGGCTGGCGCTGGATCAGCCGGTAGACCAGCGGCGGGACGTCCATCGTCACGAGGAGTTCCGCGGTCTTCTCCGAGAGCAGTTCCTCGTGGCCCGCGCCTTCGCCCTCGTCGTAGAACGAGAAGGCGAAGCCGGGGGCGAAGGTCCGGTCGAAGAAGCCCTTGAGCAGTGCTGGCATCGTCCCCCACCAGTTCGGGTAGACGAAGACGAGGTGGTCCGCCCACTCGATCTCCCTCCTCGCCGCCGCTACGTCCGGTTCGGTGTGCTGGTCGGTCGGTTCTTCGGTTCTGACGTTCGGGTCGAACTCCAGATCTGTGACGGCGAGCGAGCGGACGTTCACCCCCGTCTCGGCCGCCCCGCGCTCGTAGGCCCGGGCGAGCGCGCCGCAGAGACTCTCGCGTCGCGGGTGACCGAGAACGATCAGGACGTTCACGCACGCTCGCTCGTCGCCCTCCGGGTTCGGTGTTCGACCTGCACCTGCCGCTCTGGGCTCGGCCGCTACGCGCTCTCGCGAGGGATCGGAGACGGCCGAGGGGTTAGTTCCCGTACGTCTCGTCGAGGTAGGCGACGATGTCGGCGCTCTCGGACATCCCGTCGACCCCGTTCGCGCGATCGACGAGGACGGGGACCTCGGTCTGGCCCGTGATCTCTTTCACCTCGGTCCGGTCGGCGTGCGAGCGGGGCACCTCGTGGCTCTCGTACTCGAGTCCGAGCTCGTCGAGTTTCGTCTTCACCGTCGCACAGAACGGACAGCCCGGCAGTTCGTACAGTTCGAGTTCGCTCATTCGCGAGCGAGTAGTGCGCCGAGCGGCAAAACGGCCGTGGTATCAGCCGAGCATGCCGCTGGTCGTGACGTAGAAGTAGCCGACGAGCGCGAGCGCGGTCACCCACTGGCCGAGACGGACCTCCCGGCCCTCGCCAGTCGCGAGTTTGATCAGCGGGTAGGCGATGATCCCCGCCGCGAGTCCGTTCGCGATCGAGGCCGTGAGCGGCATCACGGTGATCGTGAGTCCCGCCGAGACCGCCCAGGCGGGGTCGCCCCAGTCGATGTCCAGCACCCCCTGGAGCATGATGATCCCGACGACGACGAGCGCGATGTAGGAGGCGTAGGTGGGGATGGCAGCGACGAGCGGGACGGCGACGAGGGAGACGGCGAAGAGGAGGGCGACGACGAGCGCGGTCAGCCCGGTCCGGCCTCCCTCCTCGATCCCCGTCGAGGACTCGATGTACGTCGTCACCGTGGAGGTGCCGACCATCGCGCCGAACGTCGTCCCGACGGCGTCTGCCATCAACGGCTTCTCCATCTCCGGGAGGTCGCCCTCCTCGTCGAGGAAGCCGCCGAACTGGGAGACGCCGATCAGCGTCCCTGCGGTGTCGAAGAAGTCGACGAAGAAGAACGTGAAGACGACGAGCGCGAACGTGAACGCGTCGGCCTGTGAGAGCCCCTCGACGAACGCGCCCGCCAGCGGCGTGATGTCGTACTGCGGCGAGAGGACGGTCTCGAAGCTCAGCTGGCCGGTCTCCTCGTCGACGAGCGCCGCGGGTCCCAGGACCGCCTCGTCGACGACGTTCGCCAGGATCAGCGCCCAGCCGGCGAGCGTGGTGGTGAGAATGCCGATGATGAGCGAGCCGGTGATCCCGCGCGCCCAGAGCATGAGCGTGAGCACGAGCCCAGCGAGGCCCAGCAGGGCGACCGGGTTCTGGGCGATCATCCCGAGCTCGACGAGCGTGCCCTCGGGGTAGGGGACGACCACCTCCATCTCCTGCAACCCGAGGAAGAGCAGGAAGACGCCGATGCCGGCGCCGACGGAGAACTTCACCGGCTCGGGAAACAGCTCGATGACGTACTCCCGCACCCCGAGCGCGGTGATCGCGATGAAGATCACCCCCTCGACGAACACCGCCGCGAGCGCGACCTGCCAGGGGATACCCATCGCGAGGACGACGGTGAACGCGAAGAAGGCGTTGAGCCCCATCCCCGGCGCGAGACCGAACGGGCGACGGGCATAGAGCGCCATCACGAGCGTCGCGACCACGCTCGCGAGGATCGTCGCGATGGCGAGCATCTGAAACACCTCGCCCGCGGTGTACGTCGCCCCGTCGATGGTCGTCTCGGGGTTCAGCCCGCCGTCCTCGCCGAACCCGACGATCGCCCCCAGCAGGATCGAGGGGTTGACGACGATGATGTACGCCATCGCGAGGAACGTCGTCGTCCCCGCGATCACCTCCGTCCTGATCGAACTCCCCTCCCCGCGTACCCCGAAGAACTCGTCCAGCCTGTCAGCGGCGCCCATGTTGCACGTTCAAGCATACTCAGCATTCGCTACTTAACGATTTCCGTCGAGAGATCGCCGGGTGATGCACATATGTGCGTATTGTGGGTGCCCACGTCCCCCGTGCGAACCGCTCCGGCCGAACGGTGGCTCTCGTGGCGTCCGTAACGGACGTACTACTCCTGGAGGATGTGTGGCGACCGAGGAGGACTTCACCGTACGCTCACCCAGCGCGTCCTGGATGGAATTCGAGGGGACGACGGTGTGATCACCCGCCGTCGTCGGGTCTCTACACGACCTGCAGGTGTTCCTCCCGAAGCTCCTCGTTCGTCAACTCCCGCCCGTGGACCTCCTTCATGTGGTTCTTCGCCAGTTCGATCGCCTCCGATTCGTTCTCCGATTGGACGATGAACCGACACTCGTCCGATACCGCCTCACAGTCGAGTTTGTGTGCTCGTGCCATCGTGGTTCGACCCCCATTCCCGTTCGGGACGCGATCACATAGAGTCATCCCGTGCACCGTTCCCACCGTCTGAACGGGAAACGATGCTCCTCCTCCCGGGTACTCCGTGTCCGCGGATCGTGACCCCGTCCGGGGAGGGTACCGGCTGCGAGGGATCCGGGTACGGGGTCGCCGTGGAGCCGCCCGGGACGGACCGCCGATCCCGCCGGACGTGGAGTCGAACCCGATGAGCCTATAGGGTGTGCTAACGGAGATCACCCCATGGTCGACGCAGAAGAGGAGTACTACCTCGACAACGATCGGCTCCGACGGTTCATCGAACGGGTAAAACGGACCGCGGACGAGCACGAGGAGGTCCCGTCGCTGCTCTCGGCGCTGCACGAACCGTTCGAGGAGCTGCTCGAGGAGGACGACTGGCTGCCGGAACTGTATCGTGACCTGCCGCCGGAGGACTACGACAACAAGAGCGAGATGGGTGGGGAGATCGCGCAGTGGCTACTCTACCGGCAGGAGGGGAAGCTGTCGCTCTCGAGCCTCGTCGTCCCACCGGGTGTCGAGACACCCGTCCACGACCACCTCGCCTGGGGACTCGTGGGGCTCTGTCAGGGCACCCAGGAGGAGACCTTCTTCCGGCGCGTCGATTCCTCCGGACACGACGAGGGCGAGGCCGAACTCGAACTCGTCGAGCGCCAGCAGGCCGGTCCCGGCGACTTCTACGAGCTGATCCCGCCGGAAGGCGACATCCACTCGGTCAAGACCACCTCGGAGGTGCCGAGCGTGAGCCTCCACCTGCTGGGCGCCGACATCGGCTGCATCCCCAGACACGCCTTCGACCCCGACGCGGACCTCGTGAAGCTGTTCCAGTCGGGGTACACGAACGTCGAGTGCGACGACGCGCTGGAGGGCGACGCCAACGCCCACACGCACGATCAGCTCCACTGACCGCCGGAGATCTATCGCTCCATCTCGACCAGGGCAGCCACCGGCGCGTCGATTCGTTCTCGCGCTCGACCGAGACCCTCGTCGCCGACGGCGATCAGCGCGAAGACGCCACGGACCTCCGTCCCCGCCTCCTCGGCGATGTCGAGCAGCAGCTCCTGGGTCTCGCCGGAGCGGATCAGGTCGTCCACGACGAGGACGCTTTCACCCACCGAGAGCGCCGACGCCGGGAGGTAGTAGGTGAGTTCGATCCCGGAGTCGAGACGCGCTCTCGCCTCGACGAACCGCTCGACGGCGGTCTCCTTCGACTTCTTCGCGTAGACACAGCGGGCGTCGGTCGCGCCCGCTATCGCCGCAGCGAGCGTGATGCCGTCGGTCGCCGCCGTGAGCACGGCGTCCGGACGGTCGAAGCCGAACGCCGTCGTGACGACCGGGGCGATCGAGGCGAGAAAGGGCTGGTCGAACACGACGCCCGAGTTGTCGACGTACCCCTCCTCGTCGCGCTCGATCCGCGCCTCGAGCTCCCGGGTCACCGCCTCCCTCCCGACGCCCTCGACCACCCGTCGGGCGCGCTCGGCTCCGGGGAGGACGTGGCCGTTGACGTACCGGTTCAGGTCGCCGGCGGGCAGGCCGGTGAGCTCCGCGAGTTCGTCGTACGTCCGGGTGCGTTTGAGGCTCCCGAGCACCGAGACGGCCTGCAACTGCACCGTTGCCTTCTGGGCCCTGTTCATGTCCTCATCGTTTACTACACGGATATGTGCGTACCGATCGAAAACCTCCGCCGAGTATCCACGACGATGGGTTACTCACCGGGCTGCGGACTCGCGACCCGCCTCGTCTGCGAGCAGTTCCGAGGCGGTGACGAGCGCCTCGAGGTCGACGTCGTAGCCAGCGAGCGTCGACCGTGCGCCCTCCTCGCGGTCGACGACGACGAGCACGCGGTTCACGATCGCACCGGCCTCGCGCAGCGCGCTCACGGCATCGGCGGCGCTCTGGCCCGTCGTCGCGATGTCCTCGAGTACGACAACCTCCTCGCCCTCCTCTAATCGGCCTTCGATCAGGTTTCCGGTCCCGTACTCCTTCTTCTGTTTCCGGGCGATCACGTACGGGAGGCCGGTCTCGACGCTCGTCACCGCGACGAGCGGAACGGCGCCCAGCGCGACACCCGCGAGCTTCGGCTCCCGGATCCGGCCGGCGAAGGCGCGTGCGATCAGTTCCAGACACCGTGGATCGGTCTCGAAGAGGTACTTGTCGACGTAGTACTCGCTCGTGCCGCCGTGTGAGAGCTCGAACTCGCCGAAGCGCACCGACTCGGCCTCGCGAAGCGCGGCGATGAGTTCGCCTGTCTCGCCTGCCATGCCCGAGGGTGGACGGTGAGTGACCTAAACCTCCCGTTCGCCGCTACGACCCCCCACCTCGTCCTCGTGGTCGATCTCGACCGACTTCGCCTCGAGCATCTGCGTGACGATCCGGCCGTGTGCCCGCCGGAGTCGTTCCGAGAGCGACTGGTGTGAGACGTCCATCTCCTCGGCGATCTCGACGAGCGTCACGCCGCGGGGGATCTCGTAGTAGCCGAGTTCGAGCGCCCGTTTGACCGTCTCGGTCTGGACGTCGGTCATGCGACAGGGGTTCTCCGCCGAGATCTCGGCCGGGGTGAGCTTGTCCAGCAGGAGCCGGACGTCGATCCGGTCACAGGAGTCGGCCGTCCGCGAGAGCCCCTCCCGATCGGGGAACATCACCGTGACGTGCCACGCCCCCTGCGAGGTCGACGCCCGAAGCGGGGTCCCCCCGTTCTCCAGCAGGAGGTCGATCGCCGGTGGCCGTCCCGACCACCTGACGAGATAGAGATGAGACTCCTCGGAACTGAGCTGCCGATCGTAGCCATCCACCGACGGGTCCGCCTCGAACGCCGCCTCGAGCGCCCGGACGTCGTCGGTGAGGACGTGGAGCTGAGACGTGAGACCCGCTCCCTCGACGGCGAGCGACGGCTTCAGGTCGAACTCCACGCCGTCGAGACGGTCGAGCGTCTCCTCCAGCACGACGACGTCGGCCGGAAAGATCACCTTCGCGAGCACCGCGTCGGTCGCGGCCACCTCGCCGCCTGTCGTCTCTGTTACTGCCATGATCCATCCACCGGGCGAGACTACGGATCGCGGAGCCTTACTTAATTATCACGTAACAGATTTATAAAATACGATTTACATGAAACTGAGACAGGTTCCGCCACACCGTCCGTCTACCTGTTACGATCCGGGTGACAGCGCTCGTAGATATAAACCGAGTACTTTCGTTCGTCGAGCCGTCAGGTCGAACGCGAGGCGTCGACGACGACTCCCGTCCTGTCTTTCCGTCGGAGGGAGCGGACTCGTCTCCGATCCCGGACAGTATTAACCGCGCCGTAACGCGGGTCTCGAACCCCTCTGGCCGGCCGTGGGGGGTTCGGCGACCGTCGCCCTCGTATCGACTCTACCACGGCTCGTTCTTCAGCCCGAGCAGGTAGGCGATCCCGTTGGTCGTGAGGTGGAGCAGCGGCGTGATCACCAGTACGACGAGGATCACGGGGAGAGTGAACCAGGTGAGGAACCAGTCGAACGCGAGCAGTGCGGTGAGTGGCAGTGCCGTGACGACGAAGTCGAGCTGGTCGACGCCGGGGAACATCGCGCCGCGCTCGCGTCCGGTCCGGCGTTTGAGGAAGGAGGCGAGGATGTCGCCGAGCATCGCGCCGAAGGCCAGACCGACCGCCGCGAGGATCGGGAAGGTGGGGAGGTCGAAGCCGAGCGTTCCCGTCATCGTCGGCGCGAGCGCGTTCAGGACGAGCGCGAGGGCGACGCCAGCGAGCGTCCCCGCCGCCGTCCCCCGCCAGGTCTTCCCGTCGCCGAGGACGCGCTTTCCGTCCCAGGTCCGGCCCCCGTCGATCGGTGCACCCCCGCCGAGGAGGACGGCGGCGTTGTTGGGGACGTAGGCGGGCAGCATCAGCCAGAGCGCGAGGACGAGGAGTTCGAACATATCCCTCTCCGCGCGGGCCGATCGTATAAGGTCCGGGGTTCGGTCGTGAGGTATTATCACTTATCCTGACCGGGGTCGTAGACGCGACCATGATCCCGCCGATCGCGGACCGGTTCGTCGCCGGCGAGAGCCCGGCCACGGCGCTCGACCACGCCCGCCGGTGGAACCAGAAGGACGTGAACGTGATCCTCAACCTGCTCGGCGAGCACTACGACGACTCCGAGGACGCGGCGGCGGACACCGAGGAGTACCGGACGCTGCTCTCGGACATCGCTGCGGCCGGCCTCGACGCCTGCATCTCGGTGAAACCCTCGCAGATCGGCCTCGACCTCGGTACCGAGGTGTTCGAGGAGAACCTCGCGAGCATCGTCGAGGCCGCCGACGAGGAGGGGGAGTTCGTCTGGATCGACATGGAGGACCACACGACGACCGACGCGACGCTCGACGCGTTCGAGCGGTTCGTCACGGAGCGCGGCGGCGGGATGGGCGTCTGCCTCCAGGCGAACCTCCGTCGGACGAAGGGCGACGTCGAGCGCTTCGCCGACCTCCCGGGGAAGATCCGGCTCGTGAAGGGCGCCTACGAGGAGCCCGAGGAGATCGCCTACACCGAGAAGGAACGGATCAACACCGCGTACCGGGAGCTGCTCACGACGATGTTCGAGACGTACGACGACGGTATCGCGATCGGGAGCCACGACCCCGCGATGGTCGACCTGGGCCGCGACCTCCACGACCGGTGGGGGACCCCGTTCGAGGTGCAGATGCTGATGGGCGTCCGCGAGGACGCCCAGATCTCGCTCGCGCGCGAGTACGAGGTCTGGCAGTACACCCCCTACGGCTCGCGCTGGGCGTCGTACTTCTACAGGCGAGTGATGGAGCGAAAGGGCAACGCGCTGTTCGCGGCCAGGGCGATCGTCGGGCGATGAACAGAGCCAAAGCACTTAACCACCCCCGACATATCCCGCGCTGATGTCGACGTGGAAGCGGGACGCGGCGAGCGGACTCGTCGTCCTCGTCCCGATCATCGTGACGATCTGGGTGGTCTGGTGGCTCTTTCGGTTCATCGCGAACCTGCCGTTGATAGAGAACCAGATCACCAACCCCGGTCTCCGCGTCGCGCTCACGCTCGTGCTGTTCGCGCTGCTCGTCCTCGCGGTCGGCTACCTGATGCGGACGGCGCTGGGATCGATCGTCGAGGCGGCGATCGACGACGTGATGAACCAGGTCCCCGGTCTGCGCGTCGTCTACAACGCCTCGAAGATGGGGGTCGAGACGGCGCTCACCGGGACGACCGAACTCCAGGAGCCGGTGAAGGTCTTCACCTGGGACGGCATCCGTATGACCGCGTTCAAGACCGGCCGCGAGGCGCCCGACGGCCGGAAGCTGCTCTTTCTGCCCACCGCACCGAACATCACGAGCGGGTTCGTCATCGAGGTCGAAGCGGAGGACCTGATCGAGACCGACGAGACCGTCGAGGAGGCGCTCACGCGGATCCTCAGCGCGGGGTTCGGCGAGCGCGACAGGACCGAGAAGGGGATCCCGATCGACGTGATCGGCGACGACGGGTCGCGGAGCCCCGCGACCGGGGTGGTCGGCGATCGATCCCCGGCGGCCGACGGCGGCGACCGTCCGGACTGACGGAGATCGTCGACGGTGTCTCTCACTCCGATCGAGAACGGAACCGCCACGGTGAGGCTTCGGCCGGGGGCTCGGGGTGGCGACGACGATCCCGCTCACTCGCCGGTCGGATAGCTCGCGTCGAGCAGCGACGCCTCGCCCTCGGGGCTCACGCTCCCCGTACTGTAGCCCCCGAGGTCGAGCGTGACGTGGTCGAAGCCGATCGCCGTGAGGTGGTCTTCCGCCGCCGTCGCGAACGCGGGGTCGAGCGCTCGCTCCAACTCCTCTGGCGCGACCTCGATCCGAGCGAGGCCGTCGTGATCGCGGACGCGGAACTGCGAGAAGCCCCAGGAGCGAAGCAGGCTCTCCGCCCGCTCGACCCGGGTGAGCCGTTCTTCGGTCACCTCCAACCCCGTCGGGATGCGCGAGGAGAGACACGCCATCGAGGGTTTCTCGGCGACCGAGAGCCCGTAGTGGCGGGCGATCTCCCTCACGCCCTCCTTCTCGACACCGTGGGAGAGAAGCGGGGAGTAGGCGTCGAGTTCGTCGACCGCGCGGAGGCCGGGACGGTGTCCGGACGTGTCGGAGGCGTTCGTCCCGTCACAGACCACGTCGATACCCAGCTCGCGCGCCTTCTCGAACATCGCGCCCAGACGCATCGTTCGGCAGTGATAGCACCGCTCGCCGTCGTTGCGCCTGAACTCCTCGCTGTCGAGTTCGCTGAAGCTCACGACCTCGTGACGGATCCCGATCTCCTCGGCGACCCGATTCGCGTCCACGAGTTCTGCCTCCGGGAGCGTCTCCGACTTCGCGGTGCAGGCGACGGCCCGGTCGCCGAGCGCGTCGTGGGCGACCGCGGCGACCACCGACGAGTCCACCCCACCGGAGAAGGCGACGAGCACCCCCTCGCGCTCCGCGAGGTCCGTACGCATCGCCGACAGCGTCTCCTCGACCATACTCGGGCGTGTACGGGGACGGGCAAAAGCGCGTCGTCGTGCCGCGAAGCTTTTTTCGGTCGGGGTACACGGCACGGTCGATGGAGTTCGAGTCGATTCCGGGCGTGGGGGAGAAGACCGCCGCCTCGCTCGCGCGCCTCGACGGCGCGGAACGCGCGCTGGCCGAGGGCGACGTCGCCGCGCTCGCCGCCGCGCCCGGCATCTCGACCGGACAGGCAGCGCGGATCGCCCGCGGCGCGATCCGCGCCCGCCACGACGACGACTCACGGTTTCTCGCGACCGACCGGGCGAGAGAACTGCACCGCGACCTGCTCGCGCTCGTCCAGGAGCGCGCAGTCACCGACTACGCGAAACGCCGGTTGGAGACGTTCTACCCGAGCGCGTGCGAGGAGCGGATCGAGGAGGCTCGGGCGTTCACCGAGCGGGCGATAGAGCGCGAGCCCGACCCCGCGATCACGGACGCACTCGCCGAGGTCGAACCGCTCTCGACTCCCTCCGAGATTCGGATCAGAGAGCGCTGTCTCGCGACGACCGACGCAGAACGCTACGCCGCAGCGCGCGATGCGGTACCCGAACTCACAGTGGAGATCGTGGAGGACGCACGGGGGCTCGCCGAACTCGCCCGGGGCTACGCGACGGTGGTCGCCATCGACGAGGCCTTCTCGGGGGTGGACGTCCACGGCGACGTACGCGTCGAGCCGAACGCGCTCGACTCACCGGAGGAGATCGTCCCCGAACGAGTCCTCGACTTCTTCGCGAGCAATCGCGAGTCGATCCGGGCGGCCGCGCGGGTCCACCGGAACGCCGGGATCGAGCCCCCCTGCGACCTGGACGCGCTCTCCGGCGCGCTCTCTCGTCTCTCCGACGACGGAACGGTCGAGGGTGACGCGGAGCTCGACCGGCTGACGGCGGCGGTCTCGGACCTCGACGTGGCGGTGAGCACCGCCGAGAGCGTCGCGGACGACGCGCTGAGCGAGGCGATCCGCGAGCGGGACGTCACGATCGAGGGTGCGGACCTCCTCTCGCTGGTCGAGCGAGGCGCGGGGATCGACTCGCTGCTCTCGCGCGAACTCGCCGACGAGTACGCGAGGGCGGTCGAGCAGGCGAGAGCACAGCTCGTGGACGCGCTGTCTCTCGATCCGGGCGAGGCGGAGCTGGCACGGGCGGCGTTCTCGGACGAGCCGAGCTACCCCGTCGAGGCGGACGAGAGCGTGGTCGGCAAGCTGGAAGAGGAGCTGACGGCTGCACGCGACCGCCGGGCGATCACCGGAAAGCGAGAGCTCGCGGCGACGCTCTCGGGGTTCCGGGAGGAGGCGGCGACGCTCGTCGCGACGGCGCTCGACCTCGACGTTGAGCTCGCGGTCGCCCGCTTCGCCCGCGAGTTCGAGTGTACGATGCCGTCGTTCGACGGCGAGGGGATCGCGATCGAGGGGGGTCGATCGCCGCTACTCGTCGAACCGTGGGAGGAGATC
The DNA here is from genome assembly GCF_036429475.1 of Halalkalicoccus sp. CGA53. Taxonomy (GTDB): domain Archaea; phylum Halobacteriota; class Halobacteria; order Halobacteriales; family Halalkalicoccaceae; genus Natronorarus; species Natronorarus salvus. The sequence continues at coordinate 806,275 of NZ_CP144125.1, forward strand.
GAACCGGTCGACTATGTCGTCTCGGGGGTGACGCTGCTCTCCGGGGTGAACTCCGGGGGCAAGACCTCGACGCTCGACCTGCTCGCGAGCGTGGCTATCCTCGCACACATGGGGTTCCCAGTGCCCGCCGAACGCGCCTCTCTGCGGCGGTTCGGGGCGTGTCACTACCACGCGAAGACGCAGGGGACGCTCGACGCGGGGGCGTTCGAGAGCACCCTCCGGGAGTTCGCCTCGCTCGCCGAGTCGCCGGAGGATGCGCTGGTGCTCGTCGACGAACTCGAGAGCATCACCGAACCCGGCGCGAGCGCGAAGATCATCGCCGGTATCCTCGAGGAGTTAGCGGAGGCGGAGACGACGGCGGTGTTCGTCTCGCACCTCGCAGGTGAGATCAGGGAGGCAGCGGCGTGTGCGGTCCCCGTCGACGGCATCGAGGCGGTCGGGCTGATCGACGGCGAACTCGTCGTCGAGCGCTCGCCGGTGCCAGACCACCTCGCACGGTCGACGCCGGAGTTGATCGTCGAGAAGCTCGCGGGCGAGCGCGACTCCCCGGTCTACGACCGGCTACTCGCGAAGTTCGACTGAAACGGCTATACGGTCCGGGGGGAACGAGGACGTATGGCGCTGGCGTACGAACTGCTCCACTACGTCCTCATCGTCGCGGTCGCGTGGGGCGTCTACATCCTCGTCGGCGAGTTCGCCCCGGGGCTCGCACAGTGGCAGGAGATGGTGATCATGCTGATGGTCGCGGTGTCGTACGTCTGGGCGGTCGTCACGCTCGGTCTCGCCCCGGCGTCGTGGTTCGGACGGAACCCCCCTCCCGAGGCGGAGTGAGCCGGTGGCCGGGCTCCGGCCGGTACACCGCACTATGGAGTGATTAAACACCCTCGAACGGCTAGAAACGGTGGGAAAGCGTCGAGAAGTTTATGAGTGTCACTCCCCTCCTCACGAGACATGATCGGTGTGGGCCGGGGTACGGGGGGACGGAGGGGGTCGTGACGGCCGACGTCCTGCTGGTCGAGGACGATCCGGGGATCGCACGGCTCGTCCGCGAGGCGTTCTCGGAGGTCGACGTCGACGCGACCGTGCGGGTGATCGACGACGGCACCGACGCCCTCTCCGCGCTCAGGTCTGGTCCACGCCCCGACCTCGTCCTGCTCGACCGCGACCTCCCCGGGACGACCGGGCCGGCGATCCTCGCCGCGCTCGACGCCGACTCCGCGATCCGTAGGCTCCCCATCATCGTCCTCACCGGCTCCGACGACGACCGCGACGTCGCCGAGGCGTACGACCGCGGTGCGAACGCCTACGTGACGAAACCCGAGGAGTTCGAGGGGTTCGTCGGACTGGTCTCCGCGCTCGACCGGTTCTGGCTCCGGTACGTCAGGATCCCGCCCGACCGCGAGCCCCCGAAGGGTTAAGTAGCCGCCGCAGCGTGGTGAAAGTGATGGCCCCGGACCCCGAGGAGGGGATGCTCTCGTGGGACGAGACGGTGTTTCGGAACGAACGCGTCTTCGAGATCGACTACCTCCCCGAGACGTTCGAACACCGCGAGAGCCAGACCCAGAGTCTCACGTACGCGATCCGACCGGCGGTCCGGGGCTCGCGGCCGCTCAACGCGCTCGTTCAGGGGCCGCCGGGGACCGGCAAGACGACGGCCGTGCTCAAGCTGTTCGACCAGCTCACCGCCGAGACCACGGTTCGAACCGTCCACGTCAACTGCCAGGTCGACTCGACGCGGTACGCCGTCTTCTCGCGGCTGTTCGAGGGGCTGTTCGAGTACGAACCGCCGACCAGCGGCGTCTCGTTCAAGAAGCTGTTCGGACAGATCGCCGACCGGCTCGTCGACGAAGACGAGGTCCTGGTGGTCGCGCTCGACGACGTGAACTACCTCTTCTACGAGAACGAGGCCAGCGACACGCTCTACTCGATCCTGCGCTCTCACGAGACCCATCCGGGGACCAGACTCGGCGTGATCGCCATCTCCTCCGATCCGAGCCTCGACGCGATCGACGAACTCGACCCGCGGGTACAGTCCGTCTTCCGGCCAGAGGAGGTCTACTTCCCGGTCTACGACGTCACGGAGATCGCCGACATCCTCCGCGAACGCACCCGCCGGGGCTTTCACGACGGCGTGATCGACGGCGAAACGCTCGACCGCGTCGCCGAACTCACCGCCGAGAGCGGCGACCTGCGTGTGGGTATCGACCTCCTCCGGCGGGCGGGGATGCAGGCGGAGATGCGCGCCTCGAAGACGGTCGACCTCGAGGACGTGGAGGCGGCCTACGAGCAGTCGAAGTACGTCCACCTCTCGCGCAGCCTCCGAGGGTTGACGGAGAGCGAACGCGCGCTCGTCTCGGTGATCGCCGACCACGACGGCGAGCGCGCCGGAACCGTCTACGAGGCGTTCGCCGACGAGACCGACCTCGGCTACACCCGCTACTCGGAGATCGTGAACAAGCTCGATCAGCTCGGGATCATCGAGACCGAGTACGCCCCGGTCGAGGGTCGCGGCCGCTCGCGTGCGCTCTCGCTGGCCTACGACCGCGAGGCGGTGCTCGACCGGCTGGAGTGACCGCGACCGGTGTCGAGAGGTGAGGTTTTTCCCCCGCAGCCGAGTCGTGTGGGTATGGACGAGTCCCAGCGGGAGGCGGCGAAACGGACGGCGGGCGAGCGGGCGGCCGAAGAGGTCTCCGATGGGGACGTCGTCGGCCTCGGGACCGGCTCGACCGCCGCTCACGCGATCGGTGCGCTGGGCGAGCGGGCCGTCTCCGGCCTGGATGTCGTCGGCGTCCCGACCTCGTACCAGTCGGCCGACCTGGCCCGCGAGGCGGGAATCCCGGTGAGAACGCTCGACGACGTGGGTGTGGACATCGCCATCGACGGAGCGGATCAGATCGCCGGAACGAACGCGATCAAGGGCGGTGGCGGCTCACACGCCCGGGAGAAGGTCGTCGACGCGAGCGCGGATCGCCTGCTCTACGTGATCGACCCGACGAAGAAGGCCGAGGTCCTCGACCGCCCCGTTCCGGTCGAGGTACTCCCGATGGCCCGCAGCCCGGTCGCGGAGGCCATCACGGACCTCGGCGGCGAGCCCGAACTCCGCTCCGCGACGGGGAAGAGCGGCCCGGTCGTGACCGACAACGGAAACCTGCTGCTCGACTGCGAGTTCGGGTCGATTCGCGAACCGGAGGGGCTCGCGGACTCGCTCGCTTCCATCCCCGGCGTGGTCGAACACGGGCTGTTCTGCGGGCTCGCCGACGCCGTCGTCGTCGGTGGCGAACCCGAGTCCGGGGAGGCGACGCTCAGATCCCTCTCCTGAGTCGCTGGCGCGAAAGAAATCGGTGGATCGAGCCCTTACAGGTCGCGGGGCTGGACCGTCTTCCGGTCGTTCTGCTCGGCCCGGTTCGCTGCCTTCTCGAGGAGCTCCGCGACCTCCTCGTCGAGGGCGTCGTAGAAGTCGGAGGCGACGTTCTTGTCATCGAGCGCTTCTTTCACGGCGGCTTTGACGATCAGATCTGCCATACGGGTTCCCTGTTGCTCACCCGACGTTAAATACTTTCCTGAATAGTGCGCTGAAAGCGACGAATAGGAGTGTCTCGGGCGCGATATCCGGGGTATGCGCGACGTGCTAAGAGCGCTCGACCGGGGCGAGCTGTCGATCGACGAGGCGGAAGCGCGGCTATCGGGCTACGCAACGGGCGAGGCGGGTAGATTCGACGCCGCGCGCGAGCAACGACGCGGCATCCCCGAGGCGATCCTCTGCCCCGGAAAGACGACCGAGGAGGTCGCCTCGCTCGCGACGCTCGCGCTCGAGACGACCGGACGGGCGCTGCTCACGCGGGCCGACGCCGACCTCCGGGACTCGGTCCGCGAGCGCTGTTCGGAGGACCACGGGGAGCTCGACGTTCGGACCGACGACCGGGCGGGTGCGATGGCACTCTCCACGCCGGAGTTCGCCACCCCCGAGATCGACGCAACCGTCGGCGTCGTCTCCGCGGGCACCGCCGACGCCGCCGTCGCGGGCGAGGCCGCGTTCGTCGCCCGGGCGGTGGGGCCCCGGATCGAACGGGTCGACGACGTCGGCGTCGCGAACCTGACGAGGGTGACCGACGAACTGGAGACCCTCAGGGCGTGTGACGTCCTCGTCGTCGCCGCGGGTCGGGAAGGGGCGCTTCCCACGGTGGTCGCCGGACTGATCTCCGCACCCGTGATCGGGCTCCCGGTCTCGACCGGCTACGGCTTCGGCGGCGAGGGCGAGGCCGCGCTCCTCGGGATGCTCCAGTCGTGTACCGTCCTCAGCGTCGTCAACGTGGACGCCGGGTTCGTCGCCGGCGCACAGGCGGGGCTGATCGCGCGGGCGGTCGGCGGTGGGCGGACTCCGATGGCCGACGAAAAGTGATTTTTAGACTATAAATTAAACTATACTTTTCGATTCGGGAACTCGAGTTAGCACACGAGGAAAATTAGACCGGGGTAGAAAGAGTATTGTTGCACTACACCGTATGCGAACCACCGACAGTCTACGGCTGTCGGAGACCGTGATGCCTACCTGTGACCACTGCGATGCGCACGTCTCCGAGCGGTTCGCACGGGTGTTCTCCGACCAGAGCGGTCGGATATTCGCGTGCCCGAACTGTTCGGCAAACGCGGGGATCGCCGAAGTGGCGAAGCTTCGTGCGCGCCAGGCGTAAGACCCCCACTGCACCGTCACGGAAGCACCACGTGAAGCCTCTCTCGGTGGAGTCCGAACGCGACCGCCAGGTTCTTCGACCGTGGCTCGAAACGACGCCCGTGAGCGCACACCACGTCTACGTCGTCGAGTGCGCCGACGGGAGCCTCTACACCGGCTACACGACGGACGTCGAGCGTCGGATCGGCGAGCACAACGCGGGCGAGGGTGCGAAGTACACCCGTCCCCGGCGGCCGGTCACGCTCAGGTACACCGAGTCGTTCGCCTCGCGGTCGGCGGCGATGAGTCGCGAGCACGCGATCAAAGGGCTCTCGCGGGCGGAGAAGGAGCGGCTCGTCGAGGGGTATCGGGACCGGTAACCGTAATCGTGCGCCTTCGCCGCTCCGATCGGATCCCCGTTCGACCCCTCACCAGGGATGGGCTGATCTATCGACGACCGAGTCGCGTTCGATTCACGCCCCCTATCCTCCGACTTACCCGCTCGGTACAGGTGATACCTCGAAATAGAGTCACGGAGCGATGTTCGTTTCAGGACGAGAGATCCGCGCGGCGAAGGAGCTGTGCGTTGATCGCGACGACAACCGTACTCACGGACATGAGAACGGCACCGACCGCTGGTGAGAGCAGAACGCCGATCGGTGCCAGGATTCCCGCTGCAAGCGGCAGTGCGAACACGTTGTAGCCGGCTGCCCAGACGAGGTTCTCCTGCATCTTTCGGTAGCTCTTCCGGCTCAGGCGGACGAGATGTGCCACGTCCCGTGGATCGTTCTCGACGAGAACGACGTCCGCCGATTCGACTGCGACGTCGGTCCCCGAGCCGATTGCGATTCCGACGTCGGCTCGCGTCAGCGCTGGTGCGTCGTTCACTCCGTCGCCCACCATCGCCACGAGCTTCCCCTGCTTCTGGAGTTCGACGATCTTCTCGTCCTTGTCGTCCGGAAGGACCTCGGCGAAGTAGGTGTCGATACCGAGTTCCTCCGAGACGGCACGGGCGACGTCCTCGGAGTCCCCGGTCAACATCGCGACTTCGACGTCCATCCCGTGGAGCGCTTCGATCGCTTCGTGACTCTCGTCACGGACCACGTCCGCAAGCGCAACTGCACCCACTGCCGCTCCGCTTCGAAGGAGGTAGACGACGCCCTGGCCACGGGAACCAGCCTCGTCGGCGAACGTGGTGAGATCGTCATCCAGTTCGACGTCGAGGTAGCGGAGGAGGTTCGGGCCACCAACGTGGATCGTCTCACCGTTCTGGACGCTCTCGCCGTCTCCGCCGGGAGGTACAGCGGCTTCCAGTTCGACAGTCGCACGGACGCCTCGCCCTTCGATCGCCTCGAACTCCCGTACGCCAGGCACGGTCAGCCCCCGATCACGAGCCGCTTCGCGTATCGCCTCCGCGATCATGTGTTCGGAGTCACCCTCGACAGCAGCCATCAGCGCCAGCAGTTCGTCTTCGTCCCAGTCATCGATCGTAGCGATATCGACGACACCCTGTTCGCCTCTCGTGAGGGTTCCCGTCTTATCGAAGACGATGGTGTCCAGGTTGCGAGCTTCTTCCATCGCGATTCGATCGCGGATGAGCATACCGTTGTTCGCCGCCATCGAGGTGTTGATCGCGACCACCAGCGGGACGGCGAGGCCGAGCGCGTGTGGACAGGCGATCACCAGTACGGTTACGACTCGTTCGATGACCGGCAGCCCGAACCCGACGGCGACCGTCCAGGCCACTGCGGTAACGGCTGCCACCGCTATCGCCGCGTAAAACAACCATCCCGCCGCCCGGTCCGCGAGCACCTGGGTCCGGGACTTACTCCGCTGTGCTTCTTCGACCAGCCGCACGATCCCCGACAGGGTCGTTTCTTCTCCGGTCGCAGTGACGCGGACCCGAAGGCTTCCGTCGCGGTTGGTCGTCCCTCCGATCACTTCGTCTCCGGGCGCTTTCTTGATCGGCCGTGATTCCCCGGTTATCATCGCCTCGGTGACGTTCGACTCTCCCTGCTCGACGACACCGTCGGCGGGGACGTTTGCGCCCGGGCGAACGAGCACGAGGTCGTCTTCCGCCAGATTTTCGACACGGACCGTCTCCGTGTCGCCGTCTTCCGTAACGCGCTCGGCCGTATCGGGCATCAGCTCGGCCAGTTCGTCGAGAGCACCCGACGCCCGTCGAACGCTTCGCATCTCGATCCAGTGGCCGAGAAGGAAGATGACGACCAGTGTCACCAGTTCCCAGAAGAACGGTTCCCCGATCTCCAACGTGACCGCCGCGACGCTGTAGACGAAGGCGACCGTGATGGCGAGTGAGATCAATAGCATCATCCCGGGCTCGCGGTTCCGTGCCTCGATCGCACCCATTCGGAGGAACGGGATTCCCCCGTAGACGAAGACGACCGTTCCGAAAACCGGTCCGACGAACTCGCTTCCAGGGAACGGTATCGCGCTGTATCCGAACCACTCCTGGAGCATCGCGCTGTAGTAGAGAACCGGGAACGAGAGGAATAAACAGACGAAAAAACGCCGTTTGAACATCTCCTCGTGGTCGGAGTGATCGACATGTACCCCGTGGTCGTGACCGCCGTCCCCGTTCCCTCCGTCTCCGTGGTCGTGGCCTTCGTGGCCGTGACCGGAACGGTCGTGTGCGTGGTTCTCGTCCTCTCCCTCCCGATGTTCGTCTCGATCCGACGTTCCTGGAGACGGGTCGGCCCTCTCGGTGGTCAGTCCACAGACCCGACAGCAGGGGCAGTTGTGGTCGGTCGGCTTTCTCTCGTGAGAGGTACGCGAGCGACTGGTTTCGGAACGAGCGTGGTGATCGGGTGCGGAGTCAGCCGGCACACCTCACCTCCCTTCTCGGAGTCGCTCTTCTCGCTCCTCGAACTCCTCGCTCGAGAGGTCTCCCCGTGCATACGCAACTCGAAGCTCTTCGATGGCCCGGTCGGATCGTTCGGACGTAGAGAGTACCGAGTAGATCAAGTATCCCAATCCGAGCAGCAAGAGCAACGGGAACAACCACATCAGGGTCACCATCCACGTCCCACCTGTAGCACCCCCGCTACCCCACATGTGCCCCCACCCGCCCGTCCCCATCATCGGTGCGAACAGTAACATCATCAGTACGGGTGTCAGCACCACCACGAGAAGGACGAGCAATACCACGCGGAGGACCGAATCGGCTGTAGCCATCTATGTCGCCCCCAGTTTCGGCGTCGGGGTCTTCTCTCCGACGTCCTGATGGAATCTCACGGTTTCAAATACCGATCCGCCGCTTCTCTCGTGATCCGAATCCCAACCCCTCATAGGAAGGGTACGACGTCCTCCCTTTTCACGGTTCTTCTTACTATATCTGGCTCTATCGGGGCTCAAACCTTCGATAATTAACCGCCGATCGATCGAGCCCGAAGATCCGCGGTCCTCGACGAAGACGAGCGTGGGAACGTTCTTCGAAAGCGTTCCACCGTATGGAGAAACTACGCAGCGAACGAGCGACGCTCGATCCACACCTCGTTCGCAGAACGCCCGTCAACGGGAGTTGTGGTTCGAAACGAACGGTTTCGCTCGCTTCACCTCGAATCCACTAGCGGGATACGGGTCAGTCGGCGATACGACGCTTTTCGCCCTCCCTGACTGTCAGGAGCGCGTACCCGATCCCGATCGTCCGTACGATTCCAGTGAACCGATCGTTCCACACGACCACCTCCCGGTCCTCGTAGAGGAGAGCGGTAGCGACCGTTCGGTGTCGCTGTGGAAACAGGAGCAAGAGGGCACCAGTGATCCCGGTGACGTTACCCATCCACGCGTACGCCCGCCCGCCGGTGAGACCGGCTACGGTCACGAGAGCATCTTCCGCGCGTACCACCGAGCGGCCCAACGGCTTTCTCGAACGCTCGTCGGGGTTTTCGACGAAACCGGGCTCGACGACCTCGATCGTCTCGCCCGGAAACAGTGTTACGAGCACGCCGACGATCCCGACGAACGGTCGAAACAGAACGGAAATACGATCCTCGGGGAGATGGGTGTACTGTTACTCCGGTCACTACTCGGCCTCTCCGTACCGCTCGCTCCTCCCGATCGACTTCGACGTGTGATCGCCACGCACGGTGTATCTCAGTCGTCGACGGTCGCCCGTTCGATGACCGGCGTCGGCTCGATGAACGCGTACTCGACGGTCATCCGACCGAGTTTCGCGACCCTCGCCTCCAGTTCCGGGTCGACGAACTCGCCGTCGTCGTCGAACTGGTCGTACGCCTTTCGAATCCCCACCTCGTGGGGGAGAGACCAGCCGTGGATCGTCCGGACGCTCGTCCGGAGGTGTTCGAGCGTGCGGCCGTAACCCCCGCCGCCCGCGGTCGCGAGCAGCCCCACAGTGGTCTCCTCGAACTCCTCGAACCCACAGTAGTCGAGGACGTTCTTCAGCGCCGAGGAGATCGTCCCGTGGTAGACGGGCGTCCCGAGCAGGAGCGCGTCGGCCTCCCTCACGGTGGTTTTCAGGCGTTCGGCGTCACCGACCTCCCGTTCGTCCGGATCGAAGAGTGGGAGGTCCCACTCGCGCGGGTCTATCAGTTCGGTCTCCGCACCGGCCCGCTCGGCCGCTGCGAGCGCGTGGGTAAGCGCCAGCGTGGTGTAGCTCCCCTCGCGGAGGCTACCGGAGATGGCGACGACTTTCGGGCGTCTGCTCATTGGAGGGAGTAGTCGTTCGCCGGATGAAAACCGCGTCGGTCTCCCGGGCGAGCGCCCGGTTTTTTCGCCCCCGGCCGTGATGAGGGAGCATGAACGGCATCTCGTTCGGCACCGACGGCTGGCGGGCGACGCTCGAGGAGTTCACCGAGCCACGGCTGCGCCGGATCGGACAGGCGGTCGCGACCTACCTCGACGACGAGGGGATAGCGGGGCCGGTCGCGGTCGGCTACGACGCCAGGGAGAGCTCCCCCGAGTTCGCGGAGGCGCTCGCGGAGACGCTCGGCGAGGCCGGCCGCGACGTCCTGACCCCCGAACGCGACCGCCCGACCCCGCTCACCGCGTTCGCGATCGTCGATCGTGACCTGGCCGGGGCGTGTATGATCACCGCCTCGCACAACCCACCGGAGTACAACGGCGTGAAGTTCATCCCCGACGACGGCGCGCCGGCGCTCCCGGAGGTGACTGACGCCATCGAGTCGCGGTTGGCCGATCCGGAGCCGCTTCCCGAGGAGGAGCACGGCTCGATCGAGGAGGTGGACTTCGTCACGTCGCACGCCGAGCACGCTCTGGAGCTGGTCGACCACGGGGGGGTGGGGGACCTCACGATCGCCTACGACGCGATCCACGGCAGCGGACGCGGTGTCACCGACGCGCTGCTCGAACGCGGAGGGGCCTCGCTCACCCGTCTCCGCTGTGAGGACGACCCGACGTTCGGCGGGGTCTCGCCCGAACCGACCGAGGAGAACCTGACCGACCTCACCGAGCTGGTCCGGGATGGAGGGGCGGACCTCGGGGTGGCGAACGACGGCGACGCGGATCGGATCGCGGTCGTCACGCCCGATCGCGGCCCGCTCAGCGCGAACCTGCTCTACGCCGCGCTCTACGACTACCTGCTCGATTCCGACTCCGGACCCGCGGTCAGGACCGTCTCGACGACGTTCCTGGTGGATCGGATCGCCGAGGCCGAGGGGGAAGAGGCGATCGAGGTGCCCGTCGGCTTCAAGTGGGTCGCGCGGGCGATGGCCGAACACGACGCGCTGATCGGCGGCGAGGAGTCCGGCGGGTTCAGCATCAGGGGTCACGTCCGGGAGAAGGACGGCGTGCTGATCGCGCTGCTCGCCGCGGCCGCCCACGCCGCCGAACCGCTCGACGATCGGGTCGACCGACTGCTCGCCGAACACGGTGAGATCCACCAGAACCGGGTGAACGTCGAGTGTCCCGAGGACCGAAAAGCGGGGGTGCTCTCCGCGCTCGTGAGTGACGTCCCCCAGGAGGTTGCGGGCGGGACCGTGATGCGGGTGAACGACGCGGACGGCGTGAAACTCCTGCTCGGTGACGGCTCGTGGCTGCTCGTCAGGCCCAGTGGGACCGAACCCGTGATCCGGATCTACGCCGAGGCCGAGAGCGAAGGGCGCGTCGAGGAGCTGCTCGCCGGGGGCAGGTCGCTCGTCACGGATCGCCTCTGAGGACTCCCCGGAACCGATCGTCGCCGATCGACTCGATCTCGAACCCGAGTGCTTCGTAGAACTCCCGCACGTCCGGATCGAACTCGGCGGTGAGGCTGCTCTGGCGTTCTCCCGCGCTCTCTACGAGCGCCCGGCCGATCCCCCGGTTCCGACGAGCGCGCCTGACCGCGATCGCTTCGATCTCGACGCCGGAGAGGGCGAGCGCGCCGAGCACCGCCCGGTCTTCGCCCCTCTCCTCTCGTCCCGTCTCGACCGCGACGAGCACGTCCTCCGACCGGATCCGCTCGCCGAATGCGTCGAACTCGAGCATTGCCGCGTTGAGGACACGCCGAACGTCGAGTTCGTCGTCCCGTTCGGCGACCCGGACGCGGATCTCAGACGCCATCGTCGGGGACGGCCGGGTGACGTACCGCTCCCGTCGCTCCGATCGGGTGGTCGACCTCGGGATCGCCGGTCATGGCAGGTAGAGGGGGACGGTCGCTAAAACTACCCGCCCTTGACCAGTCTGAGGACCTGCACGCGGTCGGTCGCGACGCGGTCGTCCTCCGGGACCGGACGCCCCTCGACCAGCACCGTCGCCTCGTGCGGGCTCAGTCCCACCGCGGCGAGCAGGTCGCCGTAGGTCGGTTCGGGGAGCGAGAGGGCGTGGGTCCCGCCGCCGACGACCTCGACGGTGACGTCCATGACCTGAATCAGTCTTCGTGAATCAAGAGGCTACCGTACTGCAGTTCGCAAGAATCCCTCTGCGTAATTCTACAGTGGATATTCGAACGTAGCAGATCTCTCCAGAATATGGTCGATCCAGTCGTCGGGGGGCTCTCTTCTGCGATCGCACGCGCGGTGATCGATCGGATTCGAGAGTACGTTCAACAGTCGGACGATCCCGAAGAAGCCTGGGAAGAGGCGGTTAGAGAGTGCGCTATTACGGTTCGAGTCGCGTTCAGACAGAAGTACGAAGATCCGGATATGCCCGATTTTAAGGGGTTACAACAGCAGGCGGGACAGATCGGTTACGTTGCTCGGGATTTAGCCGTCCGAGGTGAGTTGCGTGGGTTCGACGAGAATCTCGTTATCGATGTCCGTTCTCTCGCTACTGTCTACGCAGAGTATGTCAGAACGCCGACCGTCCGGTCAGGGGATGACGTTATAAATTTTCGAGAGGAATTCGGGCCGGTGAACGAACGCATCCTCGAGAGAACCTCCCCCGAATGACGCACACGAATCCGTCCTCGGCGTCGTCAGTTTACGCCGCCCACGATGGCCCGCTTCCGCCCTCGGACTTCCGGTATCGTTGATAGTTGGTGAAAGATTAACGTAGGAGGGCGGTGACGCCACCGACGGGAGCTGATCGAATGGGAGCGAACCCAGCGGATCCGACCGACGAGTTCGACGCCGGGGCCGGGGGGGCGGACCTCCAGTTCTACGGCGGGCGCGTGATGAGCGCGTTCCCGATACTGTTCTTCATCGCCTGGGCGATCGTCCAGACCGCCCTCTGGCGGGTCGCGGACACGACCGGCCTGACGGTCGGGATCCTGATCGGACTCATCGTCGGGATGTTCTTCGTGAAGGGGTCGTGGACGGGCTACGCGAACACGATCTTCGAGGGGATGACCCAGCCGGTGGCCGTGACGGCGGTCGTCGCCTGGCTGTGGGCCGGGATGTTCGCAGAGACGCTCCAGGTGGGCGGGTTCGTCGAGGGGCTCGTCTGGCTCGCCGACGTCTCGGGGGTCGGGGCGCTTCTCTTCCCGGCGATCACGTTCGTGCTGGCGGCACTGCTCGCGACCGGCATCGGGACCGGCTACGGCACGACGATCGCGTTCGTCGTGCTCTTCTTCCCCGCGGGGATCCTCCTCGGGGCGAACCCGGTGCTCATGTTCGGCGCGATCCTCTCGGGGGCGATCTTCGGCGACAACCTCGCGCCGGTCAGCGACACGACGATCGTCAGCGCGGTCACGCAGGACTCGGACATCGGGGGCGTCGTCGCGACCCGGTTCAAGTACGCGATCGTCGCCGCAGCGATCGCGTTCCCGGCGTACGTGCTGGCGAGCAGCGCACTGCCGGGGATCGACGTCGCCGGTGACCCCGCCGAGATCATCGCGGCGGCCGCCGAGCCCGCCGGGCTGATCCACCTCGTCTCGATGGCGGCCGTCATCGGCACCGCGGTGGCGGGCAGACACATCATCGAGGCGATCTCGTGGGGGATCATCGTCGCGGTCGTCGCGAACCTCCTGTTCGGCCTCTCGACCGCGAGCGACATCCTCGTCTTCCGTGCGCCGGCCGACGGGCCACTCGTCGAACCGCTCGCGTTCCTCCCGATCCTCGAGGTCGTCGAACCCGGAGAGGTCGGCGTCGGGGGCAGTCTGCTGGCCGGGATCGAGGGCTTCTTCGCGCTGGCGATCCTCATCCTGTTCATCATCGCAGCGGCCCAGATCATGATCCGCGGCGGTGCGTTCGACGCGATCCTCGAGTTCTCGTTCGATCGGCTGGCGACGAACGTTCGCAACGCCGAACTGACGATGGTCGGCTCCTCGGCGCTGATCAACGCGGCGATCACGATCAACACCGCCGCCGAGATCGCGATCGGCCCGTACATCTCGAAGGTCGGCGAGCGGTTCAACATCAACGGCTACCGTCGGGCGAACATCCTCGACGCCAACACGGCGGCGCTGGGCTACATCTTCCCGTGGTCGGGCGGCGTCCTCGTCGGGTTCGAGGCGATGCAGGGCCTTCCCGACGAGTTCGAGTGGTTCGAGGCCGGCATGATCGTCAACCCGGTCGAGGTGTTCCCCTTCGTCTTCCACGGCTGGCTACTCGTCGCCGTCTTCGTCGTCGCGGCCGCCACCGGCTTCGGCCGCGAGTACGTCATCGACCGCGAGAGCGAGGAGGTGGCCCGCGTATGAGCTTCTGGCGGAGCTACTTCAAAGGCTGGACGTTCCGTACGTCACGTCCCTCGCTCGTGTCCGGGAGCGAGGTGGACGTCTTCGTGAGCCGGTACGAGGGCGACGGCGTCGGCGTCGCCCTCGTCGGCGACACCCGACTCTACGTGACGGGTATCGAACCCGAACACGTCGAGAAACAGGTCCGCGTCGCGGTGACGGAGTTCGACGATGAGGAGTCGGTCGGCCGGGGCGAGTTCCGGGAGGTCGTCGGCCGGAGTTCGTACACGGGGTGAGGCGACGTCCGCTCCGGCGTACCCACCCGTTCACGACTCCGGTCGACACCGCATCTCGCGACGGTCATGGGGATCATCGTAGGAGGGCAAACGTTCTCGGTTGCGGATCGAACGACACCGGAGACGTGTGGGCCCACGAGATCCGGGTGGCGGCGACGATCCCTATCAGTCCTGCCGTTTCCGTTCGAGCGTCGGGTGTTCGGCGACGTAGACCTTGGTGTGATCCGGGACCGGCTCGGTGATCCACGAGTTCGCGCCGATGCTCACGTGATCGCCGATCTCGACGGGGCCAAGCACCTTCGTCCCGGCGCCGATCACGACGTGGTCCCCGATGTCGGGGTGACGCTTGTAGCCCTTCTTCAGGGTCTTCTCGTCGTCCTCCTCCTCTTCGAAGTGAAGCGCCCCTAGCGTAACGTCCTGGTAGATCCGGACCCAGTCACCGACCGTTGCCGTCTCGCCGATCACGACGCCGGTCCCGTGATCGATGAAGAAGTACTCGCCGATCTCCGCACCGGGGTGGATGTCGATCCCCGTCACCGTCTTGCCGTACTCGGTCAGTTCGCGGGCGTACTCGGTGTTTCCGGTCTCGTAGAGCATATGTGCGAAGCGCTGGATCGTGATCGCGCGAAAGCCCGGGTACGACCGGAGTATCTCGATGTAGCTGTTCGCCGCCGGGTCGCCCTTGTACGCCGCCTCCGCGTCCCTCTTGAGCGCGTCCCGTAGCTCCGGGAGCCGGTCCAGCACGCTCTCGACCGCCTCCGAGGGCTCCCCGTTCGAGAAGGGCCGGACGCCCCTGGAGACGAGCGCGCCGAGTTTCTCGATCTCGTTCAGTACCACCGAGCTGTCGTAGACGAGCGCGTCCGCGTTCCAGCACCGGGGGAACAGCAGTCGTTTCAGCAGCCCTACCTCCTCGTGCCAGTGGTTCCTGGGCGGGAAGTTCATCGCAGTCTCCGTCGGGAAGGGCTCGGCGTCCTCCCGGTAGCGTTCGAGGAGCCGTTCGTGTGCGTCCCCGTCGTAGCTGAGCCTCATCCGAGGGGGCTTCGAGCCCGAGGTACAAAGTTCGAAACGTTCCGGAACGTCGAGGGACCGCCGACGAGCGTCCCGCCCGTGCCGACAGTATCGGCGTCGGCGTCGCTCGCCCTCGGGCGGTCGGCGATCGATCTTCGATGTAACCCCGACCTCGATCCGACCGGGCGTGCAGCGTGTCTCGGGGCGATTAAGTAGCGAGGCGCCCACCCCCACCACATGAGCGAGCGCGAGACGCGGCCGGGCCGCGACGAGATCTGGGTCGAGAAGTACCGGCCGGAGAGCTTAGAGGAGGTGATCGGCCACCCGGAGATCACCGACCGTCTGAAGAGCTACGTCGCCCGGGAGGACCTGCCGAACCTCATGTTCTCTGGGCCGGCGGGCGTCGGAAAGACCACGAGCGCCGTCGCCATCGCTCGCGAGGTCTACGGCGAGGACTGGCGCGAGAACTTCCTCGAACTGAACGCCTCGGACGACCGCGGGATCGACGTCGTTCGGGGACGGATCAAGGAGTTCGCCCGCTCGAGCTTCGGGGGCTATCGGTACAGGATCATCTTCCTCGACGAGGCCGACTCGCTCACCTCCGACGCCCAGTCCGCGCTCAGGCGGACGATGGAGCAGTTCTCTTCTAACACGCGCTTCATCCTCTCGTGTAACTACTCCTCGAAGATCATCGATCCGATCCAGTCTCGCTGTGCGGTTTTTCGGTTCTCACCGATCGACGACGAAGCGATCGCCGCCAGGATCGAGGAGATCGCCGAGACGGAGGGGATCGAGACGACCGCCGAGGGGATCGACGCGTTGGTCTACGCCGCCGCCGGCGACATGCGCCGGGCGGTGAACGCGCTCCAGGCCGCCGCGGTGATGGGCGAGGCGGTCGACGAGGAGGCGGTGTTCACGATCACCTCGACCGCGCGGCCGGAGGAGATCGAGGAGATGATCACCCGCGCGGTCGCTGGTGATTTCGTCGCCGCGCGCGCGACGCTCTCCGATCTCCTCTCGAACAAGGGCCTCTCCGGCGGCGACGTGATCGACCAGGTGCATCGCTCGGTCTGGGAGTTCGGACTGGAGGAGCGTCAGGCCGTCCGCGTGCTGGATCGCCTCGGCGAGGCCGACTTCCGGATCGCCGAGGGCGCGAACGAGACGGTCCAGCTCGAGGCGCTGCTGGCGTCGCTCGCGCTCGAGAACGGCGACGGGTAGCGGCCGCGGCGACTGGACCCCTCGTCACTGAGGGGAACGGAGTACCGTTCTGTGACCGTGTTCGGCATCCGTCGGCCGGTCGGTTGATAACGGCGGCTCGCTTACGCCAGTCGATGCACCCCCTCGCGGGACGCACATGAGCGGACACCACCGCCACGGCCACGACCACTCCGGTCACGCGATGCGGCCGCTCACGATAGCGCTCGCGATCAACACGACGTTCTTCGTCGTCGAACTCGCGGGTGCGCTCTACTCGGGATCGCTGACGCTGCTCGCGGACGCGGTCCACATGCTCACCGACAGCGCGAGTCTCGGGCTGGCGCTGCTCGCCGCGTGGCTTGCGACCCGACCACCGGACTCGGTCCGGACCTACGGCTACGGACGAACGGAGGTGCTCGCGGCGCTCGCGAACGGGCTCCTGCTCGTCGCCACAGTCGGCTACATCCTCTACGAGGCGGTCGGTCGGTTCGTCGACCCGCCGGCCGTCCAACCCGAAGTGATCGTCGTCGTCGGTCTCGTCGGGCTGGGGGCGAACCTCGCGGCCGCCTACGTTCTCGTCGACGACCGCGAGAATCTGAACGTCCGGGGCGCGTTCCTCCACCTGATCGCCGACGCCGCGAGCAGCGTCGCGACCGTCGGCGTGGGCGTCGCGCTGCTCTACACGGACTACCTCGTCCTCGACCCGCTGTTCGCCGTCCTCATCTCGGTCGTCATCCTCTACTCGACGCGAGGGCTGCTCGCCGACAGCCTGAACGTCCTCTTGCAGGGCACCCCGCGTGACGTCGACGTCGAGGGGATTCGGGGGTTCCTCGCGGACCTCGACAGCGTGGAGGACGTCCACGACGTCCACGTCTGGGCGCTCTCGTCGAACCAGTACGCGCTCTCGGCTCACCTCGTGGTCGGCGAGGAGGCAGACTCCGATCGGGTGCTCGCCAGCTCTCGGAGCGGTCTGCACGAGCGCTTCGGTGTGGACCACGCGACGATACAGATCGAGTCGCCGACGTTCGAGCACCGCGTCTCGATCGACTGCTACGACGCGGACGACCGGCGAGACTGAGGGGGCCGGGAGCTCTACGGTTATCTCCGACGATACCGTATCCGCTGTTATGCTCGATCGGCGCGCGGATCGACTGTGGACGTACGAGGAGCCGCTTCGCTTCCTCGGGTTCGAGATCGGCCGTATCATGACCGTGATCCGGCTGTCGAGCGGCGGGCTGTTCGTCCAGTCGCCCGCGAAGCTGACCCCGGACCTCGAATCACACCTCTCGGACCTCGGCGAGGTGCGCTTCGTCGCCCCGGCGAGCAAGCTCCACGGCCACCTCTACATGGAGGAGTACCGGGAGACGTTCCCGGGGGTAGCGCTGCTCGCCGCGCCGGGGCTCCCCGCGCGCCGACCGGACCTCACGTTCGATGCGCTGCTGGGCGACACGCCGGACCCTCGCTGGAGTCCCGACGTCGACCAGGTCGCGGTGATGGGAAACCGCTGGCTCACGGAGATGGCGTTCTTCCACCGCCCGAGCGGGACGGTGATCCTCGGCGACGTCGGCTACCACGTCGGCAGCGAGAGCCCGCTCCGGACCCGGCTGATGGCACGGACGATGGGGGTGTACGGTCGGGTGGGTCCGACGCTCGATTTCAGGCTCACGATCCGGAACGAGGCGACGTTCCGGCGGTCGATCCGGGACGTCCTCGCCTGGGAGTTCGACCGGGTGATCCCCGGTCACGGCGAGGTGATCGAGAGCGGCGGGAAACGGGCGGTGATCGAGGGGTTCGACCGGTTGCTGTCGTCCTGACTCACTCGACCGTGAAGACGACGCGCGTCCCGCCGCACTCGCTCTCCTCCAAGGAGACCGTCCAGCCGTGGGCCTCGGCGATCCGGTTGACGATGGCGAGGCCGAGCCCGGTGCCGTCCTCGCCGGTGGTGTAGCCGGCGTCGAGCGCGACCGCACGCTCCTCGGGCGGGATCCCGGGACCGTCGTCGGCCACGGCGAACCCACCCTCGGCGTCGGAGACGGAGACGGTCACGTCCTCGCCGCCGTGTTCGACGGCGTTCCGGTAGAGGTTCGCGAACAGCTCGACCAGTCGATCGGGGTCGGCCCTCACGGCGGATTTGACCTCGACGCCGAGCGTCGCGTCGGCCGTCTCGACGACCGACCAGGCCTCGCGTGCTGCGTCGGCGACGCTCACCGACTCCGTCTCACCGACGACCTTCCCCTCGCGGGCCAGCGAGAGCAGGTCGTCGGTGAGAGCGTCCATCCGGCGGTGGGCGTCCTCGATCCGCGAGACTACCTCCTCCTCGCCGTCGAGCATCGCGAGGTAGCCCCGGGCAACGGTGAGCGGGTTTCGCAGGTCGTGGCTGACGACGCCCGCGAACTCCGAGAGCCGCTCGTTCTGTCTGGCGAGGTCGCGCTCGCGCGCTCTGAGCGTCGCCTCGCGGTCGGCACGTTCGAGCGCCGCCTCGACGTTCGCGGCGAGCACCCCCGCGAGCGAGACGGTCGACTCCGAGAAGGCGCCGATCTCGGTGCTCCCGGCGATGCCGATGCCGTACTCGCCGAACGGGAAGATCAGCTCCGTGCGGATCTCGGTCTCCGGGTTGTAGAGCCCGTCGTACTCCCGGATGTCGGGCGTGACGAACGGCTCGCCGGTCTCGAAGGTCCGCCAGGCCAGCCCCGAACCGGGCCCGAACTCCGGAAGCGGTGCGAACATCTCCGTGGCCGCCGCGGTGGCGGCGGCCGGCTCCAGGACCTCGCGCTCCTCGTCGTAGAGGTAGACGGCCGCCAGCCCCAGGTCGAGCACCTCGCGGGCGGCTCGCAGCGCCAGTCCCGCAACCGTCTCGTGGGTCTCGGCTGCCATCAGCTCCCGGGTCACACCGTGGAGGTCGTCGAGTCGCCGCTCGTGGCGCTTTCCCTCCGTTATGTCGGTGTAGATCACGAACCCACCTCGCTCCCTCCCGTCGGTCGTTGGGACGACGTGGACGAGGAACTCCCGGCCGCCGTCGGCCGCCAACCGCGTGACCTCCGCGGTGTAGCCCTCGCCCGCGGCCATCCGCTCGTCGAGCGCCGTCGCGGTCGACTCCTCTCCCTCGGGGACGAACCGCTCGTTGAGCTCCTCGACGGGGGCGGCCGTGGGATCGAAGCCGAAGACCCGCTCGAACGCCGGATTGACCGCCCTGACGCTCACCGCGTCCCCGCCGACCTCGTAGCTCACCACGGGTTCGGGGACGTTCTCGAACAGCGCCGCGAGGCGGTCGCGTTCGTCGGCGAGCCGTGACTCCGCGCGGATACGGGCGACCGCCTCCGCGACCGTCGACATGAGCAGTTCGACCAGCTTCACGTCGCGTTCGTCGAAGGCGTGCGTCTCGGTCGCGACCGCCTGAAAGACGCCGATGCCGCCGATCGGGACGCTCACGCCCGACCGGTAGCTCTCGGAGGCGGGGTCGGCGTCCGGGTCCCGCTCGACGACCGGGACGAGCCGCGACTCACCGCTCGTGTACGTTCGGCCGGCGAGCCCCTCGTCGGTGCGCATCGTCCGCACCCCCGCGGGCTTCGTCGCGGACGACCAGGCCCGCGGGACGAGCCAGCCGTCCTCGGCGACGAGGATCGAACAGAGCTCGAACGCGAGGACGTCCTCGGCGACGGAGACCGCGAGGTCGTACACTTCGGACTCGTCCCGGCAGGCGATCATCGCCGTCGAGCCCGCGTGGAGCCGTTCGATCCGCCGCGACTGCGCGTCGAGGCGCTCCTCGGCCGCCCGCCGGTCGCCGACGTCCCTGACGAAGACGACGACGTGGATCGGCCCCTCGTCTCCCGCGAGCGCGCGCAGGTCGAACGCCGCGTCGAGCTCTTCCCGGTCGTCGCGGGTGATCGGGCGCTCGATCGAGAGTGCCCGGTCCTCCCCCTCGACGATCCGGTCGACGGCCGAGCGGAGCTCCCTGACCGTCGCGGTCGAGACGACGCCTCGCTCGGCGAGCACCGAGAGGTCGCGGCCGAGCAGCTCGGAGCGTTCGTCGCCGACGAGCACGGCGACTGCCTCGTTGAGGTAGGCGAGCGAGTGCGCGGGGTCGACGACGAACAGCCCCTCGTCGGTCGCCTCGACGATCCGGGAGAGCGAGCGGTCATCGAACATTGGGATTCACGGGACCGCCGGTCGGCCTGTCTACCCCCGAAAACCTCTCTCGAAGAATAACAGTTTCGGCCGACAGGTCCGTCGGCGACCCGACGTCCTCTGTGACCCCCGCGGTTCCGGAGCTCGTCACACGGGACAGGAGACGCCGTCAGTTCATCGTCCAGATGACGTAGTTGAGCACGACCGCGAAGCTCACCCAGCCGATGTAGGGGAGAAACAGCACCGCAGCACGACGGTCGACCCGGGCGAAGGCGTAGGCGGTGACGAGGATCGCCGCCCAGAGCGGGACGATCACCGCGAGGCCCGCGGCCGGACTCTGGAGGCCGAAGAACGCGGGCGTCCACGCGAGGTTCAGGACCATCTGGACGGCGAAGGTGCCGAAGGCGACCCGCACGTCCCGTCGGTCGAGTCCCCGCCGGTAGAGCAGGTAACACGCGAGGCCGAGACAGGTGAAGATGAGCGTCCAGGCGACCGGGAAGGCGATCTCCGGCGGGTAGAACGCGGGCCGGTCGATCCAGCCGGTGTCGCTGCCGACGGCGAGAGCGGGCGAGGAGCCGATCAGGTTCACGCCGAGGACGAACCCGAGCGCGACGAGCAGTTCTCGCGGGTCGAACGACCGGTCGAGGGCGTCGAATCGGAGGGTTTCGGTCAGCGTCATGCGTTCGGGTAGGTGCGCGAAGCCCCTAACGCTTCGTGAGGTACCCTCGATCAGTGTTTCTCGAAATCCTCGAGATCGCCCTGCGGGTCGCCCTCCTCGAGTTCGACGCCCTCGACCTCGGCCTTGACCGGACCGCGGTGACACCACTCGACCATCGTCTCGACGTCGTCTTCCTCCCCCTCGAAGGCCGCCTCCACGCGGCCGTCCTCTAGATTACGAACCCAGCCGGTCAGGTCGTGTGCGCGGGCGGTCTCGTGGGCGTTGTCGCGGAAGTGGACGTCCTGGACGTTCCCCGAGACGAACAGGTGGACGCGTCTCTCTGGCATGGCCGACCTCCTCGCCGGCCGGTGATAGCGCTTGGCCCGTCGCGTGCGATACGCACGGTTTCGGGGGCTCTCGGCTTGCGCAACTGTTTTGGAGTCGGACAAGCGAGAGGGGGCAATGAGCGATCTCGACGCCGAGTATCGCCTCGAGTATTTCGAGGCGAACGACTTCGTCCGAAAGGAGTGTCCCGGTTGTGGCGCTCACTTCTGGACGCGACAGCACGATCAGGAGATCTGCGGGGAGCCGCCCTGCGGGGAGTACACGTTCATCGGGAACCCCGGCTTCGACGAGGAGTACACCTTAGAGGAGATGCGCGAGGCCTTTCTCTCCTTCTTCGAGGACCACGACCACGAGCGGATCGAGCCGTACCCGGTCGCGGCGAACCGCTGGCGCGACGACGTCCTGCTCACCCAGGCTTCGATCTACGACTTCCAACCGCTGGTCACCAGCGGGAAGACCCCGCCGCCGGCGAACCCCCTGACGATCTCCCAGCCCTGCATCCGGATGCAGGACATCGACAACGTCGGTAAAACGGGTCGGCACACGATGGCCTTCGAGATGATGGCGCATCACGCGTTCAACACGCAGGACGACGTCGACCCCGACGAGTACGCCTATTATGGAGAGGTCTACTGGAAGGACGAGACCGTCGAGTACTGCGACGAGTTCTTCGAGTCGCTCGGCGTTCCACTCGAGGAGATCACCTACATCGAGGACCCGTGGGTCGGCGGCGGCAACGCGGGGCCGGCAATCGAGGTGATCTACGAGGGGGTCGAACTCGCGACGCTCGTCTTCATGTGCATGGAGCAGGACCCCGACGGCGAGTACGAGATGAAAGACGGCAACTCCTACTCGTTCATGGATACGTACATCGTCGACACGGGCTACGGGCTCGAACGGTGGACGTGGGTCTCTCAGGGCACGCCGACGGTCTACGAGGCGGTCTACCCCGACATGATCGCGTTCCTCTCGGAGAACGCGGGCGTCGAGCACACCGAGGAGGAGACGGAGCTGATCGGTCGGGCGGCGGCGATCGCCGGCAACATGGACGTCGACGAGATCAAGGACGTCGAGAGCGCCCGCGCCGAGATGGCCGCGGCGCTCGACACGACTCCAGACGAACTCGACGCGCTGCTCTCGCCGCTGGAGTCGATCTACGCCATCGCCGATCACTGCCGTACCCTCGCGTACATGCTCGGCGACGGTATCGTCCCCTCGAACGTCGCGACGGGCTACCTCGCACGGATGGTGCTCCGGCGGACCAAACGGCTCTGTGACACGATCGGCGTCGACGCGCCGCTCGACGAACTGGTGGATATGCAGGCCGAACGCCTCGGCTACGAGAACCGCGATACGATCCGGGACATCGTCCGGACGGAGGTCGAGAAGTACAGGGAGACGCTCGAACGCGGCGGGCGTCGCGTCGAGACGCTCGCCGAGGAGTACGCGGATCGCGAGGAGCCGATCCCGGTCTCGGAGCTGATCGAACTGTACGACAGCCACGGCATCCAGCCGGACATGGTCGAGGAGATCGCCGACTGCGAGGGGGCGTCGGTGGAGGTCCCGGAGGACTTCTACGCGCAGGTCGCCGCACGCCACGACGAGGCACAGGGTGTCGAGGCCGAGGACGAGCACGACGAGCGACTCGCCGACCTCCCGAGCACCGAGAAGCTCTACTACGACGACCAGGAGCGCGGCGAGTTCGAGGCGGTCGTGCTCGACGTGCTGGAGACCGACGACGGTTACGACGTCGTCCTCGACCAGACCCACTTCTACCCGGAGGGCGGCGGCCAGCCCGCGGACACGGGGACGCTCTCCTCGGAGGAGACGACCGTCGAGGTGCTCGACGTGCAGGAACGCGACGGGGTGATCGTCCACCGGACCGACGAGGACCCCGGCAAGGGCGAGTTCGTCACGGGACGGATCGACACCGAGCGCAGGGCGGCGCTCGCGCGTCACCACACGGCGACGCACGTCGTCGGCTTCGCCGCCCGGCAGGTCCTCGGCGAACACGTCAGACAGGCGGGCGCACAGAAGGGCGTCGAGAGCGCCCGCCTCGACGTGAGACACTACGAGCGGGTCTCTCGCGAGCAGGTGCGGGAGATCGAGCGGCTCGCGAACGACCTCGTGATCGCCAACCTCCCCGTCACCCAGGAGTGGCCCCACCGGAACGAGGCCGAGGCGACCCACGGCTTCGACCTCTACCAGGGCGGCATCCCGCCGGGTGAGCGGATTCGGCTGATCCACGTCGGCGAGGACGTCCAGGCCTGCGGCGGCACGCACGTCTCCCGGACCGGGGAGATCGGGGCGATCAAACTGCTCTCGACCGAGCGGATCCAGGACGGCGTCGAGCGGCTCACGTTCGCGGCCGGTCCGGCCGCGATCCAGGCGACCCAGGAGACCGAGGACGCCCTCTACGACGCCGCCGGGGTGCTCGACGTCTCGCCGGGCGAGGTGCCCGCGACCGCCGAGCGCTTCTTCGAGGAGTGGAAGGCCCGCGGCAAGGAGATCGACTCGCTGAAGGCCGAACTCGCGGAGCTCCGAACCGGCGAGGGCGAGACGGTCGACGTCGGCGGGACGACGGCCGTGATCCAGCGACTGGACGGCGGCGCGGACGAACTCCGGGCGACGGCCAACGCCATCGCGGAGGAGGGCAACGTCGCGGTGCTCGGCAGCGGGGTCGACGGCGCGCAGTTCGTCGTCGCGGCCCCCGACGGTGCCGGGATCAACGCGGGCGAGGTCGTCGGCGAACTCGCCTCGCGCGTCGGCGGCGGCGGCGGCGGCCCGCCCGACTTTGCACAGGGCGGCGGCCCCGAGGCCGGGAAGCTCGACGAGGCGCTCGAGGCCGCACCGGAGATCCTCAAACGGGTGCTGAACGCCTGAGTAGTACCAGACAGAAGCGCCGTTAAATCAACACTTTTCACCGGAGTACGACCTCTCTCGGAGCGATGAGACGACGTACCTTCATGCGATACGGCGGGGGCGTGGGGGCGACGCTGGCGCTGGCCGGCTGTCTCGACGACGAAGACGAGGACGACCCCCAGCCCGACGACGACGGGACGGACGCGGACGAGCCGGACACGGAGACGGACGACACCGACGACGCGGGCCTCGACTTCCCGACTGAGTCGCTCGAGTGGATGGTGCCGTGGTCGGAGGGCGGCGGCACCGACCAGTACGTCAGGACGATCCAGCCGATCGTCGAGGAGGAACTCGGCGAGTCGATCGCGGTCGACAACCGGGAGGGGGCCTCCCAGCAGATCGGCACCCAGCACCTCTACACCCAGGAGCCCGACGGCCACCGCTTCGGGACGGTGACGGTCCCGGGCTGGCAGTTCGCCTGGCTCATCGACGAGATCGACGACTGGCACGTCGCGGAGTTCGAGCCGATCGCCACCCACGGCGAGTTCGGTTACACGATCATCGTCAACGACGCCTACGGGATCGAGGACTTCGAGGAGCTCAGAGACGCCTACGACGACGGCGAGATCGGCACCTTCGCATTCCAGGGCGTCGGGAGCGCGAGCCACGTCGTCACTCAGCTGTTGCGCGACGAGTACGGGATGAACTGGGAGTCGAGCGTCCCCTACGACGGCGGCGCGCTGGTGAACGAGGCGGTGATCTCCGACGAGGTTCCGGCGGGGATCTCGACGAACACCTCGGCGGTCGACGCGGTCGACTCCGGCGAGGCGTCGATGGCGGTCAACCTCACGACCCTGGAGCTCGAGGCGTTCCCCGAGGTGGAGTCGATCGCCGAGTACGGCGACGAGATGGACTACATCACCCGGTTCGTCCAGACGGCGATCGCACCGCCGGAGACCCCCGAGAACGTCAGGCAGGTCGTCTCCGAGGCGATCGAGACGGCGGTCGAGCACAAGGACACCCAGGCGTGGTCCGAGGAGACCGGCAACATCGTCAGCTACGGCGACATGGACGAGGCGAACGAGCAGATCGAGGGCACCCTCTCCCAGCTGGAGGAGAACGTCGACATCGAGGAGTTCCGGCAGATGGTCGAGGAGGAGGGCTGACCGTCGCGGTCGGGGTGGCCCGGTCGGTCCGAGATGGGTCGGAGTGAAGTCCGGTCGGGGAGAAGACCCCTCCATGCGACGGGCGACGAACGACGGAGTCGAGATCGAGTACGCGGTCGATGGCGAGGGGGAGACGGTCGTCTCGATACCGGACCTCGGCTACGGCCCGTGGGCCTGCGCCTGGCAGCACGCCGCGTTCGCCGGACCGTTCGAGTCGGTCGTCCTCGCGCCCAGAGGCACCGCCCACTCCGACGCCCCACCAGGGCCGTACTCCGTACCGGACCTCGCGGCGGACGTGGAGGCAGTCCTCGCCGACCTCGGTGCTCCCCGTGCGCACCTGGTCGGCACGGGACTGGGGGGGACGGTCGCCCTCTCGCACGCGCTCACCTACTCCCGGGCACGATCGCTCGCGCTGATTGGGGCGAGCCCTGGCGGGCCGCTCGCACGCCTCCCGGACGAGCCGCGGGCGGCGATGTACGCTCCGCGTGACGACCCCGAGGCGCTCCGCGAGTCGCTCTCGCCCGTCCTGAGCGAGCGGTTTCGAGCCGAGGTGCTCGACGTCGTCGAGTGGCGCGCGGGGGAGGACGCCGACCGGGAGGGCTGGGAGGCACAGGAGGCTGCGCTCCTGGAGTTCGACGCGAGCGATCGCCTCCACGAGATGACGGTCCCGGCGCTCGTGATCCACGGAACAGAGGACCGGGTCGTTCCGGTCGAGAACGGCCGACTGCTCGCGGAGACCCTCCCCCGGGGGGAGTTCGTCGGGATCGACGGCGGGCCACACCTCGTGGGAATCGAACGCTCGCGGGCGGTGAACGACGAACTCGTTAACTTCTTGAACGAATCATCATCGGATTGATCGGGAACGGCGAGCCGATAGGGAAAAACACATACCCGTGCAGTAGCACGGACACGGTATGGACCGTCCCCGTATCGCTCTCCTGAACGCCGCGTACGACGGAACCTCCACCCGGCAGAACTTCCGTCGCGAACTCGACGCCGACCTCGTCGAGTTCGACGCCGCGAGCGGGGAGCTGCCCGAGAGCTTCGAGTACGACGCGGTCGTCGTCACCGGATCGCGCGCCTCCGTCTACTGGGACGACCCGTGGATCCCGCCGCTGAAGGAGTGGGTCGGCGAGGCGATCGGTAGAGAGATCCCCTGTCTCGGCGTCTGTTACGGCCACCAGCTCCTCGCCGACGTCCTCGGCGGCGAGGTGCGGGACATGGGCGAGTACGAACTCGGCTACCGGGAGGTGACCCACGTCGGGGACTCGCCGCTCTTCTCGGGCATCGACGAGCGCTTCACCGTCTTCACGAGCCACTCCGACGAGGTGACGAGCCTCCCGCCGGGTGCGGAACCGACCGCCGAGAACGACGTCTCGAACCACGGCTTCCGGAAGGGCAACGTCTTCGGCGTCCAGTTCCACCCGGAGTACGACACCGAGACCGCCCGCGCCATCGCCGAGGGAAAGCGCGGTGCGGTGCCCGACGACCAGTTAGAGGCCGTCCTCGCCGGCATCACCGAGGAGAACTACGCGGCCGCCTGCGAGGCGAAGGGCGTCTTCGAGAACTTCACACAGTACGTCAGGGACCAGCGGCTCCGGCCCACGGCCGCCGATTGAGTCGCCCACCGAGCGGTGTCCCTCGGTACCCCCTCATCCGGAGACGTTCCGTCGTCGGTGATCGCACCTCTCGGGAACCCTCTCCGAGGCGACCGTTCGCAGAAAAGCCGAGCCGTTCGAATCGATCCGGATCCTTCCCTCCTCCCGACCGCTTCTCCGATTACGGTCAGCTCGCCACGGTCCGCGAAATAGTCAGTTCTGCTTTATCTCCTTTCGAGTGGTAGTACAGCACCGGAGATATGAACCAGTCGTATCCGACGTCCAGACGAACCGCGTTGAGAGTCATCGCGACCACGATGGTCGGAGCCACCGTCGGCGTGCAGGGGGTCACCGCGAGCGAGCACGAACAGTTCCCCGAGTGGCCGCGCGTGACGTGGGGCGAGCCCGTTCCGATGGGCGAGGGAACCGTCTCTACTTACCTGAGACACAGCCCCGCGGGAGACGTGAACCTCGTCGGGCTCTACTTCACCGCCGGTGCGTGGGAGGGGTTACCGTCGCCGGAGGAGGAGCCGCACGCACACTTCGCGCTCGACCTCCCGGACGGCGGCGAGGAGACGCCGTTCGCCTGGGTCGGTATCGACTGGGCTGCCGAGGGCCACCCCCCGATGGAGATCTACGGCGACCCCCACCTCGACATCCACTTCTACATGATGGAACGGGATGCCGTCCACGAGATCCCGCCGGACGACGACTATCGGGTGCCGCTGGCCGCCGACCAGCACCCGCCGGACTACATCCGCACGCACGAGGTCGTCCCGATGATGGGCGAACACCTCGTCGACCCGACCGCACCCGAGTTCCAGGGCGAGCCGTTCACGCACACCTTCATCTGGGGCGCCTACGGCGGCGATCTCACGTTCTACGAGCCCATGGTCACGATCGACTACCTCGAGGCGCTGCGCGAGGAGACGCGCACGGACATCGAGATGCCCGAGGCGTTCGCGCAGGCCGACGGGTACCCGACGCGGTACGCTATCGAGTACCACCCCGATCTCGACGCGTACACGGTTTCGCTCGAGTGTTTCAGGCCGTTCGACGGATCCCGCTGCTGAGCGCACGGCGCGTGGGCCCGGCTCGATTTCGACCGTCTCACGTACCGGATCGTACGCCTTCTTCGAAACCACACTGCAGGCGATCTCCGATCGATACGACCCTCACTCGATCGCCTCTCGCGGTAGGCTTATCTCACGGGGCTTTCAGGGTACCCCATGCCTGCTGGTATCGACGACCACCGGGCGGAGGACTGGGAGACGCTACAGCGGCTGCTCTTCCGTGACTCGTGGGACGAGGGGATCGGGCGCTGGCGCTCACCGTACGTCTTTCGGGGACAGTCGAACCGGGCCTACGGGCTCGAGACGTCGATCCAGCGGTTCGTCGGCGAGTCGGGGAGCTGGGAACTGGAGACGCGACTGCTGCTCGCGTTCAACCGGTACGCACGGCCGGAGCGAGACTCGCCGGACTCACTGATGCAACTGCTCTCGCTCGCACAGCACCACGGCCTGCCCACGCGGCTGCTCGACTGGACGTACTCGCCGCTGGTCGCCGCGTACTTCGCTTCGAGAGGCAGACCCGACGTCGACGGCGTGATCTGCGGCGGCGACTTCACACGCGTCCACGACCACGCGCCGGAGCTCTTCGACCCGTTTCTCGACGAGGTGGGCGGCCGCGTCTTCGAGGCGGACATGATCGAGGAGATCGCCCACGACCTCATGAGGGCGGCCGGGTACGACCCGCGACGGCACCGGCGGGGGAGCACGCTCTACATCGCCCGGTACAAGGAGGCGATCGAGACGTTCGGGAGCCAGTTCCCGGACGACTACTTCCTCTTTTTTGAACCGCCGTCGATCGACGAACGGATCGTCAACCAGTCGGCGCTGTTCTGTGCGTCGACCGATCCCCGGACCTCGATGGGGTCCTGGCTCGAGGAGCGTCCCGACCTCGCCTATCGTATCGTGGTCCCGGCCGAGCGGAAAGCCGAGTTCCGCGACCGCCTCGCCCAGGGGAACATCACCCAGAAGACGCTGTTTCCCGGCTTCGACGGGATCGCCGAGTGGCTGAAGGAGTACTACCGGCCGCCGTCGTGAGAGGGGAGTGACCTGCCCTTGCCCGTGTGGTACGCGCATCGGTCCGTTCGAGGAGGTCAGCGCGCGGGTTCGACGTTGAGGTTGGAGCGGAAGACGTTCTCGGGGTCGTACTCGGCTTTGAGCTCCGCAAGTCGGTCGACGTTGTCACCGTAGGCTATCCGGGCACCGGCCTCGCCCGTGACGAACCCGGGGAACGCGGGGTAGACCCCGTCGATCGTGGCGTCCTGCTCGCGGATCGTCTCCCAGGCCGCACGGGCCCAGGCGACGCTCTCCTCGTCCAGTGTGGGGTCGTCCCAGCCGGCGGCGACGCCGATCATGTACTCGGCCTCGCGGTAGCCGAAGGCGGTGGCGTCGGACGCGACGTCGGCGACCGCACCGCCCAACTGGTAGATCGCGAACTCACACTCGTTCGCGGGCGCCTCCAGCAGCGCGTCGACCATGGTCCCGATCGTCTCGTCGCTCAGCCCGGAGGCGTACAGCGAGTGCCACGAGTAGCGGCGAGCGTCGGGAAACAGCAGTCGGGCCACCTCGTGGACGCTGGCCAGTGGCTGAGGTCCGCTCATATCCATCACCGACTCGCCGAGTTCCCGGAGGGGCGCCATGGCGAGTTCGCCCTCCTCGACGGGCCCGGCGTAGACGCCGTAGACCATGACCACGGGTGCGCCGACGGCCTCTTGGGGTACCGTCGGGAGCGGCGGGATCCGCATCAGGGCGACGATCGTCGTCACCTCGTCGGGGGCATCGGCGGCGTACTTGCGGTAGGCCGAGAGCACGTCGCCCGCGTCCTCAACGGAATAGATCGTCTGAGCGATCGACACCTCCGGACCGACCTCGACGAGTTCCATCTCGAAGCTCGTGACGACGCCGAAGTTCGCGCCACCGCCTCGGATCGCCCAGAACAGCTCCGGGTTCTCGGACTCGCTGGCCGTCAGTACGTCGCCGTCGACGGTCACGATCTCGACCGAACGGAGGGCGTCGATCCCGAGGCCGAACCTCCGGCGGAGCCAGCCGATGCCGCCCGCGAGCGTCGAGCCGGCGATACCGTTCTGGGCCGCCGATCCGACGATCGGCGAGAGGCCGTGTTCCTGTGCGGGATTGAGGACGTCCGAGACACGGGCCCCCGGGCCGACGCGAGCGATGCGGGCCTCCGGATCGATCGTCACCGCGTCCATCCCGGTGAGATCGACGACGAGGCCGGCGTCGACGAGCGCGGTGCCGGTGACGCCGTGGCCGCCACCCCGGACCGACAGCGGGAGGCCGTGCTCCCGGGCCGTCGAGACGGCCGTTACGACGTCGTCGGTCGACGCCGCACGGACGACGAGAGTGGGCCGGCGGTCGATCGCGCCGTTCCAGAGGCGACAGGCCTCCTCGTAGCCCGGGTCGGCGGCCGTGATGACCTCGCCGTCGATCGCTGATCGGAGTTCGGTGACGATGGATTCGTTCGAAGTGACTGTGGCGCTGCTCATTGTACTGGTGTCCCCGTCTCTAAGGAGATCGCTCCTCCTACGCCGTATGACATAATAAATAGGGACTGATACGTGATCGCACTGATCCGGCGTAGACGCCTATCTCATCGAGCGGGTGGAACGGTGCCGGGGTGATGAGTCGAAACGGAACGGACGACGAAGAGTCGGACGAGTCGGTCTGCGTCCGGCCGTCGGCTCGTGGCGAAGCGGCGTTCGTGACGAAGGGGTGGTCGATTTGGGTATGTGGTCGATCGCTCACTACGCCCGGCGCACCGCTCGCGCCGCTCTCGCCCCCTCGGCGGCCCGTCGCATCGCGAGTCGGTGGTCCTTCCAGGTGGCGTACGGCGACCGGGGGGTCGCGCCCACCAATACCCGGGGACGGCGGTGGTGGATGGCAGTCGTCGGTTCGGTGTGGAGCTGCGTGGTTTCCATGGGTGGTGAAACGCGTCCGGGCGTGATAGCTTCGAGACCTGATGAATAAAGGCGCCTCGACGCCGTCGTACCGGTCTCCCCCTCTCGCAGACGGATCGTTTATTGCGGAAACCGTGTATCCGAACGTATGGTGGTGATACTCAGGATGCGCGTGCCGGCACACGCGTTCTCCCTCGGAACCCTGTTCCCGTTGCCCGAGGGAACGACGGCCGAACTCGAGACGCTCGTCTCGCGCGGGGAGCGTTCACAGCCCTACCTCTGGGTGATCGCGCCGGGGATAGCGACCCGTCTCCCGGTCGTCACGGCACGGGCGGGCGAGGAGGTCGCGGTCGTCGAACTGCTCGAGGATCGGGCGTTGCTCGCACTCGACTGGGACGTCGAACACGGCACCCTGTTCTCCGGTGTCGCCCGCTGTGACGGGCGGGTCCTCACCGCGAGCGGGGACGCAGAGAGCTGGACCTTCGAGGTCCGCTTTCCGGAACACGCCGCGCTCTCTCGGTTCAGACACCACTGCGAGGACCACGAGATCGAGTTCACCGTCGAGCGGGTCTACTCCGCGACACATCCGACGACCGACCGATCGTTCGGCGTGACCGACCGCCAGCGCGAGGTGCTGGAGTTCGCGGTCAGAGAGGGCTACTACGCGGTCCCGCGCCGGTGTGCGACCGATCACCTCTCGAAGCGCTTCGGCATCAGCGAACAGGCGGTGATCGAACGGCTGCGTCGAGGGATCGTCAACCTCGTCTCGACGACGCTGCTCTCTCCCGAACACGAACCGTAGGGGTGTTGTCATCTCGTCTCCTTTACCTATCAAGTCCCATCACTTTGCCCCCGCTCCGCGTCTCTCTACACGGTGAACTAGATTGGCAACCAAGATGACCACCGAACGACGCCAGACCCCCGTACGGTTCGGCCTCGACTTCGATCTCGACTCCATGACCGGGATGCACTGGGCGGCCGCCGGCCTGGCCGCGGCCACCGGCGTCGTCCACCTGTACCTCTACGCGACCCAGGCGTTCCTGCCGTTCCTGTTCGCGGGCGTGGTGTTCCTCGCCGCGATCGTCGGCATGCTCCTGTTCCCGTACGGACACGTCGCCAGACGCGCGATCTACGCGCTCGGCGTCCCGTTCACGGCGGGCCAGATCGCCGCCTGGTATCTCGCCGGCATGCCCGACTTCGCGCTGGGCGTCGCCGACAAGGTGGTGCAGGTCGCGTTGATCCTCGTCCTGATCGGTCTGTTCAGGACCGAGATGCGACGCTGACCCGATCTCCCTCGCTCTTTCTGCGGTCTAGGCTCTCCATCTCCGACTCTCACCGACGGGTCCGAAAGACGCCCGATCGGCTCTCGGTTTCGGTCTTTTCCGCGTTCCGTACGGACGGAGCTGGTATACGATGACAACGAGAAGAGAAGTGTTGAAGGCGCTGGCCGCGACGACCGCGATCGGAGCGGCCGGCCTCGCCGGCTGTACCTCGCGGGCGGCGCCCGCGACGAACTGCGTGAAACTCGGAGCCGAACCGAACTACAAGGGCTGGTTCGACGGCGTCGAGACGTACGACGGGACGTGTGACTTCCGCGGGGAAGACGAGGTCCGCGTGCTCGTCGGGGCGAAAGGGACGGAGGCCTACTGGGAGTTCCTGCCCGCCGCCGTCGCGGTCACCCCCGGGACGACCGTCGTCTGGGAGTGGACCGGGATGGGCGGCGTCCACGACGTCGTCTCCGACGGCGGAACGTTCAGTAGCGGGAAACCCCACGACGAGAAGGGCGAGACGTTCGAGTTCACGTTCGACGAACCCGGCGTCTACAGGTACGTCTGCACGCCCCACCAGGCGATGGGGATGAAGGGTGCGGTGTTCGTCGCCCTCGAATAGAGCGAGGCGATACACCTCGTACCACGTCGGTCTATCCGCGATTGTGGCCCTCGGAACGTATCGGTCTTACCCGCACGACCCGAGCCGACTGTCAGGAACCGGAGCCGACCGTGAGCTGTCTGTCGACGCAAACCGGGCCTATTACTCGCCTCGCACCCTGCTCTCGGCATGCTCGACGATCCGACGACGATCACCCACCGCGCCTGGGAGTCCCACGGGAGAGGGACGCTCCGGTTCGCGGTCGTGGGCCTCGGCTGGTGGACGCGGGAGTACGCGTTTCCGGCGCTCGACGCGGCGGAGAACTGCACCCCGACCGTCGCGGTGAGCGGGTCGGCCGAGAAACGCGAGGACGCGATCGAAGACCACGAGAGCGTCAGCCACGCTCTCGACTACGACGCGTTCGAGGCCGGCGAGGCGCGCGAGGCCTACGACGCCGTCTACGTCTGCACGCCGAACGCGCTGCACCTTCCCTCCGTCGAGGCTGGTGCGAGATACGGGAAGGACGTCCTCTGCGAGAAACCGATGGAGGCCTCGATCGAACGCGCCGAGAAGATGGTCGCGGCCTGTGATGACGCCGACGTGACACTGATGGTCGCCTACCGCCTCCAGACCGACCCCGTGGTCCGGCGGGTTCGAGAGCTCGTCCGGGAGGGTGCGATCGGCGACCCGGTCCACCTCTACGGCCACATGTCCCAGCCGGCGCTCGAGTTCTTCGACGGGGGTGGCTGGCGCCTCGACCCCGACCTCGCGGGCCCCGGCGCGTCCGTGACCGACCTCGGCGTCTACCCGACCAACACCGCGCGGTTCGTCCTCGACGCCGATCCGGTGGCCGTGAGTGCGCACGACTGGAGCGGCCACGAGGCGTTCTCCGAGGTGCCCGACGAACGGTCGAGCTTCCTCCTCACCTTCCCCGACGGTATCACGGCGCTCTGTAGCGTCTCGCAGAACGCGGCGCTCTCGGGGAGCTTTCGCGTGATCGGCACGGAAGGGACGATCGAACTCTCGCCGGCCTTCTTCAGCGAGGATCGCGGGCGGCTGACCGTCTCTCGGGGCGAGCACGAGGTGAGCGTCGAGTACGAACCCGTGGATCAGATGCGCGAGGAGGTCGCCTACTTCGCCGATCGGGTGCTCGCAGGCGAGCCGGTCGGACCCGACGGCGAGCACGGACTGCGGGACGTGGAGGTCGTCGAGGCGGTCTACGAGGCCGCGGCGAGCGGGCGTCGGGTGGACCTCTAGCGGATCGACGCCTCGAAACCGGCCGCCGGTCCGGCCCACACGACTCTACCCGCTCCTCCTCGAAACGCCCTGACCGACGCTCGATAGGGATCGTTGTATCTGATCCTCGGTGATAGACACCCTCCCCGTCGACCGCCGAGAAGAGACTACGACCGTCCTTACGAACCCTCCTCTCCGGTGTCGGCGTTCGGATGTGGTAGTATTATGCGTAGTGGCGTCACGTGTACCCGTATGGAAAAATCGCTGATCAGTTCGGAGTTCGGTGACGAGGTCGATCACGACGTCGCTTTCTCCGATGCGGTCGCAGTGGAGATGGACTCTCACACGCGGGTGTACATCAGCGGTATCGTCGCTCACGGGGAGACCGTGGAAGCACAGACGCGTGGGTGTCTCGAAGGGATCGAATCGATCGTGAAGACGTTCGATGGTTCGTTCGAGGACGTCGTCCGGGTCCGTCTCTACGTCTCCGAGCCCTTGCTCGATGACGAGAATCTGGAGACGATCCACGAGGTGAGACAGGAGTTCTTCGAATCCCAGTATCCGGCCAGTACGCTCGTGGAGACGAGCGCCCTCGTGAGTGATGACTTCCTCATCGAGATCGACGCCGATGCGATCGTCCCGGACGAGGGGTGGGAACCGAGGCAGGTGGATCGAAGAGGGCGGTCGTAGTCTCTTCCCGGTGATCGTCAGTATGGGTCGGCGATCACCGGAAAGAGATCGAACTGTCTGCTGAATTCGTCACGGGTTCTCGCCGCCGCGAGGTGAGGAGATTCTCCACGTCGTTTCAGCCGACAGTACCCAACCGTCCGTACGAGCCGTGGGGCCGGACCGAACCCGAGACCGGGTGATCGGCCCTCGCCCCGAGACGGACGATCCCTTCCTGCCCCCGGATCGGGGGTGATCAGTATAAACGCCGTTCCCCCCAAACGGGGGTGAATGGCGAACGCGAACGTCCTCCTCATCGTCGCCGACAGCCTCCGGGCGCGCAACACCTCCCTGCTCGGGTATCGCCGCGAGACGACCCCGTTTCTCGACTCCTTCGCCGACCGGGCGACCGTCTACACGCAGGCGCGCAGCCCGAGCAACTGGACGTTGCCGAGCCACGTGAGCCTCTTCTCGGGCTACGACGCTCACGAACACGGCTTCGACCTCGGCGACCGGCTCGACCCCGGACACACGGTCTTCGAGGAACTGGCTGGGAAGGGCTACGAGACGGGGCTCTTCTCGGACAACCCGTTTCTCACCGAGCACGAGAGCGGACTGGAGACCGTCTTCGAGTACGCACGCGGGACGCCCGACTCCTTTCCTCCCGAGTTCGCGACGAACGGCGACCTCGGCGACTGGCCGAACGGCTTCTGGTACGTCGAGGAGCTACTCGAGTGGACCGGCGAGCGCGAGGGGCCGTGGGCGGCGTGTCTCAACCTGATGGACACCCATCGGCCGTACGAACCACTGGAGGAGTACGACCGCTGGAGCGACGAGCGGGTCAGAGCGCTCCAGGAGACGATGGGGTTCAAGTGGCACTGGGAGTTCCTCTCGGGGAACGTCTCGCTCGGGTTCGCGAACCTTCTCGAAGCCATCTACGACGGAGCGATCCGGCAGGCCGACGCGATCACCGAACGGGTCGTGACCGCCCTCGAAGACCGGGGCGAGTTAGAGGGAACGCTCGTCGTCGTCTGTTCGGATCACGGCGAGTCGTTCGGCTCGGAGACGGTGCTCGACTCGGAGCCGCCCGCCGTGAGCCACCGGATCGGAACGCACGACGACCTCTACCACGTTCCGTTGGTGGTGAAGGCGCCCGGGCAGGACGAGGGACAGCGCGTCGATCACCTCGCGACGCTCACCCGCTTCCCCGAGGCGGTGCGCTCGCTCGCGCTCGACGAGCGACGAGTCGACGGGCCGACGTTCGCCGTCGACCGGGCGTTCGCCTCCCAGCCCCCGATCGGACCGGCGATGGCCCGCGAAGCCGAGCGGATCTGCGGCGACGCCGAGCCGTTCTCGAAACACGCCCGAATCGTCTACGAGGAGGTTCCGGGGGACAGCGTGCTGAAACGCGCCGCCTGGGGCGAGGAGGCGTACGAGACGCTCATTCGCGGTCGGAACGAGCGAGTCGACCGCGGGGAGATCCCGGCCCAGCGGGTCCTGAGCGCGTTCGAGGGTAGCGAGCGGGTCGACCTCGCGAGCCCGCTAGAGGAGTACACGGAGTTCGCGGAGGGCTACGACAACGAGTTCGCGGACGAACTCGAGGACCGCCTGGAGGCGCTCGGCTACCGGTAGGCGGAACTACACTGTCCGCTGTAACCGTGTGAAGGTTCTCGATCCCACGGGTACGTGATACTCTCGAACGACTCACAGCAGTCAGTATAAACCCCCTCCGATCCTGTCCCTCGTATGCCACCGCAGGCACTCTCGCGCGTCGAGAGCCACGCCGTCGACGGCTCCCGCCTCCGACTCGACTGCGAGGTGGAGGCGCTCGGCTCCGGTCCGGAGTTCTACACCTCGGTTCCTCTCACCGTCGAGGCGCTCCGACCGGACGCCCTCCGTCTCACGCTCGACCCGCACCCCGAGGCGGGCGAGGTCGACTCCCCGCTCGCCATCGACTATCGAGCCTTCTCCGAACCGGTCGACCTCTCGGTTACGGAGGGAGAGAGCTCTCTCGACCTCTCGACGGACGCTCTCTCGGTTCGCATCTCGTTCGATCCGTTCGGGATCGAGGTCCGCGAGGACGACCGGACACTCGTCGAGACGCAGCCGGGCTACCGGGACACGAAGGGCCGGCCGCTCGTCCGCCCGTTCGGGTTCACCGAGGAGGTCGTCGACAACTGGCCGTTTGGAGTGAGCGAAACGCACCTCTCACTTCGGCTCTCGCCCGACGAGCGGATCTTCGGCCTCGGCGAGGGGTTCGGCGCGTTCGAGAAGCGGGGCCAGCGGATCGAGACGCGAGTCACCCAGCCGAACGGGGTGGTCTCTGCGGACACGTACTGCCCGGTCCCGTTCTACCTCTCCGACCGGGGGTACGGCCTCTTCGTCGACACCGCCTCGGACGTGACGTTCGACGTGGGTGCGACCTCGCCCTCGGCGCTCGAACTCGCCGTCTCCGCGTCCCCGCTCTCGGTGACCGTCTTCGCGGGCACGCCGAAGGAGGTGCTGACGGGCTACACCGACCTCACCGGTCGCGCGCCGAGCCTCCCCCCCTGGACGTTCGGGACCTGGCTCTCGCGCAACACCTACGAGACCGCCGAGGAGGTCCGCGAGGTGGCGAGGGAAGCGCGAGAGCGCGGCTTCCCGTGTGACGTGCTCCACCTCGATCCCGCGTGGGCGGGCGTCGAGAACCTCGACATGGAGTGGGATCGCGGGGCGTTTCCCGACCCGGAGGCGCTCTGTGCCGACCTCCACGAGCTGGGGTTCAGGGTCTCGCTCTGGGAGTATCCGTACCTGCCGGTCGAGAGCGACCGGTTCGCCGAGGCACGCGAGGGGGGCTACCTGGTCCGGGACGGGAGCGGCCGGCCGTACGTGCTCCGTCGACCGAGCCACCCGGCGACCCGGGCCGGGATCGTCGACTTCGAGAACCCGGAGGCAGCGGCGTGGTGGGCCGACCGGCACCGCGAACTGATCGAGACGGGCGTCGACGTCTTCAAGACCGACTTCGGGGAGTACCTGCCCGACGACGCGATGGCCGGGGGTAGACCGGGTACGAGCCGTCACAACGCGTATCCACTCGCCTACCAGCGTGCGGTCGCGGGGGCGTTCTCGGGTACGGAGAAGCCCCCGGTGCTCTTCTCGCGCTCGGGCTGGGCTGGCTGTCAGCGCTACCCCGTCCACTGGGGTGGGGACTCCTGGTCGACGTTCGACGGGTTCGCCGCGAGCGTGCGCGCCGGGCTCTCGCTCACGCTCTCGGGCTTCCAGTTCTGGAGCTGTGACATCGGCGGCTACAAACCCGACCCCTCGCCCGAACTCTACGTCCGGTGGGCGCAGTGGGGGCTGCTCGCGCTCAGCCACCCCCGGTTCCACGGGAAGACCCCGCGCGAGCCGTGGGCCTTCGGCGCCGAGGTCGAGGAGATCGTCACCCGGTACGCACGACTCCGGTACCGACTGCTCCCCTACCTCCTCACGCACGCCGAGCGGTCGACGAAGACGGGCGTCCCGCTCACGCGTGCGATGGCGATCGAGTTCCCCGACGAACCGGCGGTCTCCGGGCTCGCGACCCAGCACATGATCGGCCCGGACCTCCTGATCGCACCCGTCCTCTCGTCCGACGACCGGGTCCGCCTCACGCTGCCACCCGGCGAGTGGATCGGCTACTTCGACGGCTCCCGGTATCGGGGGGTGAAAACGCTCGACCTCTCGCCCGCGCTCTCCGAGATCCCGCTGTTCGTGAGAGCCGGCGCCGCGATCCCGACCGGCGAACCGGGTGACCGGGTCGGCTCCGAACTCGCGGACCCGGTAGTCCTCCGTGTCTACCTCCCGGAGGGCGGTGGGATGGAGACCGAGACCGAGGTGTACGACTGGGGGGAAGAGCGCTATCTCCCCATCCGGGTCGACCTGAGTGAGGACCGCGAGACCCTCGCGTTCGGGTGTGGGAACGACGGACGGTCGTTCGAGGCGCTCGTTCTCGGCCTCGAAGGGGTGCCGAACACGATCACGTACGGCGGTCATCAGGTCGAGAGGGACGCGGTCGAGTTCGACTCGGCGACGGGCGACCTCTCGATCTCCCTCGGACGGGGATAGCGGTCGTGATCGGGAGCGGTCGGGACACGGGAGCCGGCTACACACTGATGATCGTCGGGACCGATTCGACGTCCATGAGCGTCGACTCGACCGTCGAATCCGACGAGGCTGCCGGATGAAGCGTCGGGCACTCCTCGCGCTCGGCCTCGCCCTGCTGGTCCTCGGACTGTTCGTCCTCGTCGTCGGCTGGGAGGAGGTGCTCGGGGCGATCCGTCACGCCTCGCTCCGGATCTACGCCCTCGCGTTCGTCGCCACGGTGGGCTGTCTGCTCTGTCGCGCGTACGTCTGGCACCGCGTGCTCGCAATCGTCGACAGGCCCCGACCGTACTGGCTCGTCGTGAGCGTCTTCCTCGCCGGCACCTTCGGGAAGTACGTCCTCCCCTACGGCCAGGTGACCTCCGGGGTAGGCGTCGCGGCGGTCGTGAGCCGCTACTACGACTCGGAGTACGAGGAGGGTCTCGCCGCGGTGGTGAGCGCGGACTTCCTCAACTATCTCCCCTACTACACGCTCGGAGCGGTCGGGGTGGGCTACCTGCTGCACACCGGCTCGTCACCCGTCGCCCTCGACGCCTACCTTCGCCCGGCCGGGGTCGCGCTCGCGGTCGTCGGTCTGGTGCTCGTGGTCGTGTGGCACCGCCGGGACGGGATCAGATCGGGAGCGATCGGGGCGGTCGCCAGCCTGCGGGGGGCGGTCTCCGGAGTCTCGCCCCGGGTAGCACGGCAGCTCCGACGGGAGAACCTCGAACGGCGCTTCGAGGGCTTCTCGGAGACGCTCGAACTCGTCTCGCGGAACCGACGGTCCGGGGCCGTCGCCGTCCTCTCCGCTCACGTCGCCTGGCTCGGTCTCGCGGGCGCGCTCTACGCGACCGCACACGCCGTCGGCTCGCCGCTCCCCTTCGGCCTCGCGATCTTGGGCGTCGCGCTCAGTAAACTCGGATTTCTGGTACCGACACCCGGCGGCGTCGGCGGCGTCGAGATCGCGCTCGCGAGCGTGCTCGTACTCGTCGCGCCGATCGGGTTCGCGACCGCCACCGCGATCGCCATCCTCTACCGATTCGCGACCTACTGGTTCACGATCCTCGTCGGCGGGGCGACCTCCGTGGCGCTCACGCTGAAGGACCCGACGCCACCGGAAGCGGAGTGAGGTGCGAGCGAAAAGGACGCGACTTATCCTCACCTCCTCGTACAGCCGCACATGGAGATCGTACTCGTCGCGGCCGTCTCGGAGAACGGCGTCGTCGGGAGCGAGGGCGGCGTGCCCTGGAGCTATCCGGAGGACGTCGACCAGTACAAGGCCGCGGTGAGCGGCTACCCGGTGATCGTCGGCCGGCGGACGTTCGACCGGATGAAGCCGATCGAGGGCTCGTTCACCCTCGTGCTCACGAGCGACGGGTCGCGATCCGACGACCGCGAGGAGGTGAGCTACGTCACCGATCCGGCCGAGGCGATCGACCTCGCCGCCGAACGCGACGACGTCGTCTACGTCATCGGTGGCGGCGCCGTCTACGACCTCTACGAGCCGGTCGCGACCGGTGCGCGGATCAGTCGCATCCCCGAGACAGTCGAGGGCGACAGTTTCTTCCCCGACCTCGGCGAGTCGTGGGCCGTCAGGGAGACGATCCACTTCGACGGGTTCGAGATCGAGGTCCTCGAGAACCGGTCACCGGCCGGCGTCGAAACGCTTCGCGGGGAGTGAGCCGGTCGCTCTGGATCCGACGGTGAGGGGGTACGCACTCGTCTACGCGAGCCGACGGGTTCATCATCCGGGATACGAACGCGTTCGCGTGCGCCCGATCCCGATCGAGCACCGAACGACCACCCTGGGTTTGACCCTCGCGAACCTCCTCCCGCTGGTCGGCGTGGTCGCGTTCGGCTGGGGCGTGCACACGCTGCTCGTCGTCTACTGGATCGAGAGCGGCGTGATCGGCGCGGCCGGACGACGCCCTCTCTCAGAGGTAGCCGATGTCGGCGAGGTGCGCCCGTACTGCCGGACCGAGTTCCTCCTCGCACTCGTCACGATCGGTACCGATGTCGCGAAGGGGGTACCCCGAGAGGGCCGCCGATACCTCGTCGGGCTCGACCGGTCCCTCGATCACCTCCGCACGAGCGCCGTAGACGGTCGACCTGACTGCCTCCCCGTCCCACATCGCGCGTTTCCCGACCGCCCGTCCCGGCAGGTCCCCGTAGACCGCGACCGACTCCGAGACGAACTCCCCGTACCGATCGCCGCAGTATCGCCGGGCCGCGTCGAGTTTCGGCCCGTCGATCTCGTCCCGATAGGTGAGACA
Organism: Halalkalicoccus sp. CGA53; assembly: GCF_036429475.1. Taxonomy (GTDB): domain Archaea; phylum Halobacteriota; class Halobacteria; order Halobacteriales; family Halalkalicoccaceae; genus Natronorarus; species Natronorarus salvus. The sequence goes on from NZ_CP144125.1 coordinate 847,354, forward strand.
CCGCCCGTCCGGTGCGGCGAAGACGCTATCGTCCGTGTCGGCACCTCCCGAATCCGGATCGGTGAACGCCTCGACGGCCGCCGGAAATCGGGTGAGTGAGGCGAGTTCGTCTACCTCACGACCCTCCGTCTGGGCCGGTGCCTTCACGACCAGGGGGACGTGCGTGAGCGCCTCGTTCGTCCCGAGCGTGTGCGCGATACAGCGCGGTTCGCTCGGGACCGCCGAGAGCTCCCCGAGGCCGTCGCCGTGGTCCGAACAGACCACCACGAGGGTGTCGTCGAACCCGTCACGTTCCTCCAAACCCCTGAGCAGGCGGTGGAGGACGGCGTCGGCCTGTCGGACCGCCCCGTCGTAGAGCCCCTCCAGCGCGGCGAGATACCAGTACGGATAGCGCTCGCCGTAGAACTTCCAGACGAACTCGCCGCGACCGAGCTCTCGCTGTACTTCCCTCGCGTCCTCCTCGCCCCAGCGGTCGTACCCGGGTTCGGGGAGGTACGGCCGGTGGGCGTCCATGACGTTCACGCAGGCAGCCCACGGCTTCCCGTTCTCGCGCTCGTCGACCCACTCCAGGAACCGCTCGGCGTACCAGAAGCCGGTGGGATGGGCCATCTCGAACTCGCCGCTCACCTCGAACCCTTCCGGCACCGACTCCGGGACCCCGACGACCGTCCCGAAGCGGTCACCGATACCGACCGGGTGGGCCGTGATGTAGACGTTCGAACTGAACACGCCGGTCGCGTAGCCCCTCCCCTCCAGCCTCTCGAAGACGGTGTGGCCCGGTTCGATCCGGCGGTCGATCGTCACGCCGTGTTCCGGTACGTCCAGTCCGGTGAAGAGACTCACGTGCGACGGGAGGCTCCAGACGCCGGGAGCGCGGGCCTGTCGGTAGACGGTCGCGCGCTCGGCGAAGCGGTCGAGAGCGGGCGTCGTCCGATGACGGTGGCCGGAGAGGGAGGTGTTCGCCGCGCGGACGGAGTCGAGTACGACCAGCAGGACGTTCGGCCGGTCCATACGTGGCGGTAGGGGGCGGGGGGTAAGTGACCGCCGATGCCAGTGGCTCACGGTCCGTCGGTCCACGTCCGGGCGTCGATCAGGCCGGACCGAACTCCTGGGGCGCTTCCTCTTCGATGAGATGACGGACGGCGTCGCGGATCGCCTCGCTCCGGCTCACGTACGGGCCGTCCTCGACGAGCGAATCGATCTCGGCGAAGAGGGAATCGGAGACGCGGAGCGTGATCCGCTGGGCGTCGCCGCCGTCGTTCAGCGAGTGGGGATTACTGTATCCCACGCTCGCCCTCCCATCGGATGGTGCAGTTCTTCAGATGCTGGGGCCACTGCGTCTTCGCGATGAGCTCGCTACATCGCGGGCAGGGGCGCTTTTCGGCAGGGTTCTCGCTCACGGGGACTCGTCGGTCGCGAGGCGACGGTGATATATGTGTTTTGTGTATATAAGAAAAGTTATATTTCACCTGTCCGATGGCGACCCTTTTTACAGAGCGTCCCTTCCGTACGGTCATGCTCGATTACGTGGGGTTGGAGGCGGGGTTGGACTCCGAGGAACGGATGGTCCGGGACACCGCCCGCGAGTTCGTCACAGAGCGCGTCCGCCCGGAGATCGCCACCCACTACGAGGCAGGCACGTTTCCCACCGACCTGATCCCCGAGATGGGCGACCTCGGCTTCTACGCGCCCAATCTGGAGGGTTACGGCCTGCCCGGGCTCTCCGAAACGGCGTACGGACTGCTGATGCAGGAGCTCGAGGCGTGTGATTCCGGGCTCCGGTCGATGGCGAGCGTCCAGGGCGCGCTCGTCATGTACCCGATCCACGCCTTCGGTTCTGAGGAGCAAAAGGACGAGTGGCTCCCGAAACTCGGCGAAGGCGAGGCGGTCGGCTGTTTCGGGCTCACCGAGCCCGAACACGGCTCCGATCCGTCCAGCATGGAGACCAGAGCCGAGCGAGACGGCGACGAGTACGTCCTCTCGGGCTCGAAGACCTGGATCACCAACTCGCCGATCGCCGACGTCGCCGTCGTCTGGGCCCGGGACTCGTCGAGTGAAAACTCGCCAGTGAGGGGGTTCCTCGTCGAGACCGATAGGGAGGGCGTGAGCACGAACAAGATCGACGAGAAGCTCTCGCTTCGCGCGTCGATCACGGGCGAGATCGGCCTCTCGAACGTCCGAATCCCCGAGGAGAACGTCCTTCCAGGTGTAGAGGGCATGAAGGGGCCGCTGTCGTGTCTGACGCAGGCGCGTTACGGCATCGCCTGGGGGGCGGTGGGTGCGGCCCGGGACTGTTTCGAGGTCGCGAGGGAGTACGCGCTCGATCGCGAGCAGTTCGGCGGGCCGATCGCGCAGTTCCAGCTCCAACAGCGCAAACTCGCGGAGATGGCCACACAGATCACGACCGCGCAATTGTTGGCCTACCGGCTGGCGGAGCTGAAAGAGCGCGGCGAGCTGCGTCCACAGCACGTCGCGATGGCGAAACGAAACAACGTCCGGATGGCCCGCGATCAGTCCCGGGTCGCGAGGGAGATGCTCGGGGGCAACGGGATCACGCTCGATTACTCGCCGATGCGGCACATGGCGAACCTCGAAACCGTCTACACGTACGAGGGGACCCACGACATCCACACGCTGATCCTCGGCGCCGACCTCACCGGCATCCAGGCCTTCGACTAGAGTCGGTCAGCGCGTGCAGCGCGAGAGGACCTTCCCGAACACGTCGCGCCGGTCCGCGCCGAACCGGTAGCCGGTCTCCCAGAGGTTCTCCGAACCGGGAAGCGTCGCGAGTAGCGCCGCGACCGTTCTGGTCGGTCGATCCGTTCGCGAGAGCACCTCCTCCAGTGCCGCACCGCAGGAGTAGACCGCGTCGTCGGTCAGGAGGTGCATACACTCCTCGTACTCCTCGGGGAGTCGCGCGAGCTGGTCCGGCGAGAGCTGGGAGTAGCCGACGAGCTCGAACTCTCCTCTGGCGGCGAACTGTTCGACACACCAGGTACAGAAGCCACAGTCGTCGTCGTAGACGAGTCTGGGCGTGTGGACCTCGTTCATCGGTTCCAGGCCGCCTCCTCGGGGTCGATCAGCCGCCTCTCCTCCCCGGTCGCGTCGATCCTCGCCCGCTCCTCGTCCGTGAGGTCGAGATCGGTCGCCGCGAGGTTCTCCTCTAGATGCGCCTCCCCCGTCGCCTTCGGAATCGCGACCACGTTTTCGAGACCCGCTATCCACGCGAGGCTCACCTGCGCGGGCGTCGCGTCGTGGGCCTCCGCGATCTCGACGAGTTCGGGGACCTCTTCGACCTCGCCGCGCATTACCGGGCAGTAGGCGACCAGCGTGAGGTCGTGGGCGACCGCGTACTCCCGCAGCTCTTCTTGGGGTAACAGCGGGTGGAGTTCGACCTGGTTCGCGACGACCGGGGCGTCGAGGAGCTCCCGTGCCTCGTCGAGCAGGTCGGGCGTGAAGTTACTCACCGCGACGTGGTCGGTGACTCCTGACTCGTGGAGTTCGTCGAACGCGGCGAGGCTCTCCTCGGGGTCGTACGCCCGGGTCGGCCAGTGGACGTAGAGCAGGTCGACCGACTCGACGCCGAGCCGATCGAGGCTCTCGTGGGCGGTGTGGATCGCGTCGTCGTACGCGAGGTTCTTCTGGTGAACCTTCGTCGCAAGCGTGATCTCCTCTCTGGGAACCCCCGCGCGGGCGATCCCCTCGCCGACGCCCCGTTCGTTGTCGTACATCTGGGCGGTGTCGACGTGGCGGTAGCCCATCTCGAGGGCGTTCGCCACGCTCTCGGCGCACTGTTCGGGATCCGTGTTCCCGGAGGTTCCGAGGCCGATCGGCGGGAGATCGAGCGTCATACCGTGACGAACGGGTGCGGGGGGAAAGAAGCCGACGGTTCGACGACACGCTCGCGCATCGGCAGAGAACGAGCAGGTACCGACCGCGGAACCCGACGACCACCCGGTGCCATGGATCCGGGCCGTCGTGTACGAGAGGGTCGTCTGACGTTCCGATGCGTGCTCTCGACCGGTGCGCCGGGTGCACCTCTCGCCGGATCGATAGATCCCTCCACGAGTAGATGACCGAGAGAACCGCCTGGCGTGTCACCCTAGCACGCAGATTTAAGTTCGCCACCCGCTTTCGCACACCTATGCCGATCGATCCGCAGTTCCACGAGAACCGAGAGGTCGTCGACACGCACAACGGACACAACGTCTGGGGCCCGGTCGAGGAGCCCGAAACCCTCGGTATCCACGGCACGCACGTCGCCGTCGACTTCGACATCTGCCTGGCCGACGGCGCGTGTCTGGAGGACTGTCCGGTCGACGTCTTCGAGTGGGTCGACAGCCCGGACCACCCCGAGAGCGAGATCAAAGCCGACCCGGCGAACGAGGCCCAGTGTATCGACTGTATGCTCTGTGTCGACGTCTGTCCGGTGGACGCGATCGACGTCGACGCAGGCCGGACGGCCTAGTCGCGTTCGACGTCCAGACGCTCTTTCAGCTCCGCGAACTCCTCGTCCGCGAGCTCGTCGATCCGCTCGCGGAAGTGTTCGTCACAGAGCCCGACGCGGATCCCGCCGGACTCGGTGACGACGTCCGCGTCCCCGTCGCAGTAGTGACATCGCATACGCTCGCTACGAGTTCGAGAGGGTTCAACTCACCGCTTGTAGACGCCTCCGGACGCGACGATACGTCTCCCCGTCAAGTCCGGCCACCCCGAGCCGGTCGTCGTGGGCGTCGCTTCCACCGGTGGCGAGCAGGTCGAACTCCCGGATCACCCGATCGACGGGGTCGGGATCGACCGCGTACTCGTAGGGGTAGTATCGTTCGACGCAGTCGAGGTCCGAACAGCGAGCGAGCGCCCGCTCGGGCTCCGCGTACCGGAGGGGGTGAGCGAGGCCGACGAGCGCGCAGGCCCCCCGGAGGACCGAGACGCCGTGCTCGAACGCCGGGATCTCGCGGGCGACGTAGCAGGGACCGTCGTTTCCGATCAGCCGTTCGAACGCTTCGCCGTAACTCAGATCGGTGTCGGGGTGTCTGTCGATCGCTCGCGCGACGTGCGGTCGCCCGAACCCCTCCTCCGGATCGAGGTCGAGGTCGATCTCCAGGTGGCGCTCGACCCGCTCGACGATCGCCCGGCCGCGCTCGATCCGGTTCTCCTGTATTCGCTCGACTTCGGCGGTGAGTCCGTCGGTGCGGCGGAGGCCGTAACCCAGGAGGTCGACCGGCTCCTCTTTCGTCTCGACCCGCAACTCGATCCCGTGGATCACCGACACACCGTCGCATTCGGTTACGGGGGAGTCGAGGTCGGGGTGCGGTCGGTCGTGGTCCGTCACGCACACCGCGGAGAGCCCCGCCTCGCGGGCGGCCCCGGGGATCCGATCGACCGTGAGCGAGCCGTCCGAGGCGGTCGTGTGGACGTGGCAGTCGGCGACGATCATACCGACGGGAGGGTCGGCCTCCCGATAAACGATCACCCGTATAGGATGTGCAGTAATGACCATTATATTCCTAGATCGAGGGGGGTGACATACATGGAAAATCGTTATAAACCTTCGGCGGCCGGATGGGGTATGGTCTACACGAACACGGGAGAGCTGTTCGACGATTACCGCTACCCCGCGACGACCGCCGACCTTATCGAGCGCTACGGCGACGACGAGATCACCCTCCCGGAGGGCACCCAGCGGATCGGCGAGATCCTCTCGCTCACCGACGAGACGTTCCAGAGCGCCGAGGAGGCCCGATACGCGATCTACGCCGGGCTGAGCAGCCGGGCGATCGGCCGGAAGGGCTACACCGACCGCGACCCGACCCCGCCGGGGACGGACGGCCCCGACCCGGTCTCGTTCTGAACGGTTAGGTGGACGTTACACCGAGTCGGCCCCGTTTACCGATCCCATAGTAATGGCCCGATAGCTCCGACACTCTGCCAGTGGCCCCGCCGAGATTCGTCGCCGTCGACGTCGGTAGCACCCACACGAAGACCGTCGTCTCGACGCTCGACGGCGAGTTCACGACGTCCGTCGCGCGCGAGCCGACCCGTCCGGAGGAGCTGGGATCGGAGGTAGTACGCGCGGTCCGGCGACGGCTCTGCGAGACGAACGGGGCGGGTCTGGAGGGGATCGGCGTCGCCACGACCGGCCTCGTCGACCGCGTCACGGGGACGATCCGGGAGTTCGACACGGCCGACGGACGGACGCTTCGGGACATCCCACTCGGCGATCGGTTGCGGGAGGCGTTCGGGGTGCCGGTCGCCGTCGAGAACGACTGCACTGCCGCCGCGCTGGGCGAGTGGTACTTCGGCGCACGGGAGCGAGAGGGCTGTCTCGTCCACGTCACGTTCGCCACCGGGATCGGCGCGGGCGTCGTCGCCGACGGCGTCCCCCTTCGGGGTGAACACGGACACGCCGCCGAGGTCGGGCTCTTCCCGATCCACGCCGATGGCGAGTTAGAGAGCTGTGGCGTCACCGGCGCGTGGGAGGCGTACTGCTCGGGGCGGGGGATCCCCCGATTCGTCGAGTCGCGACTCGGCGGCGAGAGCGAGACGACCCTCGCCACCCACGGAACGCTGACCGCTCGGGAGGTGTTCGAGGCGGCCGCCGCGGGCGACGAGCGCGCGATCGAATCGCTCGACCTGATCGGTCGCTACAACGCCGCCGGGATCGGGGCGATCGCGAACGCGTATGATCCGGGACTGGTGACGCTCGGCGGCTCCGTCGCCCTCGAGAACCCGGAGGCGGTTCTCGGCGGGATCGACCGGTACCTCGACGAGTTCTGTTACGGCGAGCGACCGCGGATCACGACGACCCCGCTCGGCGCGGAGATCGAACTCTACGGCGCGCTCGCGAGCTACCTCCACAGAGAGCGCGCTCCCGAGACGGACCGCACCGAACGCGTTCGGGGCTGAGACCGGGCCGTATCGGTTCCGTCGGTGCAGAGCCGCCAGTCGACCCGATCTGCCCGGGACGTGGTCACGGTGCCCCTCGTGCCCTCGGTTCTCCGACGAATACCGTCGAGTCGAACGTCACCTCACGTGATCGGCGGAGGTCGTTCCTCGACCGCGTCGTCTCCGGATACCTCGTGCGATCACACCGTCGAGTGCCGACTCTCGTCACACACGAACAGGGATGGATCGACACGCGGCTCAGGGCACCGACGGACCTCTCCCGGTCGGGTCGTCGGCGTCCTTCCACTCACCGATGCCGGAGGGATCGAGGTGGACATGTGCGTCGCCGACGCCGTCGATCGCCCGGAGCGCCTGCACGAGGTCGGTCTCGATCCCGTGCGCGGCGAGCAGGGTGAGTTCGCCGTCGACCTCGACGTGGGCTTCGACCTCGAGGACGGTGCCGTCGTAGAAGACGGTGAGGTCGTGGACACCCTCGACGTCCGGGTGAGCGAGCAGCGTCTCCCTGATCGTCTCGCGCTCGGTCTCCGACGGAGCGGCCCCGACTAGGTACGGAAGGTTCTCGCGGCAGATGTCGACGCCCTGCCAGACGACGAGCAGGCTGACGAGGCCGCCCGCGATCGGGTCGAGTGCTCCGAACCCGAAGAAGAGGCCGACGACGCCGACGACCGCGGCGATCGAGGTGTAGAGGTCGTTCAGGCAGTCGGTCGCGAGCGCGTGGAGCGCGGTCGAACCGATCGATTCGTTCACCCAGGTCGTGTACCGGTAGACGAGATACATGTCGACCATCGCGAAGGCGAGGGCAGCTAACAGAAGCGGGCTGAAGACCGCGTCCGTGCCGAAGGCGAGTCCGTGAGCCGACTCGTAGAGCAGGTTCAGTCCGAGGAGGACGATCACCGCGCCGACGAACAGCGCGGTGAGCGGTTCGATCCGGCTGTGGCCGTGAGGATGGCTCGCGTCGGGGTCCTTGAACCGGGTGTCACCCCAGACGAGGACGACCACGCTCGCGATCAGGTCCGCGATCGAGTGGGCGGCGTCCGCCAGCAGCGCGACGCTTCCGAACGCGAGGCCCGCCGCGCCCTCGACGAGGATCTTCGCGGCGTTACCGAGCACGTTCGCCCACGACGCCCTGGCGAACCGACGCTCGTCTCGCCCCGTCATCGTCCGGTTTAGATGCAGTCGAAACTTAGGGGTTCCGGTCGGGTGACGGGTTCAGCGCAAGACATCGTTGGACTTCCCGTGGAGGGCCGGTTTCGATCCGGTTCCGACGAGACAGCCGCTGTGTAGTGGTGCGATGGGAGCGACTCCATTCCCATCAGCTATCGTACATGTGTCACGAACCATGATCGGTGCAGACCTTATCTATCAGGGTTTGCCGAGTCGTGACTCTGCGTGGCTTGTTGTAGGGTGATGTAGCCTATGTAAGCGCTCGTAACTATTGCGATGACGACTATCGCTCTGATGTACTCTCGAACCAATTCGTGCCAGTACGCACCGATTGCAAGGCCTATTGTAATCATTGCGAATTTGAATATCCCTATTTGCAACCAACTGAAGGTGTATGATCTGAAGACGTGCATCGATAGGTGTGAATCGAGGTGGGTAACAATAAACCCACAACTCAAGCTAGTTCGGTGAATGGGCACTACTTCCCCTTCACCCATCGATTTATTCGAGGTAATTTCGCAATTCACTCTGCGAAAACAGGACTCGGTGGCCATACGAACTCTGCCCTAGCTTCCTGCCAATCATGGATGGTTTTCGTTGCCCAGTATGAGATACAGGGTACGCAAGCTTTCGGAATTCCCTTCAGGTCGATGAGCGTGGATCGGTCAATCTAGGATGAACAGAACGTCAGTCGTCCACGACCTGCTCTCAATCAGGCTTTCCCATTCGCTCTTCGGAAGCAGGTTGTTGGTCGAGTAGAGCTGGCGCTGGAGAAGCGTAGCGGGCAAGGGTGACGCTGCCGCGTCACCCGAATGCAATGTTCCCATTTGAATTGCTTAGCTCAGAGGCGAGCGCCGCGAACCTGCTACAGCAGGTTCGCTGGCGTGACGGCCTCTACTGCCCGCGCTGCCAGTCTGAGTCGGTGATCAAACACGGCAGCTTTCGAGAGTATCAGCGGTATCTCTGTAAGGATTGCGACCGCACGTTCAACCCAAAGACCGGCACGATCTTCGCGCACGCGAAGATCGGCCTCGATAAGCTCTTGTTCGCGTTCTACTTGTTGCTCCGGTTCAACACGAGTATCCGCCAACTTGACGCTGAACTTGACGTGTCGTATCGGTCGCTTCGGCGGCGCGTCGAGCAGTTCGCCAGAACGCTCGACGCGCCAGCCATCGATCTCGTGGGGCCCGTCGAAATCGACGAAGTCTACGTGACTGCGGGGTTGAAAGGCCGCGAGCGCGACTCCCGGTCGCGCTCGCGTGGGCTCTCGAAACGTGGTCGCGGAAGCTATGCTCAGGACAAGCCACCAGTGTTCACACTCGTTGATCGTGGTAGCGACCAGCGATACGTCGTCCCAGCGAAATCCGCTGATGAATCGACCGTTCGACTCCTCCTCGGCGACTGCGAGGAGGAGTCGCTCACTGTCTACACTGACGGATTTCGAGCATACGATCCACTCGAAGAGGACGAGAACTACCAGCGAGAAGCCGTGATTCATAGCGAGGGCGAATATGTCGATGGAGACGCACACGTGAACACCTGCGAGAGCCACGCGTCGCTTCTGCGACGGTGGCTCTCGCCCCATCGGGGCGTCTCAAAAGACAAGCTCACACCGTATCTCAGAGCGTTCCAGCTTCGCCGAAGAATCTTACGAAAACCCGGTCAAGAAGCTCTCGAAGAGGTCGTTCGAACTGTACTCTGATTCACCAACAACGTGCTTCCCATGAGCGTTCCCATTTATTATCACGTCCGATCACATGATAGCAGTATGGAACAATTTACAGTTGCGCTACAAGGTGTAGCGTTACAACTCGACAGCGATTGGTGGCTGGAGTGGATCCCTCTCATAGGATCGGTTCTCGGTGCACTCTTCTTTGCGTTGGTCATAGCCGCGTTCGTGATCGTCTTCTTCATCCCAATCCTCGAACGGGCGGGCTGGATGGAGTCTGACGATGGGCAAGACGCGATCCAAACTCTCCGAGAACGGTATGCTCGTGGCGAGATCGACGAAGAGGAGTTTGAACGTCGAGAGTCGTTCCTCCGAAACCGCGAACGCTAGACGAGAAATTTTGCGCTATACCCGATGCTGTTTTCCCAGTGGGCTATGTTCGCAATCCTGTTAACATCTGTCTGCCATTTAGTGTTTGAATCGATATCTCATAAATGCAATTCCAGCTGTATGTCCCTTCGATCGATGTGCTGTGTTGCCAGAAATCAAACCTCAAGCCATACGCTGACCGGAGGTTCAGGCTAGCGTCTACTCGTTCGACCGACTGGCTGATTCAGCCCGTCTTACTTGGAAGAAAAACGTTGGTTTTGGCACAGCCTCTATGCCTTCGGTACTACACTCGTGACAAAAATTGAAAGCGTCGTGGTCTACCATCGAGGCGTTCTCATGGTTCGAACGATCAACATCCCTTCCTAAGCGACGTCTGGGGGTGGGGTGTGCGTCCCCTGTACACGGCACGCTGCATCTATCGACTCCTGTATAGGTCACGAAGAAATTGCTGTCGATACTCACTGTCTGATCGCCCCTCGACTATCCACAGAACGGTCACGTGAACCCTTCAACACTCCCCTTCTCGATTCCTACACCCACTCGATCACGGTGTCCAGATCGAGCGGGACCGAGCCCTTCCTGTACGCTTCGACCCGGCCGGAGGGACGCGCCCGGAAGACGACCGCGGGGCGGTGTCTCACCTCGGGCTGTTCGCCCGCGAGCTGTGCCCAGCCGTCGTCGGGAAACGACGAGCAGTCGACGAAGAGCACCGCGCCGCCGCCGTGTGCCGAGAGCTGACCGCTCGTCTTCGTCTCGGCGGTGTCGCGCACCGCGGCGATCGGCGTCGAGGCGGCCCGGCGAGAGGGCGGTTCGGGTCGGGTCACCTCGACGAGCACCGCGCCGGGGCCGTCGCCCGCGCGGAAGTCGAGCGAGTGGCCGGTCGCCACCTCGATCTCGGGGGTGACGGCGTAGCCCGCCTCGGTGAGGATCCACGCGACGGTGAACTCGCTCATCGCGGCGGCCATCCGCACCGGGTCGAGCCGTTCGCTCGTCCCGAGCTTCGACGCCATCTCGTAGCGGTACTCGTCGAGTGCGCCCGTCTTCAGTACCCGCTCGTAGAACGCGAGCCCTTCCTCCGGGGTGGCGTCTGGGAAGCCGGCGGCGCGCTCGGTCAGGAACGCTCGGGCGGTGTGTCTGCCGTCTTTCGAACAGAGCACCGGGAGGAAGAACCAGGCGAGATAGGGGTACTCCGCGAACATCGGCTCGTCCTCGAGCAGTTCGGCGAGCAGTTCGCGCTGGGCCCACCGCGCGACGGAGTACGGCACCTCGTCGAAGGTGTACTTCTCGGTGCGCCAGAGCGTGCTCGGCGTCTCGGTGTTGCCCAGCCAGAACGCGCCCTCCTCGTCCGGTTTCCAGGCGAACAGGGCGGTGTCGCCGTTGTCCATGTCGAAGCGCACCGCCTCGTATCCCGAGGGTGGGCGATGCCAGGTGGGCGACCAACGTGCGCCGATCGCCGAGTCGAGCGACCGCAGGAGCTCGCGCTCGACGCGCCGGTCGGACCAGCGCTCGTGTGATCGACGGAAGCGAAGGGGGCTCGCCACGGACGGAGAGAACTGGTCCGGGGGATTGAACCTTCCGCCTCCGCCCGACGTGAACGACCGTTAGGTTGATTATCGGAGGTTACAAAGGGTGTGTGTGATTCGCAATGTCAATGGGCGCCTACGACGATGAGGAACACGAGCGTCGAGAGCGGAAGAACGCGACCGTCGACACCGACTTCGACGACGACCGTCGGGTGTACCAGGGCAAACTCGAGTTCGACTCGGGCGAGTCGGCCGAGGCGCTTCTCGATCAGTTCCGACGGATGAAGTCCTCCTGATCGGATCGGTTTCGTTTCGCGAACACGATAGAGAGCGAGCAGACGACCGTCACCGCGACGACGTGACCGGTGATCGCGACGAGCAACACCGGACGGTCGAGCACGAACGGCACGAGCAGGAGCTGGATGAGCCCGAAGCCGATGTTGAGCCGGTCGACCCGGCGAAAGGCCACGGCGGCCTCCGGAGTCGTCGGGTAGGCGTACGATCGCCAGAGGCTGATCACCGCGGTCCACCAGCTCGCCCCGATCCGGTAACAGAGGTCCCAGAGCACGAGCAGCATCAGGTAGACCGCGACCATCGACGGCTCCGGGCCGAAGAACGCCTCGATCAGCGGCTCCTCGCTCGTCCCCGGGTCGAAGACGAACAGGTGGGTCACGAGCGCGATGAACGCAAGTACGCCGAGGACGACCTCGACGCTCGAGCCGAAGATCAGCCGACGGTACGGCTCGGGAGCGCTCGTCGACCTGATCGCCGCACCCATCCGCAGCATCACGACGCTGCCTGCGGCGGCGACGACCACCGCGGCGGTGCCCGCGAGCACCGCCGTCCAGAGGTCGTAGACCGCGGCGAGGACGAGGAGACCGACCTGAAAGAGGGAAAACTGCAGCGCCACCGCCGCCCGATCCGAGAGGTCGATGCCAGGAAGCGCGCCGACGATGCTCTCGTACACCCAGGTCTCGCCGTACTCCGGCCGCATCAGGCCGACTCCGAGACCGCCCGCTCGACCGCGACCTCGTATGGCGTCGGATCGATCCGTACCAGGTCCCTGATCCGACTCTCGGTCACGACGACCGGGTTCTTCATCCCGAGCACGAGCGGGTGAGCGACGTCGCGGTCGACGTCGGTGACGAGGTCGAGCCAGTACGCCGAAAGCTTCGGCGAGAGCACCGGTACCGGAACGATGAACGCCTCGTGGCCGAGTATCTCCCCGGTTCGCTGCATGATCGCCTGGTAGGTGAGCACGTCGGGCCCGCCGATGTCGTAGGTCTCGCCCGCGGTTTCGGGTACCTCCAGTACGCCGACGAGATAGGCGACCACGTCGTCGAGGGCGATCGGCTGGCAGTCGGTGCGGACCCACTTCGGAGTGATCATCACCGGCAGCCTGACCGCGAGCTGTCGGATGATCTCGAAGCTCGCCCCGCCCGCGCCGATGATGACCGCCGCCCGGAGCGTCGTGAGGTCGTATCTCCCCTCCGCGAGGATGTACTCGACCTCGCGGCGCGAGCGGAGGTGACCGGAGAGGTCGTCGTCCTCGTCGCCGAGGCCGCCGAGGTAGATCACCCGTTCTACGCCCTCTTCGCTCGCCGCCGCCCGGAAGTTCCGGGCCGCGCTCCGGTCCTCCTCGCGGAAGTCCTCGCCCGACTGCATCGAGTGAACGAGGTAGTACGCCGCGTCCACCCCGGAGAGCGCCGGCCCGAGCGACTCCCGGTCGAGGACGTCGCCCCCGACCACCTCGACCGCGTCGGGGCCGTCGTAGTCGTCGGGGCTTCGTGTCAGCGCCCGGACGCCGTGGCCCGCATCGAGCAGCGCCTCGACCAGCCGACTCCCGACGAACCCCGTCGCTCCCGTGACCAGCACGCGCATGGCAGCACTAAGGGACGGCGCGTGCTTAGTCGTTGGCCGTGCCTCGGCCGGACGCGTTCGCTACGGACGACGCCTCACGGGCGCTCGCCGCGTTCGCCTCGAGAACGCGGAGTTCCCGTGCGGTGCAGCGACCGGTTCTGAACGGGTGGAGAGTTACCGAGTGGCATATATAATTATAGACCACAACGCTTTTGATCCGAGCACGACGATACGGGGGTACGGTGTGGATGAGCACCGTCCGGAACGGGGGCGTCGCCTCTGGCTCCCGTCTCCGGTACTTCGTTTCGACCACGATCGTGTGGCTACTCCGACCCCCCGAGCGGGTTCTGCGTGCGATCGGCCCGATCAGTCGTCGACCGCATGCCACCCGGGGGTAGACGGTGCGCCTCGCTCCTCCTCGACCCGTTCGGCGAGTGCAGCGTACGATCCGGTCGCGGGTGAACCCACGTCCTCCGAGCGCGCTTCCCACTCCGCCGCCGCCTCACTCACCCACGACCGACACGCGACGGCCCGCTCGTACGCCGACTCGTAGACGGTCTCGTTGTGCTCGGTCGTTCCGGGCGCCGAGGCGAGGGCGGCCGCGACGAACGAGGCCCTGTCCTCGCCGGTGAGCGTTCCCTCCCGACTCCGGGCGACGACCCCGCCGAGTTCGTCGGGGTGCGGGTGGACGAACACCTTCGATCCGACCGCACCCGGGCCGAGGAGCAGTCCGGAGAGGCCCTCGGGAACCGACCGGTCGAGCAGGCGCCTCCCGCCGAACGCCCGCTCAACCCGTTCGCACTCGGTCTGTACCTCGAGGGCCAGGTTGTGTCCGGGGTACTCAGCGCACTCCTCCGGGTAGGTCTCGGTCCCGTGGATCCGACACTGGAGCGTCGCCGGATCGAGGAAGGTACACGTGGGAAGCCAGTGCGGGTCGGTCCCGAACGGCGACACCGGTTTCGGGGGTTTCCTGAGTCCGAGGAAGAACGCGGGTTTGCCGTCGATGGCGGCGAGGCGGGTGCCGTCTACCTCGACCGCCGGGTCGTCCGGTTCGGCTCGCCAGAGCCGTGGGGTCATCGCGTCGGCGAGTCCTGCATCCACGAGCGTCCGAGCGTCCTCGCGGGTGAGCGGGACGAGGTTGTACGCCCCGTCGAGGGGTTCTCTCGGCCCGCGACGTTCGTGATCGGAGGGATGTGACGAGAGCGAGCGCCAGTCGATACAGCAGCCGGCACACCCCACGCAGTTCACCTCCATACCCCTTCCTGGTGATCGAACGACAAATACTGTCGCCCCGTCGGTCATTCGATTCGACGCCGCTCGGTGAGGGGAATAGCACTTCCCGTTCGCGCCCGTCTCCCCGGCATGAGCACCGACCCCTGTGACGGCTGTGGCCAGCCCGTGAGAATCGCCGGCGGGATGGAGAACCTCTGGGTCCACGACGAGGGTGCAGCAGGGGGGATGACGCTCGAGTTTCCCGACGACACCGAACACTTCCTCTGTTTCGCGTGTATCGAGGCGCTCCCAGAAGACCCGACGGCGGCCGACGTACGAAGGCTCGATCCAGAGGAGATTTAGCCCGTCCGGCTGAGGGGTGGACGTGGAGCCCGCCCGAATCGAGTCGGCCTTCCCCGCGCCCTCCTTCCGCGGCGCCCAGGAGCGGGCGCTCTCGGACATCAGAGCGGCGTTCGAGGCCGGAAACGACGTCGCCCTCGTCCGCGCGCCGACCGGGAGCGGGAAGTCGCTGCTCGCGCGTGCGATCTGTGGCTGTGCCCGGACGGTCGAGGAGAGTTCTCCGAAGCAGCCGACCGACGCCTACTACACCACCCCGCAGGTCTCGCAGCTCGACGACGTCGCGGAGGACCCGCTGCTCTCGGATTTCAAGGTCATCCGCGGGAAGTCGAACTACCGCTGTATCCTCCGGGGCGAGGAGGACACCCCGGTGAACCGCGCGCCGTGTACGAGAGAGCGCGGGTTCGACTGCTCGGTCAAACACCGCTGTCCGTACTTCTCGGACAGGGCGATCGCGAGCAACCGCTCTATCGCCGCGATGACGCTCGCGTACTTCATGCAGACCGCGGGCTCGGACGTCTTTCGCAAGCGCGACGTGGTCGTGATCGACGAGGCCCATGGCCTGGCCGAGTGGGCGGAGATGTACGCGACGATCGACCTCGGTCCCGAGACGGTCCCGATCTGGGAGGAGCTTCGGGTACCGCCGGTTGACGGCGGGGACGGCGAGGGGGCGGCGGGAGCGAACGACGGATCCGAAACCCGTCTCGACCGCCTCGTCCGGTTCTGCGAGCAGCTCTCGACTCTGTGCTCGGACCGGAAGGAGGAGCTCCTGGAGAAGCCCGAACTGACCGCGGAGGAGGCCGCAGAACGCGACCGACTCGCCGAACTCGTCTCGGAACTCGACTGGTTCGTCTCCGACTACCGGAACCCGGAGAGCCCGACGACGTGGGTCGCGGATCAGCGTCCGGACCGGTCGCTCGCGATCAAGCCGATGAACCCGGAGCGCTACCTCACACACACCGTCTGGGACAGAGGAGAGACGTTCGCGCTGCTCTCGGCGACGATTCTGAGCAAGGAGGCGTTCTGTCGCGGGGTCGGCCTCGATCCCTCGCGGGTCGCGCTGGTGGACGTCCCGCACACGTTCCCGGTCGAGAACCGCCCGCTCTACGACGTGACCTGCGGGAAGATGACCTACGACGAGCGCGAGAAAACGATCCCGAAACTCGCGCGGACGCTGGTCCGGGTGATGGCCGCCCACGGTGAGGAAAAGGGGATCGTCCACTGTCACTCGTACGCGATCGCGGACCGGATCGCCGACAGCCTCGACGACTTCGGCGTCGGCGATCGGGTCCGACGACACGGCCGTGCGGACCGGGACCGGGCGCTCGAAGCCTGGAAGGCGAGTTCCCGACCGGACGTCTTCCTCTCGGTGAAGATGGAGGAGGCGCTCGACCTGGAGGGGGAACTCGCCCGGTGGCAGGTGCTCTGTAAGTGTCCGTATCTCAGCACGAGCGACTCGCGAGTGGCCCACCGTCTCGAGCGGGGACAGTGGGCGTGGTACCGCCGGGCAGCGCTCAGGACCGTGATCCAGGCCTGTGGACGTGTCGTCCGCGGTCCCGACGATTACGGGGCGACCTACCTCGCGGACTCGAGCCTCCTCGGGCTGTTCGACCGTACTCGTACCGATATGCCCCCGTGGTTCCGCGAGCAGGTCGACCGGATGGAGCGTCCCGACCTGCCGCCGTTCGAGGAGGCGGCGGGTTGTGCGCCGGGCCGATTCACCCCCCACTCGGAGGGTAGTGACGGTGGATCGAGTACTCGGGGATCGCAGACCGGTCGATCGGGGTTCGAGAGAAACGAGTCGGGGACGGAGCGATCGACCGGGGGGTCCGGAGGCTCGCGGGAGCGACGGCACCCGCTCGCGGACGTCTGGGACGACGGTTAGAGCAACGCGAGGCCGTAGCCCGCCATCGAGACGACCATCAGCGCCACGAGGAAGACCGCGATGATCTGCTGTCGGTCCATATCGATCCATCGGGCACGGACCGTATTAATCCCTGACGGCTCCCCGCTTCTCGTGTTCGGATCGGCAGGCCACTCGTACGGACTCTATTGCCCCTCTCGTGAGAGCGCCAGCCCCCTTCACTCGACGCGAGCGTCGACGACGACGTGTGAGACGCCCTCGCTGTGGCCCTTCACGACCCGTCTGTCGAGGACGGAGACCTCCCTCCCGTTGCGCTCCGTGGCCTCTTGGAGCCGCTCAAACGGGCGGTCCCAGAGCAACCCGTTCGGCGTCGCCTCGTGGAGGTGAAGCACTCCACCCGATCTGATCGCCGTGAGCGCGCTGTCGAGGTACTCGTGGGCGTCGTAGTAGCCCATCACGACGCGGTCGGCGTCCGCCTCGACCGCCCGGCAGTCCGCCCGGTAGGCGTCGATCCGGTCCGAGACCTCGTTGAGCATCGCGTTTTCGAGCAGGTACCGGAAGGCGACGGGGTTGCGCTCGACTGCCGTCACTCGTGCGCCCGTTCGCGCCATCGGGAGCGTGAAGTAGCCGATGCCGGCGAACATGTCGAAGACCGCCTCGCCCTCCTCGACGACACAGCCCATCCGCGCGCGCTCGGCCTGGTTTCCCGGCGAGAACATTACTCGGGAGAGATCGAGCGCGTACCGGGTGCCGTGTTCGGTGTGGACCGTCTCCGTGTCCCCAGCGCCCGCGACCACCCGCACCGACGGCTCCCTGTGCTCTCCCGAGACCCCCTCGTTCGCGAGCACCGTGTCGGCGTTCCCGTGGAGCGCGAGCAGTGCCTCGCCGACCTCCTCCTCCCGGGGACAGTCTCCAAGCGTGACGAGGACGACCGATCCGATCACCGCCCACGAGCCGGGCGCGGAGTCGACCTCCTCCTCGGTCCAGCCCCGATCGCGGAGCAGCGTCTCGAGCGTGCGCGAGCGTGGCTCGGGGTCGGGCTGTCGGATCACCCTCTCTACCTGCGTCTCAGTCGGCTTAGCGACGACGGGGAGTTCGACCCGCTCGTCGTCGTGGCCGCGGATCTTTCGGCTGTCGTCGTAGACCCCCTCCCGTGTCAGGGCCTCGATCGCTCGTTCCGCGCGGGGCTTCGCGACGACTACCGCGAGCGATCTCTCCTCGTTCTCCCGCCCGTCCACGTTCATTCGACCGACTCGCGCGGGAGCGCGTGGAGGCCGACACGGCTCTTGAGCACGAAGACGGTCTCGCTCCCCGTATCGAGATAGCTCGGCCGGGGGATCGTCGTCGAGGCGTAGGTCTCCGGGTCGAGCACCTGGACCGCGTTCTCGTCCTCGACGGTGACGAGCGTCGTCTCCTCGGCGTCGTCGACCGAGCCGAGCTTCCTCGCGTCGGGCGTCTCGCCCTCCTCGTACGCCGACTCGTACCGATCGCCGGTCGTGAGCCGCTGTCCCTTTACCGCTCCGCGAACGCTCCGTACGAGCACCGGTCCCTTCCCGTCGTCGGGGTCGATCACGTCGCCCTGGCGGAACCTCGGCAGGCGAACCGAGTAGGTGACGCGGTAGACCTCGTTCCCGTCGGAGTCCTCGGTGACGAGCGTCGCGTGGTCCTCGATCGTCCCCCCGAGCCGCCGGGTGATCCGATCCGAGATCGCCCGACCCATCTGCGTCGTCGAGATCTTCACGTCGAGGCCGTCGTCGGTCTCGTCGGTCTCAGTGATGAACGCGTTCCGGTCACCCGCGTCCTCGCGCTCTCGGATGTACGTCTCGGCGATCTCGCGCGCGGTGGCGATCTCGTCGGCGTCGGGCGTTCGCTCGGTGGCTCTGACCTGGATCAGACTCGCCCAGTAGCCGCCCGCCTTGCGCCCACACTGCGTGCAGGTCTCGCGAGCGATCGAGACCGGGACGGTGACGTGCTCTTCGACCGGCGTTCCCCGAACCGTGCCGGTGAACGTACAGTGCATCCGGATCGTGTTCACGTCGATCTGTTCGGGATCGACGCCCCAGGCGACGTCCTCGGCGTCGACGTGCACCGAGAGCGCGTTCGTCACCTCGTCGATCGCGACGTCGGTGTAGTCGCGCGCGCCGACGTCGATCCACCGGTTTCCTCGATACACGGCCCCGCAGGTCGCACAGGTCCGAACGCGGATCTTCTCGGGGGCCGAGACCAGGTCGAACTCGTTCAGATAACACACATCACAGATCCCCGGCCGCTCCCGAGAGCTCGCTCGCTCGCGTTCGGCGGGCGAGAGCGTCCCGCCGCAGCGAGGACAGAGCTGGCGTGACTCGGTCATGGTGGGCAGGAGGGGACCGAGGCGATTAAGCGCGTGGATCGGGGCGGGATCCGTGTGTACCGACACCACGTCGCGCGATTCGGAGGCGGATACTTTTAATCGGTCGGGCGCCTAGCACCGGGCATGAGCACGCAGTGGCAGACGGACTGGGGGCTCCGTGGGCGGATGATCTTCACGGGGTTCTTGCTGTT
Source organism: Halalkalicoccus sp. CGA53 (assembly GCF_036429475.1). Classification (GTDB taxonomy): domain Archaea; phylum Halobacteriota; class Halobacteria; order Halobacteriales; family Halalkalicoccaceae; genus Natronorarus; species Natronorarus salvus. The sequence goes on from NZ_CP144125.1 coordinate 866,840, forward strand.
CGTCCTCTACATCGTCTTCCTCGGGATCCTCACGGCCTACATGGGCAACATGATCGCCGCCCTCCCGTTCATTGCCGGGTTCATGTTCGTCCAGTACTTCTTCAGCGACAAGATGGCGCTGTGGGGGATGGGCGCGAAGGAGGTCTCCGAGGAGGAGTACCCCGAACTCCACGACATGGTGACCCGTCTCTCCCGACAGGCCGACCTCCCGAAGCCGAGGGTGGCCGTCGCGGACTCGCGGGTGCCCAACGCGTTCGCGACCGGTCGAAACCAGCGCAACGCGGCGGTCTGTGTCACCACGGGCATCATGGGGACGCTGAACGAGGAGGAACTGGAGGGCGTGATGGCCCACGAACTCGCGCACATCAAGAACCGGGACGTGATGGTGATGACCATCGCCTCGTTCCTCGGCACGCTCGCGTTCATGGTCGTGCGCTGGGGCTGGCTCTTCGCCGGTAACGACCGAAACGCCGCGCCGATCTGGGTCGCGATCCTCGCGTCGATCGCCGTCTGGATCGTCTCCTTCTTCCTGATCAGGGCGCTCAGCCGGTACAGAGAGTACGTCGCCGACCGCGGCGCGGCGGCGATCACCGGCAATCCAGCGGCCCTGGCCTCCGCGCTCATGAAGATATCGGGGCGGATGGACAAGGTACCGAAGGAGGACATGCGCGAGCAGGCGGAGATGAACGCCTTCTTCATCATCCCCATCCGCTCGGGCTTCATCGGGAAGATCGCGAGCACCCACCCGCCGACCGAAAAACGCATCGAGGCGCTCCAGCAGCTAGAGCGCGAGATGGCCGTCTGAGACGGCGAATGGCAACGATTTTATAGCACGTCGACAGATTCTTCCCCCATGAGCGGCGTGAGAAACTGGGTCTCGGAGAACCCGCTGTTTTCGCTCGTAGCGCTCGTTCTCGGCTCCGGCATCGCAATCACCGGGATCGTTTTCGGCTTCGTGTTGCTGGTCGTCCTCGTCGGCGAGGCACCGTTTCTGATCCCGATCCTCGCGGGGCTCTTGCTCGTCGTATCGCTGCTCGCGATCTACGCGGCCAGGCGGGGCTACCTCTCGATCGGGAGCGACGCGAGCGACGCCGAGGAATCCGAGGAGGCACTCGACCCGGTCGATGAGCTCGAACGCCGGTACGTCAGGGGCGAGATCGGCGAGGAGGAGTTCGAACACCGCCTCTCGGTGCTGCTGGACGCCGACGACCGCGCGGGTCGCGAGCGCGACTGGGATCGGGAGCGGAGCGGGGAGCGCGAACTCGAGTTCGAGCGGTAGGTCGGCGGGATTTTGTATTTCGATACCTACCCCCGAACTATGGGTATCCTCGATACGATCCGCTCGTTGCTGGGCACGAGCGCCGAGTACGACGCGACGCGCGACGCCGACCCGGAGGACCTCTTCGGGATGTCGACGGCGTACATGACGATGGAGGCCGATCTCGGCTTCGAGAACGGGGACGCCGCCGCGCTCTGTTTCTCGAACGTCGACAGCCGGAGTTTCGAAGAGACAGTAACTGAAGTCGAGGCGATCCTCGAGGCAGGCGAGGTCGAGACCGGGACCAGCGCGCGCTTCACGACGGACTCGCAGGGCTACCGGTGGGTCGTCCTCGAGGACAGCCACCCCGAGGACCTCGTCACGAGCATCCACTTCGCCGCGGACACGTTCATCGAGGAGGGGTTCGGATCGCGCCTGCTCGCGGCGGTATTCGCGTTCCGGAAGGACGGCCAGCGCGCGTACTGGATCTACTCGTTTCGGCGGGGCTCGTACTACCCGTTCGCACCGCAGTCGGGACGCGAGCGCAACAGCCAGGTCGAGTTCAAACTCCAGAGCGTGCTCGACGGTGAGCTAGATGTAGAGAGCGACACGGAGTACTGGTATCCCCTCTGGCCGGATCGTGGAAAGACCCATCCGTGGGACTGACCTGACGGAGAATCGGAATCGAGCTCCGGACTGCAGCATCCGTGTTACCACGCATCGTATCGGAATCTGTACCTCTCTGCCTTCACTTACACTTCGCTGTTAACGTGGGTTTATAACCGATCGGGCACAAGCGGAGGTATGGCAGCGACCGAAGACTTAGAGGAGCTTCCGGGCGTCGGCCCGGCGACCGCCGACAAGCTGAAGGACAACGGCTTCGACACGTATCAGAGCCTCGCCGTCGCGAGCCCGGGCGAGCTCTCGAACACGGCCGACGTCGGCGAGTCCACCGCCGCGGACATCATCAACGCCGCGCGGGACGCCGCCGACATCGGCGGGTTCGAGACCGGGACGAGCGTGCTCGAGCGCAGAGAGCAGATCGGCAAGCTCAGCTGGCAGGTCGACGCCGTCGACGACCTCCTCGGCGGCGGCGTCGAGACCCAGTCGATCACCGAGGTCTACGGCGAGTTCGGCGCAGGCAAGTCCCAGGTCACCCACCAGCTCTCGGTGAACGTCCAGCTCCCGCGCGAACACGGCGGTCTCGAGGGCTCCGCGATCTTCATCGACACGGAGGACACCTTCCGTCCGGAACGGATCGACGACATGGTCCGCGGGCTCGACGACGAGATCATCGAAGCCGCGATGGCCCACCGCGAGATTGAGGGTACCGCGGACGACGAGGAGGCGGTCGAGGCGCTCGTCGCCGACGTCCTCGACAAGATCCACGTCGCGAAGGCGTTCAACTCGAACCACCAGATGCTCTTAGCGGAGAAGGCGAAGGAGCTCGCCGGCGAGCACGAGGAGAGCGAGTGGCCCGTTCGGCTGGTCAGCGTCGACTCGCTCACCGCCCACTTCCGCGCGGAGTACGTCGGTCGTGGTCAGCTCGCCCCGCGCCAGCAAAAATTGAACAAGCACCTCCACGACCTGATGCGGATCGGCGACCTGTTCAACACCGCCATCGTCGTCACCAACCAGGTCTCGTCAAACCCCGACTCCTTCTTCGGCGACCCGACCCAGCCGATCGGGGGGAACATCCTCGGGCACACCTCGACGTTCAGGATGTACCTGCGGAAGTCGAAGGGCGACAAGCGGATCGTCCGGCTGGTCGACGCGCCGAACCTCCCCGACGGCGAGGCGGTCATGCGGGTCGAGGGCGGCGGGCTGAAGCCGGAGTAAGCCGTCGTTCTCTCACGGTAGACAGTCGAGTAAGCCGATCGCGAGGCCTGATACGGACTGCTGTACGTCCACACCGGTCAAGACCGGTACCCGCCGTTCGGTCCGCACGGTACACAGGTACAGCAGTCTGATTGCTAGGGGGGTGATTGGCGAGCGCGGCGACCGTGTCGGCGTCGATCCTGCGATGATCGGGTTAGTCCCCTCGAATCGAGAGGGGCGCCGATCGCGGGCGTCGAACGGCGCAACGGCTTTGACCCTCACACGACCTGATTCGAGCAATGGCACGTTCGACCTCCTCGGGACCGATCTCGCGGCTCAGCGCCGACGCGTTTCTCGCCGGCGTCGCCGTGATCGTCCCGCTGATCGTCACGCTGTACATCCTCTGGATCGGCCTCCAGTTCCTCGGCCGGGCGCTGACGCCTCTCGCCAGCCTGCTCGTCTGGGCGGGCTTCGAGGGGCTGATCGACAGTCTCCCGATCGTCGGCCTGCTCGTCGAACTGGGGATCTACGGATCAGCGATCGCGGCGATCACCGAGTTCGTCGCGTTCGTCGTGCTGATCGGGGTGATCCTGCTGGTCGGGTCGATGGCGAAACACAGAGCCGGCGAGCGAGCGATCCAGGTCTTCGACTACGCCATCGCCCGTATCCCCGGCGTCGGGACGCTCTACACGAGCTTTCGCCGCGTCGGCGACATGATGGCGAGTGATACGATCGAGGAGTTCGAGGGAGTGAAACTCGTCGAGTTCTCCCCGACGGTCCACGTCCTCGGCTTCGAGACGAACGCTGCCCCGCCGGCGGTCACCGATGCGATGGCGACCGACGACGTGATCGCGATCTTCATCCCGTTCGCGCCGAACCCGGTCACCGGTGGCTTTCTCACGTACATGCCCCGCGATCGAGTCACCGATCTCGACATGACCGTCGAGGACGCGGTCAGGAACGTGATCACGAGCGGGATCGCGGGCGAGGAGGCCTCGGAGAAGTCGCTCGGGGTCGGGCCGGCGTCGTCGGCCGTCCACGGCTCGCCCTCCTCGGGCGCTCACGCGCCCGGCCCGTTCGGCCCGCTCGGGGGCCAGCCGTTCGTCGCCTCCGGCGAGTCGGGATCGGAGGCGAACCGGCGGCGGATTTAAACCGACGCCGGACGAACCCTCGTGTATGAGCGAGAACGAGGGGCGTCGGTCCCTTCGCATGCCCGAGGAGGGCGAGGTGTTCGCGGAGGTGACGGACATGCTCGGGGCGAACCGGGTGGCGGTGCGGTGTGCCGACGGCACCGAGCGGACAGCGCGCATTCCGGGTCGGATGCGAAAACGCGTCTGGATCAGGGAGGGCGACGTCGTGCTCGTCGAGCCGTGGGACTGGCAGGACGAGAAGGCCGACGTCACCTGGCGCTACGAGAAGGCCGACGCCGACCAGCTCCGCCGCGAGGGCCACATCCAGTGAGCAGTCCCCGATGACCGACGAGGAGTACGGGCTGCTCGAACCCGACGCGGTCTCCGGTGTCGGCGACGAGTGGGAGGAGATCGACGTCTCGGACACCGAGGCCGACCGGATCGCCCGGAGACGCGACCGGGAGTTCGACGAGTTCAGGAAACGGATCAAAGACGCCGACCAGTTCAAGGTCGAGGCGTCGGTCTTCGATGACGCGACCTACGGGGCGATCTACCGGCTCGTCCAGCACGGCCACATCGAGGCGTTCGGCGGTCCGATCTCGACGGGCAAGGAGGCGAACGTCTTCACCGCCCTCAGCGCCGACGGCGAGGTCGCGGTGAAGATCTACCGCATCTCCGCGAGCGACTTTCGAGATATGAGCGAGTACCTCCAGGGCGACCCGCGGTTCAGGAACCTGAAACAGTCGAACAAGAAGTCGATCGTCCTCGCGTGGACGAAAAAGGAGTTCGCGAACCTGGAACGAGCGCAACGGGCCGGCGTCCGGGTGCCGGAGCCGATCGCCGTCGAGCGGAACGTGCTCGTGATGGAGTACATCGGGGCCGAGGGCGGGCGTGCGAAACGGCTGAACGAGGTCCACGTCGAGAACCCCGAAGTCGCCTACGAGGTGCTTCGCGAGTACATGCGCCGGCTCCACGGCGCCGGCATCGTCCACGGCGACCTCTCGGAGTACAACGTCGTCGTCCACGAGGGTCAGCTGGTCGTCCTCGACATGGGCCAGGCGGTGACGGTCCACCACCCCCGATCCGACGAGTTCCTCGCGCGGGACTGCGAGAACGTCGCCGCCTTCTTCGCCCGTCAGGGCGTCGAGGTGACCGGCGAGGAGCTCGAGGCGTTCGTCCGCGAGGAGAGCGAGACGTAGCATCTCGGTCCGCCTCTCGTCCGTCCTCTCACCGAATCCCTGCTCGTCCTCGATCGAACGTCTTCGAGCCGTATCCGTTCCTGAAATCTGAACGATCGCTCTCGACTGATCGCCCGGTGGTTACTTGTCGTCGGTGATTCTCGATTCCCCTAGATGACCGAGAGCAAGCCGATTCCCGACTGGGAGTTCAAAGAGCGTGACGTGATCATCTTGAAAGAGCTGACCAGAGATCCACAGCTCTCCTCGCGCGACCTCCGGGAGATACTCGCCGAGGAACACGGGATCGAGGTCTCACACGTCACGATCAGCGAGTCGATACGAAAGATGCGCCGTGACGGCGTCTTCCGCGAGGCGATCATCCCGAACGAGGAGTACCTGCTCTTCTCGCTGTTCGAGTTCCAGTTCGACCCCGAACACTTCGCCGAGTCCTGGCGTGTCGCGATGGAGGAGATCCGGGCGGACGAACACACGTTCATGTACTTCCTCTCGGACGGCGAGTACCAGTGGAAGACGATCATGATGTTCGAGAACCGAGAGCAGGAGTCGCGGTGGATTCACGAGTTCTACAAGGAACACGGCCGGCTCGTGAACAACCTCCGGAACTCCGTCGTCACGAACGTGCTCAAGTTCGGCACCGACCCGGAACTGTTCGACAGCCTCAACCTCGTTCGAGATCGGTGATCCTCGCCGACTCGGCTCGCCGTCGCAACCGATTCACCGACTCGGCTCGCCGTACCGAACGAGTCCGTCGAGCTCGCTCGTCTCCACCTCGGAGAACGCCTCGCGGGCGATCGAGCGCTTGTGGACCTCGTCGGCACCGTCGATGATCCGGAACTGCCTGACCGACTCGTAGAAGTCTCCCAGCGGTAGATCCCGCGAGATCCCCGCACCGCCACAGAGCTGGACGGCGGTGTCGATCGCATCCTGTACGGCCTCGGCCGCGTAGGACTTGCACATCGCCACCTCGATCCGTGCCTCGCTCCCGTCCTCTATCTCTCGGGCGGCGTGGCGCACCATCGTCCGGACCGCGTGCAATCGTGTCTCGGCCTCGGCGACCGCGAACCGCGCGGACTGCTTCTCCGAGAGCGGCTCGCCGAACGCCTCGCGCTCGCTCGCATACGCCTTCGCCACCTCGAGGGCGCGTTCGGCCATCCCCGAGTAGCGCATGCAGTGGGTGAGCCGAGCGGGCCCGAGTCTGCGCTGGACCTGCCCGAAGCCGTCGTGGAGCTCGCCCAGAACGTTCTCCTCGGGCACCCTCACCTCACTGTACTGTATCTCTGCGTGACTCGTCCCGAGTAGCGTCTCCCCGACGTGGGGGATGTCGCGAACGATCTCCACCCCGTCGGCGTCTGCCGGGACGAGGAACGTCGAGCAGCCCTCGTAGGGGTGGGCCTCGTGGTCCGTTCGCGCGAAGACGATCAGCACGTCGGCCTCGCTGCCCTGCGTCGTCCACCACTTGTGGCCGTCGATGACCCACTCGTCGCCCTCCACTCTGGCCTCGGTCCGCAACATCTTCGGGTCGGACCCGCCGCCTTGCATCGGTTCGGTCATCGAGAACGCCGACCTGATCTCGGCCTTCGCGAGCGGACGGAGCCACCGCTCTCTCTGCTCCTCGGTTCCGACGAGTTCGAGGAGGTGCATGTTCCCCTCGTCGGGAGCGTCGACCCGGAGGGCGGCCTGTGCGAGGAGACTCCGGCCCGCCTGTTCGAACGTCGGCAACAGATCGCGAAACCCGAAGCCGAGCCCACCGTACTCCTCGGGGAGCTGTGGCCCGTAGATCCCACGCTCGCGTGCCTCCTCCCTGAGGTCGGCGATCACGCTCTCCTCGACCGGCCCGTTCCCGAGCCACTCGCGCTCGACCGGGAGGACGACCTCGTCGACGAACGTCCGGATCTCCGCCGCGAGCTCGCCCGCCCGCTCGGAATCGTGGTACTCCATGTGCTACCCACCGACAACGATGGTAAAAGCGTATCCCCGATTCCCGTTCAGCGGGCACCGAACCCGTACGCTTTCGTACCCGCACTCCGATGTGCTTAACAATGTTAGGGATCTACCCGGCGGATCGAAGGGTGACCGCCCCGTGAGCGACCGGTCGTACCTCGACCGGCTGGTCGACGGGGAGGCGCTTCGGTCGTATCTGGAGTCCGAACTCGGAGGTGTCGAACGGTTCGCGTTCGAGCGCCACCCCGAGGGCCACTCGAACGAGACGCTCTTTCTCACCTGGGGTGAGCGAGAGCTCGTGCTCAGACGACCACCGCCGGGCGAGACCGCCGACACCGCCCACGACGTCCTCCGGGAGTACCGCGTGATGGACGCGCTCCAGGACACCGACGTCCCGCTCCCCGGGACGGTCCTCGCCTGCGAGGACGAGTCCGTGATCGGCGGCGACTTCTACCTGATGGAGCGACTCGCAGGCGACGTGATCCGCGGCGAGGAGCCCGAGCGGTTCGCCGTTCCCGCCCACCGCGACCGGATCGGTACGGAACTCGTCGAGACGCTCGCGGCGATTCACTCCGTCGACGTAGAGGCAGTCGGCCTGGCCGAGTTCGGCCGTCCGGAGGGGTTCACCGAGCGCCAGGTCGAACGCTGGGGGAAACAGATCGACTGGGCCGCGGGAACGACGGCCGAGGAGCGCGAGGTCCCGGAACTCGACCGGGTCGGCGAGTGGCTCGAGGCGAACGTCCCCGGGGAGTATCCGCACACGCTCGTCCACGGCGACTACAAGCTCGACAACGTGCTCTTCGGTCCCGGAACGCCGCCGGAGATCGCGGGCGTGATGGACTGGGAGCTCTCGGCGCTCGGCGACCCCTTTACCGACCTCGGCTGGACGCTCTCGTTCTGGCACGATCCGGCGGACCCGCCGCCGGCGATCCCGGAGCTCTACCCGACGTTCATGACCCGGGAGGGCTACCCGACGAGGGACGACCTCGTCGAGCGGTACGAGGCGGCCACGGGCTACTCGTTCGACCACGACCGGTTCTACCGGTCGCTCGCGGTCTACAAGATGGCCGGCCTCGGCGAGATGTTCTTCGCCAGGTACCTGAACGGGGACAGCGACGACCCGCTCTACCCGGGGATGGAGACGCAGGTCCCGAAACTCGCCGGACGCGCGATCGAGATCATCGAGGGCGAGGACTGAGCGCGGCTCGACCGCGGCTCCCGCTTCGACGTCGTCTCTCCGCGCTCTTCGAGATCGGTTCCACTGAACACCCTGTTCGAGCGAGGGTCGCCGAGCCCGTGGCTCGTCTACGAGGTTGAGCGGTCGTTGATTGCGAAATATTAGTATGATAGAAGGTCAATTCTGCAACGTACTATCGAACTAGATTACCATCTGGTAAAAAGACTCCCCCAATGATTAATACGTCCCCGTCTGAGGATCACCCGCATGGTCGAGGGCACGTTGGATACCGCGAAGGTCGTATCGCTACTGACCGGAGTCGTCCTCTTCTTCGCGCTCATGCTGTACGTCGGCTACCGGACCGAGAAATGGATTGACTCTACATCGGATTTCATCGTCTCCGGTAGGGAGATCAACTACCTGGTGATCGGAGCGGGTTTCGCGGCGATCGGGTTGGCTGGATCGCAGGTCTCCTCGTTGCCGGAGTTCGCCATCACTCTCGGGCTCCTTCCAGCCTCGCTCTACATGCTCACGTGGTGTGTTTTTCTGGTGATTTTCGGGTGGAAGATCGCACCGTACATCAGGAGAAGCGGGGTCTATACCACCTCGGAGTGGATGGAACAACGATTCGATCGGCGGACGCGGATCGTGGCAGCAATCGGGAGCGCGCTCGGCATCATCGGTGTCGTCGCGGCGCAGTTCGTTGGCCTCGGTCTCGTAGTGGCCGAACTGACCGATTTCTCGTACTTATACGCGTCGTTCGGAATTCTCGTGATCACGCTCGTCTACATGTATCTCGGCGGGCTCTGGGCGGTGACGGTCAACGACGTCATCCAGATCGTCATCGGGAGCGTCGCGATGATCGTCATCGCGACCTGGCTGTTCGTCTATTTCGGCTCACCGACCTGGCTCGCCCAGAACGCTCCCGAGATGGCCAGTCTCTCCGGAACCGGGGCGATGGAGCCCGTTGCCCTGACGTTCAATAGCCCGGTGACCTGGTTCATCGGATGGGGCGCGTTGATCATCGGCAACCAGTACTACTGGATTCGGCTGGTGAGCGCCCGCAGCGAGGAGGCCGCGAAGAAGGGAACGATGCTCGGTGGAGTCCTGACGGCGATCTTCTTCTCGTTACTCCTCGCACTCCCAGGGGCGTACGCGGTCGCAGCGTACGGTGCTCCGGCGGACGCCGGCTACCACTCCGGAGGCGTGTTCGGAGTGATGTTGCTCGAAATGCCACCGCTGATGGACGCCTTCGTCCTCGTAGCGCTCATTTCGGCCCTGATGAGCACGGCCTCGACTGCGATCATCGGCATCGTTTCGATTCTCATTCGTGACGTGTGGGAGCCACTGGTCGGTCGGGCGACGACCTCGGACGAACTCATGGGTCCGACGCGTCTCTTTACGGTGCTGATCGGTGTCGCCGCGTGGGTCTGGGCGATCACGTGGCAGGAGACGGCGGCACTCATGCTCGCACTCGGCTGGTCCTTCATCGCTCCGCTGGTGTCGGTCGTCCTGATCGGCCTCGCATGGCCACGACTGACCGCTTCTGGGGCCTTCTACGGGATCTCTACCGGAATCGTCGCCGTCCTGCTCTGGCAGTACGGACCGTGGGGACTCGGTGCGTACGCGCACGAGACGTGGATCGGGATATTCGTCCCCGCGATCGTCGCCCTCGTGGTGTCTCTGGTCACCGAGCCACCGTACTACGGCACAGCTGACTGGCAGGAGAGAGCGACGGCGGACACGCGAACGCCACGTGACGAACAACCACAGCCCGACCTGCAGGAACTCGCGCTCGAGCTTTCGAAACCGTGGACGCCGAGTGCTCGCTGGAACCGGTTCGTCGTGGACCGTGGGAGCGAGGGGGGTCTCCTTCCGACACTGCTTCGCTACGACTCCCGGGCCGCTTCGAGGGGTGAGCGCGATGAGTGAACCGTCCATCACACCGGACCTCGACGGAATCAGCGACAGGTTCGAACTCGAAGAGGGTGAGACGCTCGAAGAGAAGTACGAAGAGCTACTCACGTTCGTCCAGAGCGGTCGCAACCAGATGGACGAGTTAGCCGACGGTCTCGGGCTGAGCGGTGTGGAGACCGAGTACCTGATCCGGGAAGCGGAGAAGACCGGCGACGTGACCCGGGAGGGCTACACCGGCAAGAAGCTCTACACGATATGGATCACCGATCAGGGTGGGGAGAAGCTCCCGGAGATCTCCGAGACCGGTGCAACGCTAGCCGAGCACAACTTGACGGAACTGGACTACGAGGTGTTGAAAGTCGTCACTCACGTCGGCCCGTGCACGATCCAACCCGTTCTCGAGGAGCTCTCGACCGATCTCGCTCCGATCAAATTGATTCCGGTTCTGAACCATCTGGTACGGGAAGGTTACTGCGAGAGCTCGGGCCTGTGGCGACGGTACGTCGAGACCACGAGCGAAGGGAGGACCCTGGTCGAGACACTCGATCAGGAGATCCTCGTCGAGTGAGGACGGCCGATCCCTTCGACCCCGGTAGCACCCGTCTTCACGACGCAGATACAGCGAACTAGAACGGCTACTCGGGTCCCTTTCCTGCCTCGCGGAGGAGGACGAGTGCCGCGCCGAGTAACGCGACGTTCTTACAGAAGTTTACCTTGTTCGCCTGGCGTTCAGTCCCCTCCATCGTCCAGAAGTCGTGGATCGCGGGCGTCGTGCCGATGAAGAAGACTATCACCGCTCCCGCCGACGCGCGAGGAAACCGCCAGAGGAGGAGCCCCAAGTTGGCAACGAGTAACATCCCCGTCGTGAACGGCACTGCTATCCCGGCGAGCGGAACGCCCTTCTCGCGGGCGATCTCGACCCGTTTCTCGTTGTTCCGAAAGCCGTCGAGCGCCATGTAGGCGAGCGTCCCGCTGTAGAGCAGCCGTCCGAGTGTCGAGGGCGGGTCGGCCGTGCGGTTCGAGTCGGCCACGGGATCAGAGCACCTCGATCCGGCTGACGTTCGCGCCCACGCGGCCGACCGTCCGGTACTCGCCGTCTTCGCGGCGCATGATCCTCCCCTCGACGTCGTCGCGCTGGTCGGGGACGTCGAAGAGCCCGGAGCCGCAGACCACCGCGCCGTCGTAGACTGCCCAGGTCTCGACGATCTCGTGGGGTTCGCCGGGGAATGGGACGCGCTCGAAGTCCCGGCCGAAGTTCGTCGACTCGAACAGCGCCGCCTCGTGTTCGTCGTTCACCCAGGCGGGCGGGGCCTCCTGGCCGCCACAGAAGAAGACCGTGCCGTCGTGGACGAACACGCACCTGATGTACGAGAACTCGTTGCCGGTGTCGATCCGGGTCCACGACTCCCCGGCGTTCGTCGTCCGCCAGAGCCCGCCTTCGCCGACGGCGTGGCCCAGCCCGAGGTTCTCGAGTTCGTGGTCGAGGTAGCCCGTCGTCGCGAGCCAGACCTCGGCGGAGATCGGGAGCACCTGGTGGACGTCGTCGACGATCGTGTCCCGTCGGTCGATCCAGGTCCGGCCGGCGTCCTCGCTGAGGTGGATCCCGCCGGCCTCGACGCCGGCGATCAGCCGCTCCGGGCGGCCGGGGACCGCCTCGAGAGCGCGGAGTCGGGCGTAGTGTGGGTCGATCGGGGACTCCCAGTGGCCACGCGAGGGGAGGTCTCGAAAGCCCTTCAGTTCGCTCCAGGTCTCGCCGTCGTCGACCGAGCGATAGATGTAGGGATCGTTCGTCCCAGCGTAGAGCGCGCCGTCGGCGGTCGCGAGGACCGACCAGACCTCGCTCTCGCCGGCGTGCCAGTACCGGTCCCCGAGCGGCACACCGAGGTCCTCCCACGTCTCCCCGTCGTCACGGGATCGGTAGGCACCGGTCGTGGAGGCGACGAACACCCCGTCGGCGTGTTCGAAATCTCTGACGGCCGTCACGACGCCGCAGTCGAGTACCCGTTTCGGATCGTCCCGTTCGAACGGTACCTCCTCCACCCGGTACAGCCCCGCGTCCGTCCCGATCAACAGCGTCATGTGGTCCGTGAGAGCGCGGCCCACTAAAGTTTTACCAAACTGTAAAACGCTAAGTGTCGGGCCACACAATCCCGGACATCGACCGGATCCGGCCAGTCCGGCCCGGAGAGATCACTCATGCCAACGGACAACCCGACCAGACGGCCGACCGATGCGGCGTACCTCGAGGAGACTCGGAGACCGCCGACCGACCTGCTTACCCTGCCCTGGATCGACGTCCACAACCACGCACACACGCTCTCGTGGGACGATCGCGAGCGGTACGCACTGGCCGGCTGTGCGGCGATGGTGATGGTCGCCTCCGGCTACCACTGGACGCCGTACAAGCCAGCGAGAGCCGAGGACGTCCGCTTCCTCTGGGACGACGCGGTGAACCGACGGGCGGCGATCGAGCGCGAGCACTTCTTCGAGGCGAGACTCGGCCTCGGGGTACACACGGGCGTCCGGATCGAGAACCCGGAGGAGCTGCTGGAGGCGATGGCCGGCTACTGCGAACTGGAGGAGGTCGTGGCGATCGGCGAGACCGGCGTCACCCCGTCCCAGCACATAAGCGCGTGGGACGTAGCGGAACAGCGGGCGGTCGTCGAGGCACAGATGGAACTCGCCGACACCTACGACCTGCCCGTGATCCTGCACACGCCGAACCAGTCGAGCGAGTCGAAACGGTCCTACAGGCCGGGGGTGGGAGTCCCCGGATACGAGAAGAACACCGCACTGGGCGCGGAGCCGGTGCTCGACGGGGAGAACCCGGCGCTCGAAGCGGTGAAGATCGACGTCGAGGCGGCCAACGATGCGGGACTCGCGGAGGAGCGGATCGTCGCCTCCCACGCGGATCGGAACAACACCCCCTACCTGATGGAAGAGACCGACTGCTACCTGAGCTACACGATCGGCCACTCGTGGCTGATCGGCGTCGACGCCGGAGACGTCGCCGATGCCATCGAGGAGTACGGCCCCGAGCGGATCACGGTCGACACGGACTGTGCGAACGTCCTCCGGACCGACCCGTTCGCGCTGAAACGGGCGATCTTCGAACTGTACCGTCTCGGGATCGACGAGGCGGCGATCCGGCAGGTCGTCTGGGAGAACCCCCGTGACCTCTACGGGTTCGGCGAGTAGGCTACTCCGCGAGGTTCGCCCGCCGCCGGTCCTCCTTGTACGGGGTGCGTGCGACCGTCGCCCGGACCTCCTTCTGGACGTGGTCCTCGACGGTCGGACTCGCGGGGTTCTCACCCTCGCCCCAGACGACGGTCACCTCGGTGCCGACGTCGCTGTGCTCGACGTCGATGGTGCACAGCGAGAGCATCGTCCGGAAGTAGTAGCTGTAGCCGCGCATCGTCGCCACGCCGACGTCTTCGCCGTCGACGAGCACCCGGTCGGCGATCATCGACCGCTTCTGCTGGTGGGGCATCTCCATGAACTTGTACGTGTCACCGGGCTGGAACAGGGAGGCGTACACGTCGATGACGTCCTCGTCGTTCCACTCCAGCGTGGCCAGCACCCGATCCGGGTCCGCCCCCTCGGCTTCGAGCGCCTCACGGCCGACGAAGTCGTGGTCGAACTTCGTGTACCGATCCCAGCCCAGTTCGACCGGCGTCCGGTAGTAGTCGCTGATGTCGTCGCCCTCGAAGCTCCCCTCCACGGCGTGTGTGATGAGGTCACGGCTCTGGTGCTCGCGGAGGAACGCGCGGTAGTCGGCCATGCCGTCCCCGAAGATGGCGGAGACGAAGTCCCGGACCCGCGACGGGATGCCGGCTTCGAGTTGGTTGATAGACGAGGTGCCCGAACTCAGCCGCTGTATGCCGTACGGCTCGCCCGCCTCGAGGATGGCGTCCCACACCGTCTCGCCGTGCTCGCCCGGCCCGTGGAGTTCGAACCCGACCTCGCCGGACATCCCGAATCGGACGGCGGTCACGTCGACGCCGGCGATCTCGATGGGGCCCGAGCGCATGAACCCCACCTCGCGCAGCGAGTGGTTCGCGAGCGCGTCCAGCACGTCGAGCGACGTCGGTCCCTGCACCCCGAAGTTGAACGTGTCCCGGAACTCGGCGGTGGCGTCGTAGTCGCCCCGTTCGAGGTTGAACGCGGTCCAGTAACACGGCACACCGTGGAGGACGAACTCCTCGTCGCCCTCGCGGACGAGGACGCCCTCGGCGACGACGTTGGCGTCCTCGTCACACTGGACGAGGTGTTTCCCGCCGCCGACGGGGTAGTCCGCGAACGAGTTGATGCTCAGGTCGGCCAAGAGGTCGATGGCGTCCGGCCCTTCGAGTTTGAGATTCGCGAACGTCGACCAGCTCCCGACGTAGCAGGTCTCCTTCCACGAGAGCTGTTCGTCGATCCAGTTCGTGTACTGGCTGGGACGGCGTGCGCTGAAGTCCTCTCGCCGGTTCACCCGACGCATCGTCTCGAGGACGCCCTCCGGTCCGAACTCCGAGTCAGAGTCCATGGGGGGTCGACAGGGGATAGCCGCATCAATCTTTTCCCGAACCCGGACATCTCTGACCCTCTAACTCCCGATTTCGTGACTCAGCGGTCGCCAGCCCTCCCGGCCGGCGGCCGGGCCAGCCGGGACGACGGGGCTCAGTCGAACGCACAGTCGTTCGACAGTTCGCCCAGTCCCTCCACGCCGACGGTGACGGTGTCTCCCTCGCCCAGTAGGACCGGCGGCTCGCGGTAGACGCCCACCCCCGGCGGCGTTCCCGTGAAAAGCAGGTCCCCCGGGGAGAGGGTGAAGGCCTGGCTACAGAACGAGACCAGCTCCGCGATCCCGAATATGAGGTTCGCGGTCGTCGACTCCTGGAGCCGCTCGCCGTTCACCTCGGCCCAGATGTCGAGGTCCTCCGGATCGCCGACCTCGTCCGCCGTCACGATCTCGGGGCCGATCGGCGCGAACGTGTCGAGGCTCTTCCCGCGGACCCATTGGCCGTCGCCGTGCTGGAGGTCGCGCGCGGAGACGTCGTTACCGACCGTGTAGCCGGCGACGTACCCGAGCGCCTCCTCCTCGCTCACCCGTCGCGCCTCCTTTCCGATCACGGCGACGAGTTCCGCCTCGTAGTCGACTCTCTCCGTGAACTCGGGGTCCCACTCGATCGCGGTGTCGGGACCGATCACCGCCGTCGGGAACTTCGAGAACAGCACCGGGGAATCGGGGATCGGGTTGCCGCCCTCCTCGGCGTGGTCGCGGTAGTTGAGCCCGACACAGACCACCTTCTCCGGGTTCGAGACCGGCGCGAGTCGCTTCAGATCGTCGAGCGAGTGCAGCCCAGTTCCGGTCTCCTCGGCGTACTCGACGGCCATCTCGGCCTTGCGCCGCCACTCCCAGCCGCCGAACAGCTCGGCGGTATCGTCCGGAATCGCGAGTCCGGCCGCAGCGCCGGCCTCCGGGAGACGGACAACGGTCTCCCCGATCCGTACCCCACACCAGGGCTCCTCGCTCCCCCGCTCGGTGTAGCGTCCGATCCGCATGCTACAGCTCCAGTCCGGCCTCGTCGACCAGCCTCCGGCCCGAGGCGACGAACCGATCGAACTCCTCGTCGACTTTCGAGTTCACGAGTTCTCCGTCGCGCTTGACCGGCTCGCCGTCGACCAGCACCCACTCGATGTGCGAGGGATCGGACTGGAAGACGACGGTCTGGATCGGCGAGTGACTCGGTGCGGTGGTGAAGTCGTCCGCTCGGACCAGGACGATATCCGCTCGCTTGCCGGGCGTGAGCGTGCCGATCTCCTCGTCCATCCCCAGCGCCCGTGCCCCCTCGATCGTCGCCATCTCGAGGGTGTCCCGGCAGGTGAGCCCCACCTCGGTGACCTCCTCGCCGTCCTCCAGGATCGCCTGGTTCTCGAACATCCGCTGGACCTGCAGACCGATGCGCATCTGGGTGACCATGTCGCCGTTGACGTCCGAGGGGACGTCGACCCCCCACGTCGGTCGCCCGCCGGCATCGAGCACCTTCCCCGTCACCGGGATCCCGTGACCCATCTGCATCTCGACCTCCGGCGTCGCGGAGAAGGAGACGCCCTCGCCGACGGCGTGGTCGATGTCATCCTGCGAGAAGTGGTTCGCGTGGGCGACGTTGACGTCCGGGCCGAGCATGTCGGTGATCGCTCCGAAGCCCTGGTAATCGTCGCCGTAGACCGACGAGGGCCAGCACGCGGCGCCCATGTGGATCGTCGAAACGACGTCGAGGTCGCGGGCCAGTTCCAGATCGCTGCGGGCGGTCTCGTCCGTACAGAAATCCGGCCCCCGGAGCCCGAGTGCGAGGCTGAGCAGGTCGTCGTCGCGGATCTTCTCGGTGTAGAGCTCGCGGATCTGCCGCTCGGGGAGGCCGACGTCGCTGTCGAACCACCACTTCGCCGCGTCGTCCCCCGGCGGCCCGTAGGTGTACACCGCGCGCAGTCCGGTATCCTGAAGCGCGTCGACGGCCCGTTCGCCGTGTTCGAGTGTGTTGGGGTACGACCAGTCTAGGGCCGTGGTCGTCCCCGTGTAGAGCTTCTCGAGCGCGCCGAAGAGGCCGCCCAGGTACATGTCTTCGGGCTCGTATAGGCCGGTGATGTTGCCGAGCATGTGATCGAAGTACTCTCCCATGAGCGACCAGTCCCCGGCGATACCCCGTACCTGGGTCTGTGCGAGGTGGATGTGCGAGTCGACGAACCCCGGCAGGACGATACGGCCCTCGGCGTCGATCACCTCGGCGTTGTCGGTCGAGAGGCCGTGGCCTATCTCGACGATCTCGCCGTCGTCGATCAGGACGTCGGCCCCCTCCAGGTCGCCGATCTCCGGGTCGAGCGTGACGACCGTCCCGTTGCGTACGATCCGTCGTGTCATGTCCACCCAGACCTTCGACCAGTAGGTAAAAAGCTTACCGAACGGTAAAACAGCCGTGACGACGGACAAGCGATATACGTGACACCCGCCGAGTACGCCCATGAGCGATTCCGGCGGGAGGGTCTCCGCGAAGGACACCCGCGAGCTGATCATGGAGGCGACGTTCCGTGCGATCGGCGAGCACGGCTACGCCGACCTCCGGATGCGCGATATCGGCGAGGAGATGGAGCTGACCAGACAGGTGATCCACTACTACTTCGACGGGAAGTACGACCTCATCTCCTCGTTTCTCGAGTACGTGATCGACCAGTACGAGGGGAGCGTCGAGGTCGACGAGCACGCCGACCCGCGGGCCGAACTCGACGCGCGGATCGACCAGTGTCTGTTCGGGCCGGAGTTCGGCGAGTTCACCCACTGGGATCGCATGAAGGTCTACCACGAACTGTTCGCGCACGCACAGAACGACGACCGACACCGCGAGATCTTCAACGACCACTACGACCGGATCCGCGGGAGCATCGTCGAGGTCGTCGAGAGAGGTATCGAGGAGGGGGTGTTCCGCCCCGTCGACGCGGAGCTCATGGGCCAGCTCGTCACGGACGTGATCCACGCCGCTCGCGGCCGGCGGATCGCGCTCGGCCACGAGGACGCCCCGGAGGAGGCCCGAAGGGCGATCGACGAGTTCGTCCTCGACTCGCTGGACGTCGACGAGTAGCGGTCGGCGTCGGTCGGCGACCGCGATCCGGTAGCAATCCGGCGCTCGCCCAACAGTCGATCGGCGACCACCCTCTTACTGCGCCGTCCAGCCGCCGTCGACCGCGAGCACGCTCCCGGTGACGAAGCTCGCCGCATCGCTCGCGAGGAAGACCACGGGTCCGGCGATCTCCTCTGGATCGGCGATCCGCTCTAAGGGTGTGCGAGCGAGGATCGACTCCCTGAGCGCCTCGTTCTCCTCGACACCCTCGGTGAGCGACGTCGAGACGTAGCCCGGTGCGACGGCGTTCACGCGCACCTCGGGCGCCCAGTCGATCGCCATGCTCTTCGTCAGCCCAACCAGCCCGTGTTTCGAGGCGACGTAGGGGTGCTGTCGGGGAAGGCCAACCAGTCCGCCGACGCTCGCGACGTTCACGACCGATCCGCCACGCTCGTGGAGGTGGTCCGCGGCCGCCGTCGCACACCGAAAGGCCCCCCGCAGGTTCACGTCGAGCACGAGGTCGTAGCCCTCCTCCTCGACCCGTTCGGGTCGTCCCAGCGCGGTATCGGGGTTCGCCCCGGCGTTGTTCACGACGCAGTCGACCCCGCCGAACTCCTCGACAGTGCGCTCGAACAGCGCGTCGATCTCGTCTCGGTCCCGGAGGTCGGTCGTCACCGCGAGCGAGCGGCCGCCGCGATCGCGGACCTCCTCGGCCACCGCCGCGACCTCCTCTCCGCTCCTCGCTGTCGGGACGACCGTCGCACCCGCGTCGGCCAGCCCCAGCGCGATCGCCCGGCCGATGCCGCGGCCGCCGCCGGTGACGACCGCGACGCGCTCCGTGAGGTCGAAGCGCTCCGTCAGGCGCTCGGCCACGTCAGCGCACCTCTTCCGGGGCGACCGCGAGGTACTGTTCGAGCAGGTCGTCGCGGTCCTGTAGCTCGTCGATCGTCCCCTCGAAGACGATCGAGCCCGTGTCGATCACGTAGCTCCGGGTGGCGAGTGCGAACGCGAAGGTGACGTTCTGCTCCGACAGGAGGACGGTCACGTCCTGTGAGACGACGTCGCGGAGCATCTCGCGGAGGTCGTCGACGATCACCGGCGCGAGCCCCTCGGTCGGCTCGTCGAGCAGCAGTAGCGAGGGACGCTGGACGAGCGCGCGTGCGACAGAGAGCATCTGCTGTTCGCCGCCGCTCAGGTTCCGGCCCCTGTTCCGCCGCAGGTCGTCGAGGATCGGGAACAGCTCGTACATCTCCTCGACCGGCCGGGGATCGTCGGCGAGCTTGTGCGCGAGCGTGAGGTTCTCCTGGACCGTCAGCGTGGGGAAGACGCGCCTGTCCTCGGGGACGAGGTCGATCCCGAGGCGGTTGATCTCGTTCGGCGAGCGTCCCACGAGGTCGGTCCCCCGGTAGCTGATTCGACCTCGGCGGGGCGGGGTCGTCCCCATGATCGAGCGCATCGTCGTCGTCTTGCCAGCCCCGTTGCGACCGAGCAGCGCTACGACCTCTCCCTCCTCCAGTTCGAGCGAGACGTCGTGGAGCACGTGGCTGTTGCCGTAGTACGTGTCGATCCCGTCGACCTCGAGCACCGTCATACGGCCTCACTCCCCAGGTAGGCCTCGGTGACGCGCTCGTCGGTCAGTACCTCCCCTGGCGTCCCGTCGGCGAGCACCGCGCCCTCCGCGAGGACGACGATACGATCCGAGACGTCCCGAACGACGTCCATGTTGTGCTCGGTGACGACGAACGTCGCCGCGAGGTCGTCGTCGAGCTGCTGGACCAGCGAGACGATCTCGCGGGCCTCCGTCGCGTTCATCCCGGCGGTCGGCTCGTCGAGGAGGAAGACCGTCGGCTCGATCGCCAGCGCGAGCGCGATCTCGACGCTGCGCTTCTCGCCGTGGCTGAGCGCGTCACAGGGCCGGTCGGCCATATCGGCCAGCCCGAGCAGGTCGAGCAGGCGGTCGACCTCCTCGTTGATCGCCCCGTCGCTCGCCGCACGCGAGCGCAGGTCCATCGTCCTGCCGTCGTGGCTGATCCGGGCGACCTGCAGGTTCTCCCGGATCGTGAGCCCCTCGAAGACGTTCGTGATCTGGTAGGACCGGGAGAGCCCGCGTCTGGCGACCTCGTGCGGCGGCGCGTCGGTGATGTCGACGAGGTCGCCACCCTCCCTGAGGTGGATCGTCCCCGCCGTCGGTTCGAGGACTCCCGTGAGGAGGTTGTAGAACGTCGTCTTCCCGGCCCCATTCGGTCCGATGATGCTCGTGACGCCCTCGTCCTCGATCGAGAGGGTGACGTCGTCGACGGCGGTCAGTTCGCCGAAACGCTTGGTGAGGCCGTCGGTTTCGAGGACGGCCGTCACTCGCGATCACCCCGCTTTCCGTCCGACGAGCCCCCGATACGACCGAGCCGAGTGCTCGTGGACTCCTTCGCATAGGTCAGTGCCGCGTCGGTGCCGCCGCGGTCGTAGGCGGCTCTGACCTCGAACAGCCAGCCTCGGAGCATGAGCAGCCCGCCCGCGGCCCCCTGCTTGAAGTAGAGCACGACGCCGATCAGCATCAGCCCGAAGAACAGCTCCCAGTGGGCCTCGAGCGCGGGGAACCGGCTGATCCCCCAGCGGACGTAGAGGAAGACGAACGCGCCGACGATCGGCCCCGCGAAGAAGGTCGCCCCGCCGATGACGGTCGCGACGACGGGGATGGCGCTCGTCGTCCAGTGGGCGTGGTAGGGCGAGGCGACGTTCGCGAGGCCGGCCATCAGCACCCCGGCGACGCCGACGAAGGCGGCGGAGACGACGAACGTCATCCAGCGGTGGTAGGTGACGTCGATACCGAGGGCGGCCGCCCGGTCCGGGCTCTCGCGGATCGCCTTACAGACGGTGCCGAACGGCGAGGTGACGACCCGCCAGATCGCGTAGATCGAGGGGAGGACGACCGCCGCGGTGAGGAAGTAGTACGTGCGGCGCTCGCCGAGTCTGAACTCGGCGCCGGCGACCTCGGTGATCCCCAGCGTGACGATCACCCCGTCGGTGCCGTTGGTCAGCCCGCCCGGGTTCTGGATGATGATCGAGTAGACGAGCATCCCGAACGCGAGGGTGATCAGCGCGAAGTAGATCTCCTCTAAGCGAACCGAGAGCCAGCCGACCGGGACCGCGATGAGGAGCACGAGCACCACGCCGCCGACCGCACCGAGGCCGAACGTCACGAGCGGGGCGATCCCGCTCCCGACGACCTCCGCGGCGTAGGGGGTCACGTCCCGGAGAACCATCGCCATCCCGTAGGAGCCACCGGCGAAGAACATCGCGTGGCCGAACGAGAGCAGTCCGGTGTAGCCGTAGAGCAGGTTGAACGCGAGCGCGAACAGCGCGACGATCATGAACTCGGTGAAGAGGTAGACCTGGAAGCTCGGCCCGAACGCGAGCAGGACGAGCCCGATCAGTCCGAGTACGGCGAACCGTTCGGTCGTCCAGCCGTTCCTGACCGCCTCGTGGCCGAACGTGCCGATCCGGTCGGCGATCCCGTCTCGTGTGCTCATTCGCCGATCCCCCCGAAGAGGCCTTCGGGCCTGAGCAGGAGGACGATCACCATCGCGACGAACGGGATCGCGATGTGGCCGGCGGCGATGAACTGCGGGCCGATCGCCTGCATCAGCCCGACCAGCATCGCGCCGACGAACGCGCCGAACATCGAGCCGAGGCCGCCGATCACGACGATGATGAACGCGTCGATGATCACCTGGTCGCCGAGCGCCGGACTGGTCGACTGCAACGGCGCCGAGAGCGCCCCACCGAGGCCGGCGAGGAAGCTCCCGAGGAAGAAGACGGCGGTGTAGAGCCTCGGCACGTCGACGCCGAGCATCGACGCCATCTCCCGGTCGGAGGAGGTCCCGCGGACGAGCGAGCCGAAGTAGGTCTTCGTGACGAAGAGCCAGAGCCCGGCCATGACGACGAACGCGGCGCCGATCACGAACAGCCGGTAGGCGCTGAACGTGCTGCCGGCGATCGAGACCGAGAAGGCCAGCGACGCCGGGGCGTCCATCGAGTACGGCTGTGAGCCCCAGACGAACCTGACCGCCTCGTGGATGACGAGGACGAACCCGAAGGTGACGATCAGCTGATCGAGTTCGCCCTCCGCGCGTTCGTACAGCGGCCGGATCGTCCCCACCTCGATCAGCACGCCGATCAGGCCGACGGCGAGCGCGCCCGCGACCACGGCGATCCAGAAGTTATCGATCAGCTGGTTCGTGACGGTGAGGGCGACGTACGCCCCGATCATGTAGAACGCCCCGTGGGCGAAGTTGAGCACGCCGAGCACGCCGAAGATGAGGCTCAGGCCGACCGCGATCAGGAACAGCCGGCTCCCGAGGCTCAGCCCGATCACCACATCGGCGAGTCCGACGAACGCGAGCGTCGTACTCGGCTCCATGGGGGCGTTCTCAGACCCCCGACGGCAGCTCGGAGTCGGCGAGTAGCTCGTCCAGCTCGTCGGCGTCGACGTCGTACACCTCGACCGGATCGAGCACGTTGCTCTCCCACTCCTCGTCCTGGCTGACCGTGCCCCAGATCGCGGGGACGACCGCCTGGTTCGTCTCCTCGTCGAAGTGGTACTCGCCGACGGGGCCGCTGTGTTCCATCCCGGTGAACGCCTCGCGGACCTCGTCGTGGTCCGTGCTCCCGGCCTCCTCGACCGCTTCCCTGTAGAGGTAGAGCGCCCGGTAGGCGCCCTCCGCGTTGTACGTCGGGAGCGTGTCGTACTCCTCGTAGTACGTCTCGCGGAACGTCTCGTTCTCCTCGGTCTCCGGGACGAACGGGTCGTACCGCGTCGAGGCGTGCTGGCCCTCCGGTAGCGGCGAGCCGTCGGCCGGGAGGTCCGTCCCCATGCCGACGCTGAACAGGGTGTACTCGATCGCGTCGAACCAGCCGGCCTCGTCGGCCTGCCCGAGGAACGTCGTCAGGTCGGCGCCCCACAGCGGCGTGATCACGCCGTCGGGCTCCGCGTCGATGATGGCGCTGATGTACGGCGTGTAGTCGCTCGTCTCCAGTCCGGGGTACTGCTCGTCGGTGAACTCCACGTCGGCACCCAGGCCTTCGAGGTACGCCTGGAAGTAGTCCCAGGTCTCGTAGCCGAACGCGTAGTCCGGCCCGATCGTCGCCCACTCCTCGGCGTCGAGCTCGGCGGCAACCTGCGCCGCGCCGTACATGTCGATCGAGAGGCTGTTACAGTTGCGAAACACCCACTCGTTGCCGACCGAGTTGTCGTGTTCGCCCTCGGGCGAGGTGAGAAACGGCGTCGCCGCGTGGGTCACCATCAGCGGCACCTGCTGTTCGGCCACCTGCGGCGCCATCGCCTGTGCGACGCCGCTGCTGTCGAGGCCGAACAGCCCGTCGACGCCCTCCTCCTCGATCAGGCTCGTCATCTGACGGATCGCGGTGTCGGCGTCGCCCTCGGTGTCCCGGGCGATCACCTCGACGTCCTCCCCGTCGATCCCGCCGTCCTCGTTGATCTCCTCGACGGCGAGTTCGTAGCCGCGTTCGGCCTCGTCGCCGTAGAGCGAGGCGAACCCGGAGAAGATGTACACCGCGCCCAGCGTGAGGCCGCCGCCGTCGTCGTCACCCAGACAGCCGGCGAGCCCCGTCGCGGCGAGTCCGGCGCCGGTCGCCTTCAGGAACGACCGCCTGTCGACCCCCGATCCGGCCGATCCACACGCGGCGTTTTCGTTGTTCTGGATTGTCCCTGGTTCTTCTATCATTGTTAACCCTACTCCCGTGTAGTGTGACACGTACCATAAATATGGTTGATGATGACAGTCAACACCGCTCCCCTCCCCCAGCGACTCGGCGACGGCCCGATCGTGACCCGGTTCGTTCACGGTTCGGATGAGCACCGGCCGTCGAACAGGGTCACTCCGTACGATCGGTACCGTCCGTACCGGCCCGACCCCGGCGCGTGGACCACCGTGCCTGCCGGCGGGCGCGGCCGAACCGCTTAACCGGGCGGAGCCGGTAGCTGACCCATGCAGCACGTGACGATTCCGCAGGACCGCATCGGCGTGCTCATCGGTGCGGGCGGCGAGACGCTCCGAGAGATCGAGCGACGGGCGGAGGTGCGTCTCGACGTCGATTCCGAGAGTGGCTCCGTTCGGGTGGAGAGCGTCGGCGATCCGGTGCTGGGGCTCAACGGCCCCGAGATCGTGAAGGCGATCGGGCGGGGCTTTCCCCCGGAGGACGCACTCACGTTGCTGGACGACGAGCTACGGATGTTCGACCTGGTCGACATCGACGCGTACTCGCGCAACGCCAATGACCGGAAACGAAAGAAAGGACGGCTCATCGGCAAGGGCGGCCGGACACGGGAGCTGATGGAACAGCTCTCGGGCGCGACGGTCGTCGTCTATGGGTCTACGCTGGGGGTGATCGGCCTCCCGGAGGAGGTCCAGATCGTCCGCGAGGCGACGGAGATGCTGCTTGACGGCGCGCCACACGGCACCGTCTACTCCTTTCTCGAACGCAAGCACAACGAGCGAAAGCGCGAGCAGTTCTCGACACACCGGTTCACCGGCTGATCGGTACTTAAGCACGGCTGTGAAACACTGTCATGGTCGGCTCGGAGGGTGACGAGTGGCTTCCTCGGCCACTTTCCGAGCCTTTTATATAGAACGACAATCAATCAGTAACCGATTATGGCACAGCGAATGCAGGGACAACCGATGATCATTCTCGGCGAGGACAGCCAGCGAGCGACCGGGCGTGACGCCCAGTCGATGAACATCACGGCGGGGAAGGCGGTCGCGGAGGCCGTACGCACCACGCTCGGCCCGAAAGGGATGGACAAGATGCTCGTCGACTCCGGGGGATCGGTCGTCGTCACGAACGACGGCGTGACGATCCTCTCGAAGATGGACATCGAGCACCCGGCGGCGAACATGATCGTCGAGGTCTCGGAGACCCAGGAGGACGAGGTCGCCGACGGCACGACGAGCGCGGTCGTCGTCGCGGGCGAACTGCTGAAGCAGGCCGAGGACCTGCTCGAACAGGAGATCCACCCGACGACGCTCGCGCAGGGCTACCGGCAGGCCGCGGCCCACGCGAAGGAGGTCCTGCAGGAGGAGTCGATCGAGGTCGACGTCGAGGACACCGAGCTGCTCCGACAGCTCGCCGCGACGGCGATGACGGGTAAGGGCGCCGAGAGCGCGAAGGAACTGCTCGCCGAACTCGTCGTCGACGCCGTGCGCGCGGTCGCCGACGAGGACGACATCGACACCGAGAACGTCAAGATCGAGAAGGTCGTCGGCGGCTCGATCGACGAGTCGGAGCTGATCGAGGGCGTCATCGTCGACAAGGAGCGCGTCGACGAGAAC
Organism: Halalkalicoccus sp. CGA53; assembly: GCF_036429475.1. Classification (GTDB taxonomy): domain Archaea; phylum Halobacteriota; class Halobacteria; order Halobacteriales; family Halalkalicoccaceae; genus Natronorarus; species Natronorarus salvus. Next base: position 892,227 of record NZ_CP144125.1, read on the forward strand.
ATGCCGTACTTCGTCGAGGAGGCGAACGTCGCGCTGCTCGACTCGGCGCTCGAGGTCAAAGAGACCGAGATCGACGCCGAGGTGAACGTCACCGACCCGAGCCAGCTCCAGGAGTTCCTCGACCAGGAGGAGAACCAGCTCCGGGAGATGGTCGACCAGATCAAGGCGGCCGGCGCGAACGTCGTCTTCGTCCAGAAGGGCATCGACGACATGGCCCAGCACTTCCTCGCGAAGGAGGGGATCATCGCGGTCCGACGCGCGAAGAAGTCCGACCTGAAGCGTCTGGCGCGTGCGACCGGCGCCCGCGTCGTGAGCGACGTCTCGGACCTCACCGAGGACGACCTCGGCTACGCCGGCAGCGTCGCCCAGAAGGACATCGGCGGCGACCAGCGCATCTTCGTCGAGGACGTCGAGGACGCGAAGTCGGTCACTGTCGTGCTGCGCGGCGGCACCGACCACGTCGTCGACGAGGTCGAGCGCGCCGTCGAGGACTCCCTCGGCGTCGTTCGCGTCACCCTCGAGGACGGTCAGGTGCTGCCCGGTGGCGGCGCACCCGAGGTCGGACTCGCGCTCTCGCTGCGCGAGTTCGCCGACTCCGTCGGCGGCCGCGAGCAGCTCGCCGTCGAGGCGTTCGCCGACGCGCTCGAAGTGATCCCGCGCACGCTCGCGGAGAACGCCGGTCTCGATCCCATCGACTCGCTGGTCGAACTCAGAAGCCAGCACTCCGGCGGCGACGCCGCCGACGGCCTCGACGCCTACACCGGCGACGTGGTCGACATGGGCGAGGAGGGCGTCTACGAGCCGCTTCGCGTGAAGACCCAGGCACTCGAGTCGGCCACCGAGGCCGCCGTCATGATCCTCCGTATCGACGACGTGATCGCCGCGGGCGACCTCGCCGTCTCCGACGACGGCGGCGACGACGAGGACATGGACATGGGCGGAATGGGCGGCGGCATGGGCGGCATGGGTGGCATGGGTGGCATGGGCGGCGCGATGTGAGAGGCCACCAGAGCCACACCACTGCCGATCCGATCCGTTCCGACCGCTGATCACGGTTCGACGTTTCTTCGACCGGTACCGACGACCGACAGCGCCGCCGCTCGCGGACGAGGAGGTCTACGAGGAGTGGGTCAGTCCTCGTCGGAAACGTCGAGTTCGAACTGGCGGTTCTCGACGGGTGCGTTGAGGACGACGCTCGTGTTGCTCGCCAAAATGTTCGGATCCGAGAGCAGCGACTTGATCTGATCGTTCATCCCGTCTGTGTCGGCGAACTTCCCGATGGCGACGACGTCGTAGTCACCGGTGACCTCGTAGACGCTGATCATCTGTCGTTCCTCTCTGAGCCGCTCGGTCACGTCCTCTAAGGCGCTGCCCTCGACTTTCAGGTGGAGGATCGCGGTGACGTCGTAGCCGAGCGTGTCGTAGTTCACCTTCGGGGTGTAGCCCTCGATGGCGCCCTCCTCCTCCAAGTCCGAGAGGTGGTTCGAGACGGTCGTCACCGAGACGTCGAGCTCCTCGGCGAGGCTCCGCAGGCTCGCTCTGCCGTCGTCCAGAAGCGCATTCACTAGCTTCGAGTCCAGATTTTCGTACGTCATCACCTCCCGAGACTCACTCCACCCATTAGAACTTTACGAATATCCAGTTCTACCTCCGAAAGGGAATAATTGCATAGATGGGTGGGGTTTTAGTGGGTGCCTCTCCCAGTAGGTGGTGAGACAGATGGCAGACGGAAACCTGACAGCGGAGGAAGAGAGCGTACTACAGCAGATCGACGAGCGGGACGTGAACTTCCTGCGCCTGCAGTTCACGGACATCCTGGGGGTCGTGAAGAACGTCTCGATCCCGGCCAGCCAGGCGGAGAAGGCGCTCACCGAGGGGATCTACTTCGACGGCTCCTCGATCGAGGGGTTCGTCCGGATCCAGGAGTCGGACATGCGGCTCACGCCGGACCCGGCGACGTTCGCGGTCCTGCCGTGGCGGCGCAGCGAGAGCGGATCGGCCGCGCGGCTCATCTGTGACGTGATAGATACCTCGACGGGCGAGCCGTTCGCCGGCGACCCCCGATACGTCCTGAAACAGGCGCTCGACCGCGCCGCGGAGATGGGCTACACGGTCAACTGCGCACCCGAACCGGAGTTCTTCATGTTTCAGGAGGACGAGGAGGGACGAGCGACCACCAAGACCGCGGACGTCGGCGGCTACTTCGACCTCGCGCCGAAGGACCTCGCGAGCGACGTCCGCCGGGACATCGTCTACGGGCTCGAGTCGATGGGCTTCGAGATCGAAGCCAGCCACCACGAGGTCGCGGAGGGCCAGTACGAGATCAACTTCACGTACGACGACGCTCTCGCGACGGCGGACAACGTGGCGACGTTCCGGACGGTCGTCCGCGCGATCGCCGCCGAACACGACCTCCACGCGACGTTCATGCCGAAGCCGATCGCGCGGATCAACGGCTCGGGGATGCACACCCACATCTCGCTGATGACCGAGGACGGAGAGAACGCGTTCCACGACGACGACGACGAGTTCAACCTGAGCGGGGAGGCGAAGTCGTTCCTCGCGGGGATCCTCGAACACGCACCCGCGATCACGGCGGTCGCCAACCCGACGGTCAACAGCTACAAGCGACTCGTCCCCGGCTACGAGGCACCCGTCTACGTCGCCTGGTCCGACCGCAACCGCTCGGCGCTGATCCGCAAGCCCGCCGCCCGCATCCCCGCGGCCTCCCGGATCGAGCTGCGCTCGCCGGACCCATCGTGTAACCCCTACCTCGCGCTCGCGGCCATGATTCACGCCGGGCTCGAGGGGATGGAAAACGACCTCGCGTGTCCCGATCCGATCCGAGAGAACATCTACGAGTTCGACGAGGCCAAGCGCGAGGAGTACGGCATCGAGACGCTGCCGGGCAACCTCGGCGAGGCGATCGACGCTCTGGAGGCCGACGAGACCGTCCTCGACGCGCTCGGCGAACACGTCGGGCCGAAGTTCATCGAGGCGAAACGCGAGGAGTTCGGCGAGTACATCGTCGAGGTCTCCCAGTGGGAGCTCGACCGGTACCTCGAGACGTTCTGATCCGACCACAGGACACGACCGGATTCTTTCGGGCTCACGTTCTCCGGGGGTGCCTCCCCGAGCGATGCCATCGATCGGCTGCGAGGACGACTCCAGCGGTTCCGATCGCGGCCGCGATCCCCCTGAGAACGACGGGGATGTCGGCGACGAACCCGACTGTGCCTACACCGAGTACGGCACCGAGGGCGACTGGTCCGCTCCGAACGTCGGGCTGCCGCCGACCGACCGTCCATCGTGCCGCGAGCGCTCCGACGGTCGCGCCGAGGACCGTCGTCGCGTCGCGGTCGGTAGCGATCTCGAGTACGTAGTCGGCGTACGGCGAGCGACCGACGAACGTCCCCCCGAGGAACCCGACGACCGCGAGTGTCGTCGCCAGTCGAAGCGCCGATGACGGTTCTCGGTGACTGATCCTGGCGAAGACGACGGGTAGCCGACACCGAGGCCGAGGCCGGCGATCACGTCGACCGGGTAGCGGACCCCGAGTGCGACCCGCGGATCGAGATCACGAGAACGACGCTCCCGACGAGAGCCCCGACGAGGGTGCGCCTTCGGGGATCGTTCCGGCCGATCGCTATCGAAAACGCGCCGTAAACGACGGTCGTAGCCCAGCACGTGTCCGCTCGGGAATCCGTGCTCGCAGTCTCGATCAGGTGGAGCAACGGGTCGGGGCGGGAACGCGAGCGTCGGCTCGAGTCCGAAAGCAGCGCGAACCCACCGAGAACCGTCGCGAAGGCGTAGGCACCACGTCGAGGGCCGAGAGAGTTATGCGAGACAGGAGACGCCGACGAGCACCGGCAGATCGCCGAGCGTTGTGAGCGCCGCGGGCAGCGTGATCGCCGGCTCGGGGAGGGCGAACTGGACGGCCTCGACCCGTTCTCGCTACGCATACGGGTTCGTATGGACTGCTGTAACAGTGTACCGCTCAGACCAAGAGTCGGGTACCGATCCGAGTGGTACGGACTTCCAGCAGAGTCCATATCAGTAACCGTGTCCAGAATTTCCCGACTACGCGCGGCTCACTCCCCGCGCCACATCCGCACGGCCTCGCGCAGGCGGCCGGGGTAGCCGACGGCGTTGAGGCCGGTCCCGACGATCACCATCAGGACGTAGAGCCCGAGCGTCGAGAGCCAGATGACGAGCATCGCGGCGATCGCCCAGCCGCCGGCGAGGAAGTAGAATGCGCCGAGCGTCATCGCGGTGCCGTAGAGCAGCACCAGATAGGGCCCCCAGCCGGTGGCGTGGCCCCGGCGCATCCGGCGTCTGACGTAGCGCCGGAGGTCGCTCTCGACCTCCTCGCGGGTGACGGTGCGCTGCTCGACGCGCCCCTCGAACGAGGCGAGCTCCGAGCGCAGGTCCTCCACGTCGCGGCCGAGCCGTGCCACGTCCGGGGCCGGCCCGCCCGTCTCCGCCGTGCTCGTCGCCCGCTCGTCCTCCGTTCCGTCGTCCGACAGCGTGGTGTCCTCTCCCTGATCAGGCATTGTGAACTCCTCGTGCGTCGTCTCCCCGACGACCGCGTTGATGATCGCTCCAACGAGTATGACGATCCCGCCGATATAAAGCCACGTGAACAGCAACAGCACCGCACCGATCGCGCCGTAAGCGTCGTACTGGCCCGCGTTCGCCGCGTAGAGCCCGAACAGCGACTGGAGGGCGGCCCAGCCGGCCGCCGCGAACACCGCGCCCGGTACCGCCCCTTTGAGCGTCATCTCGACGCTCGGGAGGAAGTAGTAGAGCGGTAAGAAGACGACAGTGAGCGCGACGACCAGGATCAGCGGGCTCGCGAGCGCGAACAGCGGTGGTTCGGGGAGGAAAGCGAGGACGGTACCGAGAACGACCAGTCCGACGACCGCGAGGATGATCGCGAGAAACGAGATCGCCGCCCGGCTCACCTCCTGGAGAAAGCCCTCGTCGCCGTCGGCGCCGTAGACCATCGAGAAGGCGGTGTCGATGCCGCGAAAGAGCTTCAGTGCGCTCCAGAACAGTACCCCGATCCCGACGACGGTCGCCCCTCCTCTCCCCGCACCGCCGACGATCGCCTCCTCTAGCATGTCCTGACCGGTCGGAGTGAGGACGTCCTGCGTGAGGTCGACCATCGTCTCCGCGAGCGCCTCCCCGCCGACGACCGCGGCGAGGACGAACGTCAGGAGCAGGAGCGGGATGAGCGAGACGAACGCGTAGTAGGCGATGCTCGCGGCCAGGAACGTGACGTCGTTGTCCTGGGCGGTTTCCACGACGTTCTTCCCGATGGCTGTCGTCCGGGAGACCGTACTCACGCCCCGAGATGTGACGAGCAGCACCAAAAAGTAGCGGGATGCAGACGCGTCATACGGACTGCTGGAAGTCCGTACCGCTCGGACCGGTCTCCGCGGTCCGAGCGGTACACAGGTACAGCAGCCCGTATCAGGGCGCTCGAAGGTTCCTCGTCGCCTCGCGTACCTCGCGCGCCGTCGCGTCGGTCTTGAACGTCGTCCCACCGTAGTGCGCTCGCGTCGCCTCGAAGCCGGCCTCTCGGAGCGCCTCCAGGAACCGATCCATCCCGGTGGCTGGCTCGCCCCAGAGCTTGTAGAGCCGGTGCTGGTCGAAGTACGTGGGGACCGCGAGCTCCTGCTTCGCCGTCTCGAGCAGGCGCAACGCGCGCTTCTGCGAACCCATGTCGTCGCTCACGGACGTCGCGACCTCGGCGACGAACGCCGGGTCCGCGATCGACTCGAGCCAGAGCGGCCCCGCCGAGAGCACGCGCTCGCCCCCGCACGCCCCACACGCCTCGGGCGGACAGGCCAGTAACCCTTCCTCGGACTCGCGGTGGAGACAGTCCTCGCAGTGGTGGACGTAGCCGAGACGCTCGATCCGCCGGTCGGCGTCGGTCGCCCGACCAGAGAGCTCCAGATACGTCCGGACGTAGTGACGCGTCGCGTGCGAGAAAAGCGGCGTCACCCCGACGTCGTAGCGGGCGGCGGTCCGACAGAGCGCCGAGAGCAACACCCTCAGTCCCATCTCCCGGTGATACTCGGTGTTCTGCGGGATAGCACCGTACTTCCTGATCCCGCTCCGTCGGTGCGCGCCACAGAGCGGTGCGGTGTCGGTCGCGGTGACACAGACGAGGTCGTTCGCGTTCGCGAACGCAGCGTCGGCGAACGGGATCGGCGTGCCGTAGGGGTCGAGGTCGATCACGTCGAACCGGCGCTCGTGCACGAGCGCGTTCGCGTTCCGCTTTAGGACCTCGCCCTCCAGCCCGTTCAGCGCGAGGTTCCGCTCGCAGAGCTCGACCGCGCGGGGGTCGTGGTCGTTGAGCGTCACGTTCCAGCCGTTCGCCGCGGCGCGCACTCCCCGAACCCCGCTCGCGGCCATCGCGTCGAGGTAGCTCTCGGCGTGGCCGTTCCGCTCGCGGTACGCCCGGAGGACGGCGACGGTGAGGTCACGGTTCAGCTCCTGGTTCGGGTTGTAGAAGACCGCCTCACCGACCGACTCTTTGCTCTCCTCGGGGACCTCGATTTCGACCCGGCCCTCGCGCACTCGCATAGACGTACAGTCGCCCGTCACGGGGGAAAACTCGTTCGAGACCGGATCGAACCAGTTACTTCCACGCCACGCGAAGCCCGCGTGTGAGCGATCCGGTCGAGGAGTGGGAGGCGGCGCTCGCCAGCGCGGGGAGTCTCACCGCCCCGATCACCGACCGGATCATCAGACGCCACGGCGACCGCGGGGTGCGAGCGATGGAGGCTGTCTCCGAAGAGCGAGTGAAACGGTACCGGGACTTCACCGTCGTCGTCGGCTACGCCGAGGAGTACGTCGTCGAGGGCGGGCGCTGTACTTGCATGGACCGCCGGCACAACCTCGATCCGGACGACCCGACCCAACGCTGCTGGCACGAACTCGCCGTCGCCATCGCCGAGGCGACCGACCGGGTCGAGACACACGACATGTGGTACTCGGAGGTCCGCGAGTTCCTCTGATCGCGTTTTTGCTCGGGTGCACGAACCGTCATTTCGCACTCCGACGGCGAGCGGACCGGCCCAGCCCTCCCCCGTTCGGATCGCGGGCGATCTACGCCCGCGATCCGAGGCCACCGACTGACCTCCGGCGGGACGCCTACGGAAACGCCGACTACCACCCGCTCCGAGGAGTGGGTCATGGACCCACACCTCGCGCGGATCGCCGTCTACCCGATCAAGTCGCTCGATCCCAGGGATAGAAAGCGAACCGAGGTGATCGAGAACGGCGCGCTCGCCGGCGATCGGGAGTACGCGATTCGGGGCGACGAGGGGGACTACGTCAACGGCAAGCGCGAGCGGCAGACTCACCGGCTCCGGACAGCCTTCGACGGGGATACTATCGAACTCCGCAAACACGGAGACGACGAGGGCGTCCGATTCGACCCCGAAACCGATCGCGAGGCCCTCTCGGCCTGGCTCTCCGACTTTTTCGGCTACCCCGTCACGCTGGACCGCGAACCGGCCGGTGGCTTCCCGGACGACGCGGTCCTCTCCGGGCCGACGGTCGTCTCGACCGCGACCCTCGAGACCGTCGCCGGCTGGTTCGGCGGGATAAGCACGAGCGAGATGCGACGTAGACTCCGGGCGAACCTCGAGATCGGCGGCGTACCGGCGTTCTGGGAGGATCGCTTCTACGCCGAGCCGGGTTCCGTCGTCGCGTTCGCGGTCGGGGAAGTCGAGTTCGAAGGCGTCACCCCCTGCCAGCGCTGTGTCGTACCCTCGCGCGACCCGGACACCGGCGAGGAGTACGACGGCTTTCGACACCTGTTCGTCGAGAAGCGCCGTGAGACGCTCCCGGCGTGGGCGGCGGAAGGCCGCTTCGACCACCACTTCCGGCTGATGGTGAACACGCGTGTTCCCGAAGCGTCGTGGGGGCGGGAACTCCACGTCGGAGACGAGGTACGGGTCCTCGGTGAGCGACCCGAGTGAGAACCGGTTTGCTCTCCCGGCCCCTACCACGCCCATGAGCGACGGGAGTGCACTCGTACTGATCGACGTGCAGGAGGGCTTCGACGACCCGGTTTGGGGCGAACGGAACAACCCGGACGCGGAGGATAACGTCGGGCGACTGCTCGACGCCTGGCGCGAGTCGGGGAAGCCGGTGATCCACCTCAAGCACGACTCCGTGGAGGAGGACTCGCCGCTTCGACCCGACCGACCGGGAAACGCGATCAGGGCGTTCGCGGAGCCACGCGAGGGCGAACCGGTGTTCGCGAAGTCGGTCAACAGCGGGTTCATCGGCACCGATCTCGAGAGCCACCTCCTCGAGGAGGGGATCGAGGACCTCGTCCTCGTCGGGTTCACGACGGACCACTGCGTCTCGACGACGACCCGGATGGCGGAGAACCTCGGTTTCTCTCCCACCGTCGTCGCGGACGCCACGGCCGCCTTCGACCGCGACGGCTACGACGGAACCCGGTACTCTGCGGATGAGAGTCACTGCCTCGCGCTCGCGCACCTCTCGGGGGAGTTCGCCGAGATCCGGGAGACCGAGGAGCTGATCTGATTCGGACTGCTTTACCCGTGTACCGCTCGGACCGAGCGGCGGGGACCGGTCTGAGTAGTACAGACTACAGCAGTCCGAATGAGGAACGGGCGAAACGGGTGGCCTATCACAACGCTTAGGCGTGGTCTTCTGGATCTGTGGACGTGAGCTTCCTGACCGATCCCAGACGACGCCGCTGGCTCGGCTGGGGGGCGCTCGCCGTCGTCTTCCTGCTCGTCAACGTCCACCGGCTCTCGACCGCGGTGCTCTCCGAGCGGCTGACGACCGACTTCGCCATCTCGGCCGCCCAGCTGGGAACGCTTCACGCCTCCTTCTTCGTCGTCTACGCCTTCGTCCAGATCCCGACCGGCGTGCTGGCGGACCGATACGGCCCGCGCTACGTCGGCGCGGCGGGTGCATTCGTGCTCAGCGCCGGTGCGATCGCGTTCACCGCGAGCGACGGCTATCCGGTAGCGTTCCTCTCGCGGGCGCTCGTCGGCCTCGGCAGCGGGGTCGTCTTCATCACGATGCTTCGGTTCTGTGCGAACTGGTTCGAGACCGACGAGTTCGGGACGATGGCCGGCCTGACCGCCGGGATCGCCGGTCTGGGGGCTATCGTCGCGACGACGCCGCTTGCGGTCGCCGTCGACCGGTTCGGGTGGCAGCCGACCGTGTTCGGCCTCGCGCTCATCGGGTTCGTCGCGGGGGCAGCGGTATTCGCCTTCGCGAGGGCGTCGCCCGCCGACGCCGGTCTCGACCCGATCGAGAACGTCCCCGAACAGCCGTCCGTCTCGCTCGCCGAGACCGCCGGCTACCTGCGAGACCTCCTCACCGACGGGGAACAGTGGCTGCTCGCGGTTATCTTCTTCTCCGGAATGGGGACGATCCTGACGATCATCGGCCTCTGGGGGGTTCCCTACCTCGTCGTCGTCCACGGTCTGTCGGTCACTGCGGCCTCGTACTACACGCTGCTGGGCTCGGTCGGGATACTCGTCGGCGCGCCGGCGGTCGGCTGGATCTCCGATAGGCTCGGACGGCGGTTCCTCCCGATGGTCGTCGGTCTCGGCGTGTTCGCGCTCACCCTGTCGGTCATCCCGATCGTGGGAACCCCACCGCTTCCCGTGGTCGCGCTCACGTACTTCCTCGTGGGGTTCTCGCTCGGGAGTGTCATGCTCTCGCTCCCGATCATCAAGGAGCGGTATCCGGCGGAGGCAAGCGGCGTCGCCACCGCCACGGTCAACGGGGCCGGCTTCTTCGGTGCGGCCGTCCTCCCCGCGGTGATGGGCCTCGCGCTCGATCGCTACCGGACCGGCGATGTGGTCGCGGGCGCGGTCGTCTACACCGAGTTCGGCTACCGGATCGCGTTCTCGATCACCACCCTGGCGGTCGCCGTGGCGTTTCTCTGTTCGCTCTGGATCTACGTTCGAGAGGAGTGATCGGACCGCGACTCCCGCTACGACTCCGCACAGATCGAGACGAAGTTGCGGAGGATCCTGAGACCGGTCTCGCCGCTCTTCTCCGGGTGGAACTGCGTCCCGAAGACGTTCCCCTCCCCGTTCGCGACGATCGACGGGAACTCGACGCCGTACTCCGTCGTCGCGACCGTCGCGTCCTCGTCCTCGGGTTCGGCGTAGTACGAGTGGACGAAGTAGGCGTACTCCCCGTCGACGCCGTCTACCAGCGGGTGTTCGCGCTCGACGGAGAGTTCGTTCCAGCCCATGTGGGGGACCTTCTGCCCACCGGTGAACCGGACGTTCCGGCCGGGGACGAGGTCGAGGCCGGTGACGTCGCCCTGGCCGGCGCGGTCGGCCTCCTCGCTCGTCGTCAGAAGCATCTGCATCCCGAGACAGATGCCGAACAGCGGTCTCCCCGCTTCTGCGAGTTCGACGAGCGTCTCCCTGTACGGTCCGGCGTTCTCGACGCCCTCCCGGAACGCGCCGACGCCGGGGAGGACGATCCCGTCGGCCGCGGCGATCGTGTCCGGATCGTCGCTCACCTCGACGGCCGCCCCGGCGCGTTCGAGTCCCCGGGTGACGCTCCTGAGGTTCCCCAGTCCGTAGTCGACGACGACGACGGAGGCGGTCGTTGCGTCCTGTGTGACGATTTCGGCGTTCATAGCCCCTTCTTGGTGCCGAGCCTGCTTTCCGTTTCGGATTCGGCGAAACCGCCCCCGTTACGTCCGGCTCAGCGAACCGTTATAGTGGACCACCCGCGAGTCCGTGCGATGATCGACGCCGATCACCCGCCGTCGGCGCTCGACCCGCCGTTCGCGGACGGTGCCAGCCTCGCGGGCTGCCTGCTCGGTGAGACGGTGCTGGTTTACGGTGAACGGAGCCACGGCGCGTGGATCAGGAGCGACACCCCGGTTCGGCCCGAGCGCTAGAACTCGCCCAGTCGCGACTGGCCGTCCCCACCCGACCTATCGCGGCCGAGCAACGCCGCTGCCTCCGAGAGCGTCCCATCGAGCGTCCCCTCCTGCGATCGGTCGTAGAGCATCGCCGCCGGGTGGACACAGATCAGCACCGGGTACGAGCGGTCGCCGATCCGGACCTCGTCGACGCCTCCCGCCTCCGTCGTGACCGCCACTTCCCTGCCGAGTACGTGACTCGAGGGTACCTTCCCCACGGTCAAGAGTAGCTCCGGATCGACCAGTTCGATCTCCCGTTCCAGGTAGCCCCGACAGTTCGAGAGCTCTTCGGACCTCGGATCGCGGTTCTCCGGCGGGCGACACCGGACGCAGTTGGTGATCCGCACCGTCTCGCGGTCGATACCGTTCTCCCGGAGTTTCTCGGTCAGCAGGTCGCCGCTGCGGCCGACGAACGGCTCTCCCTCCTTGTCTTCCTGCTCGCCCGGTGCCTCCCCGATCACGAGGAGGTCCGCGTCCTCGGGGCCGACGCCGTTGACGATCGTCGACCGGCTCTCGACCAGCGCCGGACACCGCTCGCAGGCGACGACCGAACAGCCCTCCATCTCTCCCATACCCGGCGCTCGGCCCGCACTCACAAAGCCGCCCCGGTCACTCCTCGCGCCACTCGTCGACCGCCCGCGCGGCGAGCCTGGCGACCCTGATCGGCTCGGGACGTCCGCCCTCCGGCGTGAACGCCCGGACCAGCGCCGCCGCCCCCTCGTCGTCCAGCCCGACGGATCTGACGAAGACCCGGTCGTCGTTCACCCAGAGTTCGTTCCGGGGTGGCTGGCGCTCGTAGATGGTGAGCCGTCGCTCGTACTCCTCGCCGGAGAACGCCTCCCGCAGCCCCGCTTCGAGGCCGTCGCTCCCCTCGAAGCTCACCGAACAGACCATCATCCCCGTCCGCGCGTGGATCTCGTGGAGGTCGTAGAGGTTGAACCAGGCGGGTGCGACCCCCGAGAGCAGGATGTAGGGGACGTCCTCCCTGTCGAGTCGATCGACGAGCGCACAGACCTCGCCGGTCGCGTCGAGGCCGCCGACGGCGATACGGGAGAAGGCGAAGCCGTCGACGACCCGATCGGTGCGGACGACGGCGCCGGCGAGCGTGCTCTCCTCGCCGCGGGCGGACTCCGCGACGCCGAGTGCACGCACCCCGGGCTTCACTCGCCCTCTTTGATCTCCTCGAGGCGCTCGATCAGTTCGGCGTTCGACGCGCCGTTGTCGAACGCGAACTCGCCACGGTGGGCTGCGCCCGTCGTCACGGCTTCGTCGTCCAGATCGGTCTCGATCTCGTGGTTGCCCTGTTCGGATTCGTCGTAGCTACCGAATCCCATGTGTGAGCCTAGCAGGCTTGAACCACTAAAACGCACCGGCGTCGACACGCTGATGGGCCCCACTCCCCTCGTGTGACTATGGATGTCATCGACGTGACGGCGGACGCCGACGTGTTCACCTGCAACGTGTTCCTCGTCACCGGAGAGCAGAGGGTTCTCGTCGACGCCGGCGCGATGGAGGGGATCGTCGAACGGGTCGCAGAGCACGTCGACGACCTCGACGCGGTCGTACTCACCCACCAGCACGGCGACCACGTAGACCAGCTCGACGCGATCCTCGACCGGTTCGACCCCGACTGTTACGCCTACGACGACCACCCCCGACGGACCCACCCGATCGAGGACGGCGATCTCGTGATGATCGGCGACGATCGGTTCGAAGCGGTCTACACGCCCGGCCACGCCGCGGACCACCTCTCGTTCGTCGGCGACCGTGCGGTCTTCTCGGGCGACGTCGTCGTCTACAACGACGAGGCGTTCGACGACGGGAGCTTCGGGCGGACCGACATGCCGGGTCAGTCCCGCGAGCGGCTGATCGAGAGCATCCACGAGCTCCTAGAGCGGCTCCCGGCGGGCGTCGAGTCGATGTACCCCGGCCACGGCGACTCCTTCCACGGCGACGTCCGTGAGGTGGTCGAGCGAGCGCTCGAACGCGCAGAGCGCCGCGAACCGAAGTACCCGGAGGAGAGGGCGTAGCCGACCGCCGGGTCGGCGTTTATCCGCCTCGCGTCCGTACGTGGACGCATGGAGTTTCACGACGCGACGCTCGACGACCGGGAGGAGATCTGCGAGGTCGCTCGAAAATCGATCGAGGCCTCGTACGCGCTCAGCCCGCAGACGATGGAGACGCTACTCGAGACCGAGTTCGGCGAGGACCGGTTGGAAACGCTGATCGAAACGGAGTCCGCGATCGTCGCCCGGGGCGAGGAGGGGACCGTCGGGTTCTTCCTCGGGACGGCCGACGACGAGGAAGGAACGATCGAGTGGATCCACGTCGCCACCGAGGCACGCGGGCAGGGTGTCGGCCGCGAACTGTACGAACGCGGGACCGACCGGCTCCACGACCGCGGCGCGGAGACGATCCGCGCGGAGGTGCTCGCGGACAACGCAGAGGGCCGGACCTTCCTCGAGAGCTTCGGCCTGGAGGCCGACGAGCAGCGCGACGTGGAGATCGGTGAGGAGACGTTCAGCGCCCACGTCTACACGGAGGGTGGATCGAGCGACGACGTCTCGCCGCACACGGAGTCGGAGCCGGTGCTCGAAGCGGGCGGGACCGTGGAGGACGCCGAGGGTCGGACGATCTACCTGGGCGAGGAGGAGCTACCCGGGGAACAGGGACCGTTCTACGTCGCCTACGAAGGAGAGGAACGAGAGGAGCCGTACAGTTTCGCCTGCGCGAACTGCGGGACGCTCGTCGAGGCGGTCGATTCGCTCGACCGGGTCGAGTGCGGGGAGTGTGGGAACCTGAACGCGCCCGACGAGTGGGACGGGAGCTACCTCTAGGTACCTAGACGGTTCGGCGCTCTTTGGCCTTCGGGCGGAGGTTCTGGTAGCCACACTTGCGACAGCTGGTCGCCCGCCGTGGGTTTCGGGCGTTACACCGCATACAGATCTGTTTGTCGAGCAGCCGGTCTTCCGCGACGTCGAACGATGCCATGGACGCCGTTGCCGGCCGCCGGACAAAAGACTTCTCAGTCGGTTCCGAGCCCGAAGTGGACCGAGACGTCCTCGGTCGCGGCCCGCGAGGTGAGAAGCGAGACCCCGACGGTGAGCACGAGTCCCAGGAGCATTCCGACGACCGAGGCTCCCCAGCCGCCGTAGGTTCCCGGAACCATCGGGAGGAAGGCCGCGGCCACGTAGAAGAGCTGGCTGCCGCAGACCCCGGCGTACATCCCGGTTCTGGTCGTTCCCGTCCAGTAGAGCGCGACGATCACCGGGAGGGCGAGCTGGGCGAACCCGGAGAACGCGAGGTCGCCGACCTCGATCAGCGTCCCCGGCTGACTGAGGCTCGCGAGGAACGTCGCGAGCGCGAAGACGACCACCACGACCCTCCCGAGCAGGTCCTCACGGCGCTCGCCGAGACCGGGATCGACGAACGGTCTGTAGAGGTCCCGGGTGAAGTACGACGAACCCGAGAGCAGCATGGAGTCGGAGGAGGACATCATCGCGGCCATCGCCCCGGCGATGACGAGCGCGCCGAACCAGACCGGGGTGTACTCGGTCAGCAGGAGAGGGAGGACGTTCTGACCGGGTTCGGCGTCGATGCCGAGGCCACGCGCCCAGGTACCCAGGAGGAAGGCGGGGACGAAGAGCAAGAGGACGAGCACCGGCCAGAGCGGGAGCGTCCGCTTGAGCACCCGTTCCGAGCGGGCGACGAAGAAGCGCTGGTTCACCTGTGGGAACATCGCGACGCCGAAGGCGATGCTCACCGCGAGCGTGAGCATCCGCTGGGGGGTGTAGTACTCGCTGCCGAGCGCGAGCAGTTCGGGGGCCTCCCTCGCGACGCCCGCGCTCGCGACGCTCGGGCCGCCCGCGGCGACGAGCACCCAGATCGCGGCCACCCAGACGACGACGAGCATGAACAGCCCCTGCAGGGTGTCCGTCCAGGCGATGCCACGCATCCCCGCGAGCACGACGTAGACGATCATGAACAGCGTGATGAGCGCCGCCCCACCCCAGTACGGGAGCGCCCCGTGGGTGAGCGCTTCGAGTGCCGTCCCCGCGCCCATCTGCTGGAGCATCACGTACGGGAAGAGCCAGAAGAGGCTGATCCCAGCGACGAGTCCCCGGAGTCGGCGCGAGCCGAAGCGGTCGCCGAGCATCTCGCCGAGGGTGACGTAGCCGCCGCGCTGGCCGATCAGCCACTGCTTGTAGCCGATCACGTACCAGAGGATCCCGAAGATGACGCCGTCCATCAGCCCCATCACGAGGATCCACTCCGGCCCCTGGAAGTACGACACGTTCGGGCCGCCGAAGAAGGTGAACGCCGAGAGCAGCGTCGCGAAGACGGTAAAGAGCAGGACTACGGTCCCGAACGACCGGCTCGCGAGGTAGTAGTCCTCGGCGGTGCGGTCGGTCAGCCGGTAGGCGACGAGGCCGACGACGAGCGCCAGTACGAGATAGCCGACGACGATCCCCAACTGGACGGCGACGACGTTCACGACCCCGCCTCCGTGATCCAGAGCCCCCACGAGCGCTGGACGAAGATCCAGAACGCCCCCGCCGTGACGACCATCCAGCCGGCGTGCCACCAGATCCAGACCGGTACGCCGAGGTAGAGCCGCCCGTCACCCCAGAGGAACCAGGGGATCGAGAACGCGACCAGCGTCAGGAAGACGAGCGCCCACCCGACCCGTTCGACGGTCGAAGCCATCTGTACGCTCCCTATCGACCACTACCGCTTACCTATTACTATTCAGTATCAGAATCGGATACCGATGAACTTCGTTCTTCGAAACGCCCGATAGAAACGACACGGCTCCTGTGTCCGGTGGCGTGTGTACTCAAGGGGAGTCGACCCGTAGGGTGCGAGCGTGATCGGCTGGATCGCTGAGCTCGCGACCGGGTTCATCGAGAGCTACGGGCTCCTCGCGCTGTTCGTCGTCTTCGTCCTCGAGGGCGCGCTCGTGGGGAAGCTGATCCCGACGCGGACGCTCCTGATCGCGACGGTCGTCGTCCTGGAGGAGCCACTCGCCTACCTCTCGGTGCTCCTGGTGGCCGTCGTCGGCGCGACGATCGGCCAGTGTGCGGTCTTCCTCGTCGTTCGCTCACGCGGCTCGATGGACGTGCTCGACCACCGGTACGTCAGCCTCGACGACCGCTGGCTTTCGCGCTCGCGGGAGTGGTTCGATCGGTGGGGGTTGCCCGCGCTGCTGGTCACCAACACGCTCCCGGTCGTCCGGGGCTACCTCGTCGTCGTCGTCGCGCTCTCGCGAACCCCCGCCTACCGCTTTCCAGTCTTCTCGGTCGCCGGTACGTTGATCTACGTCTCCGCGCTCGTCGCGATCGGTGCCGGCGTCGACACGGTGGTATAACCCCCTGTCAGTTCTCTCACTCGTCGCCTCCCCGAGCCATGCGAAGCCCGCTAGACCGCCGACGAGTCCCGGCCAGCCGACGCCGAGAAACGATCCTCGACTCGTGGCCGAACTGTTCGCTCGTGATACGAGAACCTGACGGGGGAGCCGACCCGGTCCGGATGACAGGGGCTATACACCCGCGTTCCCAACCCCTGGTATGGCAACCGTCGGCGTCAGAGGACGCGCACGCGAACGTCCGCTCGCGATCACGGTCGTTCTGACGCTCGTCGGCTACGGCGCGGTGATCGGGACGTTCACGGGCCTGATCCCCTACCCGACGATCGGCGAGACCGGCGTCGACGTCCTCACGCATCTGATCGCGCTGACGAACGCGCTCGCGACGGTCGCGCTCGTCCTCGGCTGGTACTGGATCAGGAAGGGGGAGGTCGCGAAACACCGGACCGCGATGCTCTCGGCGTTCGCGCTCATCCTCCTCTTCCTCCTCTTCTACCTCCCCCGGGTGGGCGGCGGTGGCGAGAAGTACTTCGTCCTCGAGTCGGCCTACGCGTGGGTGCCGCTCTGGGCGGGGATGCGCTACGCCTACCTCGGGATGCTCGCGATCCACATCGTCCTCTCGGTGCTCGCCGTTCCGCTGGTGGTCTACGCCGTGACCCTCGGGCTGACGCACTCCCCGAGCGAGTTGCGAACCACGCTCCACCCGACCGTCGGCCGGATCGCCGCCGCGACGTGGATCCTCTCACTCCTCCTCGGCATCGTCACCTACGTCCTGCTGAACCACCTCTACGCAGCCGAGTTCGAGCCCGCGCTGATCCTCCCGATCCTCTAGTTACCCGCCGCTCAGCCGACGGGGTGAGCAGCGGGTTCGCGAGGCTTCATGTGTCGGACGTGAGCAGGGAGGGTATGATCGCAGGCGCAAGCGGCTGTGTCCACCACGCGGCGACCGAACCGAACGACGACAGGGAGCTGGGGACGAAGATCATCGAGGCGATCGCGGAGGCGAAGGGGGTCTCCCCGATCTCGCTCGACATCAGCCTCGCGGAGACGATCGATCCCGAGGCGCTCGACGCGCTCTTTCCCCGGAGCGGCGACGACGAGGCGTTCGTTTCGTTTCACGTGGACGAGTTCATGGTGATGGTGTTCGCGAGCGGCGACCTGATGCTCTACGGCCGAGACTGACCACGAGCTCCCATCTCCGAAGGAATCGATCAGAGCGGTATCTCCGCCGTCGCCGACTCGCAGTCGGTACACCGGATCCGGAGCACTCTGCCGTCCTCCTCTAGACCGGGGACCTGTACGGTCTCTCGGTCACGCTCCGGACACGCTCTGTAGTACTCGATTCGCTTCGTCTCGCGTGGCGCGCCGAGCGCGAGAACGACCGCCGCTCGTCATCCAGGTTCCGCCCCAGCTGGAAACTCCCCGGGCGCGAACCGAATCACCTCTCTCGTGGCTCCCTCAACCGCACCCGTCTCGAACGTCACTGTTCCTCGCTGTACGTCGAACACCTCCTCCTGCTCGAGGTGTCTGTGGTTCTCGTAGCCGATGCTGTCCCCCGGTGCGAGGTCGAAGTGGTCGATCGCGAGGTCGGTCGTTCCGAGCGCATCGGAGAGCGGCCGGACCACGTCGGCGGGGCTGTTCGTCGCCGGCTGCTCGACCGCCTCGATCCGGACTCTCTCCATACACTGCCAACCGGTATCGAGATAACTGTACGTGCGGAGGGGCCGGCCACACCGAAAACTGTTACGCGGCTCCTCTCGTTCCCGACATACGTTCCCGCACTCGCTCGAAACCGACCGACTCGACTTCGAGCGTCTCTCCCCCGAGACCGTCGATGTCCTCGCGCTCTACGAGGTGTTCGGCCGGAGCCCCGACGCGGAGGCGGTGTTCGAGTACGTCGACTCCGATCCGCACCGGACGCCGAAGGAGACGTTCGAGTTCGTGAGGCGTGCGGAAACGCAGTGGGCGCAGGGCGAGGGTGCGAAGTACGTGATCCGACCGTCGTCGGGTGAGGGACACGGGGGCGAGATCGCGGGAGTGACCGGAATCTACCCCGACTGGGACCGACGGCTCGCGACGCTCGGGATCGTCCTCGACAAGCGGTTCTGGGGGAACGCCTACTCGAGCGAGCGTGCAGCGCTGTTCGTCGAACTCGCCTTCGAGCGCTTCGACCTCGACGTGGTCGCGGTGAAGTACGTCGACGGGAACGACCGGTCGCGGCGGGCGATCGAGCGGTACGTCGACCGGTTCGGCGGTCGGTACGAGGGACTGCTCCGGAACCGACTCGCGGTCGAGGGCGAGGTGTACGCCTGTCACCGCTACACGATCGCCCGAGAGGAGTACGAACGTTCGACCAGAGAGGAGCCGGGGTAATTCCCGATCGCGACCCGACCGTTCAGTAGTTCTCGTCGAGGATGTCGCTGACGGTGACGACCTCGACGTCGGCGTCCTCGATGTAGTCGAGCAGGTCCTCGAACTCGTCTTCGGTGAGGTCGTCGAAGTCTTCGTCGTCGCCGACGCCGTGAACGTAGCCGACGGCGAGCTGGTTGGTCGCGGCCGCCATGTCGATCAGCTGTGTGAAGCCGTCGAGGTCGTACATCCCCGCGCGGGAGGTCGAGTGGGGATCGGTCGGTGGCATCGCGTTGTTACAGCCGCCGAAGTACGAGCTGAACTCGTAGAACTCCCGGATGATGTCGACGACTTCCTGGTTGGCGTAGTGGTACGGAACGAATTGCGCGCGTGACCCGTCCTCGAATCCGCGGCCCGCGAGGTACTCGTGGTCGGCCTCGAGCTCTGCCTGGGCCTCTTCGGGGTCCATCTCGGTGAGGGGATCGCTCCGCTCGGTGTGCGCGGAGACGTCCCAGCCCGCGTCGCGCATCTCCCTGAGCTGGTCGATCGTGAGCCGGCCACTGACGTTGATCGACGGCGGGACGACGGCGAGCACGCCGCGCATCTCGCGCTCCTGCATGATCGGGAAGGCGTTCTCGTACTGGCTCTCGACGGTGTCGTCGAACGTGAGCATCACGTAGCCCTGGTCCGCGCCCTCGGTGAGCCGGAGGTCGTCGATCCAGAACCGGGTCGGTTCCTCCTCCTCGCCCTCGACGTAGATCCGGATCTCCTCGACGTCGCTCAGGTCGGGCTCGCCGCGGATGCCCGTGAACCCGACGTCGACGCGCTGCCAGCCCTCGAACTGCTCGACGACGCGTCGCCGGCAGGTGAGCATGTCGCTCTCGAACGGGGCGAGCACCTGAACGACGACGTGCGTCGGCCGTGGCGTCTCGATCTTCAGTGCGAACGAGAGGTCCTGGCCCTCCATGTCGAGGTCGCCGAACGCCTGGAGGACGCCAGCTCGGCCCTCCTCGCTCTGGACCCGCAGCGACTGGCTCCCGGTGAGCGCCTCGTCCGAGTCGCCCTCGAACTCGCCGGCGAGCATCGCCCAGCCGTCCGGGTCCTCGAAGTCGTCGAGGAGCTCTCCGTGTCCGATCGCGGGCGGGGTGACGTCCTCCTCTTCCTCCTCGGGCGTCTCCTCCTCGTCGTCCGTATCGGTGTCATCGTCCGCATCGTCGGCCTCCGCGCCGTTCGACGCGACGTCGTCGTCCGCGTCGTCGGTATCCTCGTCGTCCCCGCCGAGGTCCGCACAGCCGGCGAGCAGGGCCGTCCCGGCACCGACGGTCGCGAGAAAGCGTCGTCTGTTCGAGCGTTGTCGCATGTATCTGGTTCGTGGATCGAAGCGTGGCGGCTTGGTAATAGGGTTGATAAGCGAGGTTACGTGCTCGCTAACCTACACGAACGTGCACGACCCGTGGTACCGGTTTTCAGTCGGGGGGCTTCGTCCGAGCCCGTCCACGGGACGACTCGCAGAGGGCTCGCCGATTAGCGACGAGCTAACGCCGTGAACGGACGTCGGTGGCGGGTTCGAGACGGCATAGTAATGTGTCCGGCGACTCCATCCGGGGCCATGAGCCTGTTCGGAACCAGCGGGATCCGTGGTCCCGTCGGCGAGTCGGTGACGGCCGACCTCGCACTCTCGGTCGGTCGCGCGGTCGCGACCGAGGGGCCGGGTCGGGTCGTCCTCGGACGCGACCCGAGGGCGACCGGCGAGTGGCTGGGGGGTGCCGTCGCGGCCGGCCTCCGCGAGTGTGGAGCCGACGTGATCGACCTCGGAATGGTCTCGACGCCGACACTCGCCCGAAGCGTCGCCTGGAACGACGCGGACACAGGTGTGATGATCACGGCCTCGCACAACCCCGCCCCCGACAACGGTATCAAGCTCTGGAACCCCTCGGGGCAGGCGTACACGCCCGATCAGTGTCACGCGGTCGAGAGGCGGATGGACGACGCGGAGTACACGTTGCGACGGTGGGACGCGACTGGACGTGGCGAGCGCGACCCACGGGCGGCCGACCAGCACGTCGCGGCGCTTGTCGACCGGACCGCCTCGCTCCCGGGGCTCTCGGTCGTCGTGGACGTCGGCAACGGCGCGGCCGGGCTCACCGCCCGTGCCCTTTCGGAGCTGGGTGCGGAGGTTCGAGTACTCAACGCAACCCCGGACGGGAGCTTCCCTGGACGACCGAGCGAGCCGACCGCAGAGAACTGCGAGGCGCTCTCGCGGGTGGTCGCCGACTCCGACGCCGATCTCGGGATCGCACACGACGGCGACGGTGATCGGATGCGCGCTGCGACCGAGTCCGGCCGGTTCGTCCCCGGCGACGTCCTGCTCGCGCTGTTCGGACGGATGGCCGCCGGAACGGGCGAGCGGATCGCCGCACCGATCGACACGAGCCTCGCGGTCGACGAGGTGCTTGAGAGCGTCGGAGCGTCGGTCACGCGCACGCGCGTAGGCGACGTCTTCGTCGCCGAGCGCGCCACCGAGGCGGACGTCGTCTTCGGCGGCGAGCCGAGCGGTGCGTGGATCTGGCCGGAGGAGACGCTCTGTCCCGACGGCCCGCTCGCGGCCTGTCGGCTCGCGGAGCTGATCGCGGCGGAGGGCTCGTTCGACGCGCTGGCCGACGAGGTACCGTTGCCCGAACTGCGACGCGGGGCGGCCACGGTCGAGGAGTCCGAGAAGGCCGACCTGATGGCGCGCGTCGAACGGACTGTCGAGGGCGAGTACGGCGACGAGGAGCTGACGACGATCGACGGCGTCCACGTCGCGTTCGACGACGGCTGGATCCTCGTCCGCCCGAGCGGCACCGAGCCGAAGGTGCGGGTGACCGCCGAGGCGCACGACAGCGACCGGGCGGAGGAGCTCTTCTCGACCGCGGAGTCGCTCGTCGGGCGACCCGTCTCGTAGGGGTCGCTTTCCGAGGTATTCGGTCGCTTTCGTCGGGCGAGCGGTTTAGTACCTCCATAGCAAACCGTCACTCGTTCGTCCACCAGGCAGATGGTGGCGTACGTGCTCGCTCTGAAGCCAGCGATCGGCCTCTACGGTCAGCACGACCCGAGCGCCGTGCTGTTCCGCGACGGCGAGGCCGTCTTCGGCATCGAGGAGGAGCGTCTCTCGCGGAACAAACACGCGGTCGGTGAGTTCCCCGAGCGCGCGATCGAGGCGTGTCTCGACTACGAGGGGATCGACCTCGCCGACGTCGAGGAGATCAGGCTCCCGTACCGCCCCGAGCTCCGCTCCCGGATCCTCGGCCACTACCTCCGTGACGCCGTCTCCGTCGGTGGGCTGGCCGCGAAGGCGAACGCGATCGAGAGCGTCGTGCGCTCGCAGATCGTCTCGCAGTTCTTCTCCACGCGCGACGTCGAACGCCGCCTCGCGGCGATCGGCGAGCCGGTCCCGCCGATCCGGACGATGGAACACCACGCCTGCCACGCCGCGAGCGCCTTTCACCCATCCGGGTTCGACGACGCGCTCGTACTCACGATCGACGCGAAGGGCGAGTACGACTCGACGGTCGTCTGGGACGGGACGAGTGAGGGGGTAGAACGGGTCAGGACCTACGAGCACCCGAACAGCCTCGGCCTGTTCTACGCGATCGTCACCGAGTACCTCGGCTACCGGATGTTCAACGGCGAGGGGAAGGTGATGGGACTGGCTCCCTACGGCGAGCGCGACCCGGAGATCGAGTCCGCGCTCAGGGAGGTCGTCGAGACCGGCGTCGAGTACGACGTGACGCCGCTGACCAAGCGCTGGGGCACGGACCACGGCGTCTCGTTGCTCGAGGAGCTCTTCGACCGTCCACGCACCGAGACCGCCGGCGAGTTCGACCAGTGGGAGCGGAACCTCGCACACACCACCCAGGCGCTGTTGGAGGAGACTGTGCTTTCGATTGTCGAGACCTACTGTCGCCGGCTCGATCGCTCGGCGGTCGCGCTCGCCGGCGGCGTCGCGCTCAACTGCAAGATGAACCAGCGGATCCGCGACTCCGCGGCCGTCGACGGGATCTTCGTCCAGCCGGCCGCTCACGACGCGGGCCTCGCACTCGGCGCGGGCTACCTCGACCAGCGACCGGCGGACGTCCCGGAGATGACGACCGCCTACCTCGGGCCGTCGTACGACACCGACGAGGTCGTCGACCTCTTCTCGATGAACAAGATCGCCTACGACGCCCCGGAGGACGTCGAGGGATACGTCGCCGAGCGCCTCGCCGAGGGCGCGCTCGTCGGCTGGTTCCAGGGCCGGATGGAGATCGGCCCACGCGCGCTCGGCAACCGTTCGATCCTCGCCGATCCCAGAACGGTGGAGTCTCGGGACCGGGTGAACGAGTTCGTCAAACACAGAGAGGGCTGGCGCCCGTTCGCCCCCTCGATACTCGAGGAGGCCGCATCTGAGTACCTCGTCGGGGGCGAGCCGGCACCGTTCATGGTCCAGACGTTCGAGGTCAAACCGGCGAAGAAGCACGAGATCGAAGCGGTGTTACATCCCGCGGACGACACCACGCGACCACAGACCGTCCGCCCGGAGCAGAACCCCCGCTACCACCGGCTCATCTCCGAGTTCGAGGCGGTCACGGGGGTCCCGGCCCTGCTCAACACCTCGTTCAACGACCACGCCGAACCGATCGTCACGCGACCGACGGAGGCGATCAAGGACTTCTTCGGGATGGGTCTCGACGTCCTCGTTCTGGGGGAGATCGTCGTCGAGAAGGCGACACAGCGGTCGGACCGGCAGGGCGTGGGCGAGCGCGTCGCCGGCCGGTCCCTCGAACGGTGAGTGTGACACTCTCGCTCGTTCTCCGTTCCAGGGGGCGTTAGCCGCCAGATAACAAAGGGGCGACTGCGTAAATAGGGGGTCAATGCAGGCTGTCATCTTGGCTGCGGGACAGGGAACCCGTCTCCGCCCTCTCACTGACTCGGTTCCCAAACCGATGTTACCGGTCGTCGAGAAGCCGATCGCCGCCCACGTCGCGGACGCCGCCGTCGCCGCCGACGCCGACCGGCTCGTCTTCGTCACCGGCTACATGGGCGAACAGGTCGAGGAGTACTTCGGCGAGGAGTTCCGGGGCGTGCCGGTGAGCTATGCCCGCCAGGAGGAACAGCTCGGGACCGCCCACGCGGTCCGGACGGCCCGTGAGGCGCTCGAGGACGGGCCGTTCTCGGTGCTCAACGGCGACAACCTCTACGACCCCGAGTGCGTGATGGAGCTCTTCTCGAACGGCCCCTCACTGGGGGTCACACACGTCGCGGAGCCGCAGAACTACGGCGTCTGTTCGGTCGAGGACGACCGGGTGGTCGACATCATCGAGAAGCCGGTGAACCCGCCCTCGGACCTCGCGAACGCCGGCGCGTACGTCTTCCCGAGCGAGGCACAGGCCTACCTCGACGTCCCGATGAGCGAGCGGGGCGAACACGAACTCACGGACGTCCTCTCGCGGGTGATCGACGAGCACTCCGTTACACCCGTCGAACTCACCCGGTGGATGGACGTCGGCCGCGCCTGGGAGCTGCTCGAGGCGAACGCGCTCTACGTCGGGAACCAGGAGCCGGTCGTCGAGGGGACCGTCCACCCGAGCGCGGATCTCAGGGGAAACGTCGTCGTCGAGCGAGGGGCGACGATCGACGCCGGCGTCGTCATCGAGGGCCCGGTCAGGGTCCGCTCCGGTGCCGAGGTGGGACCGAACGCGTACGTCCGTGGGGCGACGGTGCTCGAACCCAACGTCCACGTCGGGCACGGCGTCGAGATCAAGAACAGCCTTATAATGCGTGGGACGAACGTCCCCCACCTCTCGTACGTCGGCGACAGCGTCCTCGGCCGGTCGGTCAACTTCGGTGCGGGGACGACCGTGGCGAACCTCCGTCACGACGGCGAACCGATCGACCTCACCGTGAAGGGCGAGCGGGTCTCGACCGGTCGCCGGAAGTTCGGCGTCGTCGCCGCCGACGGCGCGAAGACCGGCATCAACACCTCTCTCGGCCCGGGCGTGACGCTCTCTCCCGGCGCGACGACGCTCCCCGGCGAGACGGTGACGCGCGACCGCTGATCGGCCGGCAGCCCGCCGACGCCGACCGAGCGTTATTCGGAGGATAATAATACGAGCTACGCGTCTACCCGTGACGATGAGCGACGATCCGTCGTCCGGCCGGCGCTCGCGCCGCCGGATCAACCCGGACGGTTCGCCGCAGTCCGAGTCCGGCTCCGGAGGCGACGCGAGCCGGGACCGGGGCACACGCGACAGAGAGCGCCCGTCCGAGCCTCCCGAGCGGTCGGGTCTCTCTCCCGCACCGGGTGGCGAGCCCGACCGGGAGCCGTCGCCGGCTGCGGGTTCGCCCCCACCCGACGAGGACGACGGCTACGGAACCGCGTTTCAGCGGCTGATGCTCGTTCTCGGGGCGGCGATGGTGATCGCCGCGATGCTGATCACGGTCGGCGGACTGCCTGGGTTTCCCGGCTCGGACGCCCCCGGGGACGAGGTGCCCGGCGCCGACGAGCCCGAAGACGAGGTGCCCGGCGCCGACGAGGAGGAGACCGACGCCGACGGCGACGACACCGAGGGCGACACCGACGAGGAGGAGACCACGCCGATCGTCGACGACGGCGACGATCCACCGCCGGACGACTCCGGTCCGGACGACGACGCCGGTCCCGATGACGATGCTGGTGCCGCGGACGACGCGGGCGAGCCGGACGACGCTGACGACGATACGGAACCAGACGACGCGGACGCCGACGATGAAGACGATGCGGACGAGACGGATGCCGACGACGACACGGAGACCGACGACGCTGGCGACGTGGAAGACGACACTGAGGATGCTGACGATGCCGATGACGAGGCGGACACGGACGACGACGTCGACGAGGAGGACGATGCTGCGGACGACGAGGACGACGACGAGACCGACGACGGTGAGGAGGACGACGACGGACCGATCGACGTGACGATCGGCGACGACGAGGACGAAGACGACGACTAACGCGGGTGTCTTTCGGCCGTCGGAGTGCTATGGCCACTTCTCGTCACTCGGAACGGACGCGTTATCCCGGAAAAAGCGGTCGCGGTCCCTCGAATCAGACCGGCCGGATGAGCTCGCTCGTCTCGTCGATCGTCCTGTCGGTGGCGTACTCGGTCCACCCGAGCGTGTCGTAGAGACGGAGCTTGATCCGGGGTGGGAGGGCGTGGAGGTCCGTCCGTCCGGGAAAGAGTCGGTCGTCCATCTCGAGTTCGACGTACCGCCGCTGCCAGTCCGGCCACGGAGTGTCGAACGGGGTCAGTCCTGGCACCACCCGCCGGAGGAACTTCTCGATCTGGTTGAGCTGATACGAGCGGTGCGGGCGATCCGGGGGGCGGTGTCTGAAGATGTCGCCGTCGAGGCGTTCGAGCGCTCGCTGGTAGATATCGTCGTTTCGGTGCTCGGGCGGTGTCCTGAGGTGCCAGTCGACGAGCTCCGCGTCGACCGCGACGAAGCTCTCGGTGAACCGGTCGGCGAGCTGGACGCGGAACGGGAGCGGCACCTTCAGCATGAGCCCGAGCATCGACATGGCGTTGTAGACCGAGCCGTCGGCCCGCTCCAGACACCGCTCGTACTGCGGTGCCACCGATTCGAAGAAGAACTCCCGTGGCGTCTCCGCGTCCGTTGCGTCGCACTCGACGATGAGCTTATCACCCTCGTGGAACGTCCCGAACCGGTCCCAGAAGAACTCCGCCGGGTTCGGGTCGGGATCGAGCCGCGAGCGTGGAAACCGCTTCCCGAACAGCGAGATACCGTCGGTCGGGAGGTAAAACCCCCTGAGTAGCGTGTCGAACATCAGCCCGTGGTAGATGACGTCGGCCTCGATGTCGTCCGTGTTCCCCCGGTGGTGGATGTGGAGCGACTCGCGGATCCCCTGGGTGTACTGGAGCGTCCGCTCGGAGACGTCGTAGTAGCGGTCGTCGACGCGCAGTGTCCGGTGGTCCGCACCGTACTGCTCACAGAGCGCGCGGGCGACGCGTACCTCGCCCGAATCGGGCGATCCGAGCGTGTACCCGCACTCGACGTTTGGGAGAAACGAGAGCATGATCCGGGAGTCGTAGCCGGCGCTCATCAGGAATCCCTGCTGGCCGGGATACGTCGCCCGTCGCTCGATCGCGCGCCGGAGCCGTCCAGCCAGTTCCTCGACGTGGTCGGCCTGTCGGGGCGCGTAGACGAACCGATCGAGTTCGACGGTCCCGCGCTCGGTGAGACAGCTGTCGAACGGCGTGCGGCTGACCTCCTCGATCGCCGTCCGCTCCCCGAAGGTGACGCTGAAGTGGACGAACTCACAGAGCGTCCGTCGGTCGACCGTCGGGTCGCGAACCGTTCTCGTCACCGACGCCGCGT
The DNA here is from genome assembly GCF_036429475.1 of Halalkalicoccus sp. CGA53. Lineage (GTDB taxonomy): Archaea > Halobacteriota > Halobacteria > Halobacteriales > Halalkalicoccaceae > Natronorarus > Natronorarus salvus. Next base: position 919,295 of record NZ_CP144125.1, read on the forward strand.
CGGTCCCGAACGCGCGGACTCCGGGGTCGTCGGTGTAGAAACACTCCCAGGTCGAGAGCTGATCCGGAACGACGACGGCCCGATCGTCGTGCTCGACGACCGCGAGGTAGGACCCGTTCAGCCGATCGAACGCCGAGAGCCCCTCCCGCACGTACTGCTCGAAGAGCCACTCGGCGATCGAGACGGACTCGCTCATCGTTCCCATCGGGAACGCCTCACCGAACACCGCACAGAGCCCCGCAGAACTGCGAAAGACGTCCGACCGACCCCGGATACCGATGGCGTCGTCGGCGATACCGACCGTGACTCCTTCCCCGGCGAGTACCTCGTCGAACTCTCCGGGAGGGCGGTGGGCGGCGAACGCCTCCTCGTCCCCGAAGACGCCGAACAGCTCGGTGTTCATCTTCCTATACGAGTACTGTTTTGGCTGATAAGTATATATCGGGTACCGATCACTCGACGGTGACGCTCTTCGCGAGGTTTCTGGGTTTGTCGATCGGCCGTCCGAGCTTCCGGGCGGTGTGGTAGGAGACGAGCTGGAGCTGGACGTTCGCGAGCAGCCCGACCAGGTCGGGGTGGCTCTGGGGGATCGTCAGCCGCTCGTCGAACTGGCCGACCGAACACTCCTCGCTCGCGACCGCGACGATCTCGGCGCCGCGTGCCTGGGCCTCCATCGCGTTCGTGTGGGTCTTCTCGTCGTGTTCGCCGTCGAAGATCGCGAAGATCGGGATCCCCGGCGTGACGAGCGCGAGCGGGCCGTGTTTCAGCTCGCCCGAGGCGAACCCTTCGGCGTGTTCGTACGTGATCTCCTTGAACTTCAACGCGCCCTCGAGCGCGACCGGGTACTGCAGCCCGTGGCCGATGAAGAAGTAGGCGTCGCGGTCGCCGTAGCGCTCGCTGAGCGCCTCCGCTTCGTCGTTCTCGAGCACCTCGCGGATCTGCTCGGGGAGGACCGCCAGCGCCGAGAGGAACGCCTTCCGGTCGGCCTCGTCGCGCGTCCGTGCGTGTTCCAGGTCCTCGCCGATCCGTTCGGCGAGCAGCGCCAGGGTGACGACCTGCGAGGAGAACGTCTTCGTCGCGGCGACGCCGATCTCCGGACCCGCCCGGATGTAGAGCGCGTCGTCCGCCTCGCGGGCGGCGCTGCTCCCGACGACGTTCGTCACCGCGACGGTTCGCGCGCCGGCGCGCTGTGCGTCTCGCATCGCGATCAGCGTGTCGGCGGTCTCGCCGGACTGGCTGACGGCGATCACGAGCGTCTCCTCCGGGTCCGGGACGGTCCCGGTGTACTCGCTCGCGCGGATCGTCTTCGCCCTGATCCCCGCCTCCTCGAGGAGGCGCTCGCCGTAGAGCGCGGCGTGGTACGACGTCCCACACGCGATCAGCTGGACGTCCGTGATCCCCGTGAACGTCCCCGGCGGGAACTCCTCGAGCGAGACCGTTCCCTCCTCCAAGTCGATTCGTCCCTCGACCGTCGCCGCGAGCGACTCCGGCTGGCTGTCGATCTCCTTCAGCATGTAGTGATCGTAGCCGCCTTTCGTCGTCTCCTCGGGGTTCCAGTCGACCTGTTCGACCTCGCGGGTGACCTCGTTGCCCTCGATGTCGGTGATCGCGACGTCGTCGAGCGTGATGGCGACGACGTCGCCGTCCTCCAGATAGATCACCTCGTCGGTGAACTCGAGGAAGGCGGGGACGTCGCTCGCGAGGTAGTGGATCCCGTTCTCGCCGTCGAGGCCGAGGACGAGCGGCGAGCCCTGCCTGGCGGCGTAGATCGCGTTCTCACCGCGGGCCATCAGCGCGACGGCGTAGCTCCCCTCGAGCTGGCGAACGGTCGTCCGGAAGGCCTTCTCGATGTCGTAGCCGTGGTCGAGGTAGTACTCGACGAGGTGGGGGATGACCTCGGTGTCGGTGTCGCTCTTGAACTCGTAGCCGTGCTCTTCGAGGTCCGCGCGCAGGGATTCGTAGTTCGAGATGATCCCGTTGTGGACGACAGCCACCCGACCCGAGTGGCTGGTGTGGGGGTGGGCGTTCTCGTCGGTCGGCGGTCCGTGTGTGCTCCATCGAGTGTGGCCGATCCCGGTGAGCCCTCGGGGGAGGTCCTTCACGAGCGCGCCGGTGAGCTCCGAGATCTTCCCCGCACGCTTTCGTACGACGAGATCGGAGTCGTCCTGAATCGCGATCCCGGCCGAGTCGTAGCCGCGGTACTCCAGGTTCTCGAGCCCGGTCAACACTCGATTCGCCGCGTCGTCCGACCCGATGCAGGCGATGATCCCGCACATATCAGACCCTCCGCACCGTCGCTACTGGAGGTTCGTCTGCGGGCGTCAGCGGGCTGTACTCCTCTATTTGTAGTCGATTGAACGTCATGGTTGGAGAGAGTGTCGCGATGTGGCGACGAGCGTTCGCGGCCTTCTGTCTCCGAGAACTACTGTTATGGGCATTACTATACGCAGGCTAATCGGTGCTTCGAACGGCGACGGCGGAGAACGAAACCGAGAGAAGGGACGGCCGATCGCCACCGGAAAGCGTCAGCCCCTGCACAGCTCTCGTGATGTCGTACAGTTGATACACCGGGTGACCCGGTCCTGGTTGTCCCCGAAGACGCGTGCGAACTGCGGTGTGACGAAGCTCCCACAGTTCACACAGCGCGTCCGACCGATCCACTCGTCGTCGGTGTGCGGTATCGTACTGTCCATGAGCGTCGCCAGAGGGTGGCGTCCTCCATACTTTATTATCATGGTGTTAACGAATCCACATATACCGCTCCGCCGGAGAGAAGAGGCGGCCTAAATTCCTCCGATAGCGGGTCACTCCGCGGGTACGACGGCCGTCCCGAGCGAGACGACGTTCTCACGTCCGACCGAGAGCTTCGCGACCTCGCCCCGGGCTTCCATCGTCGAGAGCAGGCGACTCACCTTCGCCTTCGACCACTCCGTTTCGCGCACGATTTCGGACTGTTTCATCCGCCCGTCGTTCGTGACGAGCAGTTCGACGACCCGGCGCTCGTCGGTCGTCGCCCGCTGGTAGGCGAGTCCGATCCCCTCCTCGGACGCCGTCGACTGTCGTTCCGGTTCCGGCTCGGGCGGTGCGAACGAGGGACCGGCGTACCGCGCGATGGCGACGGTCGCGAGGACACCGATACAGATCCCGACGAGGAGTGCCCCGAGCGTCTCCGCGGTGACGACCGAAAGCGCCTCGGTGAACGTCGAGCCTGGACGCATCGATCAGAGCACGTCGAGGGCGAGAGCCAGCGTCAGCACGCCGTAGGCGACGGTGACGGCGACCGCCACACCGACCCCGGAGATCAGCGGAACGAGACCGGCCCAGACCGCGACGACCGCGACCGCGCTCAGCCCCGTGACGGCCGTGTAGTAACGCAGCCACTCCTCGCGCGCGGGGGCGTCATCGTCCGCGTCGGCGGCCGTGTCGTTGAGGAGGTACGCGGTGACCTCGTCGGCCAGCGGGGTTCGTTCGACGATCCCGCGGCTTCGGTTGTAGTGGATCAGGCCGAAGTCGGCCAGTTTGGGAAGGTGTGACTGATACAGCGCGATGTAGACGCGCTGGCGCTGATCGGAGCTGAGCTGCTGGACCGTCGTGTCGTGCTCCCAGGCGGCGACCTGCTCAGCGATATCGCGCATGTCTACCGGCCCGTCCGTGTCGGCGAGGTAGGCCAGCACCCGCCGCCGTCGCTCGTTTTGCAGGATGTGAAACGTATCGTCTTTCGAGAGCGAGGCCGCCGGTTCTGACGCCTCCTCGTCTTCGACCGCCTCCCCCGTATCCAGTGTCGACATCGTCTATCCCTACCCTCTCACCGGGGATATAATAATGTGGCAGTCTTTCCGCGTAGTTTCATACCGTTACCACTCCGATTTTCTAGCTGTTTCCCTCGTGTGAAGCGTACCGTTCGGACCTCGTACCCTACTCGCTGGATCTCCGACTCGAACACGGCCGAAAACCGCGATATGCACCGATTAACAGTCACTAAATAGACAGGTAATCACCGGATATCACGGGTTAACCGAACTGTTCTCGTTTATACGCGAACAGATGAGGTCCGTACCGAAGCCGAACGTATCACCGATCGCTAACGACGCGGTCGTAGACCGAGAGGAGCTCCTCGGCCATCCGGCTGAGCTCGAAATCCCCGACGACTGCCCGCCCGGTCGAACGCCGATCCCCGTCCAGAGCGGCCTCCACGCCGGCCACGAGTCCGTCCTCCCCGTCGACGACGTAGCTGTTCTCGACGTCCCTGAGCACCTCGCGGGCGAAGCCGACGTCGGTGGAGACGACCGGGACGTTACAGGCGGCGGCCTCCTTCACGACCACGGGGCCGCTCTCGTAGCGGGAGGTGATCAGCACGACGTCGCTGGCGTTCATGACGAGCGGCATCTCCTCGTACGGCCGCCCACAGACCGTCTTCAGCTCCGGCACCGGGTCGAGGTCGAGCCGACTCACGACTCGACGCGCCCGGTCGTGGTCCTTCACGGGTCGCTTCGGGTCGTAGGGAAAGAGGACGATCCTGGCATCGGGGTCCCAGCCGAGTTGTTCGCGGGCGTCTCGTCTCGGGATCGGTCGGAACAGCTCGGTGTCGATCCCGAACGGGACTACGTCGTGGCGCCGCGAGAGCTCCCTACCGACGGTGACGGAGGGGACGATCACGGCGTCGCTGTAGCGTATTCCGGCCGCGGTCGCGCGGTCGAGCCACGGCGACCGACCGGCGAACTCGGTGCCCCACAGCGTGAGGACGACCGGTCGCGTCGGCTGGGCGAGGCCGAACGGCGCGAGCGGGCCGTAGCTCACGTGGACGAGGTCGTATCGGTCCACGCCGGCGTCGAGTACCCGGCGGTAGAACCCCGCGTGCGAGCGGAGGCCACCCTCCCCGCGAGGCGTCAGCACCGTACACTCGACGCCGTGCTCCTCGAGGACCCGGATCTGCTGGTCGAAGAACGACCGTCGCGCCGGCGCGACGTGGAGCACCCGGAGCCCCGCTCCGACAGACGGGTCGACCCAACCGTCCGCCGCGATCTCTGTGTTCACCGGTCAGAGCCGTCGGTACTCGTAGCCCGCGTCGGTCATCTCCTCGCGGTCGAGGACACCCTTCACGTCGATCAACACCGGGTCGCTTCCGAGCTCGTCGACGACGTCGGTGAAATCGATCTCCCGGAGCTCGTCGTGGGGGGTGGCGAGGACGATCCCGTCGACGTCATCGTACTCCGGTTCGGCGAGGGGCTCGATCCCGAAGGCCGACCGGACCGCGTCCGGGTTCGCGACCGGGTCGTGACCGGCGATCTCGACGCCGTACTCCTCGAGCGCGGCGATGACGCCGCCGATCTCGGAGGTACGGAGGTCGCCGACGTTCGGCTTGTACGAGAGGCCGAGGACGAGCAGCCGGCTCCCCTTCAGTACCTTTCCGGACTGGTTCAGCGCCTTCAGCGTCACCTCGGCGACGTGTTTCGGCATGTACTCGTTGATCTCACGGGCCTGGAGGATGAGTTTCGGCGAGAAACCGGCGCGCTCGGAGCCGTGGACGAGGTAGAGCGGGTCGACCGGGATGCAGTGGCCGCCGACGAGGCCCGGCTCGTACCGGTGGAAGTTCCACTTCGAGGCGGCGGCGTCGATCACCGCGCGCGTGTCGAGGTCCATGTGCTCGCAGATGATCGCGAGCTCGTTCACGAGCGCGATGTTCATGTCCCGCTGGACGTTCTCGAGCACCTTCGCGGCCTCCGCAGTCTCGAGGTTCGACGCGCGGTAGACGCCGGCGTCGACGATCCGTTCGTAGAGCTCGGCGAGGTCGGCGAGCGTCTCCTCGCTGTCGGCGCTCACGATCTTCTTCACCTCGCGCAGGCCGCGTCCGGCGTCGCCGGGGGACATCCGCTCGGGCGAGTAGCCGACGAAGAACTCCTCGCCTGCGGTCATCGAGGAGCTCTCCTCGATCGCGGGAACGAGCACGTCGCGGGTGACGCCCGGGTAGACGGTCGACTCGAGGACGACGGTCGCGCCCGCGGCCAGGTGCTCGCCGACGGTTCGCCCGGCGGCCTCGACGAAGTCGAGGTTCGGGTTCTTCAGCCCGTCGACCGGGGTCGGGACGGTGACGATCACGTACTCGGCGCGTTCGATCGGCGTCGGGTCGGCGGTGAACTCGATCGAGCCCGACTCGACGACCTCGTCGCCGATCTCGCCGGTCGGGTCTCTCCCCGAGGAGAGCACGTCGATCTTCGACTGATCGACGTCGAAGCCGATGACGGTACAGCCTTCGTCGTCGAACGCCGCGGCGAGCGGCAGTCCGACGTAGCCGAGGCCGACGATACAGATCGTGGGTGTGTCCTGGGTCATGCGAGGGTATTCCTCTCCGAAAGCGTCTCTGGAAGCGGGCGGTGTACTGCGGGGACGCCGAGCGCGAGCGTATCCGGTGGGACGTCCCGGGTGACGACCGCCCCGGCAGCGACGAAGGCGTCCTCGCCGACGGTCACGCCGGGGAGCAGCGTCGCGTTCGCGCCGATCGAGGCGCCGTCCTCGATCGTCGGGCCGACCAGCTCGGCGTCGCGACGAACCGGAAACGGGTCGTTCGTGAAGACCGCACGAGGTCCGACGAAGACGTTGTCCCCGATCGTCGTGTGGGTCGGAACGTAGACGCCGGTCTGGAGGCTCACGTACGAGCCGATCTCGGTCGTCCCGTCGATGACGGTCTTCGTGCCGACGAGCACGTCGTCGCCGACGACGGTGTTCTCGCGGACGAGCGCGTCGTGACCGGTGGTGAAGTCGTCGCCGATCGCGCAGTCCGCGTAGACGATCGTCCCGCGGCGGATGTACGCCCGGTCGCCGATCACCGTCGGCTCCGCGTCCTCCCGGTAGGGGTAGCCGACGAGCTCCGGCTCGTCGATCGTCGCGTCGGCACCGAGTTCGACGCGTGTCTCGGCCGTCACGGCTCCCAACTCTCGATCGACGGTGACTCGCGTTCGGTTCGGTCGGGTCCCCTGGGTCCGCGTGACGCCCTGTCGGCTCGCGACGACGCCTCGGCACGTGTCATGGTCGTTCGTCGCTCCGTGGTGGTTTTGCTATAGAGTGCGTAAGTCGTGCCCGATCCGGGCGTCTCGGGATACCTCCTGCATAATAAAGCTCGTTCCGGGCCGAGCGTGGCCATGTCCCGTGCGTTCGCCCGCGGACCCGTACCGGTCGGGTTCACTCGCCACGATCGACCCGTCGTCTCCTCTCCGAACGCCTTCCCAGCGGGGAACGTCGAATGACCGGCGTCGAGTCGACCGAGATCGCCGCGTTTCTCGGCGTCGAACACGTCGGTCCACCGGTCCGGGTCGCCGGGGTCGAGTCGCTCGACCGGGCGGGTCCGTCGGAGCTCGCCTTCTGCAAGTACGACGACCCGGCGCTCGTCGAGGCCTCCGACGCGGGCGCCGTCATCTGTCCCACGTCACTCGACGCCCCTGGGACGACGATCCGCTCTTCCCGACCGCGAAAGGACTTCATCGCCGTCGCGAACGAGTTCTTCGTACCCAGGGTCGAGGAGACGCGGATACACCCGACCGCGATCGTCGCCGACTCCGCCGAGATCGGCGATCGGACCGTCGTCGGCCCCTTCGTCAGGATCGGCGCGGACGTCACGATCGGGGACCGGTGCGAGATCGACGCGGGGACGGTGATCGGCACGCCCGGGTTCGGCTTCCAGCCCGACCGCGAGGGCGAACTCCACAACATGATCCACCAGGGTGGGGTCAGGATCGAGGACGACGTCCGAATCGGACCGAACTCCGTGATCGACCGGGCGGCCTTCACCGAGACCGTGATCGGGCGGGGGACGAAGCTCCACAACCTCTGTCATATCGGGCACAACGTCGTGATCGGCGAGCGCGCGCGGATCAACCAGTTCTGTAGCCTCTCGGGGAGCGTCGAGATCGGCGACCGGGCGCGGATCCATCCGCACGTCTCGGTCGCGAACCACACGAGCATCGGCGCCGACGCCGAGATCGGCATGAACGCCGCGGTGCTCTCGGACATCCCCGAGGGTGCGACGGCGGTGGGGACCCCGGCGAAGGTGCTCGGCGGCGACTGAACGCTTGCCCGCCGCTCGCGACCGACGGGTTATCTGGCACTTATTTATCCCCCGCGGGTGGGTATCCGACGAGAAGACCATGCCGGAGCCCACTCCGACAGCGTCGCCCGCCTCAGCCGGGCGACGACCGCCGCGGACGTATCGGGAGGTGTGGCGACCGTGAGGGTCATCGTTACGATCCAGCACCCCGCGCACGTCCACTTCTACAGACACGCGATCGACGAGTTCGAACGCGAGGGCCACGAGGTCCGCGTGCTCGTCAGGGAGAACGAGGTCGCGGTCGACCTGCTCGAGACCTACGGGATCGAGTACACCGTTCTGGTCGGTGAGATCACCTCGCTCGCCTCGCTCGCCCGCACGCAGTTCACGTACGAGCGGCTGATCTACCGCCACGCGAAGCGCTTCGACCCCGACGTACTGACCTGCATCGGCGGGGTCTCGGTCGCCCACGCCGCGGCTCTCGTCGGCGCGAAGAGCGTCGCGTTCACGGACACAGAGCACGCGACGATCGTCAACACGCTCACCGCGCCGTTCGCGGACGTGATCTGCACACCCGAGTGTTTCGGCTACGACATCGGGCAGAAACAGCGTCGGTATCCGGGCTACCACGAACTCGCCTACCTCCACCCGGACCGGTTCGAACCGGATCCGGGCGTTCTCGCCGACGCCGGTTTCGACCCGGAGGAGCGGTTCGTCGTCCTCCGCGTGAGTTCGTGGGACTCCTCACACGACGTCGGCCAGGGCGGTTTCTCGAACGTGAGAGAGGTCGTCGAGCGGATCGAGGACACCGGCGCGCGCGTCGTCGTTACCTCGGAGATCCCGCTCCCTGCAGAGCTCTCCGACCGCCGGATGAGTGTCGCACCCCACCGCGCGCACGATCTGCTCGCGTACGCGGACTGCTTCGTGGGTGAGGGCGCGACGATGGCCGCCGAGAGCGCGGTGCTGGGAACGCCCGCGGTCTACGTCAACACGCTCTCGATGGGCTACACCGACGAACTCGACTGGAAGTACGGCCTGCTGTCGAACTTCCAGGGGCCGGACCGCCACGAGCGCGGGCTCGAACGTGCCGTCTCGATCCTCGACGGCTCGCTGACGGCCGACTGGTCCGCCCGCCGCGACCGACTGCTCGGAGACCGGATCGACGTCACGGGGTTCGTCGTCGACACCCTCCTCGAGGTGGGTGAGGAAGAGAGCGTGAAACCGATCTCGATCCCGGTACCATGAGGGTGCTCTACCTCGTCAACGACCGGCCCTCCTTCTTCGACCAGCAGGTCGAGGCGCTCTCCGATCTCGGCGTCGAGCCGATGGTGCTCTCGGTCCCTGGCTCGCGTCGGCACGAGGGGCGACGCTCGCCGAGGGACTACCTCCGTTTCTACCCATCGGTGCTCCGGGGAGCGCTCGGCCCCGTCGACCTTGTCCACGCCCACTACGGGCTGCTCGGGCCGTTCGGCCTCGCCCAGCCCCGACCCGTCGTGCTCTCGCTGTGGGGTTCCGAGCTCGTCGGCGGGCTCGACCGGCTCAGACGGATCAGCGAGTTCTCCGCCCGGTACGCGAGCGCGACGGTAGTTCCCACCCGGGAGATGCAGGAGCGACTGCCGACGCCGTCGGAGCTGATCCCGTTCGGGATCGACACCGGGCTGTTCCGACCGATCCCGAGACGAGACGCCCGCGAACAACTCGGCTGGGACCCCGATGCCAGGATCGTCCTCTTTCCCTACGACACCGAACGGGCGGTGAAGGACTACCCGCTCGCCCGACGTGCGGTCGACCGACTTGGACTCGACGTCGAGCTCCGGACCGTCTCCGGACGACCGTACGAGGAGATGCCGCTCGTCATGAACGCCAGCGACGCGCTGCTCGTCACCTCCCGCTACGAGAGCGGTCCGATGGTCGTGAAGGAGGCGTTGGCGTGTAACCTACCCGTCGTCTCCACCGACGTCGGCTTCGTCCGTGAGGTGCTCGACGGCGTCTCGCACTCGTACGTCTGCGAGGGCGAGGACGAGATCGTCGCGCGGCTGGCGGAGGTGTTCGTCTCCGGCGAGCGATCCGACGGGCGTGAGGTCTACGACCCGGCGAGCGTCGAGGAGACGAGCGAGGCGCTACTCTCGCTCTACGAACGCGTGCTCGCGCGGGGATAAGGGGTGAAGAGGCTCACCGAAGCGGGCCCTTCGGATCAGCCGAACAGCGACCGGAGGAACGCGAGGATCCGCTCGAAGAGGCTCATCGACTCGCCCTCGTCGTCGTTGTCGTCCCTCGATCCAGCGTCGTCGTCGCTCTCGTTCTCGGTGGAGGTGGGAGTCGGTGTCGGTGTGGGCGTCGGCGGCGTCGGCACCTCCATCACGCCGAACTCCGCCAGCGCCTCTTGGAGGGTGACGACGCGAACCCCGTGCTCCTCGGCGAGCGAGAGCGCGAGGTCGACGCGTTCGGTGGGTAAGGTCTCGAACTGACTGTGACCGGCGAGGATCCCGAAGTCCGGCTCGTTCGCGATCGAGGCCATGAACGTGTCGATCTCCTCCTCGGCCATGTAGTCGGTCTCGTAGTACTGTCGCGAGAGCGCGAGCGGGTCGACGTTCGTGTCGGGGAGCAGCCCGTTACCGCTCCCCCGCGCGTTCGGAACCGCGTCGAAGAACTCGCCGACGGCCTCGCCGACGTAGCCCTGCGAGCGGTCGTACGTGTGGACGTGGCCTGTAACGACGCCCTCCGCACCGATCGCCTCCTCGAGCATCGCCTTCGAGTCGGTGAGGATCCCGTCGGTGAACTCGTCGGTGTAGCGCACGGTCGCACCCGCCTCGAACGAGGCCCCGATCCCCTCCTCCAGCACGATGTACTGGGCGTCGCCCCCGCCGTCGCGGTCCGCGACCGTCGCCTCGACCTCGCTCTCGCCGTCGAAGACCACGAGCGGGTCGCCCTCGAACCGTCCCTGGAGGTTCGACGCGACCGGCAGCTCCATCTCGCCCTCGCTCACCGCCCCCGTCAGCTCCACCTCGCCCAGGTTCCGGTGGTCGATCGTGTGCGCTTGGACCTCCCAGCCGTCCTCGTACATCTCCGCGAGCTGGTCGTCGGCCATCCACTGCTCCGAGGAGTTCATCAGCCCCGGACAGGCCGCGATACAGCCCGGCGCGTCGTACTCCTGGTGAACCTCGTAGGTCTCGGTGTAGTCCTCTACCGGGCTGTCGTCGTAGACGAAGACGACCATCCCGTCCCCCTCGGCCGCCGCCGGCACCGTAGACCCGAGTGCGACCGCGCCCGCGCCGGCCGCCGCGAGGAACCCACGACGTGTCGTCGTCCGCCCTGCTACGCTACGCATTTCCAGACCTTATTCACGGTTCGAGTATACTTATGCGCCGGATAAGAGTGTGGGCCGGTACCACGGAGCCGGTCCTCGCCTCCCGGGGAGGATCGTCGGTCCACGCCGGTGATCGCCGGCGTCGAGTCCCCATCAGTCGTCGAACTCGTCGTAGAGCAGCACCTGCAGCTCCTCGTTCTCCTTCAGGTCGAAGACCATCGCGAGCAGCATGAACAGCCAGCCGACCGCGAACAGGAGCGCCGCGGTCCCGCGGGAGGTGCCCGACTCCGGGGAGACGACGGATTTCAGACCCGCGAGGAGGCCGCCGCCGGCCGTCGCGGCCCCGACGTAGTAGAAGAACGTCAACGGGTGGAAGTCCCGGACGAGGTACTTCACGCGGAGCCGCCAGAGGAAGTCACGAAGCAGGAGCACGGAGACCTTCGGGATGAACGTCTCGTACTTGATGTGGCTCGTCTCGTCCTTGTAGACCGCCCGTCGGGGGACATCCGCGACCGTGAGCCCGCGCGCGTTCAGCCGGACGAGCAGGTCGTTCGCGAAGCCGAAGTCCTCGTAGAGTTCGTCCAGGTCGAGTCGGTCGAGCGCCTCGTAGGAGATGGCCGTCGAGCCGTTCTGGGGGTCCATCACCTTCCAGTAGCCGCTCGCGATCTTCGTCAGCAGCGAGAGGGTGAAGTTCCCGATCTGTCGAAAGAGCGGCATGTCGCGGCGCTGTCGCCCGAGCAGGCGGTTGCCCTTCGAGTAGTCCGCCCGGCCCTCGGCGACCGGCGCGATCATCCGTTCGACGATGTCGGGCTCGGCCTGGCCGTCGCCCGCGATCACCGCTGTCACCTCCATCCCGTCCTCGTACGCGTGCTGGTATCCCGTCTTGATCGCGCCACCCACGCCGCGGTTCTTCACGTGTTTGATCGGGACGATCTCCGCGGTCTCGTCGCCCTCCTCTCGGCGTTCGTTCACCCGCGCCGCGTGTGCTTCGATCTCGGCCCAGGTGTCGTCGGTCGAGCCGTCGTCGATGACGTACGCGCGGTCGATACACGCTGGGAGGGTGTCGATCACCGCTCCGATGTGGGGCTCTTCGTTGTACGCCGGCACGACTGCGGCGATCGTCTTCCCGTTGAACATAGTTGTACTCGAGTAGGCGTCACTCGCCACCTTCAGGGCTTTGTTATGGAGGGGATAGTTCGGCCGGACGGCCGACTCGTCGGCCGAGCGAGTCGAACGTCCGGGACGACGAGGCGGGCACCCGGGCGGATTACTTTCGAGATAATAAAATAGCCCTCTCCCCGAGTAAGGATCAACGACGCCGCGCACGCGAGCGTGTGAAACTGAAACGGCGACGACGATTGGTCCACCATGACGACGCCACCACGCGACGAGGCCACGGGGTACGTCTCCCCGGTCGCGTACACCTACGACTGGTACGAACGTTTCTTCGAGCGGCTGCTCGAGGCGGGGTACACGCCGGCGAGCTACGACGAACCGCTCGGCGACGGCGATCTCGTCGTGAGACACGACGTCGACCTCTCGCCCGCGAAGGCGCTCGACGTCGGCCGGATCGAGGCCGACCTCGGTATCGAGTCGACCTTCTTCTTCCTCCTCACGAACCCGCTGTACAATCCGTTTCACCGCCCGAACCGGCTGGTGATCCGAGAACTCCTCGAGATGGGCCACGACGTCGGCGTCCACTTCAGCACCCACCAGTACTGGGGTGAGGACCCCGGCGACGGGGCGATCGAGGGCCGCGTCGCGGCCGAACGCGAGGTCTTCACCACCGCGTTCACCGAGCCCTCCCCGGCTGTTTCGTTTCACCGCCCGCCCGAGTGGATCCTCTCGCGCTCGTTCGACTCGTTCGTGAGCACCTACGAGCGGCGATTCTTCACCGACGTGCAGTACGCCGGTGACTCCAGCCAGCGCTGGCGTGACGCCCCGCCGGAGGCAGACGGCGGGCCGCTCCAGGTCCTGACCCACCCGGGCCTCTGGGGTGCGGAGGACGCGACGTTCGCCCAGCGCGTCGACGAGGCCACCGAGTACCAGTTCGACCGCGTAGCGCGATTCGTCGAAGACGAGTTCATCCACGACCGGAACACCATCGAGCAGTACGACCACCGAGGGGCCCCCTCGGCGAGTACGGAGAGCCAGAATGGCTAGCGTTCGAGGCGGCGTCTACGGCTGGCTCGACCGCCAGCGATTCGACGTCCTCGGCGCGATCGTCGGCCTCGTCATCGCCGTCGGGATGCTCCCGATCAGGCTCGTCGTCACGAACATCTACGTCGTCGGGATCCCCGTCGCGATCGGCATCGCCTCCGGACTCTACCTGCTCTCGGTCCGGAACGAGGACACCGAGTCCTACCCGACGCTCCCGCTCTGGGCGGGCCGCGCGCTCCCGAGCGTCGTCCTCCTGGGGATGGCGCTGCTCGTCGCGATCGGGTTCCTCCAGAACGGCCGGTCGGTAATCTTCTACTCGCTCGCCATCCTCGTCGGGGTCGCGCTGTTCGCACAGATACTCTTCGTCGACGACCGCGACTACGCCCCGTTGCTCGTCCTCGCGCAGGTCCTCGCGCTCGCGTTCGTCATCCGGATCGTCGCGCTCCGGACGATGCCCGGCTACGTCGGGATCGACATCTGGTCGCACATTCCGACCTACTCGGCGTCGATCCTCGAGGCCGGCTCGCTCGCGCCGATCGCGGACAACAAGTACTACGCCTCGCCGCTGTTTCACCTGCTGATCGTCGGCACATCGCTGCTCGCCGACCTCTCGGTCCGGAGCGCCGCGCACGTCTCGATCGGGCTGGCGATGGTGCTCGCGATCCCGTTCGTCTACCTCGCAGCCCGGCTGTTCGTCGCCCCGCGGTGGGCGCTCTTCGGCGCGGCGGTCTACGCGGTGAGCGGCTACGCCGTCGAGTGGGGGATCCACCTCATCCCCACCACCCTGGGACTGGTGTTCTTCCTCGCGATCCTCTACCTGCTCTGTCGCCTGCTCTACGTCGACACCGGGCTGCACACGTTCACGCTGTTGCTCGTGTTGAGCATCGCGACGATCCTCACCCACCAGATCTCCTCGTTCATCGTGCTCGTCATGACCGGCGCGGGGCTGCTCGCACACATCGCGCTCCAGTTCGACCTCCTCGCGCCGAGACAGAACGTGAGCCAGGTCCGCTCGAACGCCCGGGACTCGGCGAACCTGACGGGGCTGCTCGCGTTCGACCTCGGCTTCCTCACGTTCATGTGGTCGCTCACGCCGCACTACGGCTCGACGTTCCTCGAGATCATGTTCACCTTCTTCTACGGCTCGATCGTCGAGGCCGAGGGGATCTTCGACCCGGCGGGCGACCGCGAGATCGACCCCGACGCTCCGCCGCTCGAGACGACGTTCGTTCAGGACCTCGTCGTCTACCTCGACGCGCTCGCCTTCCTCGTGCCGTTCCTGCTCACCGTCGTCGGCTGTCTGTTCATCCTCAGACGGCGGAACGTCTCGCACGCGACGTTCATGTGCGCCTCGGCGGTCGTGCTCATGTGCGTCTTCGTCTTCGCGTTCCCGATCGCCGGGGTGCGGACGTTCGTCCCCTCGCGGTGGTACGCGTTCATGATCGCGCCGATGGCGGTACTGGGCGCGATCGGCATCGCACACCTCTCGCGGACCGTCCGTCCGGCCGGGGTGTTCGCGATCCTGCTCGTACTGACGCTCGTCCTCCCCGGACTAGCGTTCGCCGGCTCGAACGGCACGATCGACCAGCCGGCGTTCGAGGACACCCAGACCCGATACAGCTACACCGCGAGCGAGCTCGCGGCGGTCGAGACCGGCGGCGAGATCATCACGATCAACGAGACCGCGGGCGAACGGATCTACACGGATCACCCGTACAACACGGTCTTCTCGCGGCTCGGCGCCGCCGGAGCGGAGGCAGCCCAGCAGGGCGAGACGACCATGGCCTACGACGTGATCGTCCACCGCGACTACCTCGGGGACGGCGCGGCGTTCACGCAGGACGAGTGGGGCAGGGCCGTCACCGACGACCTCTCCCGCGACCAGCTCTGCGGGACGGATCGCCACTCCGCCTACGACAACGGGGAGGTGACGATGTGCGTCGCGACGTGGGACACCGAGGCCGCGGCCGAGGAACTCGAACTCGAGGACGAGGAGGAGGGCCCCATCGACGACGGCGAGCCGTAGCGACGGCTCGCGCTCGTTCGACGTGAGATCGGGTACGGGAATCGATCCCCGATACCCCGAGTAAACACTCGCCTTCGGTAGGGGCGAGAACGGATTCGAGAAGCGGCGCGGACTACTCCGCGAGCTCTTCGATCCGGGAGGGCCGGCCCGTCGCGAGGCGGTCGATCTCCCTGGCGACCTCGATCGCCCGGAGCCCGTCCTCGCCCGTGACGATCGGTTCGCCTCCGGTCACGACCGCCTCGACGAACGATGATATCTCGCTCTTGAGCGGCTCCTGACGGTCGATCAGCACCTGCTCGACGACGTTCTCGTGGCGATAGTCGAAGACGGTCCGCTGCTGTCTGATGTACTCCGGTAGCGAACCGCGCGTGATCTCGATCGACTGGCCGATGTAGTCGACGTGGATCCGACAGCTCTCGGCGGAGATGGTGAGTTCGCGGATCTTCTTCTGTGTCACTCGGCTCGCGGTGAGCTGCCCGATCGTCCCGGCCTCGCTCCGGCAGATCGCCGTCGCGTAGTCGCCGTCCTCGCGGCCCAGCGCCTCGATGCTCGCGAGGTCGTCGTCTCCGAGGATCGCGAGCAGGACGTCGATGTCGTGGATCATCAGGTCCATCACGACCGAGTCGTCGATGTCGCGGTCGAGCGGCGGCCCCATCCGTCGTGCCTCGATCGCGAGCACGTCGAGGTCGGGGATGAACTCCATCAGCGTGTCGACCGCGGGGTTGAACCGCTCGATGTGGCCGACCTGGAGGACCACCCCTCGGTCCTCGGCGAACTCGATCAGCTTACGACCGGTCGCCAGGTCGTCGACGAACGGTTTCTCGATCAGCACGTGGACGCCCGCGTCGATACACTCGCGGGCGACGTCGTAGTGGTACTGCGTCGGGACGGCGATCGAGACGACCTCGACGCGCTCGAGGAGGTCGCTCATCGTGTACGCCTCGGTCTCGAACGCCTCCGCGACCGCGCCCGCGCGCTCCATGTCGGCGTCGGCGACGCCGACCAGCTCGGTGTTCGAGAGCTCTTGGTAGACCCGCGCGTGGTTGTGGCCCATGCTCCCGACGCCGATGACCCCCGCCCTCGTCGTCTCCTGGTTAGACACGGCTCACCTCACGATCGGCGACGGCACCGATTACGGTGTCGATCACCTCCTCGGTGAGGTTCGGGTGGACGGGTAGCGAGAGCACCTCGCTCGCGGCCCGCTCGGCGACCGGCGCGTGCGCGTCGTAGCCGTCGTACGCCTCGTACTGGTGGATACAGGTCGGGTAGTAGATCCCGTGGCCGACCCCTCGATCATCGAGCCGCTCGATCAGCGTTTCTCTGTCCTCCGTCCGTACCGTGTACTGGTGGTAGACGTGCCGGTAGCCCTCCGGCTCGACCGGTGTCACGACCGACTCGCCGAGCCCGTCGGTGAGCCGTGCCGCGTTCTCTCGGCGTCGCTCGTTGAACGCGGGGAGGCGCTCCAGCTGGATGCGCCCGATCGTCGCTGCCATGTCCGTCAGCCGGAAGTTGTGGCCGACGGAGACGTGCGCGTAGCCCGCCCCCGGCTCCCGACCGTGGTTGACGAACTGGCGGAGCCGTGTCGCGACCTCCTCGTCGTCGGTCGTGACCATCCCGCCCTCGCCGGTTGTCATGTTCTTCGTCGGGTAGAACGAGAAACAGCCGGCGTCGCCGATCGCGCCGACGCGCTCGCCGCCGATCGCCGCGCCGTGGGCCTGTGCCGCGTCCTCGATCAGGGCCGCGTCGTACTCCTCTGCGAGTTCGACGAAGCGGTCCATCGCCGCCGGCAGGCCGTAGAGGTGGACCGGCATGATCGCGTCGACGCTGCCGCACTCCCCGATCAGCTCCTCCGTCGCGTCGGGGTCGAGAGTGTACGTCTCGGGGTCGATATCCGCGAAGACCGGCTCCGCACCCGTGAGCCGGATCGTGTTCGCCGTCGCGACGAACGAGAAGGGGGTCGTGACGACCGTGTCGCCGGCACCGATTCCGCTCGCGACGAGCGCCGCGTGCAGTGCGGTCGTCCCGTTGGTCGTCGCGACGGCGTACTCGGCGTCACAGTAGTCGGCGAACTCGCCCTCGAACGCCTCGACCTCCGGGCCGCCGGCGATCTGCCCGGATTCGATCACCTCGATCACCCGTTCGCGCTCCTCGGCGCCGAGTTCGGGGTCGGCGATCGGGATCACGTCGCCCTCCGATCCGTGGCTGGAGCGCCGTCTGCGGTACCGGCCGTGGTACCGCGGTGACGGGAGGCGTCGGCTGTCGTCGTCTGCCCCGCTCCGGTCGGTCGATCCGAATCGACAGGGCGGCGTCTTTCGGGGTGCATCGGTGGTCTGAGAGTGGGCACGACTGCTCCTTGTCTCTCCCTGGTGTACCGGTAGCTTGGTTATACGGGTTCTAACGTCCATCGATCCGGCACGGTTTCGGTCCCACGCGACGCGCGTGCGTGGACTCTCCGCCCCCGCTCTCGGTGGCAGTTACGCTCCCTCTAGGAGGGGCAACTGTCGCGAGGCTTTTGCCGTTCGATCCGGTAGGGGGGCCCAATGAACCCGCTTCAGTGGACGGCCGACCTCCTCGCCGTCCTCGCCGCGACCGCCGTCGCGGCCGTCCTGATCGCCCTCGTCGAGGTCTCGGTGACGCCGATACGGGTGCTCGCCGCCCTCCCCCTGGTGCTGTTCGTCACCGGCTACGTCTTCGTCGCGGCGCTCTACCCCGGGGCACGGCCCGAACGGGCGGACGTCGGCGAGTCGGGCGCGCTCACCGGCCTCGAACGCCTCACGCTCTCGGTCGCGGTCAGCGTCGCGGTCGTCCCGACGCTGCTGTTCGTGCTCAACTTCACCCCGTACGGCATCTCACTGGCCCCGCTCGTGGCCGCCATCGCCGCATGGACGCTCCTCTTCTCGGTCGTGGCGTTCGTCCGGCGCCGCTCTGTCGACCCCGCCGCGCGCTTTTCGGTCTCCCCGCGCGTCCCCTACGTCGCCGCCTACTTCACGACGACCGACGGTCGTGTCGGCGAGGCCGCACCGTTCGAGGCCCGGGACGGGCACCAGGTGCTGCTCAACGCGCTGCTCGTCGTGAGTGCCGTCGTCTTCGTCGGCGTCGTCGCCGGCGCACTCGCGCTCGGCGGCCCGGCGGACGACCCGTTCACCGAGTACTACCTCGTCGCGGAGGACGACGAGGGGAACACGACGATCGAGGCGCTCCCCGACGAGATGACCGCCGGCGAGAGCGAGACGCTGTTCGTCGGGATCGAGAACCAGGAGGGAGAGTCGCTCACCTACGAGACGGTGGTGGTCTTCGAGCGACTGGACGACGACGGCGAGGTGACCGAACGGACCGAATTGGACCGGTTCGAGACGAGCGTCGACGACGGCGAGACCGAACTCGTCGAGTACCAGGTCACCGCGCCGGAGTCGGGCGACGACGTGCGGATCTCGTTCCTACTCTACCGCTACACGGTCCAGCCCGACCCGAGCGCGGAGAACGCCCACCGGGCGGTCTGGATCGAGCCGACGGTGAATTAATCCGATCCCGGATTCGGCCCCTGGTCGACGCCCTCGGTGAGTTCGACGATGTTCTCGCGGCCGCTTCTGAGCTTCGTCACCCGCCCCTCCTCCTCGAGCCGCGAGAGCAGCCGGCTCACGGTCGCCTGTGACCAGTCGGTGTACTCGACGAGCTGGGCCTGTTTGAGCCGTCCGTCGTTCTCCCGGAGGATCTCACAGACCCGCTCCTCCTTCGTCAACGGCGGCTCCTCGATCTCCGTGGTGGCCGCCGGTCGCTCGCCCCCCGTGTCCTCCTCGGTGAGCGGCTCGCGACCGTCGGCGCTCTCGGTGGCCCTGGTGCCCTCGGTGGCCTCGGGAGCGGTGGGTGCCGCCTCGGATTCGGTCTTCCCCCGCCTGATCAGCGTGGCGCCGTCGCGCTCGCTGATGACCCGCCAGGTCAGCACCATCGAGCCGCTGATCGTGAGCGCGACGAGGACCAGCAGCCCCGCGAGGTGGATGTGGATCGTGTAGGGCTGGGTCGGATCGAGCCCCCAGTTCGCGATCATCCCGTCGTTGAACCCGTCGCCGGTCGTGTCCGCGAGCAGCGGGTCGGTCCCGAGCTGGACCTCCTCGAAGTCGCTCAGCCCGTTCCCGGAGGTGTCCGTTCTGGTGAAGTCGGTTCCGATCATCACCTCCTCCTCGTTCGAGAGTCCGTCTCCCGAGTAGTCGCCCTCTTTCTCGATGACGGTGACCGGGAGGTAGTAGGTCCCCTGGGGCTCCTCCTCGCCCACCGCCCGGAGCTCGAGGACGATCCGGTGGTCGCCGGTCGCGTTCTCCGGCCACCCGGAGACAGCCACGTCGACCGTCGCCGACGGGTCGTCCCCGGTGGTTGTCACGTTCTCGCAGCCGAGGTCGCCGACGGTGCCGTCGTCCTCGTCGAGGACGGTCGTACAGAGGTCGTACTCCCTGGCGTCGCCGTAGGGAGTGACGCTCACCTCGAGCTCGAGCGTCTCGTCGTGCCAGATGTACGCCGGACCGGGGTGCTCTCTGACCGTCTCGTACTGCTCCGGGATGTACGCCTCCCCGGCGACGCTCACGTTCCCGATCGCGCTCGTCGTCCCCGGTTCCGTCGGGTACTCGCCGTAGCCCGCGACGGCGATTCCGGCACCCGCGGCCGTCCCGGCCACGAGGAGCGCACCGACGAGGAGGACCGCGAGAGCCCGTACGCGGGGGTGACGGCCGCGTCCGGTCATAGCGCCGTCTCTTCGCTCGTCGGTGGCGCTCGTGGTTCGGGACGGCCTCCCTGCGACATCGGTCGAATACCTGTGAACTACTACTCGCTTCGTTATGTCCTTTTTTATATCCGTCCCCTGACCGGGCCGAAATATAATCCTCCAGACCATACTGCCCTCGGATTAACGAAAAAGGTAAGATATCTGACGCCGCCGACGTTTTCGATCGTATTCACCGGCTTTCAGGGGGTTTCTCGACTCCCTTTCGTCACATAAGGTTTAGATCAACGATAGTAATCCCCCCTCGCCCGGTACGGGTTATCGGAGTCAATCCATGCGCAAACGAACGATCCCACTCAGCAGACGGCGCTTCATCGAGGCCGCAGGCGCGGCAACCCTGGTCGGTCTCGCGGGCTGTGCAGACGACGATGAAGATCCGGAGGATCCGGAAGAGGATCCCATCGACGACGAGGACGATCCTGAGGACGACCCGGAAGACGATCCTGAGGACGACCCGGAAGACGATCCTGAGGACGACGATCCGATGGACGACGAGGACGATCCTGAGGACGACGATCCGATGGACGACGAGGACGATCCTGAGGACGACGATCCGATGGACGACGAGGACGATCCTGAGGACGACGATCCGATGGACGACGAGGACGATCCTGAGGACGACGATCCGATGGACGACGAGGACGATCCTGAGGACGACGATCCGATGGACGATGAGGACGATCCTGAGGACGAAGACGATCCGATGGACGACGAGGACGACGGCCTCACCGACGACGAGGAAGACGAAGACGACGACCTCTAACCGGGCCAGTCCGCAGCCGAACTCGATTTTTCGCGATCGCTGACCGCCCGTGAGTCCCCGCCTTCTACTTTTTTGAACCGTTGTTCTCTATTAGCTTTTACACGCTAATATAATACGGTATAACGGTGGTAAATTGATCGCTTAAAGTCCGAAGATTTATGCCGCATCCCGGATGTGTCCTAACCGGATGTCGCCAGAGGAGCGGAAAAACAGCGGTAGAGCATCGGCTACGAGACGGTGGACACTACGGGCTACGGGCGCGGCGCTCGCGTCATCTGCGGTCGCTGCACCCGCAGCGGCGAGCAGTGTTTGTCCGTGGATCATCGACGACAGTGACGACAGCGACGAGGACTCGTCGTCCGGCGGTGGTGGCGGCGGGAACGGCTCGTCGAGCGAGGACACGTCCGGAAACGACGGGGACGCCGAGGCGGAAGAGGAGGCGCCCTCGGAGCCGGAGTCGAGCGGCGGGGATGTGGCCTTCGACGCCGAGGAGATCGACGTCACCGCACACGGCGTCGACAACTCCGGCAACTCGTCGGTGACGGGCGCGCTCCAGCGTCTCGCACAGAACAACCGGATCCTCTACTTCCCGGCCGGGGAGTACTACATGGACAGCGCGGTCCGGTTCGTCGGCTTCCAGAACTTCGGGCTGATCGCCGCCGACGGCGCTCGGTTCGTCCCGGCCCCGGCCTCGAGCTACAACGCGCCGGGCCAGTCGGTGAACATGTTCACGCTCGGGGTTCCGAACTCCCCCGGACGGAACCTGCACGTCGAGAACCTCACGTTCGACTTCTCGGCGAACAACACGGGCGTACGCGGTCTTCACGCCTCGATCTCCGACGGCCTGGTCGTCCGCGACGTCGAGGTCACCGGGACCCACGACACCGGGACGTTCGGTCCACTCAACACGGACATCGTCAGCTCGGGTGGCAGCGGCGTGATCGAGAACCTGAGCCTGCCCGACGGCGCGGTCCACAACGACCACACGTCGAGCCGGCTCCACACGACGGGCATGGGCCCGTCGGGACTCAACGTCACGCGTCACCACACCGGCACGCTGACCGTGCGCAACGCCGAGATCAACGGCTTCCCGGACAACGGCCTCTACGCGGCGACGCGCAGCGGGACCGTCCACGTCAGGGGCGGTACGTTCCGGAACAACAACGTCGCGAACGTCCGGCTGATGGGCCAGGGGAGCTCCGTCGAGGGCGCGAGCATCACCGTGGACCGGAGCCCGCCGGGCTTCGACGCACAGCGTGCGATCCGTCTCAACCGTGGTCGGAACCTCGAGGTCCGCGATGTCGACGTTTCCGTCTCGACGTTCGTCCACGACGTGATCCGCGTCATGCCGGGCACCGACTCGGCGACGATCGACGACGTCTCCATGAACATCCCGGGCGCGAACTGGGGCGTGACGGTCACGAGCGGTGCGAGCAACGTGAACGTCGGTGACCTCGACGTCAGCGGTGCGAACCGCGGCGACGAGTATCGGTACTAGGTAGCCGAGCCGATCGTAGACCTTCTTCGAGTGCCCTACGGCGAGACGGCGGTTCTGAGCGATGCGACCTCGTCGTAGAGGGTGAGATACGAGTCGATCACCTCGTCCGGGGAGAACCCGCGGACGTGGTCGGGGATCGAGCGCTGGTGAGCGACGTACTCGGTCATCAGTGTCTCGAACGCGTCGGCGAGCCCCACCGGATCGCCGGGGTCGTACACCTCGCCGGCCGGGCCGACGATCTCGCGCATGCTCCCCACGTCCGAGGTGAGGATCGGCGTGTGGCTCGCGAGCGCCTCGAGCATCACCCGGCCGAACGGCTCGTCGAGGATCCCCGAGTAGACGAAGACGTCGGCCGCGTCGTAGACGTCAGGGAGCCGTGCGTGGTCGACGTAGCCGAGCCACTCGATCGCGTCGGCCACCTCCAGGTCGTCGGCGAGCGATCGGAGCGACTCCTCGCGTCCACCCTTCCCCGCGACCCGGAGTTCGACGTCGTGACCGCGCGCCCTGATCTCCGCCAGCGCCTCGATCACGGTGTCGGCGTCCTTGATATCGGAGAGCGCTCCGACGGTGAGGAGGCTGATCGGCGCCTCGCGGTAGACCGGGTTCGTGTACTCACAGACCGGCGAGAAGAAGCGCTCGTCGTAGAAGTGGGGGATCACCGTGATCCGGTCCTCGGGAAACCCGAGGTTCCCGTAGTCGCGGACGAGATGGGGGCTGAGCGCGTGGTAGGCGTCGACCCCCGAAGCGGCCGCCATCGACCGCTCGACGAACGGGATCGAGCCCATCGAGACGAAGCCCGACCGGAGCTCCGAGTCGACGCCCTGCCACCGACCGGCGGCGGTCGCCGCGATACATCGGAGACACTTCGCGCGTCTCGGCCCCGAACACTTCTCCTCGCCCCGATAGAGCATGTCCGCCTTCGGACAGACCGGCAGGTAGGAGTTGAGCGTCGAGAGCGTCGGCACGTCCAGGTCGGCGAGCACCGAGATGAACGCCGAGGAGTACGAGTGGACCATGTCGTGACGTTCGAGGTTCTCGGTCTCGGTTCGGAGCGCGTCCACCTTCTCCGAGAGCGGGTTCGGCAGGTACGAGAGGCCGTCGTTGATCACGTACTCGACGCGGTCCTCGGCCGGGAGCGGTCGCTCTGCCTCCCACTGCGTGGTCACGTAGACGGTCAGGTCGTGGTGCCACGAGAGGTGTTCGATCAGCAGTGTCGAGGTGTGGACCGCACCCGTCCCGTTCGCCCCCGGACACTCGACGGGGACGAACCCCACGTCGAGACGTCCGCTCGTCTCTCCCCCTGTGTTCGATCCCTTCATATCCTCATCTCCCGGACTCTCGGCTCCTCTCCCGTTTTACTATCGACCCCGTAAACCGATCACCCCGTCCTATCGGGAGGGGCGGTCCGCGCGCGGCGACGCCCTGCGGAGGGAGACGCAGAAGACCGACCCCTCCGGCTCGTTCGCCTCGATCCAGATCTCGCCCCCGTACCGGGTGACGAGACGGTCGACCAGCGAGAGGCCGATGCCCATCCCCGTGCTCTCGGCACCCTGCTCTCCCTCTTCGAAGATCCGATCGCGTCTGTGTGCGGGGATCCCGGGTCCGTTGTCCGCGACCCGGACCGTGACCTGCTCCTCGTCCTCCTCGACGCCGATCTCGATCACGGGCGTCTCCTTGTCGTTGTAGAAGACCGCGTTCGAGAGCAGGTTCCCGAACACCGACGAGAGCAGCTCGTTCGCTCGCACCTCGCTCTCCGGGAGGTCGGTCGTGACGGAGATCTCGACGCCGTCGTAGAGCTGTTCTGCCTTCTTCACCTCGGTCTCCACGATCGTCCCCAGGTCGACCGTCGAGAGCTCGCGCTCCTCGCCGACGACCGACTCGACGACGTCGCCGACGGTCCGGGTCAGCTGGAGGATGTGGTTGCTCGACTGGACGATCTCCTCTAAGAGCGCCTCGCCTCGCGGCTCGACGTGCTCGCCGAGTTCGCGTGCCCGGCCGACGACGAGCGTGATGTCGTTTCTGATGTCGTGTCGGGTGAGCTGGTTCAGGATCGCGAGCTCCCGCGTGCGCTGGCGAAGCTCCTGCTCCGTGCGTTTGCGCTCGATCGCGTACCAGATCGACCGCAACAGCATCTCGGCGGAGGTGCCGCCGCCGATCAGGTCGTCCTTCACGAGATAGTCCTGTGCGCCGCGGGCGATCGCGTCGACGCCGAGACTGCTCTCGGGCATCCCGGTCAGGACGATCACGGGCGTCTCCGCGACGTCCGCGAGAATCGATTCGATCGTCTCCATGTCGGTGCTGTCGGGCAGGCGGAGGTCGAGGAGGACGACGTCCGCGTCGAACACCTCGAGACGGCCGCGTGCGTCGGCCAGCGTCGTCTCGTGGACCAGATCGACCGTGGTCGGTCCCTCGGTGACCGGGTAGCCGGTGCCGTCCGCCCGGTCGGTCGCCTCCGCGAGCATCTCCTCGATCAGGCGCGCGTCGCCCGGGTTGTCCTCGACGAGGAGGATCGACAGCGTCTTCGCGTCGGACTGGGTATCGCTCATCGTCTCACCCGGGGCTGCGTGATAGGGGGCGCGATCGCCCTCACTGCTCCTCCCCCACGACGGTCCTGATCCGATCGTCGTCGGCCGCCTCGTCGCCCGGGTCCGAGATCGACCCCTCGAGGTCGTCGATCCGGTCTTCGAGTCGCGCGTACTCCTCGCTGGCGGCGAGCTCCGACTCCCCTTTTCGTGCGCGGAGCAACGCTCGCTTCGCCGAGAGCGCGAGGTACTCCTGGACCTCCGCCTCGTGGGCGGTGCGCCCCAGCACTTCGGTGATCGCCTCGACCAACTCCTCTTTCACCACCGGCTTGACGAGGTAGGCGTCGATCCCCATCCCGATGATGTCGAAGTCGGGCTCGACCGCCGAGAGCATCACCACCCGGCAGTCGAGATCCCACTCGTCGATCCGTTCGACGACCTCCTCGCCGCCCATCCCCGGCATCCGACGGTCGATCAGGAGGACGTCGATCTCCTCGGAGAGCCGTTTGAACGCCTCCTCCCCGTCGTAGGCCCGGTCGACGTCGAACTCGTCGTCGAGCCAGCCGGCGTGCATCGAGGCGAGACGCGGGTCGTCGTCGACGACGAGGACGGTCGGTTCCGGGTCGGGATCGAGGTACTCCTCGCCCCACTCGGCCAGCGCCTCCATCGCCGTCTGGAGCGCGCGGCCGTGGTCGGTCAGCGCGTACTCGACGCGCAGCGGCGACTCGCTGATCACCGTCCGCTCGGCGAGGCCGTTCTCGGTCAGGTCCTCTAGGCTGTCGGTTAACACCTTCGCCGAGATACCGTCGATCGACCCCTTCAGCGCGTTGAACCCCTGTGGTCCCTCCGTCATGAGGCGCTGGATTATCACCGGATGCCACTTCTTCGAGATGAGGTCGACGGTCTCGACGACGCGCCGTGCTCGGTCGGGATCGCTGGTCACGTTCTTTCTCCGTTGCACGGGCGTTGCGTCTACGCCGTATTATGCTTTGCTTATATCCGGATAAACAGTTCAAAAAAGAGCGGTAAGGTGCCGTTTATCGCCGCGACGCGCGTCGTGGCGACGTGCCCCCGCCGTCAGCGGCCGAACAGCGACCGGAGGAACGCCAGGATCCGGTCGAGGAGCCCGAGTGACTCCCCACCCTCGTCCACGTCCCCGGTGTCGTCCCCGTCGTCGTCGTCGGCCCCGGCGGCACCGACGTCGTCGTCACCGTTCGCGTCGCCGTCGTCGCCGTCGGGCGTTCCGTCGTCCCCGTCGTCTTCCATGCTCGCACGGATCTGCTCGTCCTGGACCTCCCAGACGCCGAGACGGTGCATCGCCTCCTGCATCGTCACGATCTTGATGTTCCGTTCGAGCGCCGCCTCGATCGCGAACTGGATCCGTTCCTCGGGCAACGTGCTGAAGTGGCTGTGTCCGGCGAGGATGCCGAAGTCGGGCTCTCCGGCGACGCTGTCGAGGAAGTCGAGGAGTTCGTCGTCCTCCATGTAATCGGTCTCGAAATACGCGCGGTGCAGCGAGAGCGGGTCCGGCTCGTGTTCGGGATTGAGGCCACCGCGGCCGGGTCGGGCGTTCGGGTTCGAGTCGTAGAACTGGGGGACGAAGTTCTGGACGCCCTCGGTCCGGTCGTAGGTGTGGACGTAGCCGTTGACCACGCCGCCCTGGTCCTCGAGCCAGCCCTCGAGCATCTCCTGGGACTCCGAGAGGATCTGTTCGGTGAACTCGTCGGTGTACCTGACGACGGCGTCGGAGCTGATGTCCTCTTCGAGACCCTCCTCGAGGATCAGATAGCGGGTTTCGTCCGCCTCCTCCTCGTCCTCGAGATCGTCGTAGCCGTCGTCTTCCTCGTCCTCCCCTCCGCCGTCCCGCCGTCCGGCGACGGTCGCCTCGACCTCGTTGTCCCCGTCGATGAAGACGATCGGATCGCCCTCGAACCGGCCCGCGAGGTTCGAACGGACCGGGATCTCGGTCTCACCCGCCTCGACGCTCTCGAGGACCGGTACCTCTCCGAGGTCACGGTGGATGAGCGTGTGGGACATGAACTCCCAGCCGTCCTGGTGCATCGCCTGCATGTGACCGGGGAGCAGCCAGTCGCTCGTCCCCCCCTCCATCAGGCCGGGGAGGGCGGCGACACAGCCAGGAACGTCGTACTCGCGGTGGACGCGGTAGGTCTTCGAGTAGTCCTCCGCGGGGCTGTCGTCGTAGACGAACACCAGCAGCCCGTCGTAGTCCTCGTCATCGTCGTCGTCGGCCATCGCCGTCGCCGGGAGGAGGGCCGAGGCACCGACCGCGGCCGCACCGGCGCCGGTCGCCTTCAGGAAGGTACGGCGGGTCGAGTTCGCACCTCTTCGCTGAGCGTACATTGTCGAGCAGTGATTCTCTCCGTTGGCTCTTACTTATACGCTCGCTAACCTGACCTTTCGGCGCCCTCCGGTGGGGCTCGTTTCGAGGCCTGTCACCCCATCACACGCCGGATTTGGCTCCCCGGTTACCGGGACGTAACCGTTCGCCTAACTGTTCGCTCTCCTCGAACTTATACGATAGAAAGAATTTTCCGATTTTGTGGGATATCGTGAACGACACTAACCTCCCGAACTCGAACGAACCGAACGCCGACTACTCCAGGCGAACCTTCATGAAAGCCGCCGGCGCGACCGGCATCGTCGGATCGATGGGGACCGCACAAGCCTCAAGCGACGACGACCAACTACGGACGATGACCGTCTCCCAGGACAGCTTCACCGTCTCTAGTGACGAACTCCGCCTCGGGGAGCGACTCGTCGTCGGCCGACCCGGCTTTCGGACCATCTCCGAGGCGTGGGACGCCGCCGACGACGGCGACGTGATCGTCGTCCACTCGAGCTACGACGCACAGCGGGCGGGCGAGGAGTTCCCGATCGTCCTCGACCGGGGCGAGAAGGAGGTCGCGCTCGTCGGGGGCGACCCCTCCGGCTCCGTCATCGACGCGGGGAACGCGAACGCCGACGTGATCCACTGTATCGGCGTCGGCTCCTCTGACTTCCGGAACTCTCCCTACCTGAAGAACCTCCGCGTCCGCGGCGGTCAGGTGGGTATCAAGATCTACGGCGCCCCGAACAGCTACTTCGAGAACGTCAAGGCGTTTCTCAACGAGAGCCACGGCTGGCACGTCTACAACCACGGCGACCATGGTGGCAGCCACGGCTGCGTCTTCCACAAGTGCGAAGCGTGGAGCTGTGGCGGCAATGGCTTCCGGATGGACCGGGAGTCGTTCCCACACGGCTCGATGTTCATCAGGTGTAACGCGACGTGGAACGGCTACAACGGCACCCGCGAGGGCGTCACGCTCGCCGGCTACTCGACGGTCTGGCACGGCGGGACCGTCCAGCAGAACTCGGGCGACGGCTTCCGGGTCACGCGCGACGGCGGCATCGTCATCCGTGACGCGTACATCGAGTCCAACGGGATCGAGTACAGTGGCCACCCGACGCAGATCCGGATGGTCGGCACGCTCGGCGGCCTCGTCGAGAGCTGTTACTTCAACGGCTCGATGATGGGCGGCAACCGCCACATGGACCCTGCCGGCCACGACAACGTCTACCGGGGCGTCACGCTCCACGACGCGCGGACGACGACCGTACGGGACTGCGCCCACCGCAACCACAGCGAGGGGTTCATCGCCGTCCAAGGCGATTCGACCGACTGCGACATCCACGAGGGAAGCCACCACAACGTCGGGGCCGGCGCGAGCGGCCCTGACCCGTTCCTCGTCCACGACCACGGCATCCGAACGCGGTCGAACGGCGTGATCCGGCCGACGGACCTCTCCGCTATACAGGGAACGTACGACGGCGATATGGGCATCGACCAGTCCAACGGTATCGCCGTCTGGATGGGGGACGAGTGGCATTTTAAGGAGGCCGTCGGGGGAGGCTCCTCCGACGGCAGCTACCGGATCCTCGAGGGTACCGCTGACGAGACGACCGTCTACGTCAAGGAGTCCGGCACGGACGGACCGACGACGCTCGTCGTCGGCGGGATCCACGGCGACGAGACGAGCGGCTGGATGGCCGCGGACCTCATCGCAGACCAGTGGACCGTCGACTCCGGGACGCTCGTCGTCCTCCCGCGCGCGAACACCCAGGCGATCGACGCCGACCGTCGCGGGATGGGATACGACCTGAACCGTCGGTTCTTCGTCGGACAGGACCACCTCCGAAACGACATCGCGCGTGCGATCTGGGAGGAGGTCGTCGAGCGACACGACCCGGACTGGCTGATCGATCTCCACAGCTCCCGCGGCTACTACCAGGGGAGCCCACGCGGGGTCGGCCAGGCCATCTTCCCCACCGCCTCGGGGCCGGCGCGCTCGTACGCCCGCCGGATCACGAACCGGGTCAACGCGAAGTTCGGCTTCTCCGGTGACGACCGTTACCTCGTCGGGAACACGCTCGACGGGTCGAACCCGATGCTCGTCCACAAGGCGACCGCCGACGCCGGAATCGCGGGCTACATCATGGAGACCGCCTGGCCCGCCGCCGGTTCGTCGACGAAACGCGAGTGGCAGCTGGCGAGCGCCGCGAACGCGCTCAGTCTCGCCGGACACGACCTCCCCGGAACGGTGCGAGGGCACCTCTGATGGCGAACCGGACGCTCTCGCCGCAGTCGGTCGACGAGGTCACGGTCGCGGAGTGCCAGCTCTGTGAGGCGACCGCCCCGGTCGAGGACCTCTACGAGATGGTCCGCTGGCTCTCACGACACAGACACCGAGAACACGTCTTCTCGCGGTAGAATTCGACTACCTTTTCCACTGGCTAAACACGTTAACTGAGGCATAATAAAACGGCCAGGCTGGCTACGCGGGTAGTATGAGACACCTGATCGACGCACGGGTGCGGGCGAACCCGGCCCGGCGCCCGTGCAGGGTGGGAGGGACCCCTTCACGATGAGCGACGACCGGATGGACGTCCTCCTGATCGGCATCGACGCCGCCTGCGAGAGCGTCTTCGACCGACTGAACGAGACCGAGAGCATCCCGAACCTCCGTGAGCTAATGGATCGGGGCGTCTCCGGCCCGCTCACCTCGCAGATCCCGCCGTGGACCCCGAGCGCCTGGCCCTCGATGTACACCGGCGTGAACCCCGGCAAACACGGCGTCTACGGCTTCGTCGACTACCAGGGCTACGACTGGGAGGTCGTCACCGGGAACCACGTCCGGGAACACGCCCTCTGGCGGCTGCTCTCGGACCGGGGGCTCTCCAGTGTGATCGTCAACGTCCCGGTGACGTTCCCGCCCGACGAGATCGATGGCGCAGTCGTCCCCGGGTTCATCGGCCCGGAGAACCCGCGCTGCCACCCGGAGGGGGTCCTCGACGAGCTTCGCGAGGCGATCGGCGAGTACCGCGTCTACCCCAACTACACCCGCGGTGACGACAGCATCTCCGACGACGAGAAGATGGACGAGTACTGCGAGCTCGCCCGGATGCGCGGGGAGGCGTTTCGCTACCTCGCCGACCGGTTCTCCCCCGACCTCGGCTTCGTCCAGTTCCAGAAGACCGACACCGTCTTCCACGAGTTCGACGGCGACCCGGAGAAGGTCAGGCGGATCTACGAGGCGACCGACGACCAGATCGGGGAGATTTTAGATCGGTGTGACCCGAAGACCGTCTTCGTCGCCAGCGACCACGGGATAGGCCCCTACGAGAACTACGAGTTCCGCGTCAACGAGTTCCTTCGCGAGGAGGGCTACGTCGAGGCGACGACCGGCGGCAAGGGGATGCCGTCGTGGAATCCGATCCGGAACCAGCTCCAGGAGGGGAGCGACGAGACGACCTGGGAGCCGAGCCGCGTCGAGCGGCTGGCCGCGAAGGCCGCCGCGGTCGGGCTCACCCCCGGAAAGCTCGTTCGGGTGCTCGAACACGTCGGGCTCGACTCCGTCGCCCGCCGATACGCCCCGGCGGACATCACGCGGACGACAAGCGAGCAGGTCGACTTCCCGAACTCGCGGGCGTACATGCGCGCGCGAACCGAACTCGGAGTGCGGATCAACCTCGAGGGCCGCGAACCGGAAGGCATCGTCCCCGAGGAGGAGTACGAGGAGACGAGAGAGGAGGTGATCCGGGCGCTGAGCTCGGTCGAGACGCCCGACGGCGATCCGGTCTTCGGCGAGGTCGTCCCCCGCGAGACCTACTTCCACGGGCCGTACGCCGAGAAGGCAGTCGACGTCGTCACTGTTCCGAACGACTTCGAGCAGTTCCTCTCCGCACACCTCCTCGGGGAGTGGTTCGGCCCACCCTCGGAGCCGTGGAATCACAAGATGGACGGGCTGATCGTCGCGAGCGGAGAGGGTATCGACCCCGAGGCCGACCTCTCGGACGCACACCTCTTCGACGTCGCCCCGACTATCATGTCCGCGTTCGGTATCCCGTACAGCGATCGGATGGACGGACGGTCACTCCCCGTCGTGTCGGACGCCGGCTCGACCGAGTATCCGGAGTACGAGGCGGGTGAGGTGGGCGGTCGGCACGACGAGGCGGTAGAGGAACGCCTCGCGGACCTCGGCTATCTGGAGTGAGAAGGGGTCGCGAGAGCCGCGTTACTGGGTCGGGAGGCCTTCGAGTCGGTCCTTGATCTCGTCGGGAATGTACGAGAGCTCCCAGTTCAGGCGGGCTTCGATCTCTCGCTTTCCCCGATCGGTGAGGATGTACTTGTTCGTCCTGAGGTCGTGTTTCCCCTTCTTGACGAGCCCCTTGTTCACGAGCGTGTCGAGATTCGGGTAGAGTCGCCCGTGACGGATCTCCGTCCCGTAGTAGCGTTCGAGTTCGTCGTTCACGTCGAGCCCCTTCGGTTCGTCGAGGCCGGCGACGACCAGTAGTAGGTCTCGCTGGAATCCGGTTAGATCGTGCATGCGTTCACCTCTTCTACACCCTCTGAGAGCGAGACGTATATAATGAGAAGACGGTTCACCAAATTACACCTTCCCTAGGGGTACGGTGAAAAGATCGGGTAGGCGTATACGTTTTCCACCGACCTCCTCGAATCCGGCCGGAGCCGGACGAGGCGGCCGACTCGGCCGGGAGCCGGTATTTCCAACTCGACTGGCCTTTCGAAGGAGAGCACCTTAACGGGCGGATAACGCCCGCGCGCACGAGAGTTGTCTGACGCACGGAGCGTCGCGAATCGGTCGCCGTTCTTAGACGTCGACCGCCGGCTCCCCTCGCGCGGTGATGTCGTCCTGTTCGGCCGGGAGCGCGACCGAGACGGTCGTCCCGGAGCCGGGTTCGGAGTCGATCGTAATCGACCCGCCGTGTCGGGTCGCGATCTTCTCGCAGATCGAGAGCCCGATTCCCGTACTCGACGAGCCGGCACCGGTGGTGAATATCTCGAAGACCTCCTCGAGGCGTTCCGCTTCGATCCCGATGCCGTTGTCGCTCACTTCGATCACGTGGGTGTCGCCATCCCGCCGCGCAGAGACGTGGATCCTGGGCGGCTCCTCCCCGGCGTACTTGATCGCGTTGCTCACGAGGTTCTGAAAGAGCTGTGTGAGCTGATCGCGGTCGCCCTCGACGGTCGGGAGCGAATCGACGGTGAGTTCGGCGTCGCTCTCCTCGATCACGACCGTCAAATCCGTCTCGACGCGCTCGAACACCTCCTCGCAGTCGACTGGATCGAACCGGAGCTCGTGGGTGTCGATCCGCGAGTACGAGAGCAGGTCGTCGATCATCCGCTGCATCCGTTCCGCACCGTCGACGGCGTAGCCGATGAACTCGTCGGCGTCCTCGTCCAGTTCGTCGCCGTAGCGCCGTTCGAGCAGGTCGAGGTAGCTCCTGATCATCCTGAGCGGCTCCTTTAGGTCGTGCGAGGCGACGTAGGCGAACCGTTCGAGCTCCTCGTTCGACCGTTCGAGCTCGTCGATCACGGTTTCGAGTTCGCGCTCGGCGCGGAGCCGTTCGGAGATGTCGCGTCCGATCCCGCAGATGTAGACCGACTCGTCCTCGGAGTCGACGTTCGCTCCGCCGGAGCCCTCATCTATCGTCCCCGCGGCCGCCCGTCCCAGAACCGATCCGGTGAACTCGTAGGGGATCTCCTCGCCCGCTTTCGTGACGAGCGTCGCCTCGATCGTTGCGGTCTCGCCGGTCGCGACGATCTCGGCCATCGTTTCGACCACCTTCTCCACGTCCTCCCCGTCGACGAACTCCGCGGGATGCATGTGGGCGATCTCCTGATCGTCGTAGCCGGTGACCTCCGTGAACCGACTGTTCCACCGGAGGACGGTCCCGTCGACGCCGAAGACGTAGAAGAGGTCCTGTTGTGCGTCGAGGGCGTCCTCGGTGAACGCCTGCTCCTCGCGCAGGGCCTCCTCCATCCGTTTCCTGTCCGTCATGTCCCGGGTGATCGAGGCGAAGCCGATCAGCTCCCCGCCCTCCTCGATCGTGGTGAGGAGCGCGTTCGCCCAGTACCGCGAGCCGTCTGCGCGCACCCGCCAGCCACGGTCCTCCGAGGAACCGTTCGTGACTGCCTCCGCGAGCAGCCGATCGGGGTGGCCCCGGTCTCTGTCCTCCCGGGTGTAGAACGTCGAGACGTGCTCTCCGATCACCTCGCGTTCCTCGTAGCCGGTGATCTCCATAGCCCCCTGGTTCCAGCTGACCACCCGGCCGCGGGTGTCGAGGACGTAGATCGCGTACTCCTCGATCCGCGAAATCAGCGACCGGAGCTTCTCGCGCTCGTAGTCGAGGCGACGTTCGGTCTCGATCAGGTCGGAGATGTCCGCCACGTAGCCGTCGATGTACCGGACCGACCCGTCGGGCTCCTCGACGCCCTGACCCTGCTCTCTCACCCACTTCACGTCCTCACTCTCGGTGACGAGCCGGTAGGTGAGCCTGTACTGCTCTCCGTTCCGAACCGCGGACTCGATCTCCTCTCTGACCATCTCGCGGTCGTCGGGGTGGATCAGGTCGCCGAGCCAGGTCACCGCGCCGGATTCGAGCGTCTCGTAGGGGTGTCCGGTGAGGTCGAGACAGCCCTCGCTCGCGAACTCGATCGGCATCTCCGGCTCGTTGCGGTAGCGGTGAGCGATCCCCGGGAGGTTCCTGACCAGGTTCGTGAGCGCCTGTTCGCGCTCGCGCAGCACGTGTTCGGACCGTCGACGCCCCGAGACGTCCCGGCCTACCCCGCAGATGTACCGTGTCGAGTCGTCGCTCTCCGCGATCGAGCCGGTGAACTCGTAGTCGATGGCCGCGCCGTCGCTCGTCAGCAGCCGGGCCTCGACTGTCACCTCTCCCTCCTCGACGAGCGCCTCGACCGCCCGCTCGACCCGCTCTCTGTCCTCCTCGACGAAGAACTCGAACGGCGAGAGCGCCCCGATCTCCTCGTCGGTGTAGCCGGTTACCTCCGGGAGCCGGTCGTTCCAGTGGACGAGTTTCCCGTCCGTATCGGTGACGAAGAAGACGTCGGGGAGCCGGTCGAGGACGCCCCTCGTGAACTCGAGCGGCGGGACGAACGCGCTCCGCTTGCCGTCGACGTCGTCTCCTCCCTCGAGTGATTCCACGACCTCGCCGAGGTCGTCCGGTGAGCAGACGTCATCGGCCCGCTTCTCGGCCCGGTCGGTCTCGGCCACGAGGACGATCGGAACCCCGGGAAACCGCGTTCGAAGCCGTCCGAGCGCTCCCGGTCGCTCCGCGAGCGCCTCCTCACAGACGATCCCGCGACACTCCACCCCGGAGGACCACCGGATCGCGTCGTCGACGGTTGCCGCGATACAGATGGCGGCCGTCGTCGTGAGAAGCTCCGGTACGTGCG
Organism: Halalkalicoccus sp. CGA53; assembly: GCF_036429475.1. Classification (GTDB taxonomy): domain Archaea; phylum Halobacteriota; class Halobacteria; order Halobacteriales; family Halalkalicoccaceae; genus Natronorarus; species Natronorarus salvus. Next base: position 954,155 of record NZ_CP144125.1, read on the forward strand.
AGCGGTCGGGTCCGATGTAGAGGAGATCGTTCGTCATGGGTTCGAGGCCGCAGTCGGTGTCGTCGGTGGTGTTTCGAGCACCCCGTAATAATTCTTCTGCAACCCTTGATTATCGGAATAAACGGTGATTAATGCGATATTATCGACGGTTCTCACGGGACGATATTCGACGAATATCCGCCCGAAACAGTTGCTTACGGGACGTGGGGGCGGTGGCACGCTTACTCGCCGGTAACGCCGATCGCTCACCCACCTGTTACATCAGGAATATATGCGTCGCGGGATCACCCAGGTTTAGAGGCAGATTAATACGTTATGAAGCCCGATACACGACAGGGTCGGACCGAACCGATGGGCGGTCCGACTACGACCATGAGCAACCCAGACACCCCGGCGAGCACGCCGACGGAGCAGACGTCGGTGCCCGAGTCGCTCCCCTCCCGGATGGCCGAGGAGCTCTGTGCTGGGTTCGTCCTCCACGACCAGCGCGATCGAGACGGCGCCATCGAGGCGTTCTTCGCCGTCGATCGTCTCCAGTTCCCACATCTCTCCGAGGAGGACGCACGTGAGGCGGCCACCGCCTACGTCGACTCGCTCTGGGGGAAAGACGAGGTCGAAGCCCCCCACATCGACGGCAGGGAGGTCGTCGACGCCGAGGGGCTCGCGGACGCCGACTGGGAGCCGGTCGAACGGCCGCTCCGACGACGGGCCGAGATCGTCGGCATGTCCGAGGAGTACGCCCGGCTCACGACGCTCGCCTGGAAGCGACACAAGGTCGGCGGCGACTACTGGACGCCCACCCTACAGGCCCAGCGAATCGAGATCGACGCCGCGCTTGGCGGTTCCGGCCACCCCGAGAAGAACGGCTTCGGGGACGACGGCTGTGGCCACATCGCCGCGCGGTATCTCGTCGGCGTCGAGCTCCACGACATGCACACCGAGCGCCACTGGAACCAGGCGATCGACGTGATGTCGGGGTACTTCGACGAGATCCTCCGGTCGAGGCGCTGATGGGATCGCTCACGCTCCCCGAACGCGTCGCCGCCGCGCGCGCGCTCCTCGAGACGGGCGCCCACGAGTACGACGGGCTCTCGGCCGAGGAGCTCGCGTACATCCAAGAGGCGATCGAGTTCCTCTCCCGCGTGGAGGGCTCCTTTCGAAAAGGGGGGAGGACGCATGAGTGAAGGGCAATCGGAACAGCAGCAAGCCGTCGAGGACTGGCCGACGTTCGCGCTTCGGTACACGTTCAACCCGAGTGGGATCGGGATCAGATGCGGCTTCGAACCGGACGAGGTCGTGGTCTTCGACGCGACGCGCGGCGACTTAGAAGAGAGCTGGCTCTCCGCGACGCGGGGCTCGTACGTCCCCGTCGAAGAGACGAGATAAGCAGTATCGGGCTCGACCCCTGTGGCAGATTCTCCGCGAATTTCCGACCGCGACGAGCCGTGTTCGCGACACGCCGGCGCGGTCTTCGTGGGTGTAGAAACCGGCGGAGGTGCCGGGACTGGGATTCGGACGTCTCGAGGCGGCCCAGGTCGCTCCCCTGGCTGCGACTCGCCTGCTCGAATCCTGTCGTTCGGGAACCGTGTGCCGCGAGAGCGCGGCACACTGTACGCCGGGACTGGGATTCGAACCCAGAATCCCATACGGGAACACGCTTTCCAGGCGTGCGCTTTACCATTCGGCCATCCCGGCTCGCAGTCGTGCTAGTCGGGAGGCGGAGTTAAGTGTGTTCCTTCGGCGAACGGTGGAGCTAAACGAGGGCGGGGAGTACGGGAGGCGATGGCATCACTGAGCGCGGAGGACGAGGGGAAGGTCCTCGTCGATTCGGAGGGGAAGACGATCGGTATCGTGACCTCGGTCGAGGAGAACACGGCGTACGTCGACCCCGACGCGGGGATCACCGACGCCGTGCTCTCGGCGCTCGGACGGGGTACGTCCGACGAGGGGGCGATCGTCGTCGAGGGCGACCTCGTCGAGACGGTGACCGACGCCGAACTGCGCCTCGGGTCGACCGTCTAGAGGTAGCCGTCGACGAGGTAGGTCACCCCGGTCGCGGATACCGCGACGACCGCCGCCACGCCGACCCGGAGTTCGACGCTCACCGGGGACCCGGTGACGAGTCCGTACCCGCCGGTCAGGACGAGAAAGGTGAGCAGCGCGATCACTCCCCAGAGCATGCTCGCCTTCAGCCGCGGCTCCATCTACTCCAGGCTAGCGATCGCTTCGATCTCGACGCCGGCACCCTTCGGGAGCGCCCCGACTTCGATCGCGCTCCGCGCCGGCGGCTCGTCGTCGAAGAACTCGCTGTAGACCTCGTTCATCTCCTCGAAGTCCCCGATGTCAGCGAGGAAGACGGTCATCTTCAGGACGTCGCCCATCTCGAGCTCCTCGGCCGCGAGGATCGCCTGTACGTTCTCTAGGGACTGTCTCGTCTGATCACCGATCGACTCCTCGTCCAGCAGCTCGCCGTCCGGCGTGAGCGGGATCTGGCCCGCGGTGAACAACAGGTCGCCGTTCGTCGTCGCCTGGCTGTACGCCCCGACCGCCGACGGTGCTTCGTCCGTGCTGATGACGCGCTTCATACGTCCATCTCGAACGGGGGCCTCCTAAACGTTTTCAGGACCACTCAGACCAGCAGGTCGACCTCGTACTCGTGGCCTCTGAGCGCGGCGACGAGTTCGTCGACGTGCTCCGGTCCTCTGGTCTCTACGTCGATGACCACCTCGGCGGCGTTCATGCCGATGTCCCTCGACGTTCGGTCGTGCTGGATTCCGTAGATGTTCGCGTTGTGCGCGGCGATCACGTCGATCAGATCTTGGAGCGCCCCGGGTCTGTCCCTGAGCACCGTCCGGAACTTCAGGTACCGCCCCGTCTCGACGAGGCCCCGCATGATCACCGTCGTGAGCACGTTCATGTCGATGTTCCCGCCACAGAGCGCCGGGACGATGGTCTCACCCTCTTCGTAGGCGAACCGCTCGGCGAGGATCGCTGCGAGTGGGACCGCTCCCGCACCCTCCACGAGCGTCTTCCCGCGTTCGAGCAGCGTCGTGATCGCGAGCGCGATCTCCGGATCGGAGACGGTGACGACCTCGTCGACCCTCTCCCGGATGTGCTCGAACGCCAGGTCGCCAACCCGACGCGTGGCGATGCCGTCCGCGATCGTGTCGACCGCCTCGCGCTCGTAGACCTCCCCTCTTTCGAGCGACTCGACCACGCTCGACGCGCCCTCGGCCTGGACGCCGATCACCCTGATCTCGGGGTCGAGGCCCTTCACCGCGGTCGCGACGCCGCTGATCAGGCCGCCGCCGCCGATTCCCACGACGACCGTTTCGACCTCCGGACAGTCCTCGACGATCTCCAATCCGATCGTCCCCTGGCCGGCCATCACCAGCTCGTCGTCGAAGGCGTGGACGTAGAGTCGACCCTCATCGCGCTCGATCTCGTGGGCGTGGTCGGCAGCCTCGTCGTAGTCCTCGCCGTGGAGGACGACCTCCGCACCGTACTCGCGGGTCGCGTTCACCTTCGAGATGGGGGCGTGTTCCGGCATGACGATCGTCGAGTCGACGCCGATGCGCGTCGCCGCGAGCGCGACCCCCTGTGCGTGGTTGCCCGCGCTCGCGGTGACGACGCCGGCCTCTCTCTCCGTCGCGGAGAGCGCCGCGATCCGGTTGGTCGCTCCCCGGAGTTTGAACGAACCGGTCCGCTGGAACGTCTCGAGCTTCGGGTGGACTGCAGCGCCGGTCATTCGCGAGAGCGCATAGGAGTACTCTTGGGGCGTCCGTCGGGTGGTCTCGGCCACCCGGTCCCGTGCCTCGTAGACCGCGTCGAGATCGAGCATGCTCCGGCTATGCGAGGCCCGTTGTTAACGATTGATATGCCAGGCTGCGCGGCCGGACCGCACCGCCGTTCTTCTACCGGTTGAAAGAAAGAGAAGGCGATCGAACCGTGTGGATGGGGTGCACAACGTGTGACGTGCGGGTGGAAGACTGGCCGGCAGGTACATAAACACCGCGCAAGCGGGCCGGAAGTGAAAACGATAGACGAAGGCGCCATACACTCCGGGTCAGACACCCGTCGTGCGACCGTCATCCTCGTCTGCTGAGACGAACCTCGCGTTCGACGTACTCCCGAACCCGTTCCTCGAACGGGCCCTCACCCGGCCACCGTACGCTCCCCGCGATCCCGAGTCGATCGGGCCGGCCCACGTAGAGTGCCACGTCTTCGGTGGGGAGTTCGACTCGGACGTAAAGACCGCCCGCAACGCCCTCGTACGCGTCGAGGCGGTCGATCTCGGGCGTCTGGAGGATCCGCCCGCCGACCGAGTCACCGGGAGCCAGCGTCGGGTACCGCCCCTCCACGCGTCGAAGCCCGCGGAGCCGTGCGTCGGAGCCGAACGACCAGGTATCGAGGAGCGTGTCGACGCGATCCGGATCGGTGAGCGTGCCGTAGACGAAGACCTCCATACGGAACCGAGTCCCCGCACGTGTTTTCCGTTTTCGGAGGGATCGACGGTGGGCCACCAGATCTCCCTCGGGCCTCGGGAGCCGAGGGCCGCCCGCAACGAAGTGGCCCGGGCCAGCGCTCTCACCGAACGATCGTCACGGGGACCGGCGACCTCCGTGTCACAGTCTCGGCGACGCTCCCGAGGAGGACACGTGAGACGCCGGATCGACCGTGGCTCCCGATCACGATCTGATCGATGTCGGCCTCCTCGGCGTACCGCAGAATCCCCTTCGCGGGGTCGCCCCGGGCCATCTCGGTCCTCACGGTGGCGTCGGATCGAGCCGCGATCCCCTCGAGCTCCTCGAGCAGACGCTCTGCTTCCTCCCGGCGGTTCTCGAGCAGTCGGTCGTCCCAGACGACCGGCTCGGAAACGTAGATCGCGTCGATCGGATCGAGGACGTGCAGGAGAACGATCTCCTCGTCGGTGCGCTCCTCCAGGACGAACTCGAGCGCCTGTCGTGCGAGGTTCGAATCGTCGACCGGCACGAGGACGGTTCGTGTCATGGACGACGCTACACCCCAGATACCCAAATATGTACTTGAGACTGTAGCTAGACGTTCGGACGACCCGTCGCTCTCCCGTTTTCGATCCCGTGCGTACGCCCCGGGCGGCCTCGCTCGACGAATCGCGGTGCCCCGTGGCTACCGTCGAGGAGCCTTGTTCCGAGAACGGGGAGCGTTCGCCTTACTACCCGGTGCCCTCGTCGTCGATTCCACCCGGCGATCCGTCGCGAGCGAAGTGTTTTCGGTCGGCTGGTGTGATCGACGAACGGTGACGAAGCGTACGTACGACGGGCTGATTCGCGGGCTCGCCAGGGTCTATTCACGGTCGTTCGACGGTCGGTTCGGATTCTTCGTCCTCGCCGGCGCTCCGACGGTCCTCTTCGTCCTCGCCGTCCTCGGCTCGATGCTGGTGGACGAGTCGGTGCCCGTGGCAGTCGTACTGGTTGCCCTCTCGGCGGCGATGCTGCGTGGACTCCGGATCGAGTGGGATCGGCTGCTGGCCGACCCCGACCCCGACGTCTCGAGCGTCCCGCAGGGGGTCCGGAGCGTCGTCGCGGTCGTCGCCGGTGCCGTGGTGACGCTCGCGGTCACCGCCGAGTTCGGGCTCTCGCCGATCGTCGCCGCCGGACTGACGGCCGTCCTCGGGGGACTCGTCGACAGCGAGGACGCCGTTGCCATCTACTGCGGCGCGTTCGTCGGGATGACGTCGCCGGATCTGTTCACGACCTACTCGCAGGCGCTGCTCGCCGGGTTCCTCGCCGGCGGCGTGTTCGCGCTCTGCCGACCGGCGTACGACGGCGTCGGCGGCAAACTCGGAACGACAGCGTTCGTCGCCGCGACCGCGGTCGTCGCCCTCACCGCGGCCGAGTTCCACAGCGACCCGCTCCCGGGCGCCGGGACGAGCGCGCTCGTCGTCTCCTACTCGATCCTCGGGGCCGTCGTGACGTACGTGCTGAGCGTGCGGCGCGGGTGGGGCCCGGTCCTCGCGTCGGGCACCGTCGGTGTCGTCGGTGGGGTGACGATGCCGGTGCTCCACCCCGTAACCGGGTGGATGCTCGCCGCAGCGGTCTTCTGTGCCTCGTTCGTCGGTATGGCGTCGGAGGAACGGCTCCCCGGCGTCGGTCGGATCGCACTCGCCGGTCTCGTCGCCGGTCTCGTGTTCGTCTACACGACGCCGTACCTGGGGGGCTCGGGCGGGAAACTCGGCACGATCGCGTTCGGCTCGTGTCTGGCGGTGGTCGGACTTGATACGTGGTTACTCGGGCGACGATCGAGGTACGACGGGGCAGGTACTCACTGACCAAGGTCGGGTCGGACGCAGGGTCGTCCGGACAGTCGACCGACGACACGGACTCCGGAAGTCCGATACTGTCTGGCTGCCCGCCTACCCGTGCGGTCGTCTCGAAACCGACGGACAGGTATCGGTCACCTGACAACGGTCACCGGTACTGGCGAGCGTCGGACGACTCGCTCGGCGACGCTCCCGAGCAGGATCCGACTCGCACCGGTCCGGCCGTGACTTCCGATGACGACGTGGTTGACGTCGTTGTCGACGGTGTAGTCGATGATCTCCCGGGAGACGGAACCGAGAATCGAGTCGGTTTCAATCTCGACGCCCGCGTCCGCGGCCCGCTCTCGAGCGGCTTCGAGGACTTCGTCCCCTCGCCCCTGGTGTACTTCACGCATCTGTTCGTAGTTCGACATCGCGGCGCCCTCGATCCCTGCCGCCCCATAAAAGTCGCGGGGATCGATCACGTGCAGGGCCGTGATCCGTGCGTCGGGGTGTCCCTCTACGGCGAACTCGAGCGCCTTCATCGCCTGTTCCGACTCGTCGACCGGGACGAGAACGTGTTCGGTCATGTGTCCTCGAACGGAGCGCGAAGCGATAAATTCGGTGGCGGGTCTCAGATAACGGTACTCGGCGCGGGGTATTTACTGCGTCTCGAGTGGCAGGCGAGGGTCCACGCCCGATCTCGGTGCGCCGTCTCTCCGTGAGCGCCGTTGCGAGACGCTCGAACGGACGTACACACCCGGTATACGACCCCCGACGCCTACCGATCGGTATCGACGGAACGACGGTATGCCAGGACCCGGAGTTCGGCACGGGTCTTCCGGCCCGAGTAGCGACGTCGGGCGGCCCTAGACGACGTATCGATCCCCGAGTTCAGTATCGCTCGAAGTACCGGTCCTGGACCTTCACGAAGACGGCCATCAACAGCGTGAACACCAGGGCAGAGACACCGATCTGCGCCCAGTGGAGCAGCCCGAGCGGCTCGACGCCGAACAGCAACTGGCCGGCGTACGTGTAGAGGACGAGGAGCTGCATCGAAACGGTGAGGGCAACCGCAAGCACGAGCCACCTGTTCGACAGCAGACCGAGGCCGTAGCGGAACCGAATCGCCTGTATGCGGACGATCTCCATGACGACGAAGCCGGTGAAGACCATGGTCTGTGCGAGCTCCCGGCTCGGCTCGTACGGTGGCGTCCACCCCAGGGGTGTTCCCGTGAGATCCCAACCGGGTACGAGTCCACCGGTGAAGTTGATCGTGAACAGCGGGAGTAGACAGACCGTCATGAACAACGAGATGCCGACGATCGACGTGACGATCCGTTTCGTGATGACGCCTTCCCCCCGGGGTCGCGGCGGCCGGTCCAAGACGTCCTCGGCTGCGGGATCGACACCCAGCGAGAGCGCCGGGACGCCGTCGGTGACGACGTTGATCCACAGGATCTGGATCGGCGTGATGACGAGTCCGAAGCCGGCCATCGACCCCGTGAAAATCATCGTCACCTCGCCGCCGTTACCGGAGAGCAGGTAGTTGACGAACTTCCGGACGTTGTCGAAGATCCGCCGGCCGCCGTGGACGGCGTCGCGGATCGTCGCGAAGTTGTCGTCGAGCAGGACGATGTCGGAGGCCTGTTCGGTGACGTCCGTCCCGCGGATCCCCATCGCGATCCCGACGTCGGCGTTCTTCACCGCCGGCGCGTCGTTGACCCCGTCGCCCGTCATCGCCACCGTGTGTCCCTTCGAATGGAGCGTCCGGAGGATCCGGGTCTTGTGCTCGGGCGTGGTGCGCGCGAAGACGTCGACCTCCTCGAGAAGGTCCGCGAGCTCCTCGTCCGTCGTCCCGTCGAGTTCGGGCCCCGTCACGACCCGCGGCGAGTCGATACCGATCTTCCGACCGATCGCGCGCGCGGTGACGGCGTTGTCCCCCGTGATCATCACGACGTCGATGCCGGCGTTCTGACACGCCTCGATCGCGCCCGGGACCTCCGGACGGGGTGGATCGAACATCCCCTGCAACCCCAGGAACACCAGCTCTGACTCGAGCTCCTCGCTCGCCTCGGCGGGCGGGCCGGGCCGGTACGCGAAGCCCATCACCCGGAGGGCGTCCTCGGCGAACGACTCGATCCGGGCCTTGATCTCCTCGCGACGCTCGTCGGTGAGTTCGACGACCGCCCCGTCGACGAGTTCGCGATCACAGCGCTCGAGGACGGTTTCGGGAGCGCCCTTCGTGTACGCGACCCGGCCCCCGTCGGGCGTCTCGTGGAGCGTGGTCATCCGCTTTCGGGTGGAGGTGAAGTCGACCTCGCCAAGGCGCGGGAACCGTTCGTCGAGGTCGCCGCGGTCGAAGCCTGCCTTCCGGGCGGCGACGAACAGCGCGATCTCGGTCGGGTCGCCGAGGTAGGTCCGTTCGCCGTCCCGCGTCCCCACGTCGACGTTGTTACAGAGCATCCCACAGCGCAGCACTTCGACGACGCGCTCTCGCCCGATGGACTCTCCGTCGACGAGGAACTCGCCCTCGGTGTCGTAGCCGGTGCCGGTGACGTCGACCGTCTCCCGGCCCGCGACGATCCGGGTCACGGTCATCTCCTCCTCGGTGAGCGTGCCCGTCTTGTCCGTACAGATCACGTCCACGGAGCCGAGCGCCTCGACGATCGGCAGCCGGCGAACGAGTGCGTTCTTCTCGGCCATCCGCCGGGCGCCCAGGGCGAGCGAGAGCGTGACGACCGCGGGGAGGCCTTCGGGAACCGCCGAGACGGCGACGCCGACCGCCGTCAGGAAGACCGTGAGCGGCTCCGTATCGCCGATCGCCAGCTCGACGACCGCGATCAGGGTGACGATGACGACGACCCCGGCGGCGATGATTCGGCCGAGTCGGTCCATCTCGGCCTGAAACGGCGTCTGGCGCTCTTCTGCATCCTCCAGCGCCGTCGCGATCCGACCGATCTCGGTCCGCGAGCCGGTCCCGACGACGACGACCCGCGCCGAACCCCGCTCGACGACGGTGTCCTTGTAGACCATGTTCCGCCGGTCGGCGAGCGCGCTCTCGGCGTCGACCACCCCCGCCTCCTTCGAGACACCGACGCTCTCGCCGGTCAGAGCGGACTCGTCGACGCTCAGGTTCGACTCCTCGACGACGCGTGCGTCCGCCGGTACGATGTCGCCGGATTCGACGAAGAGCACGTCGCCCGGGACGACGGTCCGGGCGTCGATCTCGGACTTCTCCCCGCCGCGTCGGGCGAGCGCGTGGGTCGTCGACAGTTCGCTCAGCGCCGCGATGCTCTGTTCGGCCCGGTAGTCCTGTACGAACCCGAACAGTGTGATGAAGACGACGACCCCGAGGATGACGCCCGCGTCGAGCGTGTGTCCGACGAGCGCCATCACGGCCGCCGCGACGATCAGTACCCAGATCAGCGCGGAGCTGTACTGCTCCGCGAGGATGCGCAACGGCGAGATCCCCTCCTCGGTTTCGACCTTGTTCGGTCCGAGCCGCTCGAGGCGGCGTCCGGCTTCCTCCGCGGTCAACCCCGTTTCGGACGTGTTGAGGGCGTCGTAGACGTCCGCTATCGGTCGTGTGTGCCAGGCATCGTCGATGGGAGTCTCGGGGCGACTCGCTGAACGGGCGTGCGACCCTGGAGGTGACACTGTATCGATATCACCGTCCCGGTGCGTCAATGTTCGGGAGTATCGCCGGCCGTCCCGAGTCAAATCCGGGTCGTCGGGTGGGACACACGGGGTTCGACCCGGACGGATGACAAGAGTTAGGACGATCGAGGCGACGGTTCAGGCGAGAACGGATGGACCCGAACACGGACTCCCCGGTGCTCTTGGTACCCGTCGCGAACGCGGAGACCGCCGACCGACTGAGACCGACTGATGGACACGGCGATCGACGTCGCGTCCGACCGATCGCTCGACGTGGTGGTCGTACACGTCGTCGAGGTTCCGGCACAGATGCCGCTGTCGGAGGGGACACGGCTCGTCGACGACGAGGACGAGGAGATCCTCAGGCACGCGGCGCGTGCCGCTCGGGAGGCGGACCTCTCGGTCGATCGGCGGATTCGACTGGCCAGGGACACGGCGACCGGGATCGTCGGCGCGGCCGAGGAGTACGGTGCGGAGACGGTCCTCATGGGCTGGCGGGGGCGTCCACCCCGTCGGGACGTCGTCCTGGGGAGCTACCTGGATCGGGTCATGAGAAACGCCCCCTGTGACGTGCTCGTCAAACGCATTCGAGGGCCGAGCGGTCCCGTCGACGCGATACTGGTTCCCGTGGCGCGTGGCGCTCACGGCGAACTCGCGCGGGAGAGCGCCGCGTCGATCGCCCGCCGAAACGACGCGAGCGTCTTCCTCCTCCACGTCCTGTCGACCGACGCGAGCGAGGCCGACCGGGAGCGCGCATGGGAGCTACTGCGCGAGGCACGCACGCCGTTCGACGGCGTCTCGGAGATCGACGAGGGGATCACCGAGAGCGATCACGTCGCCGGGGCGATCACCGACCGGACGCCGGAGTACGACCTCACCGTCCTCGGCGCGACCGAGGAGGGGTTGCTCCGCCGGAAGCTCCTCGGGACCGTCTCTGATGGCGTCGGTCGTCACGCCGAGAACACGGTCATCATCGCCCACCGCCCCCTCTCACGGACCTCCCGACTCGTGAGACTCGTTCGCTGAGGGTCGTGGGTCCCCTTCGCTGACGACCAACACCGGCAGGCCGGACCGCACGAGCGCCTCGGTCGTGCTGCCCAGCAGGATCGTCTTGAACGCCGACTTTCCCCGCGCGCCCACCACGACGAGATCGATCCCGTTCTCTCGGCCGTACTCGGCGATCGCCTCGGCGGGAACGCCCTCCTCGATCGAGGTAACGGAATCGACGCCCGCCGACTCGGCGGTGGCTTCGACTCCGGCGAGCGCCTCCCGGCCCTCTCGGCGGAGGTTCTCCCTGACCGTCTCGGGCTCGACGATGGCGTTGTCGTAGGCCGTTCGCGTCTCGACGACGTACAGGCAGTGGAGCGTCGCCCCGTACGTCGCCGCGAGGTCGACCGCATGCTCGGCCGCCGCGTGGGCGTCCTCGCTTCCGTCGATACCGACGAGAATCCGGTCGTACATCGTTCGCCCCTCGTGCTCGATCCACATAGCGTCGTGCCTCGAGCGCTCGAAGCCGGACGGAACTGACCACTCGATCGCCGCTCCGGCGATCGGTGGACGGGTCCGAACGGGCGCGGCATCGGCCGTGGGAGGTCACGCCCCCGGAACCCGATCCCGGGGCGCTCCCATCGACCAACCTATATTTAGGTCCGTGCGGTACCCCCCGTATGGGAGTCCTGATCGCGATCGACGACTCGGATCCGGCGAGAAAGGCCCTCGAACACGGCTTCAGTGTCCACCCGGGGGAGGATATCACCGTCCTGCACGTGCTGAACCCTCCTGAGTCGGCAACGTACGGCGAGGCACGAATGTACGTCGACTGGGAGGAGGTGATGGAGGACCGACGGGAGCGAGCCGAGGAACTGCTCGACGCGGCACGCGATCGTGCGGACGACCACGACGCCCCTGTCGTCACCGAAGTCGTGGTCGGCCGACCCGCGCGCGCGATCGTGGAGTACGCCGAAGAGCACGACGTCGACCACGTCGTGATCGGGAGCCACGGCCGGTCGGGCGTCTCGCGCGTGCTGCTCGGGAGCGTCGCCGAATCGGTGGTCCGACGCTCCCCGTGTCCGGTGACCGTCGTCCGCTGACTGGCGTGCCCGGAGACGCCGGGGTCGGTGGTGGTCCGCGGACTACCCGCCAGGAACCGGACGATCGTAGATCGTGGGCGGAAGAAAGCGACAGGACCGCCCGGGACGATGGACGACACGCCCGCCGAGCACGACCGAGCCGTCCGAATCGGGATCGACCCCGATCGGTGGCGTCGCGACCGTCGTTCGCCGGGTCCGGGAATAGCTTTTCATCCCTGCGAGGGGAACCACGCACGAGAACGGATGGCTCGATCAGGTAACTCGACGACAGGGCCCGGATGGAGCGCCGCTCCGATCAAGTCGGCGTTCTTCCTGCTGGCACTGACGCTCGCCGGAATCCACCTGTACCTCGGTCTCCTCGCGCCGTTCGTCCCCTCGCAGAGCGCGGTTCAGTTCGTCGTCATCGCGATAGCTCTCCTCGTCGGCCCGCTCGTCTCTCTCACGAGCTACTGGCGTCCGGTGCTCTACCTCCTCGGCTCGGCGCTCGCGGTCTATCTCGGCGTGATCTGGCTACTGGCGGGCATGGAGTACTTCGCGATCGGCGTCCTGACGGGTGTCGTGGCGACGGCGTTCGTCGTCCTCGGGGTCTACCTCTTCGTCCGCGAGTCGACCGCCACCACCGAGGCCTGACCGCGCCCCGGTAGCTCCGGTGAAGATCGCGGGTTCGCTGGCGGTGGACGGTCGCCGGACTCCGATCGAGACCGGCGTACGGACCGCCTGCCAACGCCGACGGGTTGCGGTAGACGGGCTCATAGACGACGCCGGTCGCGATGAGGATCTCCGTCGCGATGGCCCCCGCGACGATCCCGGCACGGGCGGTGAGCACCGTTTCGAGGCCGATGCCCGCGTCGCCCGTCGGACCGGCCGGTGCTGACCGTCGACTCCGCTCGGTGACCGACGCTATCCGCGGGGGCTGTCGTCGCCACGTCGGTGAACCACGTCACGAACGCGAGGACGGAACCTGGAGGGCGTTGGGACGCCGCTCGATATATCACTGCCCGGCCACTCCACGAGGATGATCGCACCCGTCGATCCGTTCGGTCGTCTCGGGACTACTCACAGGTGCTCTCTCACCCGACGACGATCACCGGTAGTGGCGAGCACCGGCCGACCCGCTCGGCGACGTCGTCAGAACACGACGCGTTCCGATCGGCTCGAAAACCCGTCGGGTTTCGAACGCTCTCCGGCAGGATACTGCCCGCATCGGTCCGGCCGTGGCTGCCGACGACGATGTGATCCACGTCGCTGACGACGGTGGAGTCGATGATCTCCCGCGAGACGGTTCCGAGAACGCGCTCGGTTTCGAGGTTCGATCGGTCTTCTCTCTAACGGCCGACGCCGAGATCGATCCCGTGACCGAACACGGCATTGAACGGACCAGAATCCCCGCGATTCCCATGCGGTCGGAATCGGAGCCGAAGTTTTGAGGACTGGCGCCGTAGCTCCGGCATGGATTCGGAGACGCACGCCGTGAACGCACGGGCGTTGGGCATGACCCTGGGAACCGTCTGGGCGATCGTCGTAGCGGTGCTGGTGCCCCTGTTACGGATCGGCTGGAGGGGCGAGTGGCGCGAGCTGCTGGCCAACGCCTACATCGGGTACGACGACACCGCCACTGGTACGCTCGTCGGAATGGTCTGGCCCTTCGTCGACGGTCTCGTTCTCGGCACCGCGCTCGGGCGGTCGTACGACCGGTTCGACGGTCGGTCCGTGGAGGGCCGGTGATGACGACCGAGGAGCTACGGGAGTACGGACTGGTCGAGATGTCCGAGGAGGAGATACGGAACTTCCTCACGAACCGGGGCTTCGGCGTGCTCGGGCTGCCCACCGACGGCGCACCTTACCTGCTCCCGATGTCGTTCGGCTTCGACGGGGAGTCGAGGCTCTACTTCTCGTACTTCGCGGGTGAGGGGAGCCGGAAGACGGCGCTGAGCGACGCCGCGGAGACGGCGAGCTTCCTCGTCCACGACGCCGACTCGGTGTTCCTCTGGGAGAGTGTCCTCCTGACCGGAACGCTCTCGGAGCTCGCCGCGGGCGACGCTCCACGGGACGCGCTCGAGAACGCGTGGTACCTGGACCTGTTCGAGCGGGCGGACACCGCGGGTCGGCTCCGGCTCTACGAGTTCCGGATCGACGAGCGGACCGGGTTCAAGTGTGTGGGGCTGCCGCCCGGACTCGAACGCGACCGCTCCGATCGGGAGTGAGCCGGCCCCGGTGCCGGTTCGCCACCGGTCGTACGGGTGCGTGCCACTCGACCGGCGCGAACGCGACGCCCCCGATCAGGCGACCCCCTCTACGCGCACCGATCCGACGTCGGGCAGGTCGTCGACGAGGACGACCGCCTGTCCCTCGATCACCGGCTCGTCGTCCCCGTCGACCACGTCGGTAGTGATCTGGTACCTGCAGTCTCCGAGCTCCTCGACCACCTCACAGACGGCCGTCATCCGGTCGCCGATCCCCACGGGGGCCAGGAAGGTGAGGCTCTGTGAGACGTAGATCGTCAGCCCCGGGAGGCGGGCGAGCGCGGCACTGATCAGCCCACCGACGAGCGTCCCGTGGGCGATCCGTCGGCCGAAGCGCGTGCCGCGGGCGTACTCCTCGTCGAGGTGGAGCCGGTTGGTGTCCCCGCTGGCGGCGGCGAACCGGCGAACGTCCTCCTCGTCGAGCGTCTTCGCGAACGCGACGCGGTCGCCGACGTTGATCCGGTCGTCGGCTAGCCCGACGCTCTCGACCTCCCAGTCGGCCTCCTCGTAGGCGACCTCCTGACGAACGCTGTAGCGGAACTCCTCGGGGCGTGGCCGTTCGAACTCCTGACGCTGGAGGACCTGCGGGAGGTGGTGGACGACGTCGTCGGTACTGACGAGGCCGACCGGTTCCTCCCCCTCCACGACGACGAGTCGAGCGATGCCGTGGTCGAACATCGAACGAACCGCGTCGCCGACCGAAACGTCGGCGTCGACGGTCACGACCTCGCTCGCCATGAACTCGTGGAGGCGACGGCCCTCCGGGTCGGACGTCTCCCCCAGCAGGCGGACGAAGTCGTCGCTCGTGACGATGCCGGCGACCCGTTCGTCGTCCACGACGACGAGCGAACCGATCGACTTCTCGCGACACCTCACCGCCGCCTCCGCCGCCGTGGCGTCGGCCGTGACGGTCTCGACCGGACTGCTCATCACGTCCGTCACCCGGATCGGAAACTCCATGTGAGTGAATCGGGACCGATCGACAAGAATCCACTCCGGTACGAGCGACCACACCGACGGCCAGTACCGCGGTCTAGAGCAGGACGACGAGCGCGACACCGACGATCGAGGTGGCGCCGAGCACGCCCGCGACGCTCTTTCCCACCCTCGCCGATCCCAGCGACCAGACGATGCCGACCTTGACGACCGTGTTCGTCACGAGGGCGAGGACGATTCCGGTCACGGCGACGGCTCCCTCGACGCTCCCCTCGAGCGCGAGCTTCCCCAGCGAGAGCGTTATCGCGTTCGCGTCGACCGTTCCGGAGAGCAACGCCGTCACGTAGACACCCGCCTCGCCGAACAGCGAGTTGAGCACGTCGACCCCGAGAAGGACCGCCGCGAAGAGGAGTCCGAAGACGAGCGCCGGTCGCACCCGAAACGGGTTGTCGAGGTCGACCGACGGCGCCCGATCCGCACGGATCCGGGCGAGGAGGGCGAGGGAGAGGAGCCCGCCGACGACCGTCATGCCGACCAGGGGAACCGCGAGCGGTGCGACGAGTCCCGGGTTGACGACCGCGATCAGGATCAGGACCCTGGGGAACATGGCGATCGAGGCGACCGCGGTCGCGAACGCACAGATCGGCGAGAGCTCCGGGGTGCGCCTCGCGTGGTCGGCCATCGCCATCGCCGTCGCGGTCGAGGAGACGAACCCGCCGAGCAGCCCCGTGAGCCCGATCCCCTTCGCCGGACCGAGGATCTTCGTGAGGACGTAGCCGAGGAAGGTGAGCCCCGAGACGAAGACGACCATCAGCCAGACGAACCGGGGGTTGAGCCCGAGCAGCACGTCCAGTTCCCGGTCGGGGAGCAGCGGGAGGACGACCAGGGCGATGATGAGGAACTTCAGGGCCGCTCTGAGCTCTTCCTGGCCGATGCGCCCGGCGAGGTCGTGCATCGGGTCCTTCACCGCGAGCATCGCCGCGGTGACGGTGCCGAGGACGACCGCCAGCGTGAGCCCCTCCTCCGAGTGGCCCGTCATCGCCCCGTAGACGAACGTGAGAACGGCCGCGACCGCCGTCGTCATTCCGACGTCACCCTCGAGCAGTATCTTGCCGACGTACGCGACGACGACCAGCACCAGGATCATCCCCAGTACGAGTGGGAGCAGCGACGGGAAGAACAGCTGCGTCAGTGCGCCGAGCAGCGCGATCAGTGGGAACGTCCGGACGCCCGCGAAGCTCCCGGCGGACTCGCTCTGCTGGCGCTCGAGGCCGATGAGGGCACCGACTCCGAGCGCGACGAAGAGCGCGACCGATCCCGCGGGCTCCATCGCCCGAACCCACGCCGTAACCGGGGAACTATGTACCGGTATAGAGCTCCCGATCCGGGACAGTCTCCGAGACCGGCGGACAGTATGGACCGTGCGGACGAGCGAGGGGACGCGGCCCGACCGACGGTTTTGTATCGACCACGCCCGAACCTCGGGTGATGGACGACCCGCTGTGGACCGAGCGACACGCGCCGACCCTGGAGGAGCTCCCACAGCCCGACGTGCGCCGGTACCTCGAGGGCGCGGCCGACGAGCCGATCAACCTCGTCCTCCACGGGCCCGCCGGCGTCGGAAAGACCGCGGCGGTACGCGCGCTCGCCCGCGACTCACACGACTCGATCGACGACCTCGTGATCATCAACGTCGCCGACTTCTTCGGCATGACGAAGAAACAGCTCTCCGAGGACCCCCGGTTCTCCTCGTTCATCACGCCGAAGCGCCGACGCGAGTCCTCGAAGGCGGCACTGATCAACCACGTCCTGAAGGAGTCGGCCGCCTACCCACCGGTCTCGGGTTCGTACAGGACGATCCTGCTGGACAACGCGGAGGCGATCAGGGAGGACTTCCAGCAGGCGCTCAGGCGGGTGATGGAGCGCCACCACGAGGCGACGCAGTTCGTCATCACGACGCGCCAGCCCTCGGCGCTCATCTCACCGATCACCTCCCGGTGTTTCCCGATCCCGGTTCGCGCGCCGTCGACCGCCGAGACCGTCACCGTCCTCGAACGGATCGTCGACCGCGAGGGCGTCGAGGCCGATCCCAACGGCCTGGAGTACGTCTCCGGCTACGCGGGCGGCGACCTCAGGGAGGCCATCCTCTCGGCACAGACCGTTGCGACGAAAGAGGGCGAGATCACGATGCAGGCCGCCTACGAGGTCCTCGGCGCCCTCGGTCCCGACGAGCGGGTCGAGAGGATGCTCGCGGCGGCCGAAGCGGGCGAGTTCTCCGACGCGAGGTCGACGCTCGACGACCTGCTGGTCGACGAGGGCTACGACGGCGGCGAAGTGCTGGAGGATCTGCTCGAGGTCGGTCGGAAGCGCTACGACGGCGAGCACCTGGTCGAACTACACCGCAGAGCCGGCGAGGCGGACTTCGACCTCGCCCGCGGGACGAGCGACCGGATCCACCTCTCGCACCTCCTGGCCGATCTCGGTGCGAACGGACCGTGAGCGGGGTCGGACGGTCGAACCGACCGGCCGGCGACGGGCTCGGGGCCACTCACCGTCATCGGTCTCGCCGATTGCGTACCGCCCACGGTCGGAGGATCGCGTAGACGGCCTCGTTCGCGGGGACCGCGACGTCGTTCTCTCGACCCCGTCGAACGACAGCCCCGTGGAGCGCCTCCAGCTCCACCGGCTTGTCGTGTGTCACGTCGTAGTGGAGCGAGGAGTACGAGTCGTCGTCGAGGTCGTCGGCGAACTCCATCCACCGGTCGACGGTCCCCTGGGGGAGGTCGACGCCCGTTGCCCGACCGACGCGACACACCTCTTCGACGATCCGTCGGTACATCTCCCACGACTCCTCGGTGTCCCGGATCCGACCCAGGGGGAGCCGTACCGCCGCGGTCATCCCGGCCTGCGCGCAGATGAAGGCGGCTTTCTCCCAGAGGACCGTCCGTATCGACCCCGAGAGCGTCGCGTCCATCCCGTCCGCGCGCTCACACCACTCGAGCAACCGCTCTCCCCGCTCGCTCCGCGTGCCGTCGAGCTCGCCGAAGGTGAACGTGGCTGGTCCACCCGTGTGCTCGATCACCCCGGGTTCGTGGATGGTCGAGAAGACGTACGCGACGCCGCCGACGACTCGATCGGAACCGATCGTGGCCGAGAGTCGCTCCTCGTTGTCGAGGCCGTTCTGGAGCGAGACGACGGCCGTCTCCTCCCGGAGCAGTGGCTCGAGTTCGGCGGCGACCTCGTCGGTGTCGTAGGACTTTACGGTGACCAGAACGACGTCGCAGGGTCCGATCGACGCGGGGTCGTCGGTCGCGGGCAGATCGACCTCGAAATCGCCCCGGACGCTCTCGACGCGGAGACCGTCCCGCCGGATCGCGTCGAGGTGCTCGCCGCGTGCCACGAGGTGGACGTCCGCTCCGGCCCGCGCGAGCCGGCCACCGAAGTAGCCACCGACCCCTCCGGCACCGTAGACGGCTATCTTCATGGACGGACGGGAGTCGTACGCTCTCGGGTCTTCCACACGGTCGTACTGTGTACCATCGGTCGGATCCTTCCGAGGCGAACACGTTAACAGTTGTCACCACGCCGCTCGCGCGACCCCGACTGGGGCCGGCTACCGCCGCTCGTAGGTGACGAACGCGAACTCCGCTCGCTCGTCTCTCCCCGCTTCCGTCCACTCCTCACGGTCGAACTCGGGGAAGTACGTGTCGCCCTCGTAGCTGGTGTGAATCTCGGTGAGGAGCATCCGGTCCGCGAAGGGGAGGAACGTCTCGTAGACGGTCGCCCCGCCGATCACGAACGCGGTTTCCGCGCCCGTCTCCCGCGCTGCCCCGACCGCCTCCTCGACGCACCCGACGACGATCGCTCCCTCTGGTACCTCGGGGTCGCCTCGGCTGAGCACCACGTTCGTCCGGTCGGGGAGGGGCCCGCCGAGACGAGCCTCGATCGCCTCGTACGTCCGCCGACCCATGACGACCGGGTGGCCGGTCGTGACCTCCTTGAACCGCCGGAGGTCCTCGGGGTAGTGCCAGGGCATCTCCCCGTCCGAACCGATCACGCAGTTCTCGGCGACGGCGGCGATCAGCACGAGGTCGACGTCTCCGTGCCCTGCGGCCGCTTCGACCATCACTCGGCCACCGCGAACCTGAGTCCCGGATGGGAGTCGTAGTTCACCAGCTCGACGTCCTCGAACGCGAGGTCGTCGATCGGCTTTTCACTCACGCGGATCTCCGGCGGGGAGAGCGGCTCGCGCGTGAGCTGTGTCAGGAGCCCGGGGACGTGGTCGAGCCCCTCGCGCTCCTCGGCAGGCGCCTCGCGCTCCTCGGCAGGCGCCTCGCGCTCGACCCACTCCCGGAGCGATCGGAGGTCCTCGGAGCCGCCCGCGTCGGCCAGCCGTCGCTGAAACTCGTCCCTGTTTTCGCCGTACCAGCGACCCCGGGTTCCCTCGCCGCAGTAGACGTGGGCGTCGACGACCGTGTGCGAGAACCTTCCTACCTCGAGGTCCGTTCGACCGGCGACGACGTGCGTGAGCAGCGAGTAGGCGGCGATGTTGAATGGGATCCCGAGGGCGACGTCGCCCGAGCGCTGGGTGAGGTGTGTGTTCAGCCTCCCATCCTGGACGTTGAAGACGAACGTGTAGTGACACGGGGGGAGCGTCGAGACCGCCGCGTTCGCCGGGTGCCAGGCGTTCACGACCAGCCGGCGGGAGTTCGGGCTCTCGCGAAGGGTGTCGATCACGTACCGGAGCTGGTCGAACGTCCCGTCGTCGTTCACCCACCGGTGGTCCGCCCCGGGCCAGCTCTCGCCCGGCAGCCCCTCCTCCGGGATCGGATACCGGCGCCAGAACCGTCCGTAGGCGGTGTCGAGCCGGCCCTCCTCGTCGGCCCACTCGTCCCAGATACCGGTCTCCTCGCGCAGCGTCCGGACGTGCTCCTCACCCGAGAGGTACCAGAGCACCTCGTGGATCAAGGAGTTCCACCGGCCGCCGTCCATCTTCTTCGTCGTGAGCAGCGGGTAGCCCTCCCGGAGGTCGATCTCGTAGTGCGCGCCGAAGGCGGAGAGGGTGTCGACACCCGTCCGGTTCGGTTTGTAACTCCCCATAGAGAGCACGTCGCGGACGAGGGCGAGGTACTGGTTCATGAGTGTCGGTACACGCCACGGATGGTCAATATTCCGACTGCCCCGGAACCAGCTAAGTCCCCACCGCGTCTGGATACGCCATGGCCACCCCCTCGGAGACACGACTGGTGAACAGGTATCGCGTCCAGCCACAGCACGCGAACAACTACGAGTCGCTCCACGGGGGCACGCTGATGAAGTGGATGGACGAGGTCGGCGCGATGAGTGCGATGCGGCTGGCTGGCGAGTCCTGCGTCACCGCCGGGGTCGACGGTCTCGACTTCCGCCGACCGATCCCGATCGGCGAGACCGCGCTGATCGAGGCCTACGTCTTCCACACCGGGCGAACGAGCGTCCGGACCCGGATCCGTGCCTGGCGGGAGGACGCCCGCTCGGGCGAGACGGCACTCACGACCGAGGCGACGTTCACGTTCGTCGCGATCGATCCGGATGGAACGCCGGTCGAGGTCACGGATCTCACCGTCGAGAGCGACGAGGACCGGGAGCTCTGCGAGACCGCGCGATCGGCCGAGTAGCTACTCGCCCTCGGGCTCTCGGAGCACGTGGACGTACCGGGTGAGCGACCGGTGGACGCGCCGGTCGAACACCGCCTCGACCGCCCAGCCGGCGTCCTCGGCCGCCTCGTCCCATCGGCGATCGGTGACGACGACTGCACGTGGAGCGATCCTCCGTGCCTCCCGGAGTGCCCCACCGACGAGCGCCGCGAGGCCGTGACCGGCGACCTTCGACTGCCGGCCGTACGGCGCGTCGAAGACCACCGTGTCGACCGCGTTCTCCCCGATCGGAAGCGCCGTCGCGTCCCCCCGAACGACCGACCAGCGGTCGGGCGGGAGGTACCGATCGAGGTTCTCCGAGGCGCCACGGACCATCTTCCACTGCACGTCGGAGCCGACCACCCGTGCACCGACCAGTCCCGCCTCCACGAGGACACCGCCGGTTCCGCACATCGGGTCTACTACCGTTCGACCCGGCCTCGAACCCGCGACGTTCACGATCGCTCGTGCGTTGAGCGGGTCCATGCTCCCCGGCTGGAAGTACGGCTTCTTCGCCGGCGCGCGCCCGCCGAACCCGCGCTCGCTCTCCGCGACGAGCCAGCCGAGGAAACACGACTCGCCCGCGAAGGCCGCCCTGAGCTCGTGATCCGGGTCGTCGAGGTCCACCGAGAACCCCCGTCCGACGAGGACGCTCCCGAGGTCGCGCTCGGTCGCGCCGGTGCTCACCCCCGTCGCCCCCCGGACGTCACGGGCACGGACCGCAACTGAGCCCTCCCGTTCGATCGTCGCGGACTCGAGTGTCTCCCTCGCGCTCTCGACGCTCGCCGAACACTCCCCGATCAGCTCGCTCACCCGATGGGTGTACGCGAGCGTCCGTACCCGGTCCGTGACCTCGCGGGCGGTCGCCACGCCCGGCGCGGCGACCTCGACGCCGGTCGCCGCGCTCGCCGCCTCGTACGCGGCGAACGCGTCGTCCTCGCCCGCGAGTTCGAGTACGTACACGCTCTCTCGGTCGCCTCGGGGGCGAATGAGGCTGGCGGTTCGATCCCTTCGAATCGTGACCTATCAGCGCCCGCCACCAACCTTTATAAAGCTTAAATACGTGTTTTAAGGCGAGATATGACCGACCCAAAGGAAACGATCAATATCGAAAACGTGGTCGCCTCGACGGGCATCGGCCAGGAACTCGACCTCCAGAGCGTCGCGATGGACCTCGAAGGTGCCGACTACGACCCCGAGCAGTTCCCCGGTCTCGTCTACCGCACCCAGAACCCGAAATCGGCCGCGCTCATCTTCCGCTCCGGAAAGATCGTCTGCACCGGCGCGAAGTCGACCTCCGACGTCCACGAGAGCCTGGAGATCGTCTTCGACAAGCTCCGTGACCTGGAGATCCAGGTCGAGGACGACCCCGAGATCGTCGTCCAGAACATCGTCACCTCCGCCGATCTCGGTCGGAACCTGAACCTGAACGCGATCGCGATCGGCCTCGGCCTGGAGAACATCGAGTACGAGCCCGAGCAGTTCCCCGGCCTCGTCTACCGTCTCGACGAGCCGAAGGTCGTCGCGCTGCTGTTCGGCTCCGGAAAGCTCGTCATCACCGGCGGAAAACAGCCCGTCGACGCCGAACACGCCGTCGACAAGATCGTCTCGCGGCTCGAGGAACTCGGCTTACTCGAGTAACCTCGATGCTCTCCGGGCTCTCTCTCTTTCTCTCTTCCCCCCTCAGCCCCGCACAGGCCGTCGGCCCCGTGCAGGTGCTCGGGACGGTGCTCTCGCTCTCGCTCTTCTTCGCGCTGACGGTCCACATCGCGGCGCGGAACGTCCTCGGCGACGTCCCCATCAGGAATGCGCTCGGGATCGGTCCGTTGCTCGCCGTGATCGCCGTCTCGCTGACCGCGCTCGGGGTCCATCCCGCGCTCACGATCCTCCTCGCGATCCTCGTCGACGCGGTCGCGATCTCCCGGCTCTACGGGGTCGGCCGGCGCTACACAATCTTCGTGACCTTCATCCACGCGGTGGTGAGCGTCATCCTCGGGGTGGTGCTGTTCGCCGCGCTCACGCTCGCGTTCCTCGGGCCGCCCGAGGGACCGTGATCACTCGATCAGTCGCTCGATCTCGGTGACGAGGATGCCGCTCGCGCCGAGCTTCTTCACCTCGCTCACGGTCTCGAAGACGTCGCGTTCGTCCACGACGACGTGGACCGCGACGAGGTCGTCGCCCGCGATGTCCATCACCGTCGGGCCGCCGAGACCGGGCAGCGCCTCCCTGACCTCTTCCAGGCGCGCTTCGGGGACGTTCATCATCAGGTAGCGTTTCCCGTCCGCCGAGAGCACCGACCGGAGGGCGGTCCGGATCTGTTCGACCTTCGGGTCCTCGCGCACCGACTCGCTCGCGAACAGCCTGACCGAACTGGAGAGTACCTCGTCGATCTCCGCCAAGCTGTTCACCCGCAGGGTCGTCCCCGTCGAGGTGATGTCGACGATGGCGTCGGCCATGTCCACGTGCGGGGTGAGTTCGGTCGCACCGGTCACCTCGACGATCGTCGGTTCGACACCCCGTTCGGCGAAGTGCTCGTAGGTGACGTTCGGGAACTCCGTCGCGACGGTCTTTCCTTCGAGGTCGGCAACGGAGTCGATCCCGCTGTCCTCGGGCGCGGCGACGACGAGCCGACAGGTGCCGAAGCCGAGGTCGAGCAGTTCGACGACGTTCGGGTGACCCGCCTCGCGGACCTGGTCGTAGCCGGTGATCCCGAGGTCGGCGGCTCCGTCGGCGATGTACTCCGGGATGTCCGCGGCGCGGACGAAGACGACGGTCACCTCGGGGTCGACCGTCTTCGCGTAGAGCTTTCGGTCCGAGCCGTTCTCGACGTGCAGCCCCGCGCGTTCGAGGAGCGAGATCGACGGCTCGTGGATGCGGCCCTTGTTCGGGACGGCGATTCGCATTTTCACCACGTTCGCGGTCGGAGTTCAACTGCCTTGTCATTCGCGCGGGTGCGATGGCTCCCCCTCGTATCCGGTGACCTGATAGGGGGCCCCGGCGAAGCCAGAGCCATGACGACCACCCGGATCGAGGGCGGAGAGGTGCTCCGCCCCGACTGTCGCGTCGAGCGCGCGGACCTCCTCGTCGGTACCGAGGACGGCGAGATACTCTCGGTCGGCGATCCCGACGAGGTGTCCGCAGGCGACGAGACGCTCGACGCGAGCGGGGGGATCGTGATCCCCGGTCTCGTAAACGCCCATGGTCACGCCGCGATGACGTTGCTCCGGGGCTACGCCGACGACAAACCGCTCGACGCCTGGCTCCGGGAGGACGTCTGGCCGATCGAGGGGGCGATGGAGGCGGCGGATATCCGTGCGGGCACCGACCTCGCGCTGGTCGAGATGATCAGGTCGGGAACGACAGCGTTCTGTGACATGTACTTCCACGAGGAGGCGGTCGCGGATGCGGTCGCCAAAAGCGGCCTCCGGGCACGTCTCGCCCACGGGGTCGTCACGGTGGGAAAGAGCGAGGAGGATGCGTGGGCGGACCTGGAAGAAGGGATCGAGATCGCCGACCGTCTCGACGGACGTGCCGACGGCCGAATAACGACCGCGATAGCCCCACACAGCCTCACGACGGTGGGTGAGGAGTACCTCGAAGCGGCGGTCGAGAGCGCCCGCGACCTCGGGGTTCCGCTTCACTTCCACGCGAACGAAACGGGGGACGAAGTCGACCCGACCGTCGAGGAGCGGGGGATGCGCCCGCTCGAGTACGCCGACGATCTGGGGATGCTCGGACCCGACGACTTCCTCGCACACGGGGTTCACGTCGACGAGCGGGAGGTCGAGCTACTCGCCGACCGGGAGACCGGAGTGGTCCACTGTCCGGCGTCGAACATGAAGCTCGCGAGCGGGATGGCGCCCGTGCAGGCGATGCTCGATTCGGGGGTCACCCTCGGGCTGGGGACCGACAGCGCGGCCTCGAACAACGACCTCGACGTCTTCGGGGAGATGCGCGACGCGGCTATGGTCGGAAAGCTCGCGGCCGACGACGCGAGCGCCGTCTCTGCGGAGTCGGTCGTCGGGATGGCGACCGAGGGTGGTGCGTCGGCCCTCGGGATCGGGTCGGGGCGGATCGAACCGGGCGAACCGGCGGATCTCGCGGTCGTCGACCTCGACGCGGCGCACCTCACGCCCGCACACGACCCGGTGAGCCACCTCGCGTACGCTGTCAGGGGGAGCGACGTGCGACACACGGTCTGTGACGGGCGCGTGCTGATGCGCGATCGGGAGCTGCTCACGCTCGACGAGAGGAGCGTCATCCAGACGACACGGGACCGGGCAGCGTCGCTCGTCGAGCGGGCAGACTGATCCCGGACCGCCGACACCGTTAGGACCGTCGCCGTTGAGCGCTCTCTCATGCACACGCACGAACGGTCGCTCCCGGGGCGGATTCCCGATTGGGCATGGGAACGCCACGCGAACCCCTGGAGCGTCAGAACGAGGTTCCTGATCGGCCCGCTCTTGCTCTACGCGCTCTACGGCCGCCACTGGCGGCTGCTGGCAGCGACGCTCGTCTTCACGGCCGCGAACCCGGTGTTGTTCCCCACGCCCGAACGAACCGACTCCTGGGAGAGCCAGGCGGTCCTCGCCGAGCGGTGGTGGTTCGGGGAGGGCCACCGGACGTTCGAGACGACCTACCCGGGACTGATCAACTACGCGAGCACGCCGGCGTTCCTCCTCTCGCTCGTCGCGGCACTCTCGCGAAAACCCGTGCTCGCGGCCGCCAGCATGACCGTCTCGATGGTGCTCAAGGTGCTGTTCGTCCACGAACTCGTCCGGCGATATCGCGCGTCGGTTCGAGAGGAGTGACGGCCGCTTCGGTACCGTTTTGCCCGCGTGCTCCGAATCCGATCCATGAGCGAGAGCGCGTACCCGCCGGTGACGGAGCAGCTCGCGGAGAGCGACGCCCTCCGGACCGAGGGACGACGGAAGATGGAGTGGGCCCGCCAGCACATGCCTATCCTCGAGTCGATCCGCGAGGAGTTCGAGGCCGAGCAGCCGCTCGCCGGCCAGCGGATCGGGATGGCGCTGCACGTCGAGGCGAAGACCGCGAACCTCGTCGAGACGCTCGCGGCGGGCGGCGCAGAGGTCTCGATCACCGGCTGCAACCCGCTGTCGACACACGACGACGTGAGCGTGGCGCTCGATTCGGGTGAGAACGTCACCTCCTACGCGGTGCGTGGCGTGGACGACGAGGAGTACTACGAGGCGATCGACGCGGTGATCGACGACGACCCGACGATCACGATCGACGACGGCGGCGACCTCGTCTTCCGGATCCACGAGCAGTATCCCCACCTCATCGACTCGATCGTCGGCGGGTGTGAGGAGACCACTACTGGCGTCCACCGTCTTCGCGCGATGGACGCCGACGGCGCGCTCCGCTACCCGATGTTCGCCGTGAACGACACGCCGATGAAACGGCTGTTCGACAACGTTCACGGAACGGGCGAGGCCTCGCTCGCCACCATCGCGATGACGACGAACCTCTCGTGGGCCGGGAAGACGGTCGTCGTCGCCGGCTTCGGCTACTGTGGGAAGGGGCTCGCGAGGAAGGCCGCCGGACAGAACGCACACGTGGTCGTCACCGAGGTCGAGCCTCGGCGTGCGCTCGAGGCCCACATGGAGGGCTACGAGGTGCTCCCGATGGCCGACGCCGCGGGGAAGGGCGACGTCTTCATCACGACGACCGGGAACCGCGACGTCATCGTGGGAGAACACTTCGAGGCGATGAAGGACGGAGTACTGCTCGCGAACGCGGGCCACTTCGACGTGGAGATCGACCTGAACGCACTCAGCGACCTCGCGGTGGATCGCTACGAGGCCAGGGCCGGCGTCGAGGCGTACGAGATGGCCGACGGCCGTCGGCTGAACGTGCTCGCCGAGGGTCGGCTGGTGAACCTCGCGGCGCCGATCGCGCTCGGCCATCCCGTCGAGGTGATGGACCAGAGCTTCGGCGTGCAGGCGGTCGCGACCCGCGAACTCGCGGAGAACGCCGACGCCTACCCCCCCGGCGTCCACGACCTGCCCGACGAACTCGATCGGGAGGTCGCCGAGGTGAAACTCGCCGCGGAGGGCGTCTCGATCGACGCGCTCAGCGACGTCCAGGAGGAGTACATGGGAAGCTGGGACCACGGGACGTAGTCGATTCGCCCGCGGACGGCGTAACCGGTGGTGCGTAGAGTTAACACACGTCAGTGAGTAGCCTCCGTATCCCGAGAGCGACTCCGTGCGCCGACCGGCCGCAGGTGGACGGGAAGTTGCCCACCGTCGGCGCGTCGGGGCGTGACCGGGTGGCGGAGACCGACCGATGCCCGGCGACAGCGACGTTCGAGCGCGAGGAGCCGACCGGAGCGACGGTGACCCGACGAGCGAGGGTTCCCGGACGGAGGGGGTGTGCTGTGACGGCGGTCTCGATCCCCCGTTCGCCGACCGGACGCTAGACGCCGCGCCGATCGGGATCCTCGTCACCGATCCCTCGTTGGAGGACAACCCGATCGTCTACGCCAACGAGGGGTTCCGTCGGCTGACCGGCTACGGGGACGAGGAGGTCCTCGGCCGGAACTGCCGGTTCCTCCAGGGCGAGGGGACGGATCCGGAGCCGGTCGCGGAGATGCGCGCGGCGATCGAGGCGGCCGAACCCGTGACGGTCGAACTGCGAAACTACCGCCGGAACGGAAGCGCGTTCTGGAATCGCGTCAGCATCACGCCGCTCTTCGACGACGACGGCGACCTCGCTCACTTCGTCGGTTGCCAGGAGGACGTCACCGAGCGGGTAGAGCGCGAGCGGATGCTCTCCGGGCTCCACGCCGCGGTCCCGTCGCTCATGCTCGCGGGGTCTGTTCGGGCGGTGGGGGATCTCGCGGTCGAGACGGTGCTCGCGGGCTCGGAGCTCTCGGTCGCCACGCTCTACCGGTTCGCCGAGGACT
The DNA here is from genome assembly GCF_036429475.1 of Halalkalicoccus sp. CGA53. Classification (GTDB taxonomy): domain Archaea; phylum Halobacteriota; class Halobacteria; order Halobacteriales; family Halalkalicoccaceae; genus Natronorarus; species Natronorarus salvus. The sequence continues at coordinate 981,967 of NZ_CP144125.1, forward strand.
CGGACGCGCTCCGCCCGATCGCTCACGCCACGCTGCCGGGAGTCGTGGCCGGGACGCCGTCGGAGATCACCGACCCCGACGACCCGATCCGACTCGCGTTCGCCGACGGCGACTCCGGGGGATCGCTCCGACTTCGTCTCCCGGGCGGGGACGGCGAGGAGGACCGTTCCCTGGCCGTTCCGGTCGGCGAGCACGGCGTGGTCGTCGCGGGCGGGGAGGGCGCGGTCCGCGGGGCGGATCGGGAGTTCGTCGAACTCCTCGCCAGCACCGTCGAGGCGGCGCTCGACCGTCTCGCCCGCGAGACCGAACTCGAACGGCGAAACGAGCGTCTCGTCGCGCTCTCGCGACTCAACGCCGTCATCCGCGGGGTGAACCGGGCGGTCGTCGGGGCGGAGACGCGTGCGGAGGTCGAGCGGGCGATCTGCGAGCACCTCGCGGAGACGAGCCCGTTCCGGGCCGCGCTCGTCGCCTCCGCTCGCGACCCGAGGGGTGGTGTTCGCGTCCGCGAGGTGGCCGGGATCGACGCCCCGACGGAGGGGCCGGTCACCGACGCCGCCCGCCCCTGGGTCCGAGCGGTCGCGAGCGCGATCCGGAACGGGACGGTCGAGACGCTCGATCCCGACGAGGGGAAGGGCGGAGCGCTCGCCGCGGTCCCGCTCGTGGCCGGCGAGGCGACTTACGGTGTGTTGGTCGTCTTCGCGGCTCCGACCTGGGCGTTCGACGAGGAGGCGACGACGGTCCTCTCGGAGCTGGGGGAGACGATCGGGCTCTCGATCCGCGCCGTCGAGGCCCGCCACAGCCTGCTCGCGGAGACGGCGGTCGAACTCGCGCTCGTCGTGGACGAGGTAGACTCGGTGCTCGCCGCCGCCTCGAGGCGCCTCGACCGTCGGCTCTCGGTCGAGGCGTTCGTACCGATCGGTTCCGGGGGAGTGCTCTGTGCCGTCACGGCCGACGGCGGATCGTCCGACGCGTTCACGACGACCGTCGCCGAGACCGAAGGCTGGGAGCTCCTCACCGAGTCGGACGAGCGGGGCGTGTTCGTCGCCGACGCCGCGACCGCCTCGTACGTCGGGCTGCTGCTCGACCACGGCGTCGTCCCGCACTCCGCGGTCGCGGAGGCCGGACGGCTCAGGCTCTTCGCGCACGCCCCGCCGGAGACGGAGCTGCGCTCGCTCCTCGACGAGCTGGCGAGGGTCTGTCCGAGCGTCGAACTCGCCGGGAGGCGGGAGGTCGACCGCCCCGTCAGGACGGAGCGACCCCGGCGGGAGGCGTTCACCGGCCGGCTCACCGACCGACAGCTGAGCGCGCTCCGTGCCGCGTACCACGCAGGCTACTTCGAGTGGCCGCGCGAGACCACGGCGGAGGAGCTCGCCGAGACGATGGGGATCAGCTCCTCGACGCTCCACTTTCACCTCCGGCGGGGGCTGCGAAAGCTTCTCGAGGAGGTCACAGCGCCGCCGGAGTGGCGTCGCTCTAGGTAGTTGCATAGCACCTTTCTACGCCGTGGTGCCCTCCGACTAGACGGGGAACGCGAACCCGACGGGCGACCACCTGTGCCTCTGACGGTTTCCCGGCGGCGGAGACCCCTCGATTTCTCGGAGCACTCCAGACGAAGACGGGTCCGTCTCCATCCGGCCCCGAACCCGGGGACGGCCCCTCGCTCGGAGCGCTTTTGTCCCGGGCCTCGAAAGGCCGGGTATGTCGAGCGCGAAGGGCGATCGTCGGGAACGCGAACTCGTCAACCTGCTGGACGAGGCGGGGTTCGCGGTGATGCGTGCGCCCGCGAGCGGGAGCGCCACGACGAGGGAGCTGCCGGACGTGCTCGCGGGAAACGGCGAGACGTTCTACGCGATCGAGGCGAAAGCGAGCGCGGGCAACCCGATCTACCTCACGGGCGTGGAGGTCGAGGCGCTCGTCTACTTCGCGCGGAACTTCGGCGCGAAGGCGCGCATCGCGGTCCGCTTCGACCGCGAGGACTGGTACTTCTTCCACCCGGGCGACCTCTACATCACCGACGGGGGGAACTACCGCGTGAAGAAAGAGACGGCGCTGGCGGAGGGAGAGGACTTCGACGAACTGGTTGGACGATCGAAACAGGCGCGACTCGGCGAGGACTGAGAAGGACGCGAGGCTGCGGCACCGACCGCCGCTTCCGTCTCACTCGCGGAAACCGAGCAGCCGGAGGCCGATCAGGCTGACGAGCACCGTCGAGCCCTCGTGACCGACGACGGCGACCGGGAGCGGGATGCCCGCCGTGAGGATTGCGCCGACCATGAGGGCGATCGCGCCGAAGGCGATCGAGAGGTTCACGAGGAGCGTCCGTCGGGTCGCGCGGCCGAGTCCGAGCGCGTAAGGGATCTTGCTCAGGTCGTCGGACATCAGCACCACGTCGGCGGTCTCGAGCGCCACGTCCGTGCCGGCGCCGCCCATCCCCACGCCGAGCGTCGCGGTCGCGAGCGCCGGGGCGTCGTTCACGCCGTCGCCGACCATCGCGACGCCCTCGTACCGGGCGACCAGCTCCTCGACGCTCTCGACTTTCTGTTCGGGGAGGAGTTCGGCTCTGACCTCGTCGATCCCCACCTCGTCGGCGATGCTTCTGGCGACGCGCTCGTTGTCGCCGGTGAGCATCACGACGTGTTCGACGCCGAGTTCTCTGAGCCGGGCGATCATCTCTGCGGCGCCCGGGCGGACGGTGTCGGTGAACGCGAGCCAGCCGAGCACGCGGGCCTCATCGACCCCCTCCCCCTCGCTCACGACGAGCACGCTCGTCTTGCCCTCGTCCTGGAGCGATCGGAGCGCGGCGTAGCCCTCGTCGAGCCCCTCGATCGCGACCCCCGAGGCCAGTCCCTCGACGTAGCGTCGGTTGCCGATGTGGACCGTCCGGCCCTCGACGGTCGCGCGTACCCCCTTGCCGACGGTGGCCTGGAACTCGCGCGCCTCCGGCACGTCGAGCGAGCGCTCGCTCGCCGCGTCGACCGTCGCCTCGGCCAGGTGGTGTTCGGATCGGGACTGGACGGCGGCCGACAGCGCGAGGAGTCGGTCCCCCGTGATCGGGCTACCGGAGAGCGTCGCGCCGTCGCGGACTGTCGCGTCGGTCAGCCGTGTGTCGCCCTCGGTGAGCGTTCCCGTCTTGTCGAACGCGACGGCCCTGATCCCGGCCGCCCGCTCGACGTGTTCGCCCCCCTTGAAGAGGACGCCCTGGCGCGCGCCCGCCGCGATCGCCGAGAGCACGGCCGCCGGCGTCGAGATGATCACCGCACACGGCGAGGCCGCGACCATGAGCGTCATCGCGCGGTAGAAGGTGGGGTCGAACTCCGCGCCGAGGAGGGTCGGGATCGCGATCGCGACCCCGGTGAGCCCGAACACGCCGAGGACGTACGGCTGCTCGAGCCGGTCGATGAGCCGCTGTGTCGGCGCTCGCTCGCCCTGGGCCTCCTCGACCAGGTGGATGAGCTTCGCGATGGCGGACTCGTGGGCCTGACGCGTCACGCGCACCTCCAGGCTCCCGTTCTCGTTGATCGTCCCGCCGAAGACGTCGTCGCCCGGCCCCTTCGTGACGGGGACCGACTCGCCGGTGAGCGAGGACTGATCGACCGTGCTCTCGCCGGTCTCGACGACGCCGTCGAGCGGCAGTCGGTCGCCCGGGCGGACGACGAAGACGTCGCCGATCGCGACCTCCTCGATCGGGACGGTCACTTCCTCGCCGTCGCGGAGCACCCTCGCGGACTCCGGGCGCAGACGCATGAGCGCCCTGATCGCCCGTCGCGAGCGCCCCATCGCGTAGTGCTGGAGGACGTTCGACAGCGAGAAGAGAAAGAGCAGCATCGCCCCCTCGAACGGCGCGCCGATCGAGAGCGCGCCGAGCGCGGCGAGGATCATCAGCAGGTCGATGTCTACCGCCCGGTGTCTCAGCGTCTCGACGCTCCCCTTCACCCCGTACCACCCGCCGAAGACGTACGCCACGCCGTAGCCGACCCACCCGATCAGCGGCGCCGCGTCGAGCCAGCCGGCGACGAGCCCCGTGAGCATTCCGACGAGCGTGAGCGCGACGAACACAGCCTCTACTCGGAGCGTCGATCGCTCGCTTGCCGAGTCGGTTTCGCCCTCCTCGGTGGCGTCGCGGGTCTCGACGCCGAACTCGTGGACGACGCGCTCGATCTCGGCCGGCGAGAGGAGCTCGTCGTCGTAGGTGACGGTGAGGGTCCCCGCCCGGAACGAGCTCTCGGCGTCGTGGACGCCGGCGATATCCGTGAGGTGGCGCTCAAGCGCGAGCGCACACGACTCGCAGCTCCGCCCCCCGTAGCCGTCGACGTGGAGCGTACACCTCGCGGCGGGCTCTCCGGCGGCGCTCGCCATCCGGCTCACGACCCGCCGTGCCTCCTCGGGCGAGAGCTCTCGCGAGTCGTACTCGAGGGTGAGCCGGCCGTTCCTCGTGTCGACTTCGGCGCCGCGGATACCGTCGTTCCCGACGGACGTCTCACGTGGTGTGCGTGTGGGTGGAGCGTCCGACCGCGTGTGTTCGTCCATCGATTTAGATATCGGAGACGACGCCCCTCGTGGGAATAGGCGTTGCGTCACCTCCACCGCCCGCACGGTTCGGGTGTCGACCCTACTCGATCGGTTCGAGTCGGGACTGTGGGAACGAGTAGACCCGAAGCGTCCTCGGCTTCGGCCCCGTGGCCGTGGTCCGCACCGACTGGGGATAGACGGCGCTCACGACCCGGTCGGCCGGGTCGTACTCCTCGTTCGTCGGGTACGCCGCGACCGTCCGCCCGTGCTCGCCGATACGTACCTCGTCCGCCCGGCGCGAGGAGGTGGCGACGACGAGCAGTCTGTCGCCCGTCTCCCTGTCGGTGACCGGGGTTCCGGCCGCGAGCGTGTGTCGTTCGCAGTAGTGCGGCGAGGGCTCGTCGGCCGGAACGAAGATCCGCTCGCTACACGCGAGACAGGCTCCCTCGACGTGGTGTGGCGGTGCGACGGATCGTTCGGTGATCTCGATGGCGACCCGCCGGAGGTGTTTGCAGCGCCCACCCCTGAACCGGTGGTCCGGACAGCTACAGCTACCCGCCTCGACGTCCACGAGGTAGGCGTTCTCGCTCTCGGTCTCGACCAGGTAGGCGGCGGTGCCGAAGCCCGTCACGCGCATCCGCTCGGTCCGCGCCCGACGTGCCCGCTCGTCGGCGGCACTGGCGCCCGGCGTGGACCCGATCGTTCTCGGTGACGCTGGTGTGTTGCTGGTGTGCGTCATGGTGTGTACCTTCGCTTCCACTGCGCCGACCGGCGCGTGCGGTCACGAATACGTCTAGAGGAAGGTGCCGAGGCTACCTAAGTCTTCCACCGGAAGCGACGCTCGTGCGGACGAAACGGCCGTGTGAGGCTTCGAAGCGCTTTTGCACGGTCGGCGGAAACCTGGGTCATGGTCGTAGAGCGAGAGGCGCTCGTCGAGATCGTCGTCTCCGTCGCCGCGGTGGGCTCGTTCGTCGGGGTCATCGTGCTGATCGGGCGGACGTTCAACGAGAGCGGCCTCTCAGGCGACGGCGCCCTCGCGCTGATCAGCGCCATCGTCGGCTTCATCCTCCTCATGTCGGTCGTCGGCATCGCACTCGCCTACTACATGAACCGCGAGTGACTATCCTTCCGCTTCCTCTCCACCCTCGCGCCAGTCGACGAGTTCGTCCTCGTCGGCCTCGTCCAGCGCCTTCTCGTAGTACGCGAGCGGGTGCGAGATCGTCTCACACCGGTCGTCCATGTTCACGCAGTCGCCGTAGGACTGCATCGTCGCACAGCTCGGCGGGCTGTACTCGGTCGGGGAGGTCTCGCCCCGGATGTGGTCGGTCTGGTACCGGGTGATCTTCTCGCCGAAGCCCGGGTTCACCATGTAGAGGTCGATGATCTCGTCGGTGCTCATCCCGATGTTCACGAGGAAGGTCGTGATCGCGAACCGCGAGTGGTGTTCCAGGTGCTCGCCCTTCTGGACCGCGTCGAGCAGCGCTTTCATACAGGGCGGGAACCGGTCGGGGACGACCGTGTCGATCTCCCGGGTGAAGTCGTACTCCGAGAGCAGCTCCCGAACGGCCTCGATCTCCCCGTCAAGCGGCTCCGCGATCGCGTCGGGGACCGACAGCGGCAACCCCTCGCCGACGCGCCGTGCGATCGCCTCCTGGACGAGTCGGATGAGTTCGGGTTCGGTGACGAACACCTCCCCGTCTGCGACGACGCGGTTGACGAGCCGCCAGTCCTCCCGGCGGAGACCCGCCGAGAGTCCCACGTAGCTCCCGACCGCGACGGCGTACTCGTCGCCCTCGGCCCGGATTCTCTCCTCGAGATCGAACTCGGCGAGGAGTTCGGCGAGCGTGAGCCGCTCGACACTGACGCTCCGCAGTCCCTCCTCCCGGGCGCGCTGTCGCCGGTCCGTCTCGATCCGCTCGCGCGCCGTCTTCGCCTCGGCCCGGGCGTACTTCCGGGTGAGCACGTGCTCGTCGACGAGCGAGACGAGCACCCGTGCGACGGGGTACGAGAGCAGCTCCGTCCGGGGGGTCCGGTGTGGCTCTCCGACCTCCCCGTCGGTGATCGCCCTCGTGACGCGCTCGGTCGCCCGCTCGACCACCGCGCGCTCGGAGACGACGTCCACGAGGTCAACGCCCGCCGTCTCGACCGCCTCCCTGGCGCTCGCGAGAAACGGGTACCGGGCGTGAAGCGCGCTGGCCTCCATCGTCACTCCCAGCGTGCGCTGACGAATAAACGCCACGGCTCACCGTCGCTCGCCGACTCCCGAACGGTCATACCGACGCCGGCCGTGGTCGTGTCACGGTCGCGATCCGCCACGCCGAACCGCCGGACGTAGAGGCGATCCGGACGGTCGCGCGCGCCTCCTGGCACGCAGCATACGACGACTTTCTGGGACCGGAGACCGTCGATCGAACGATCGACGACTGGTACGGAACCGACTCGCTCCGACGGACGATCGCGGGGTCGGACCACGTCGTCTCGGTCGCGGAGGACGGGGGTTCGGAGGCGGTCGGCTTCGCCCACGTCGGTCCCCAGACGGAGGCGGAGACGCTGGCCGAACTCTACCGGATCTACGTGCGACCGGAGCGCTGGGGTGAGGGGGTCGGGAGCCGGCTGCTCGTGGACGTGATCGGGCGGATCGACGGGTACGACCGTCTCGGTCTCTCCGCCTTCGCCGAGAACGAGGTCGGGATCGCGTTCTACGAACGCGAGGGGTTCGAGCGGGTCGGAGTCGAGGAGGTCGAGTTCGAGGGAGAACGCTACGAGGAGATCCGGTACGAACGCCCGCTCTGAACGTTCGGTCACCGACCGCCCGAACCGGGTCACCGCCGCACGGTTCGCGGGAGCTGCGGATACCGTATCCGGGAGAGTGATTGTTCCATCGACATGAACTGGCTGAAAGTACGCAAAAACATATTTCTTCTGATAGGACGTACTCTTCGGAGAACGATGAGCACACACACAGCAGACTCTCACGGTGAAGAGGGACACGGCCATCACGAGACGGAGGGACCGGGGTACGCGACGCCCCAGGCGGCGATCGAGCAGTCAGAGCGCGAGAGGGTGGCCTACGTCGTCGGACTGTACACGGGCACGGACATCGACGCGCCCGACTTCCTCGCGGTCGTCGACGTCGACCCCGATTCGGGGACGTACGGCGAGATAACCGACCGGATCGAGATGCCGACGAAGGGCGACGAACTGCACCACTTCGGGTGGAACGCCTGTTCGTCGTCGTGTCACATGGAGGGGCTAGAGCGGCGCTATCTGGTGATGCCGGGCAACCGATCCTCGCGGATCACGATCGTCGACACCGAGAACAGAGCCCATCCCGAGATCGTCCGCGTGATCGAACCGGAGGAGGTCCACGAGTTAGATCTCTCGGCACCGCACACCGTCCACTGCCCCGCCGGCGGCGGGGTGATGATCAGTATGCTCGGGAACGCCTCGGGGGAGCTACCGGGGGGGTTCCTCGAACTGAACGAGGACCTCGAGGTCGAGGGTCGCTGGGACCTCCCCGGGGAGATCGAGATGAACTACGATTTCTGGTACCAGCCGCGTCACAACGTGATGGTCTCCTCGGAGTGGGCAGCCCCCGAGACCTACCAGCCGGGCTTCGACCTCGAGGACGTCGAGGCCGGGAAATACGGTCACCGACTCCACTTCTGGAACTGGGCGGAGAAGACGGTCGAGCAGACGGTGGATCTCGGGGAGGAGGGGATGGTCCCGCTCGAGGTGCGGTTCCTGCACAGCCCCGAGGCGACCCACGGCTACGTCAACGCGGCGCTCTCCTCGAACATCTTTCACTTCTTCGAGGACCGCGAGGCGCGGAGCGCCTCGGACAGTGCGAGCGGCGATCAGCCGCGAGCAGACGGCCGGTGGCGCGCCGAGAAGGTCATCGACTTCGAGGCACGCGAGCACGACGACTGGGAGATGCCCGTCCCGGCGCTCCCGACGGACATCCTCGTCTCGATGGACGACCGCTACCTGTTCGGAGCGAACTGGCTCCACGGCGAGGTCTGGATGTACGACGTGAGCGACCCGGCGAACCCGCGACACGCGGATTCGATCTCGATCGGGGGCTACTTCGGCGACGTCAGGGAGGTCAAAGGACGTGAACTGGCGGCCGGACCCCAGATGGTGCAGTTGAGCCTCGACGGCGAACGCCTCTACTGGACCACCTCCCTCTACTCGACGTGGGACGACCAGTTCTTCCCCGCGGAGGGCGAGCACGGGTCCGTCATGCTGAAAGCCGACGTGAACCCGCGACGGGGGACGCTGACGCTCGACGAGGAGTTCCTCGTCGACTTCGGTGACCTTCCGGATGGGCCTGCCCGCGCCCACGAGATCCGCTGGCCCGACGGCGACTGCACCAGCGACGTCTGGCAGTAACCCGCATGCCCCGCGTGACCCTCCAGTGGACGGACGGTCGGCGTGAGACGGTCAGCGCGCAACCCGGCGAGCGCACGCTCGACGCCGCGGAGGGCTCGGGGATCGACCTGCCGTTCGGCTGTCGGATCGGCGTTTGCGGGACGTGTACCGGACGAGCGCTCTCGGGCGAGATGCGCCACGCCGTGCCACCGCGGGGTCTCAGGGAACGACACCTGAGAGAGGGGTACGTCCTCACCTGTATCGCGGTACCGAGTACCGACTGCACGCTCGAAGTGGGGACGGGCGTCCGCGCCCGGCTGTTCGAGAATCCGTGGCGGTGAGTGAGAGATGCGAAGCCGTATCACGGCGGTCGCTCTGTCGAGTCTCTCTCTACTCGCGGTCGTTCCGGCGGTCGTCCGGGCTCACGGAGCGCCTGCCGATCACGGTGTCGGCGTGTCGTTCGGGGTCGTCGTGGCCGCGGCCCTCGGGATCGGCGTCGTCGCCGGTCTGACCGTCCTCTTCACGGGCATCTCGATCCGAGCACACGCCATGGCCCGCTTCGACAGGGTAGTTGGAGTTTTCCTCATCGTCCTCGGCATCGCCCTCGCGGTGACTGCCATCGGGGAGTACTCCGTCCTCGCCGTCGCGGGAGTCCTCGGCGGTGGTGTCGTCGCGTGGACGGCCTCCTCACGGGCCCGAGGGACTCACCACGCGGATGTGACCCTCGTTGCCCTGGGCACGCACCGGGTAGTCGAAGGTGCCGTTCTCGCAGCCGTCTACCTCGCGGGAGCGGCCGTCGGAACGCTCGGAGTGGTACTGATCGTGGGGCACGTCGCGGTCGAAACCGCCGCAGTCGCCGGACTCTACGTGGCCGCGGGCACGGATCCAGCACGGGTGCTGGTCGCGATCGGCCTCATGCAGGCCGGCTTCGGGGTCGGAGTCCTCGGCGGGACGGTGCTGGCGACGGGCGTTCCCGAGACGGTTCAGGCGATCGTCGTGGCGGCGGGTGCCGGCGTGCTACTCGTCGTCGGAAACGCCGAAATGAACGGACACCACCGGCATGGGCCCGATCCGCCGGGGGAGAAACGTCGCTCCGCGCTCTAGTCGCTCTGGATCCGCGGGGCGAGCATGTACGTGACGTTGCCCTCACCCTCGGCGATCTCGAAGTGGAGTTTCACGGGGAACTCCTCGCCGATGTCGATCGTCACCTCGCCGTCGGTCGGGATCGCCTTGTTCATCTCTTTCAGGTAATCGAGGCTGAACAGCGAGTGCGCCTCGCCCGGCGTGAGGTCGATCAGGTCCTCGCGATCCAGTTTGAAGTTCACGTCGTCGGTGTCGCCCTCCGCCTCGACGTAGAACCGCTCCTCGGCGGTGTCGACGCCGAGCGCGATGTGGTCGCTCACCATGTCCGCGGCCTTCACCGCGCGGTTGACGTCGCGCCCTTCGAGGACCACCCTGGCCGGGAGGTCGAGGTCGGGGATGTCCGGCTCCTCCCTGATCGAGTCGGGGTCGATCAGCGCGAGAGTGTACTTGAGGCCATCGAGACGGATCGTGAGTTTCCGGGTCTCCTCGTCGAGTTCGAGGTCGACGAGCTGGCCGGCGTCGGCCATCCCGACGATGTCCTCGAGCCGAGAGAGGTTCACGCCGATCGTACCGCCGTCGGCCTCGTAGGACTCGAAGGCGGACGCGGAGAGCGTGAGGTCGACCATGCCGACGTTCGCCGGGTCGACGGCGCGGATCGAGAACTCCTCCTCGCCGAGCTGGATCTTGCACTCGTCGACCAGCGCACTCACGGAGTCGAGCGCCGCCCCGAGCGTGTCGGCGCTCACGATGGCCTTGAACATACTGGATACGGCTACGAAACGGCCGTTTAAAAAGCCACCTTTCCTGTACGCGCGCACGCGGGGCAGGCTGGTTCGGAGCGGTCACCGAGTGGCGGCGTTCCGTCCCCTCCCGATCGCGCCGAGCGGTACGTGTATCGCACCGGTGTCTCACCGCTCGGAGAGCCTTCGAGCGCCCTCGAAGGTGACACGATCACGGGTCGGGTGTACTTTCCTCGACGCGTCGCCACGGATCACCGCGCCCCACCTTCGAGCTTTCCGAACCGCTCGAGCGTCAGCAAGCACTCGAGCGTCAGTTTCCCAACCCACTCCCGCTCGGCGGTCGGCCACGCGTCCTCGTACTGTCCCCACCCCCACGTCGGCCACCAGCCGCCGTCTCGCGCCTGTCTCTCGATGTCTTCGTCGAGAAGCCGGTCGACACGATCCGGGTACAGTCGAGCGACCGTCGTCTCCGGCGAGAAGGCGAACGCGAACGCGTACAGCTCACGAAGTTCCTCGTCCAGGTCCATCGACCTCACCGTGCGTTCGAGCGACGTGCGGACGTCTCCGGCGAGCCTCGGCGGGAGGTGCGGGAGGGCGCGCTCCCAGCAGAGGATCGCGTAGCGCCGTCCTCGATCGTCCCCGACGACGGTCGTGTCGCGTACGTTACGAGCCGCCCGCTCCGTAACCGCCTCGAGAAACCTTTCAGAGACCGCGTCGCCCCACCTCCACAGGTATCCGAGGAGCTCCGCGCTCGGGTTCGGCCACTCCGACTCGGAGGGTGCCGTCACGGTGTCGACGTGCCACCAGACCGCGTGCGGCGCGTCGTTTACGTCCTCGTACGTCGCCGGCCAGTAGCCCTCGCGCTCCCGGTACGACTCTTCGAGGTACGCGAGCGCGGCCCGGACGAGGTCGTAGCCCGACGAGAGCTCGAGTTCGGCCGCGTACTGCAACCCGACCGACGTCGCAAGCGGCGACGACGCTTCGAGTCGAAAATCCGGCTCGAGGGCGTGTCCGAACCCACCGTCGTCGTTCTGATACTGCCGAAGCTCCTCCACGACGTCCTCGGCCGCGGCGTCCTCGAACCGATGATCGAAGAGGGAGACGTCGAGCGACCGCCCGTGTTCGTAGATCGCGGATCTCGCCCTCGTGTACCTCTCTCGTGAGAGTCCGTGCATAGTCTCGGATCGGGGCTCCGCACGGTAGCTGTTGTCCTCGGAGGCACTCGAGTACGAAGTCACGCCTCGCGAGCGAAGCGCGTATCCGCCTCGCGGGGGTAGGGAGTGCGATGAGCAACCGCGATCAGTGGTACAACAAGGCGAAACAGCAGGGCTATCGCTCGAGGTCGGCGTACAAGCTCCAGCAGCTCGACGACCTGGAGACCGTCCTGCCCGAGGGCGGCACGGTCGTCGACCTCGGTGCCGCTCCAGGCGGCTGGCTTCAGGTCGCCGCCGAACGCGTCGGTCCCGGGGGGACGGTTCTGGGAGTGGACCTCCAACGCATCAAGGATATCGAGACCGAGACGACCGTCGAGACGATCCGCGGCGACATCACGGACGAAGAGACCCACGAGGCGATCCGCGGACGGGTGGGTGAGGTCGACACGGTCCTCTCGGACATGGCCCCAAACATGACCGGCGAGTACAACCTCGATCACGCGCGGTCGGTCTACCTCGCGGGGCAGGCCGCTGCCGTCGCCCGCGAGGTGCTCAAACCCGGCGGGAATCTCGTGGTAAAGGTGTTCGAGGGGCCGGATCTCGCCGAGTTCCGATCCGGATTGGAGGGCGAGTACGAGTTCGTCCGGACGACGAGCCCCGAGGCCTCGCGCAAGGAGTCCTCGGAGGTCTACCTGATCGCGAAGGGGCTGCTGACCGCGCCGGTCGGGGTAGGCGAGCAACTCACCGTCGAGGTCGAGTCGGTCGGCTCCGAGGGCGACGGCGTCGCACAGGTCGAGGGCTTTACGGTGTTCGTTCCAGGTGCAGAGAGGGGTGAGACAGTCGAGGTGCGGATCGAGGACGTCAAACAGCGTTTCGCGTTCGCGGAGCGTCTGTAGATACCCCGTACTACCCCGGGGTCGAGACGCCAGTTTCGAGCCCACGAGAACGGACGGCACCGACGATCAGGTAGACGAACGGCGTGTCGGCGACGGCGATCAGCAGTTTGATCAGGTACTGGCCGACGATCAGCGCGAGCAGTTCGGCTACGGGAAGCACGGGACCGATGCCGAGCAGCGCCGGTGCGAGTGCGAACGCGACGAGGATGAAGACGACGGTGTCGATCGCCTGGCTCGTCGCAGTCGAACCGAGGTTGCGTAGCCAGAGTCGCTCTCTCCCCGTACGAGCGCGGATCCGGTGGAAGGCGACGACGTCCCAGTTCTGGCTGATCAGGTACGCGAGCAGCCCACCGAGGACGATGTTCGTGCTCGGACCCATTACGGTCGCGAACGCCTCCTGATCGACGCCGGCGGGCGACGCCGGCGCGAGGATCGCGAGCCAGACGAGCGCGAGCATCGCGAGGATCGTCGCGAAGCCGACGTTCACCATCAGCTGTGCCGGGCGCTTGCCGTACAGTTCGGCGTAGCAGTCGGTCGCGAGGAACGTGATCGCGTAGGCGATGACGCCGGCGGGAACGATCAGCTCCGGGCCGACGGGACCGGCTTCGAACGGAACCGGAAGCGCGATGATCTTCACCGCCAGGAGCTGTGCGGTGACGAGCGCCGTGACGAACAGCGCAGCGAGCGTGAGCGCGACGGCCGGCAGCGGCCCCTCGCTATCGCTCATCGTCCAGCCTGCCGTGGCGGGCGTCTATCTCGTCGAGTAAGTCGAGGGTCTTCCTGACGGAGGTGCGGATCGCGTCGCTCCGGTTGACGAACTTCCCGTCGTCACCGACGTGCTCGTCCAGGTCGTCGAGTAGCTCCTGTGGGATCTCGACGCTGATCTTAGGCATGCTGGTAGGGTTGGTCGGTCGGCGTCAAGTACGCTCCGGAGAACCCTCGAGGAATATCCGGCTCTTCTCCGAAGTATATCATGGATCTGGCGGTTCCGAGACACGCGACCGCTGTGGAGCAGAGATACGTATCCAGCAATAGAGTTAACCCGATCTCGCGTGAGTTCCGTCTGTGTCATCTAGCAGACCCGGCTCTCGATCCATCGGTGGGTGTGGAGGTGACGGATGAGCCTCCTCGACAGGATCTCGTTCACGATCCGGTCCTGGCTGAACGCGCTGGTGAACCGCGTCTCCGATCCCGCGGCCGAACTCGATTACTCCTACGAACAGCTGCGCAACGAGCTCCAGCGGGTCAACCGTGCGATCGCGGACCTCACGACCCAGAAGAAACGCCTCGAACTGCACCGCGAACGGCTGCGCGCGAACGTCGAGAAACACGACGGACAGGCCAGGGAGGCGATCCGTCAGGACCGCGAGGACCTGGCCCGGCGCGCGCTCGAGAAGAAGAAGACGACGACCCACGAACTGGCCGACCTCGACGAGCAGATCGACCGGCTGCAGGCCACCCAGGACCGGATGGTCGAGCGCCAGGTCGCGCTCCGCGGCCGGATCGAGGGGTTCAGAACGCAAAAGGAGATCCTGAAGGCGCGCCACGGCGCGGCGCAGGCCTCCGCGCGTGCCGCCGAGGCGTTCACCGGCGTCGGGGGCGAACTGGGCGACGTCCAGCGAACGGTCGAGCGTGCCGCCGAACGCACGGAGGAGATGGAGGCCCGGGCCGCGGCGCTCGAGGAGCTCGAGGAGACCGGCGCGTTCGACGACATCCTCGCGAAGGGCGACGCGATCGACCGCGAACTGGAGCGACGATCGACCGAACACCGGGTCGAACAGGAGTTAGAGGAGCTGAAGATCCGGGTGGGTGGTGAGACCGAGGAGGAACTCGATCGATGAGTTTCGGGAGGATATCAGCCTGTTCGAAGCCCCACCGAACCCGGACGTGCTCGCTTCGCTGCGCGTCCGGCAGGGTTCGAACCGTTCGCTCGTGATGGATTTACCGCTCACGGACGTGTTCGCGGTAAAATCCATGGGACCGCCCGGATTTGAACCGGGGTCAACGGCACCCAAGGCCGCAAGGATACCAGGCTACCCCACGGTCCCGTGTATCGAAGACGGCACGGCTCGTTGAAAGCGTTTCGTTCTCCTCGTCGTCTCTCGTGTGCTTCGCGCCGCTTTTATCGGCCGGTCACCTCCTCTCTCCATGGTCACCGGTATCGAGGTCGCCGTCGTGCTCCTCGCGCTCGCCTTCCTCTTCGGCGCGTGGCGGATCATCCACGCCGTGAAGCCGTTCATCGTCAACGCGGTGGTCGGCCTACTCGTGCTTCTGCTCGCGAGTTGGTTCGGACTCGCGGTCGAGGTCACGCCGATCGTCCTGCTCGTCGTCGCCCTCGGGGGCGTGCCGGGGGCACTCCTCGTGCTCCTGCTCGCGGTGTTCGGCGTGGCGTTCGTCCCCGCGCTCGCTCTATAGCGCTCGGGACCGTTTCGCGGTCGCTCCGGAGTCGAACGTATAGGTATTACAAGACGTTAAACCCGCCACGGTCGAACGACGAGACGAGCCAGCGTGTCCGACCCACAGCGCTCGAAACGGCCGGGAGGCGATCGGTGAATGTAGCTCCCGATGCTGGTCCTCGCCGCCCTCGCACTAGTCGTCCTCTCACCGGTGGTCGTGCTCGTCGTCGTCGAGTTTCGTCGCGAACGTGGCTCAGGTCCGGCGCAGGATCACCCAGACACCGGCGACGAGCAGCAACAGCCCCCAGTAGAGCGAGTCGCCCGGCGCGACTTTTAGAAGTAGCGTGACGATCCCCGAACTCACGAGCGACCAGCCGAGCGTCGTCTGGTAGCCTCTGTCCCTCGAACTCATGGGTGAGAGAGCGGCGGCCGAGGAATAAGGGTTCGCCCGTCAGTCATCGTCTCTGAGCTGGATGTCCGCGACGATCCCGTCTACCTCCTTCCCTTTCCTGATCCCGTCGAGGATGACGAACGCCTCCTCGGGAGAGAGGAAGTGCGTCGTTACCGCTCTGCCGAGCGGCGTCGGCGAGAAGCCGTCGATGAACCCGTACTCGAGCAGTTTTCCGATCGCGTGTTTGGTGGGCACCTCGCCGATCATCCGGTCGGTGATCGCCTTCGCGCGCTTCCCTCCCACCGTCACGTTCGCGAGCACCTCCTCGACCGCTGCCGACTCGTCGTAGACGGTGTGGACGTCCTCCATCTCGTCCTTCAGGAGACGGAACGCCACCTCGTCCTCGGTGCCCTCCATGCTCGCGTGATACGAACAGTCGGGTTCGACCAGCAGGTAGACGACACCGCGGTCGTGGTAGTCCGGACGGCCCGCCCGCCCGAGCATCTGGTGGAACTCCTGGACCGTGAGCCACTCGATGCCCATCGCGAGCGAGTCGAAGATAACCTGCGAGGCGGGGAAGTCGACCCCGGCGGCGAGCGCGGCGGTCGTCACAACCGCTGCGATGTCGCCGTCGCCGAACATCCGCTCGACCTTCTTCCGGCGCCGGTAGTCCAGCCCCGCGTGGTACGGCGCGGCGTCGTACTCCAACCGACGGCTGATCTCGTGACAGCGCCGCCGCGAGTTCGTGAAGATTATGGTCTGACCCCGATACCCCTTCGAGGACTCGCGGTCGAACTCCCGGCGGACGAGCTTGTTCGCCACCCGTGGTTTCTCCATCCCGTCGACGAACGTGACGTGGCGCTCGATCGGGACCGGTCGCTCCTCGAACTCGATCAGCCGCGCCTCGAGCCGCCTCGCGAGCCACTCCGGGTTGCCGACCGTCGCCGAGAGGTAGATCCACTGCGCGCCGGCGTAGCTCTCGCGGGCGCGCGAGCGAGCCTCGCAGTACTCCTTCAACCGGGCGATCAGCCCGTCGAGACGGTGGCCCCGCTCTTCGGCCTGGAGCGTGTGGACCTCGTCGATGACGACCGTCCCGATGTCGCCCAGATCCCGCCCCGTCCGCAGCGCGTGGTCGATCCCCTCGTAGGTGCCGACGATCACGTCCGCCGTCGGGTCGAATCGGGTGCCGTCGTCGCGCACCCGGCTCGCGCCGACACGGATCGTCACCTCCGCGAGCTCGCCGTAGGTATCGAGAAAGTCCTCGTGTTTCTGGTTCGCGAGCGCGACCAGCGGGACAAGAAAGAGCACCTTTCCCTTGCCTCTCAGTACGCGATCGATCCCCGCGAGCTCGCCGACGAGCGTCTTCCCGGTCGCGGTGGCGCTCACCACCAGCTGATCGTCGCCGTCCAGGAGACCGTTCCGTACCGATAGGCTCTGGACTGGGAGCAGGGTCTCGAACCGGTCCTCGACGAGTTCTTTCAGTTCCGGATGCAGGTCGAGCGAGTCCACCCGAACCGGATCGACGTCCTCGACCGTGGCACCGATCTCGTCGAACTTCGTCAGATCCGGGTCGAGCCTGCCCTTAAGCAGGTTCTTCAGCCGCTCTAGGTCCTGGACCTGGAGCAGGAGCTCCTCCAGCCGGTCCTGTGCGGCGCTCGTCAGCCCGCCGTGGTGGGCGAGCTCGCGGTCGAGCTCGACGAGCGCACAGTCCGGACAGATCTCCTCTCTGTCCGTCTTGATCGCCGTCTCCGAGGTGATCGGCGAGTACCGCCCGTGCGAGGCACAGTACCGACAGGTCCGGACGACCGTCGCCTCCAACTGGTATCCCTCGAGCATCTCACGGAGTTCGGCGCGTCCGCTCCGCGAGGTCTGCTCGGAGATCCGGATCCGGGACGCCCTGCGGGCGAGGTCGACGAACTCGCTCGGATCGCGCGGATCGCGGCCGCTCTCGGCTTTGACTCCGAACTTCCCGGGCCGTGGTCCCGCCGCCGTCTCCTTCAGCTTGAGGACGGCCTGGAAGACGCGCTCGCCGCCACGGGTGACGACGGCGAGGTAGTCGTCGCCGACCTCGTGGAGGAAGAGCGTGTCCACGCGTGGGACCTGTTTCGACACGTTCGGTGAGATGCGGTGAGGGTATTTCAGCGATTCGACCTCGCGAACGGGGCGCTCCGTTATCCCCCCGCCCGCCGTATCTCTCCCATGGTTTCTGTGGGTTCCGATCGGGCGGAGATCGAAGCGACGGTCGACCGTCTGGTGCGCGAGGTAAGCGAGTGGGAACACGTCACCGCCGGCGAACACCGCTTCGGCGGGACCGAGTTCCGCGTCGGCCCGCGCGAGATCGGCCACGTCCACTCGTGGGGGATGCTCGACATCGCGTACCTCGGTGCGTTGCGCGACGCCCTCGTCGAGGAGGGTCACACCGGCGTCCACCACCTCCTGACGGAATCGGGGTGGACGACGTTCCACATCACCGCCGAAGCGGACTACGACCACGCCCGGTGGCTCCTCCGGCTGTCGTACCTCTACCACGTGAACACCCTGCGTCGGACCGCTGCAGGCGCCGAGGAGTTCGCGGACGTGGATGTCGAAACGGAACTCGGGGCGATGGGTCCGAGCGAACCCGTTCGCGCGGCGTTCGACCGACGCTGAGGCGGACCGCCAGTTGTGCGTCGAGCCCCGGTTATATCGGGTACGAGTGCGTACCACGACCCGATGTCGCACACGAAAGTCGACACCGCCGACGTCGAACCGGTCGCCGACGCGATGCACTTCCTCCGGGAGCCCCTCGACTGCGAAAACCTCGGTCTGACGCTCGTCGAGGCGCCGGCCGACTGGACCGGGAAGGAACACGACCACGCCGAAGACGGCGAGGAGGAGGTCTACCTGCTGACCGAGGGCGATGCGACGATCGTCATCGACGGCGAGACGATCTCGCTCTCACCCGGCGAGGCGGTCCGCGTCTCTCCCGAGGCGACCCGACAGCTCCACACCGAAGCGGAGAGCACGTTCGTGATCGCTGGGGCACCCTAGCTCAGACTCATAGGGATCATCGTAGGAGTTCATAGTTCCTCGATTTCGAATCTACCGAGACCGATGAGACGTGTGCTTGAGAGATCCGGCCGGCTACGATGATCCCTATCACTCCACGAGTTCGATCTCGTCGTCGCCGTTCGGCACCGCACAGAGAAAGGCGCCCTCCTCTTCGCCCTCGTTTCGGTACCAGTGGACCGTTCCGGCGGGGATGAGCAGGGAATCGCCCTCTGACACGACGTACTCCTTGTCGTCGATACCCACCGTGTACTCCCCCGAGAGGACATACTGCTCGTGTTCGACCTCGTTCGTGTGTCTCGGCACCTCGCTCCCCGTCGAGAGCGTGAACCGTCTGATCGCGAACGTGGGCGCGCCGTCACTCGCGTCGAGCAGGACACCCTTCTCGAGTCCCTCCGCGGCCCCGACGGGCTCGTACTCGATCTCCGATGCTCGTCTCACGACCGGCTCCGTCTCCATACCCCCTCCTCGACGCTTTCGCCCTTCACTCCTCCGACGTGGCCCGATACGGACGGTCGTAGCTGGTCACCGATGATCACCAGTACGGGTCGGCAGTCACCGGCAAGATACTCCAACCGTCCGTACGAGCGGTCACTTAAGCCCCTCGCGCCCCAAGTTCGGGTGATGTTCAAGAGCTTCCGGATCGGCTCGCTCTTCGGCATCCCGATCAAACTCGATGTCACGTTTCTCCTCATCTTGCCGGTGTTCGCGTGGCTGATCGGGGGGCAGGTGGAGCCGCTGATCGGGATCACCAACACGTTCCTCGGAACCGAGATCGATCCCGAACCGCTGACGACGGGCTCGATGCCCTGGATCCTCGGTCTCGCGGCGGCTATCGGACTGTTCGTCGGGGTGGCGCTCCACGAACTCGGCCACTCGCTGGTCGCGATGTACTACGGCTACGAGATCGACTCGATCACGCTCTGGATCTTCGGCGGGCTCGCCCAGCTCACCGAACAGCCCGACCACTGGCTCCAGGAGTTCAACATCGCGATCGCCGGACCCATAGTGAGCGTCGCCGTCGGGATCGTCTCCTGGCTGCTGCTCCTCCCCTTACCGCCGAGTCTCGACGCGGCGATCTTCGTCCTTGGCTACCTCGCGCTGATGAACGTCGCGCTCGCGGTGTTCAACATGCTCCCGGCGTTCCCGATGGACGGCGGGCGCGTCCTGCGCGCACTGCTCGCGCGGAACCGGCCGCTCGCACAGGCGACGCAGATGGCCGCCGAGATCGGCAAGCTCTTCGCCTTCCTGATGGGGATCTTCGGGCTCTTCCAGCTCAACATCATCCTCATCGGCGTCGCCTTCTTCATCTACATCGCCGCCTCGGGCGAGGCCCAGCAGACGGTTCTCAAGGCCGCCTTCGAGGGCGTCACCGTGAGGGACGTGATGACCCCCAGCGAGGACGTCGACGTCGTCCACCCCCGCACGTCGATCACCGAACTCCTCGATCGGATGTTCACCGAGCGTCACACCGGCTACCCGGTGCTCGACGACTTCGGCCGCCCGGTCGGGATGGTCACGCTCGACGACGCCCGCGAGATCGACGAGATCGAGCGCGACGCCTACCGCGTCGAGGACGTGATGAGCCGGGAGCTGAAGACCGTCCGTCCGGAGACCGGCGCGATGGAGGCGCTCCAGGCGATGCAGAGCCACGGCATCGGTCGGCTGCTCGTCACCGACGAGACGGACGACCTCGTCGGCCTCGTCTCGCGCACCGACCTGATGACCGCCTTCAACATCATCAAACAGAGCGGCTCCGTCGAGGCGGTTACCGGTACCGAGAACTACGACGGCCGTGGACCCGTGATCGACGAGCCGATCGAGCCGGGGGACGCGCGCACCGACGGCGACGGCGAGCGCGACGGCTGGCGCTGATTCGCTACGAAGAACGGTACGAAAAGTCGATTCTCTCCTACTCGATGTCGATCGTGCGACCGCTCTCGTCCGCCTCGTCGGCGGTCGGGAGTCTCACTTCCAACACGCCGTTTCTGTAGGTGGCGCTGATCTCCTCTTCGAGCACGTCGCCGGGGACCGAGAGCGTCTCGTGGACGTGGCGGCTCCGGTGGTGGACGCCAGTCTCGCTCTCCTCACCCTCCTCGTGGGCGGCCTCGATGGTCAGGATGCCGCCGTCGAACCGGAGCGAGAGCTCCTCCTTCTCGAAGCCGGGGACGTCCGCGTAGACGAGGTAGCCCTCGTCGTCGGACTCGATGCTGGCGTTCAGCCCCTGCTCGGCGAACCCGCCGAGTGCGGGGAGGTCGCTCCGTGCGTCGTCGCCGCCCCAGCCCATCGCTCGGGGGTATCCGCTCGCCATCATCCGGCGCATCTGCTCGAACATTCGGTCCATCTCGTCGAACGGATCTCGTCGCATAGACATCGTGATCAGATATATATTGTTTGCACTTCTATATAAATCTAGCGTGACGTGTGCGCTCACACCTCCGAACGTTTACTCAACTCCGACTCACAGTAGCCTCTTATCGGCGGACGACGAATATGCGCCCGATGCCACAGATCGACGTTTCGGACTCCCTGTACGAACAGCTCGAGACCGCCGCCGACGGCGACGACATCGAGAACGCGCTCTGGCAGATGACGTACCTGTTCCAGCGCGGCAACGACCCCTCCGAGTAGATTCATTCGCGTTTGGCCGACGACCGCCCGGGAGCGACGCGTCGGCTACCCCTCGTACTCGTACCATTCGAGCACCTCGAGCGATAGCTCCCCGAGAACCGCCTCGTTCGTCGCCTCGAGGACGACCGGCGGCGCACAGCCGACTCCCTCCGCCTCGATCCACCGGGCGAGACAGACACACCACCGGTCGCCCGGATGCAGGCCGGGAAACTCGAACTCGGGTACTGGCGTGATCAGGTCGTTACCACGTTCGCGGCCGAACTCGAGGAACTCCTGGGTAACCACCGCACAGACCTCGTGTCTGCCGGGGTCCTCGGGGACGTGCCGACAGTGACCGTCGCGGAGGTACCCGGTCGCGGGCGAGAGACAGCACGGATCGAGCGCGGTGCCGAGGACGTTTCGCTCGTCGGTCATGCGTCGGCTTGGGGGGTCGGGGATAAGTACTGTCGGTGACCCGTTCCGAGCGGTGGTACGGCCCGATTCAGTCGTCTACCCACGACGTATCGGCCGTGCGCGCTCCGACAGCCGGGTGCAGTAACGGACGGTCGACTCGCGGAGACGACCGGTTCGGAGGTACCACGGTCAGATCCGACCAGAGCGCTACCCACGGGTCGCAGGGCTGCCAGGTTTCGGTGACACGACCGTCTGCGATCCGGACCGCCATCGTCTTCCAGTCGGGGACGGATCTCTCTCGGCGTCCGCTCCCCTCGATGTCGCGAACCGACCACTGGCAGTAGACCACGTCGGCACCGCCGACGAGGTTGTCTACGCGGTACGAGAGCGAGGGAAACGCCCGTTGCGTGGTTCGAATGTGATCGTTCAGCGCCCGCCGTCCGAGGAGCGTCCCTCGGCTGGTCCCGTAGGCGATGTGATCACCGGCGACCAGGTCGTCGACGGTCGTAGTCAGCTCCTCGGGCGACCGCGGCTCCGCACACAGTCGGATGAATCGCCGACCGATCCGTTCGTCCAACGTCGTCTGCTTGAGAGTCATGTACCCTGTCCTCCTCTCCTGCTCTGTGAGGTGGTGACACTCCTACGGTCGGATTCGACAAATACGTTCGGAGATAACCATTTCTCTCGTTTCGCGGAGTGAAGATCCGTTCACCCGGGATCGGTCGGGGAGTCCGCTCCCGGGGACGGCCGTGGAGCCTGCCGTACCCGAACCGATCGACCGGCCCGGACATGGCGAGTCCGACCGCGACCGAGCTGGCCACATCGGACTCCTCAGGAGGGCTGACTCGGACCGCTACAGGTGCCAGGGCGGAGTACAGAAGCCGGAGACGCGTCGTTCGATCGTCCTCAGGGGGGACGGGTCGGAACCGCCGACTAGGTTTATGCGGTACAGTGTGGTATAGAATACCACTGTGAACACCCGATCGACCTCGGAGATCGAGTTGGACGGGCTGGCGCCGGAGGAGGCGTTCTCGATCCTGGGAAACGAGACGCGACTCGACATCGTTCGGGCCCTGTGGTCGGCCGGTGCGCTGCGGGAGTACGACGAGGTCGACGACGCCGACGCGACGATCTCGTTCTCAGAGCTCCGACAGGCGGTGGATATCAGGGACAACGGCCAGTTCAACTACCACCTCTCGAAGCTCGTCCCGCACTTCGTCCGACGGACCGACGGTGGCTACCGGCTGAGCGATCCCGGCAAGAGGATCGCACGAACGGTGATCGCGATCTCGGGCGGACTGCCCGATCTCTCGGCCGGGGTGCGAACGACCTGTCCGCTGTGTGGGAGCTCCGTTACGGCGGCGTACGACGAGCAGTGGCTCCGCTTTTCGTGCACCGAGTGCGACGGGATGTTCGGCGATGTGGCTCCGGACGGGGCGATCTTCTACGCCGGGTTTCCGGCGGCCGGGCTGAACGGTCGGTCTCCCGACGACGCCCTCGAGACCGGCGTGTACAGGTGTATGCTGGATCTGGCGTACCTGATGCGGGGCGTCTGTCGCGAGTGTGCGGGTCCGATCGCGCCGTCGGTGTCGGTCTGCGAGAGCCACGACGCGAGCGGGGGCGGGCCCTGTGTCGCGTGTGGCACGCCGTTCGTCGCCTGGACGACCCTCCGGTGTGAGGGGTGTCGGTTCACCAAGCGGCTGCCGATCGAACTCTGCGTCATGGGGTTGACGCCCGTGATCGGAGCCCTCTACGAGAGGGGGATCGACGTGCTCTCGCCCTCGTTCGGCGACCTCGTCGACGCGATCGGGAGCCTGTTCCGGACCACCGTCACGCACGACCCCCTTCGGGTGACGGTCGCCATCGAGGACGAGCTCGAGCGGCTGACGCTGACGTTCGACGACGAGATGACGCTCGTCGAACTCGGACCGTAGCTGCTCCGTGGCCCCCCTCAGCTCTCTGAAACCCCGTCCGGTCAGGCCTCGATACCGAGCGCGGCGTAGAACGCGTCGTGATCCCCGTCCATTCGCCCGATCAGCCCTCTCGCGCGTTCTTTGACGCCCTCCGTCACCCGAACGTGGACCATTCCCTCGCCCGGCTGTCCGTAGACGACGCTCGTGCCGAGGGGCGCTGCGACCAGTACGGGCAGCGTGAGCAGGTCCTCCTCGCCGTCGATCACGACGAGAACCGATCCCTCCCGATCGAGCGCCTCCCGAAGCGCCGAGAGCGCCGAGTGCGAGACCGTCGCCGCGGGGTTCGCCGCCTCGATCCGTTCGGCGTCGATGACGTCGAGGGTCTCCCGGGTCGACTCGCCCACCGCGTCGCGCTCGGTGAGCCAGTCTACCACGGCGATGTCCGGCGTCCGTCCGGCACGCACGAGGTGGGCGGTGACCACGTCGCCGACGGCGATCACGTCACTGTCGACCTCAGAAAGCAGCGTTTCCCCCTCGGTGAACACCGGACCTAACGGATCCTTGAACGCGCCACGCATCGCCTCGGGGAGCGTGAGGACGACCCCTTCGCTATCGCCGTTTCTCCCGCCCCCTCTCTCTCCCGAACCGGACTCGCCCATCTACCGGACCTTGAGCGCGTAGGTACCCGGTTCCGTGACCTGCATCTCCTTGGCGATCTCGCTCTCCTCGGGGTGGCCGATCACGACGTAGCCCGCCCAGTCCTCGGTGAAGCTCGTCGACCCACAGCTCGGACAGGCGTCGGTGTCGGGGTCGAGCACCCGGTGACAGTCACGGCAGGTCGGGCGTTTCTTCGCCATCTAGTCGCCCTCCGCGGTCTGCTGCTCACGGCGTCGGCGATCGGACTCCAGCCACTCGTGTTTGCCGAGTGCGACCTGCTTCGCCGTGAGCCCGATCTTCGAGTCGCGCGGGTTGCGCTCGTCGATGCTCTTCGTGACGATCCTCGTCCTCACGGAGTCCTCGACGCCGAGTGCCTGGTCGGACTCGGTCGAAGAGAGACGCTGGTTCTCGCCGTCGTAAGCGAGGTACTCGTCGGAGATCTGGGAGACGTGGAGCAGGCCGTCGACGGGGCCGATCCCGACGAACGCGCCGAACTCGACCACCTCGACGACGATCCCGTCGACGACCTCCTGCATCTCGGGGTCGTAGGTGATCGCGTCGAACTCCGCCTCGTAGAAGACCGACCCCTCGTGGTGCTGTTGCTCCGGGAGGACTACTCCCTCGCCGATGTCGTGAACCTCGACGACGGAGACGACGGAGCCGACCTCCTCGTCCATCCGCCCCTCGAGTTTGTCCTGGAGGAGCTGTCTGACCAGCTCCGGCGTGACGCTCGCAAGCGCCTTCGGCGGTACCTCGACGACGTCCTTCAGTGTGACCCGTTTGTACATGGTGTGTTACGGTTGAGTGATCGCGAGTTCGTTTCGGCCCCGTAAAGCAATTACTGGAACGCCCGCGCGCAGGAGACGCGTTCGCAGGGGGCCGTCGTTCGTCACGACGTACTCGGCGTCGCCCTCGCGGGCGAGGCCCAGCAGCACGTCGTCGGCGTACTGTTCGTCGTCCTCGACGACCTGACAGCGCTCGCGTGCGAGGTCCAGTCCGACACTCGCGGCGACCGCCTCCGTTCCCCCTCCCTCGGCGAGCCGTTCGAGTTCCCGTATCGCCGACCGTGTCGTGAGTACCTCGACCGAGCCGAACAGGCGGTCGAGTTCCTCGAAGACACGCACGTCACACTCGACCGGCATCATCAACGCGTTCGTGTCGAGGGCGACCACCGGCCCCATCGTCACCCGCGGAGCGTGCCGATGCCGATCAGCCGCCAGCGCGTCCCGACTCGGCGGTTCATCGCGATGGCCGCTCCGATGGGCGCACAGACCGGCCGTTTCAGTGCGACCTCGCACTCGCCGTCGCGCGCGCTCGTCACCGCGCCGACGGTCGTGGCGGTGCCGACGGTCATCATCAGCGGCTCTCCCGTACTGATCTCCTCGATCTCCTCGTCGCTGCCGACGACGCGCTCTAGCAGCTCGACGT
The DNA here is from genome assembly GCF_036429475.1 of Halalkalicoccus sp. CGA53. Taxonomy (GTDB): domain Archaea; phylum Halobacteriota; class Halobacteria; order Halobacteriales; family Halalkalicoccaceae; genus Natronorarus; species Natronorarus salvus. The sequence goes on from NZ_CP144125.1 coordinate 1,007,577, forward strand.
CCATCGTAAAGGAGTCCCACGTCGGCGGCAGGCTCCCCGGCGGCCCGGCGACCTGCCCGGCCAGCGAGTCCCCCTTCGTCAGGCTCGGATCGAGGCCGGTCCCGACGCCGAGCAACCCTCCAGGGGTGGCCGCCTCGACCATCTCCCCACCCGCCTGGATCGAGCGGATCTCGGTGGTGATCGGCTGCCACTCCGTCTGGCCGCCCTCCTCTACCTGTCTCCCCGGTCGGACCTCGATCTCGTCGCCGACGGTGAGCCTGCCGGAGACGAGGCTCCCGCCGATCACGCCCCCGAGGAGGTCCTCGTGGGTCGTTCCCGGCCGGTTGATGTCGAAGCTCCGCGCGACGTACATCCTGGCGTCGTCGTTCGGATCCCGTTCCGGCGTGGGGATCTCCTCCTCGATCGCCGCGATCAGGAGGTCTAAGTTCACCTCCTGGCCGGCGCTGATCGGGACGATCGGCGCGCCCTCGGCGACCGTACCGGAGACGAACTCCTCGATCTGGCGCTTGTTCTCGACCGCGCGGTCGCGGTCGACCAGGTCGAGTTTGTTCTGGGCGATGACGACGTTCTCGATGCCGATGATGTCGAGTGCCATCAGGTGCTCTTCGGTCTGGGGCTGCGGGACCGGATCGACCGCGCTGATCACCAGCACCGCGCCGTCCATCAGTGACGCCCCGGAGAGCATCGTCGCCATCAGCGTCTCGTGGCCCGGCGCGTCGACGAACGACACCGTCCGAACCGGTTCGCTCTCCGCGCCGTCCGGGCAAGTCTCCTCGACGGTGTAGCACTCGGGCGCCTCGACGCCGGGACACCGACGGAACGTCGTGTCGGCGTAGCCGAGCCGGATCGAGATGCCGCGTTTCATCTCCTCCGAGTGCTTGTCGGTCCAGTCGCCCGAGAGCGCCTGCACCAGCGTCGTCTTCCCGTGATCGACGTGACCGACGAGTCCGATGTTCACCTCCGGTTGTCGTGTATATGTATCCGCCATAGAGAGGGTTTCTTCTAGTCGTTTCGCCCCGAACGACTGATAAACCCACCGTTCTCGTCGCTCGCTCTGGCCCGTGCCCTCGACTACGCCCGCTCCCACTTCAGTTCGACCGGGAGCTCCTCGCGGAGGAGCTCAGAGACGTGACACGTCCGTTCGCCCATCTCGACGATCCGGTCGACTGTGTCCTCCTCCGCCTCGCAGCCGTGAAGGCGGACGAGCAGGTCGATCGCCTCCACGCAGCCATCCGTGGGGTGGCCCTCCGTCTCCACCTCGATCGCCTCGAACGACACGTCCCGGATCCCGGCCTGGACCGCGATGCTCGACGAGAGGCACGCGGCGAGCGCGCCGAGGAAGTGGTCGATCGGCGTCGGGGCACGTCCACCGCCGAAGCGCTCGGAGACGTCGAACGTCCACCCGTGGGAGCCGACGGTCGCGGATCCGGATCGATCCGCCGAGCACGTCGCGCTCACCCGTCGCTCGGGGAGGGCGGCATCGGGCATCTCCTCTCGGCGCGTCGCCCGCAGACCGTCCCGGTCGTCGACGACCCCCTCGATTTCGGTCTCGGGTTCGACCACCGCGATCGCGTCCCCGTCGGACACGGACTCGCCCTCCGAGACGAGCCACTCGACGAGGACGGCCCCGGTCGTCTCGCGCTCGGGCCCCGGGAGTCGTAGCGTGAGTTCCACGGGGGTCGGTTGGACGACCGATCGGATCAATCGTGCGCCTACAGTAAAGCGAAGCTACAGGAATCGAGTTCAGCGAACGCTTTTACCGCCGTTCGTCGTTCGTTCGTCCATGAGCGAACGGACACAGCCCGTCATCGCCGACGACCTCGAGCGGTGTGCGGAGCCGGCCAACGCCTTCTCCGTCGTCGCGAACGAGACGCGACTGTCGATCCTGATGGCGCTCTGGCGCGCCGACGGCGTGACGAGCTTCACCGATCTCCATCGAGCCGTGGGTCTCCGCGACAGCGCGCAGTTCAACTACCACCTCCAGAAGCTCACCGACGCGTTCGTCCGACCGCGCGAGGGCGGCTACGAACTCCGCTACGCGGGCGAGAAGGTCGTTCGTGCCGTTCTCTCGGGTTCGTTCGTCGAGACGCCGGCCATCGAGCCGTTCGCCCTCGACGCGTCGTGTGTGGCCTGCGGACGCGACCTCCGGGCGCGCTACGCCGACGAGCAGTTCTCGATCGACTGCGTGAGCTGTGGGACCCGGTTCGGCCGGTATCCGTTCCCGCCGGGCGGGTTCACCGACAGGACGAGGGCGGAGGTGATGGACGCGTTCAACCAGCGCGTGCGTCACCTGCACTGTCTGGCCGCAGACGGCGTCTGTCACGAGTGCAACGGTCGGATGCGGACCCGGTTCGTCCGCGACGACGAGCGCTTCGCCGCGGGCGTCTCCGTCACCCATCGCTGCGAGCAGTGTCGCCACCGGCTCCACTCGCCGATCGGCCTCACGCTGCTCGACCACTCCGGCGTCGTCGCGTTCCACAGAGAGCACGGCGTCGACCTCTGTCGGGTGCCGTACTGGCGGCTCGCGTGGTGTGTCGGCGACGACGCGCTGACCGTCCTCTCGGAGGACCCCTGGGAGGTCCGCATCGACGTCTCGCTGGGTGACGAGACGCTCTCGGTGTGGATCGACGAGACGCTCGCCGTCACCGCGATGGATCGCACGGGGGACTGATCTGATCTCCCGCTCGCGTTCGAGAACCGAACCACGAACGGCATAGGCCGGGCGGGCGAACGCTCGCTATGACACCGCGATCGATCCCCCCGCTCGCCTACGCCGCGGGCACGTTCGTCCTCGTCTCCGCCACCGTCCACCTCGGCCTCGGCCTCTCGGGGCTCTACGAGTGGCTCGTCCTCGGGACCGAGGGCGCGCTCAGACCGCTCGCGATGCTCGTCGCCGCCGTACTCGCCTACGGCCTCGTAACGACCTACGTCACGGGAGCGCTCGCGCCGATGACCGTCCATCTCGTCGGCGCGGTGCTGATGGCGCTCTACCTGACGGCCTACGCCGACGTCCACGCCTTCGGCGTCGTCGAGGCCACCACGGGCTTCGACCTGGGCGGTCACGGTCCCGACCACGGTCACACCGGCCACGACGACGGACATGGACACGATCACAACGGACACGGGCACGACCACAACGGGCACGGCGACGACCACGATCACGATCGGAACGGGCACGATCACGGCCACGACGGTCCGACGACCGAGGTCCTAATCGAACACCTGCGGGCGGACGCGTTCGCGCTCGTCTCGAAACTCGCCGAAGTCGGTGCCCTCGTCTCGTTCGCGGCGCTCGCGCTCGTCGACCGGCGCTGACTACCGCTCCGCCTCGATCGCGTCGCTCACGGCCTCGACACTCCACTCCTCGAGGAACTCGTCGTTGACGACCACGGTCGGGGTGCCCTCGACGCCCCGGTCGATCCCCGCCTGTCGGCTCTCGACGATCTGCTCGCAGAAGGGCTCCTCGTCGATCGCCTCGCGGACCGTCGCCTCGTCGGCCCCGTGGCTCGCGGCCAGCGCCGCCAGCGAGTCCGCCTCGTACTCGCCCTGCAGTTCGTACACCTCCGCGCCGAAGTCGACGTACGCCTCCTCGCCAGCGTCCTCCAACACCGCGAGCGCGGCGTTCGGCACCTTCCACGACCAGGTGTCGTCGACGGGGATCGGGAAGTCGTGGGTGTGGTAGCTGATCTCGCCCGGCTCGACGTATCGATCCTTGATCTCGGGCGCGACGTCGAGTTCGTAGGTCCGACACGAGGGACAGGCGAAATCCTCGTAGACCTCGACCTCGATCCCGGAGTCCGGGTCGCCCATCGCCGGCACGTCGACCTCGCGTTGCTCTCCGGAACAGTCGCCCTCGGCGCCGCCGTCGTCGCCGAGACAGCCGGCCGTCCCGACCGTGCCGGCCGCCCCGACCGCGAGCAGCACCTCGCGGCGCGTCGGGAGTCGTCGCTGCATGTCGGGCAGTTAGACGGGAACCGCATACGACTGTCGGTCCGACCCCGGACCGGCCCGTCGTCGGATCGCGGAATGCCCTCCTCAGTCCGCCGATCGTGTGCCCGTTTCGTCTCTGTGGCCAGTTAGTATTTATGTGTCCTGACGTTTTTTCCGGTCGATGGAGCGAGAAGGCCTCGGCGGCGAGCGCGGCCCCGACGGGCGGCGTCACTTCCCGAGCTACCGGCCGGGCTGTTACCACGGCAGGGTCGAGGACTGCTGTCTCCTCTGTTACCTCAGACAGGTGGGCCGACTCGTGACGCGGCCGGTCGGCCGCCCCGCCGACGAGCGCCCGACGGTCGGCCGGTCGGCCGATCGGACCGTGATGACCGTCTCGGCGCCGGAGTCGCTCACGCTCAGCGAGCCGGCGGTCGTCATCGTCCACGGCCACGAGCGGATCGCGACCGAGGGTGACCGCGTCAGGATCGAGCGTCCGGAGACGATCGCGGTCCAGGCCGAGATGCCGATCGTGATCAAGGGCGCCCGTTCGGCCGTGATCGTCGACGAGTCGCTCGTCATGAGCGACGACACCGCCCAGCTCCCGGAGGGAGAGTCGGGCCGACTCGTCTCCTTTCCCTATCCCGAACGGGTAGCGGTCTCCGAACCGACGGAGCTCGTCGTCGGTCGGGAGTGAGCTTTTCTCCCCCCGGCGCCTCCCCGAGACCGGTGTCGGAGTACGCCTTCGAACTCGCGCTCTGTGCCCGACTGGAGGACGGCGAGCGGATCGTCTCCCGACAGCTCGGCGGGGCGGTCCGTGCGCCCGGCAACCGGATCCTCGACGTGGTCTGTGTCGAGCCCGGTCCCGAGTTCTCCGACAGGGCCGCGATCACCCCGGAGACGATCCCGCCGCTCGCGATCGAGGCGGGCATCGGCGTCGGTCGCGCCCGCGACCCCCACGGGCTGATCGACGCCCACCCGGAGTTCGCCCGGGAGGCGGTCGACGAGGCCGTCGACGTCGGCTTCTTCGAGCGCGAGCGACGGGACGGCCGCGACCTCGTTCGCCAGACGGCCCGCTATCCCGACTGGTTCGGCGCGATCACGGCGATCGAGAACAAACCAGACCTCGCCGCGCCGGGCGACCTGGAGCGACAGCTGCGGACCGACGTGAGTCTCGGTCTCGTGGACCGGGTGATCCTCGCGACCGAGAGCTACGTCACCCGCGCACACCTCAACCGGCTCCCCGAGGAGGTCGGTGTCTGGCGCGTGCAGGGTGGGATCGAGGTGATCCGGGAGCCCACGCGGCTCACCCCTGCCGAACCGGGAATCGAGATCCTGGATCGGGAGCCGCTCCGAACGGACGTGGCGGTCGTCTCGGCGAGTGAAAAGGCGAAAAAGCGCCGCCGGATCGGCGAACGCGCCTACGGAAAGGGCTGGCGGCCGGCGCTGCCGGCGTGTGCGAACGTCGGGGTGGGGAGCGTCGCCGGCTCCGGTGGACTTCCACACTGTACCTACTACGACGAGGTGGTGAACCCGGCGGGCTGTGGCCCGGACTGTCCGGGCTACGAGGAGGGTGCGGTACCGGAGTTCGACGCGGCCGCCGAGCGCGAGGCGAACTCGCCGTGGGTCGCGGAGCCCGATGGACGAGTACGGAGACAGGTCGGGCTGGATCGCTTTTCGGGCTAGTCCCGGATGTCGATCGGACAGCCGCGGATCGTCGCCCCGCGCATCCCGTCGGCGAGCCAGTGCAGCGAGAGCACGAGCGCGAGGATGGCGGCGAGGGCGAACTCCATCCCGTCCAGCGGAAGCGTCACCGAGATGCCGAAGACACCGAGGATGCCGAAGAACCCGGCGAGCACGGCCGAGCCACAGGCCGCACAGCCCGCACCGAGCGTTCCGAGGACGACGCCGCCGAAGCTGCCCGAACTCGCGCCGAGCGAGAGGTTGTGCTCTCTGAGGTGGTAGACCAGTAGTGCGATGTTCGTCCCCGTGAGGACGCCCGTGAGGACGAGCAAGATCGAGGAGAGGGTGCCGAAACCGTCGCCGATGAACGGGTAGAGGTTCACGAGGATTCCCAGCCTGTTCTCCATCGGCAGCGGCCCGAAGACCACCAGATCGCGCACGAGCGCGACGTTCTGTGCGACGACGAACGTGGTGATCCCGATGAGACCGGTGACCGCCGCGATGGCGGCGTAGAGCGGGCTCACGAGCACGAGCCGGGTCGTCCGGCCCATCCGCTGCCAGTCGGCCGAGCGCATCGGCAGCCAGCTAGAGCGAGAGCGCATTCTCGAACACCTCCGCGCTCTGGTTGCCCTCGATGGTCGTCAGGTACTCGCCCTCCCTGAACAGGTAGAACGTCGGTACCCCCTCGATTCCCGCCTCTCTCGCCGCAGCGATCGTGTTCTCTATCATCCCTGTGTGTGTCTCTATCTCCGCCGCCTCGACGACCGCATCGGGCTCCTCGACGATCCGGTGGAGGAACTCCTCGGTTCGCTCTATGACGTTCCCCTCGTCCAGCCCGTCCTGCTCGCGGTAGTAGAACTCCGCGAGCGACCAGAACGCCGCCTCGCCCTCGCGTTCGAGCGTCTCGTAGAGCGCGTGCGTCGCCGGGACGTTCCAGCCGGTGTCGAGGCCGGGAATCGCCCGGTAGACGTACGCGAGCTCGCCGCCGTCGATGTACGCCGACGAGAGCTCCTCGTAGGCGCCCTGGTGGAACTCGCGACAGAGCGGACAGCTGACATCCGAGACGTCGACGATCGTTGCCGTCGCGGTCGCCGGATCGCCGCGCGTCGGGAGTGACCCGAGGTCGGCCGCGAGCGGGTGGTCCCGCGGGGTGTTCTCCGTCTCGTCGGAGCCCTCCTCGCCGCCGTCAGCCGTCTCTCCCTCCTCGCTCTCGTCGCCCCTGCCGTCGTCAGCGCCCTCCGGCTCCGAGGTATCGTCCGAGTCCGAACCCGTCGCTCCCGGGTCGTCGTCCGATCCCGGGGTGTCGTCGTCCGATACCCCGTCTCCCTGCTCTCCACCGTCCACGTCGCCGGCGTCGTCGTCCAGACAGCCGGCGAGACATCCCACTGCCATGGCGGAGAGCAGCACCTCCCGCCGTCCTGGCATTGTCGAGTGCTGGACGGTGCGACCCATAAACCTTCTGAAACCGTGGGGGACGGCCCGTCGCGGCCGTTTTCGCCGGACAGCACGCCGGAGGTCGTGATACGGTCGTCCGACCGAGGGTATCAGCTACCACGCACATTTCGGGACCTGCCCGACCGGCGACCGGATCGCAGACGGAACAGGTGATCTACAGGACGTACCGTTCGCCGTCGACGGCGAGCGGCGCGGCGAACGCCTCCTCGACCGGGTAGAAGTGTGCGACGTGGACGAGTCGGGTCTCCTCGGCGCCGAGATCGTCGGCGAGCGCGAGCGCGCCCTCGCGGGTCATGTGTTTCGAGCCGAACGTCCGGGGGACCCCGGTTTCGTCTCGGTGTCTCCCGCCGATCGGGTGGTGCTCGCAGAGCGAGGCGGGGACGATCGCGTCCGCGAGCAGCAGGTCCGGCTCGGAGAGCACCTCCCTCGCCCGGTCGCCGATCCCGTAGCTCGTATCGCCCGAAAGCGAGAGCTTCGCCCCCTCGTGCTCGATCGTGAGCCCGTAACAGAGCAGCGGGGGGTGGTCGACTGGGACGAACGTCACCTCGAACCCACAGGTGGTGAAGGGTTCGTAGGGTCGCTGCTCGCTGACGGTGATCCGATCGAGGTAGTCGTACTTCTCCCGGATCGTCCCGGCGACGCTCGTGCCGGTGACCGGATCGACCTCGTCCGCCGCGTGCACGGGGAGGTCCGAGAAGAGCCGGTAGGTGTTGCCCAGGCCGTCCAGGTGGTCGAAGTGGACGTGCGTGACGATGCCGGCGTCCGGTAACGCGACGTCATGGGTGAGAAACTGTGCGCGAAAGTCGGGGCTGAAGTCCACCAGCAGCGACTCCCCCGTCTCCTCGTTCTCGACGTGCACCGAAAAGCGACTGCGCTCGATACCGTTCTCGATGGCGTACGTACAGGTCTCACAGTCACAGCCGGCAGTCGGCGTCCCGGTGGTGTCGCCGGTGCCGAGCAGCGTCACCCGCATCTCAGTGGTCGTGATCGTGGTCGTGGTCGTGGTCGTGTCCGCCGTCGCCCGTCGGGGTCCCGCCCGCGACGAGCGCCTCGTGGTCGCCCTCGATCATGTCGAGTGACTTCAGCGTGTCGCGCTCCTCGAAGTCGACGATCGCGTCGAGGAGGTCGCGCTGGGTGAGCGTCCGTCGGTTCTCCGTCAGCGCCTCGAGCACCGCCTCGCGCAGCACGAGTCGGAGGTCGCTCCCGGTGAGTCCCTCCGTCCTGGCGGCGATCTCCTCGGGGTCGAACTCGCTGATCTCCATCTGCCGGGTGATCACCCGGGCGATGTCCGCGCGCATCCCCTCGTCCGGCTTCGGGAAGTTGACGATCTCGTCGAACCGCCGCCAGGCGGCGGCGTCGAGTTGGTCCGGGTGGTTCGTCGCGCCGATCAGGAGCACGTCGTCGCGGATCAGGCTCACCTCGTCGATCGATTTCAGGAGGGTGTTCACCGCCCGCTTGATCGCGGCGTGCTCGTCGCTTCGCCTCGTCTTCGCGACGAAGTCGAACTCGTCGATGAAGAGGATACACGGCGCGAGCCGTTTCGCCACCTCGAACACCTTGTCGACGTTCTTCGCCGTCTCGCCGAGGTACTGTGAGGTGATCATCGACAGCTTCACCTCGACGAACGGCAGGTCGAGGTCGTGGGCGATCGCCCGCGAGGCGGTCGTCTTCCCCGTCCCCGGCGGACCGACGAACAGCAGTTTCCCGATCTCTCGCAGGCCGATCGCCGCGAGGTAGTCGCGGTGTTCGATCGCCTTCACGACCTTCTCGATCTCGTCCTCCTGGTCCGGGGTGAGTACGAGGTCCTCTAAGGTCATCTCGATCTCCTCGGGCGCGCGGATGTCCACGAGGTCGAGCATGTCCGCGTCCTCCTCGTCCTCGGCGTCGAAGTAGGTCTCGAGCAGTTTGTCGATCCACATCCGATCGGCTTGGATCGGCCGGGTGTTCGTCCGCGCGGCCTGCGGGTCCGGCTCGAAGCCGAGGTCGAACTCGCCGGCGGCGTAGAGGGCCGAGAGCGCCGGGTTCGCCGCGAGTCGATTCTCGGTGATCCGGCCCGCGAGCCACTCGGCGGCCATCTCCGGCTGGGTGAGCGAGAGCTTGCCGGTGAACTCCTCGCGGGTCGTGAACATGAACTCCGAGACGGCGTCCCACGGGTCGGCGCTCTCGGTCACCTCGCGGGCGAGACCCTCGGTCACCGTGAGAGGGCGTTCGATCGTCCCGTCGTGCCAGAACGCCGCCCGGTAGCGGGGAGGAAGGTCGTTCTCGTCGAGGTCCTGATCGTCGTTGTAGGCGTGTGCCGTCAGCAACAACTCGACCACGTCGAGCGGGTCACTCATTCCCGATGACTTGGAATGGGAGAATCTTAACGCCGTCGTTACGAACGCGCGACTCCTCCCTGTGGAGGTCGAACGCTCTCGGCGGGAAACGGGGTGTCCGATCGAGATCGTCCGTCCGTGCGCGCGCCGGTACGCTCTTTGTCGCTGACCCTGAGGGGCCGACATGAACCAGCAGCGGGCGTTCGTCCTCCTCGCCATCGCGATCTCGGCGCTCGTCTCGCTCTGGATCGTCCTTCCCTTCCTCCAGTACGTCCTCGCGGCGGTGATCCTCGCGTACGTCCTCTTCCCGATTCACGCCCGCCTCGCCCCGCGAATCGGCCGTCGTGCGTCGCCGGTCCTGCTCATCGTCCTCACGCTCGTCGCCGTGATCCTCCCGCTGATCTACGTCGGGACGGTGCTCTATCGCGACCTGCTCGAACTCGCCCAGGGCGAGACCGCCCTCGACGCAGAGACGCTCGAAGCCCGCATCGAGGAGAGCACTGGGCAGACGGTCGACGTCCAGAGCGCGCTCGTCGACGTGGGCGAGGCGCTCGTCGAAGTCCTGTTCGGGAGCGTCACGCAGGTCGTCGGCGTGACGTTCACCGCGACGCTCGGTCTCGCGCTCACGCTCTTTCTCGTCTACTACACCCTCCGGGACGGCCCGGCGTTCGTCGACTGGGCCGCCGACGTGATCCCGCTCCCGCCGGACGTCACCGCTGACCTCTTCGACCAGATCCACCGCACGACCTGGGGCGTCGTCATCGGCCACATCTCCGTCGCGGTGATCCAGGGCCTCGTCGGCGGCGTCGGCCTCTACTTCGCGGGCGTGCCGAACGTCGTCTTCTGGACGTTCGTGATGATCGTTCTGGCACTCTTACCGCTGATCGGTGCGTTCATCATCTGGGGACCGGCCGCGATCTACCTCGTCGCCGTCGACCAGGTCGTTCCGGGGGTCGCGCTCGCGGTCTACGGCATCGTCGTCGTGAGCATGATCGACAACTACGCCCGACCCATCGTGATCGACCGCGAGGCCCACCTCAACCCCGGCGTGATCCTCGTCGGCGTCTTCGGCGGCGTCTACACGCTCGGCTTCACGGGGCTGTTCATCGGACCCATCGTCATCGGCGTGCTCGCGGCAACGCTCGCGACCTTCCGCGAGGACTACGACCGGCTGTAGTCGTCGCGGTCGTCGTCGACGTGATCGCTCGCGGTCCACGCCCCGTCTCCCGGCTCCTCGGGTTCGGGCTCCTCTGGCTCGTCGTCGGCCTGAAACCGGTTCCAGAGGTGGATCGAGAGCCCGCCGAAGCCGACGGCGGTGAGAAAGAGCGTGAGGAAGCCGACGAGCGGGATCAGCGAGAGGAGCGTGACGGCGAGCAGCCCCCCGACGAACGCCCAGCCCAGGGAGACACCCTCGCGGTCGAGGACGCCCGCGAGGACGAACCCGACCGACACCGCGATCATCGCCTCCGAGAGGAGACCGGCGACGAACAGGGCGATCGCCCCGGGGACGGCGAGCAGCAGCCCGACCACCGTGATCGCGAGGACGAAGAGGGCGACGATCAGCCCGACGAACAGCCCCACTCCGACGAGCCCACAGAGCACGGGGGAGTCACGGATCTCGCGGTCGACGCCCCGGACGAAGTCGGGGACGGCGAGCACCGCGATCCCACCGACGACGAACACCAGCCCCATGTAGAGGAGCGTACCGAGGGCCGTGACGAACAGGTTCAGGACGGGATCGGCCATCGGGTCGCCGGTCGGGGGCTGGCCCCCCTGGGCGACGGCGGTACCCGGGAACGCGAGGAGGAGGGCGAGCGATCCGAGGAGAGTTCGTCCGAAGCGTGTCATATCGGGGCGCACACGGATCGGGATGAAAAGCCTTCGGGCGAAGCTCTTCAGGCCGGCTCGTCGAAGTCGAGTTCGTCGAACTCCTCGGGCGAGTGTGCGGCCTCGTCGAGCACCTCGTCAGAGACGACGACCGGACAGCCCAGTCGCACCGCGAGCGCGATGGCGTCCGAGGGTCGTGCGTCGAGCACCAGCTTCTTGCGCTCGCCGCCGTGGTACTGCTCGGCGTCGATCTTCGCGTAGAACGTGCCCCCGGAGAGGTCGTCGATTCGCACCCTGTCTATCGCGCCGCCGAACTCGGCGATCATGTCGACGAAGAGGTCGTGAGTGAGGGGGCGCTCGAACGGCACCTCCTCGACGGCGAGCTGGATCGACTGTGCCTGGTCGTAGCTGACGAAGATCGGGAGCAGTTCACCCCGTGCCTCGAGGACGACGGCCGGCGCCCCGCCACCCTCGTCGTCGACGCTGATCCCGACCCCGCGGATCTCGGCCTCGTGGTCCATACCGGGAGAACGCTCTACAGGGGCAAAAACGGACGGGGCTGCACGCTCGGGGCGAAGCCTCATCCGACCGGGGCGATTCGAGGCAGGTAGAATGCGTACGACTGCCCGGTCGAGGGGGTTCTGGGGGTTCTACCGGGAGTACACCGAGAGCGCCGTCCACACGGCGTCACTCGTGGCGCTCACCGCCCTCGGACTGCTCTCGACCGTCGACCGCTGGTTCATCCCGCTCGCGGTCGCCGCCTACGTCGTGCCGGCGCTCTCGCTCTATCTCGGGACCCGGGGGCCTGCCGAGCGGGAACGGACCGGGGAGGAGGTCCGGCCGTCCGGGGCGACCCGGGAGCACGACGACGAGCGCCCTCCCGCGGAACCGACCGAGGAAGGCGCTCCCAGCCCGCGACGCGAGTCCCCACCCCGGGAGCGACGGACCGGGAGGACGGACGAAGCGGACGGGGACGGAGAGCAGGAGCCACGGGACCGGGGGGTATCGACGCCGACGGAGGACGAAACGCCGACCGAGACCGACGAACCGACTGAAACGGAAACCCGGACCGAAACCGAAGAGCCGATTGAAACGAAGGAGCCGACCGAGACGGACGACGGGGGGACGGGTGAGGAGAACGGGGAGAACGAACGGGAGTGGCGGGCGGTCGAAACCACGGCCGAGGTGTCGCTGACCGACGTCACCGGTGCGGACGGGTGCGCGTTCGCCGTCGGCGAGGCCGGCACGCTACTCGCCCGGACCGACGGTGGCTGGGAGACGGTGCTCGAGGAGGGTCCGACCGGGCGCTCGACCGACCTCTCTTCGGTCTCCGTGAGCGAGGACGGAGAGCGCGTCTGGATGGCGGGCGACGGCGGGGTTCTCGCCTCGTACGACCCGGAGAGCGGACGGGTGACCGATCGGTCGGCACCGCTCGACATCACGAGTTCGTGGACGGACTGCGCGGCCGTCGGGGCCGCGGGCGAGGAGACGATCACGCTGCTCACCGGCTCCGGCGAGGTGGTTCGCGGGACGGTCTCGGGAACCGAAATCAAGTGGGACGAGCCGGTGAAACCCGGGAGCGGGTCGAGTGCGACGGGCGCTGCGTTCGCCGAGGGCGTCGGCTACGTCTGTGATTCGAACGCGAGCGTGTTCGAGATTCGAGAGCACGAGTTCGAACGGATCGGCGTCGAGGACGGTGGGTCGTTCACCGACATCGCCGCGAGCGCGCCGAGTGAGGTCTCCGCCGTCGCGTCCGACGGCTCGGTCCACCGGTACGACGGGACGACGTGGACGCGGTCTGCGGCGAGCGAGGGCGCGCTCACGGGGATCGATCTCGCCGGGGATCGAGGACTCGTCTGTAGCGACGCTGGTGAACTCCTCGACCGTGAGTCGCCGGGGTGGGAGGCCGCGGAGGTGCCGACGGACGAGGGGTTGAACGCCGTCGTGCTCGACGTTGGCGGAGTGGACCTCGCGGTCGGCGATAGCGGGACCGTACTCGAACGCGGAATAAACTCCGCGTGAGCGGGCGACGGTTGTGACACACTTACGGTCGTGACCGTCCAACGACGAACCATGTCAGCAGCGACCACCCCGGTGATCGTCGAGGCGCGACGGACCCCGCTCGGCAAGGAGGACGGAGCGTTCGCCGACGTCAGGAGCGAGGACCTCTCGATCGCGCTCGTGAACGAGATCCTCGCGGAGACGGCGCTCTCGGGCGAGGAGGTAGACGACCTGATGTGGGGCTGTGCCCAGCAGCGCGGCGAGCAGGACAACAACGTCGCGCGCGTGATCGCGCTGCTCTCGGAACTCGGTGAGGGCGTCCCGGCGACCACGATCAACCGCTGGTGTGCCTCCTCGATGCAGGCGGTCGCGAGCGCGAGCGACGCGATCCGTGCGGGCAGCCGCGAGGTCGTGATCGCCGGCGGGGTCGAGTCCATGTCTCGCGTGCCGATGGGCGAGGGCCACGGCCACCTCCACCCCGGACTCGCCGACGCGTACAACGTCGGCGAACTGATGATGGGGATGACCGCGGAGAAAGTAGCTGAGAAGTTCGGCGTGAGCCGGGCGGACCAGGACGCGTTCGCGCTGCGCAGTCACGAGCGGGCGGCCGAGGCGACCGAGTCCGGCCGCTTCGCGGACGAGATCGTGCCCGTGGAGACCGAGGAGGGAACCGTCGACCGCGACGAGGGGATCCGCTACGACACCTCGATGGAGGCGCTCGGCTCGCTCCCGACGGTGTTCAAGGGTGACGGCACGGTGACGCCCGGAAACGCCTCGCAGATCACCGACGGCGCGGCGGCGACGCTGGTGACCAGTGAGGCGTTCGCCGACGAGCACGGCCTGGAGGTGCTCGCGTCCGTAGGGAACAACGCCGTCGCGGGCGTCGACCCGACGATCATGGGGATCGGACCGGTGCCGGCGACCGAGGCGCTCCTGAGGAAGACCGGCGGGGAGATCGACGAGTACGACCTGGTCGAGATCAACGAGGCGTTCGCGAGCCAGTGCGAGTACTCCCGGCGCGAACTCGGAATCGAGAAGGACCGGTTGAACGTCAACGGCGGGGCGATCGCCATCGGCCACCCGCTCGGCGCGAGCGGGGCGCGGCTCCCGGTAACGCTGATCCACGAACTCAGAAAGCGCGGCGGCGGTCGGGGACTCGCGACGCTCTGTGTCGGCTTCGGGCAGGGGATGGCGATCGAGTTCGACGTGAACCGATAGGGATCATCGTAGGAGTTCATACGTTCTCGGTTGCGAACCGAACGACGCCGGAGACGTGTGAGCCCACGAGATCCGGGTGGCTACGATGATCCCATGAGCGGTCGCGAGAAACCGACGTCGGCGGTCGACGATCGGGTCGAGGAGGCCGTCACGGTTTCCCGGGGAAGTTGACGTACCGGTCGAGTTTCTCCCGGGCGTCCTCCATCACGGACGAGCCGTGATAGACGAGACCCACGTCGAACTCGTACGCGAGCAGTGCCTCGAGACTGCGTTCGGCCTCGTCGAGGTCCTGTGAGTAGACCGCCGGTGGGAGGTGGAAGTACCCGGCGGGCAGTCCGCGCTGATCGGCCCCCGAGACGGCATCGCCCATAACCGCGATCCCGGCGTCCTCGTCGATCAGGGCGTGGTTGTCGGGTTCGTGTCCGGGGACGTGCACCGCCGTGAACCGGCCGATTCGGTCGCCGTCGCCGTACCGGTGGTCCGGGGCGTGGTAGGCGTCGATATCCGTCTGCCTGGGCACCCACGTCTCGAGGTCGTACCGGTCGACCATCGCGTCGAACCCCCCGACGTGATCCCCGTCGCCGTGCGTGACGATTAGCCGCTCCGGGTCGACGCCGACGTCGGCGACGCCGTCGAACACCGCTTCGGCCGTGTCGGCGAACCCGGCGTCGAGTAGCGTTGGTGTCTCACCGGCGAACAGGAACACCCGGTACCGCTTTCCACTGTCCACCCGACACGTGATGTCGTACACACCGTTTGCGATCTCTCTCGGCATGCCTCTCCATCGCTGTCCGACGCAAAAAGGTGGGTGGACGAGAGGTGCCAGCGGTGGACGTCGAACCGACGAACACCTTTCTTCCCCCGGTGGCTCCTCCCACACGATGAACGAGGGCTCCGAATCGAGTGGCCCCGAGGTGATCTGTCTCGGCAGCGCGCTCGTGGACGAGGAGTACCTGCTCTCGAACCTCCCGGGACCTGACGGCGGCGCGTACGTCAAAGAGCGGGCCGAGAGCTTCGGCGGGGTCGGGGCGAACGCCGCCGTCGCGCTCTCGCGATACGGTCGCGGGGTGGGGATGATCACCCGCGTCGGCGAGGACGAGCGCGGCGAGCGCGTCGTGGAGAACCTCGCGTTGGAGGGAGTCGGCACACGCGGGATCAGCCACGGCCCCGAGCCCTCGACCTACTGCATGGTGTTCCGCGACGACACGGGCGAGCGCTTCATAATCACCGGCGGCGAGAGTACGCGAAACCTCCGGCTCGACGACGGGGACCACGAGAGGCTCCGGTCGGCGGACCTCGTCGTCGCGAACGCCTACTGTCCCGACCGGGTGAGCCGGGACCTCGCCGATCTCGCGCGCTCCGGCGTCCCGGCGAGCTTCGATCTCACCGGTCCGATCGCCGAACTGGAGGACCGGGGAACCGAACGGGAGACGCTCGACGCCCTCCTCCCGGGGCTCTCGCTGTTCGTCTGCGGCGGGGTCGCGGCGGAGTCGTACCTGGGGGTCCGTGGTCGCGAGGCGGTCGACGCCCTCAGGGAACGCGGCGTCGAGCGCGGTGCGTTCACCCGGGGGGAGGAGGGGGCGATCCTCTGGGAGGGCGATTGTGTGACCTCGATCCCCGCGTTCGAGGTCGACGTCGTCGACACGACCGGCGCAGGCGACGCCTTCCACGCGGCGCTCGTCCACCGCTGGCTGCTCGGCGGGAGAGAGATGGCGGAGGCAGGCCGGTTCGCGGCCGCGGCCGGTGCGCTCAACTGCACCACCGAGGGCGCTCGTGGCGGGCTGGCGAGCGAGGACGAGGTCGAGGCGTTCCTCGCGGAACGGACTACCTGATCGCGTCCGCCGCGTCGACCACCCGTCTCACGCGATCCGGATCGACCGGGTTCGTCGTCTCGCCGCCCTCCTTCAGCGACGTGCCGACGATCACCCCGTCGGCGACCGAGAGTAGGTCGGTGACCGAGTCGGCGGTGACGCCGCTGCCGACGAAGACGGGCGTGTCGAGTCCGTACTCCTCCCGCTCGGTGGCGGCCCGCTCGACCGCCTCGAGCGAGGTCTTCCGCCCGGTGCCGGAGCCGCTTACGACCACGCCGTCGGCGAGCCCTCTCTCTGCCGTATCGGCGAACTCCTCCGCCGAGAACTCCCCTCCCAGGGGAACGGAGTGTTTCACGTCGAGATCCGCCAGCAACGCGACGTCGGCATCGAGACGCTCGCGCAGGCGCACCGTCTCGTGGGCTCGCCCCTCGAGGAGGCCCTGATCGGCGACCCGCGCCCCGGTGTGGACGTTCACGCGGACGAACTCCGCGCCGGTCGCGGCGGCTACCGAGAGCGCCGCTTCCGCGTCGTTCCGGAGCACGTTCACCCCCACGGGGAGCGCGACCGAGTGGGTGATGTCGGCGACGAGCGCGGTCATCGAGGCGACGGCGTGCGCGGGCACGGAATCTGGGTAGAACGGGGCGTCGCCGAAGTTCTCGACCAGGATCGCGTCGACACCGCCTTCCGAGAGCGCACGGGCGTCGCGCAGCGCCGCCTCCCGGATCGCGTCGCGGTCGCCGCCGTATCGCGGCGCGCCCGGCAGCGGAGCGAGGTGGACCATGCCGACGACGGGTCGCCCAGTACCGAAGACCGACTGGAGGTTCATACGGTGGGTTTCGGTGGCGCTCCGTTAACCGTTCCCCTCGCTCGCTTCGTCGAACGCGAGCGTCTTCACCACCACCGGAACCGCCTCTCCGCCACGGAACGGCTCGCCGACGTCGAGGTAGTCGCCCTCCCCGACCCGGAGTTCGTCGATCGCGAGCAGCGTCCGCTCGCACCCGTCCGCTCCGCGGACCGCCCCGGCGAGCGCTTTCGCGCAGTTCTGTCGGGTCACGACCACCGGCACGAGATCGGACGGAAGCTCGGACCGCGCGTCCGCGAACGCAGCTCCGACGTCCCGAATCCGGTCGTAGCCGAGTACCCCGATATCCTCGATCGAGAGCGCGAGCGCGTCGAGATCGACGAGATCGTAGAGCGCCGTGGCCCGTTCGACGGTCTCCTCGAACGCGGCCCGTAGCTCGGACTCGCCCTCGTACTCGCTCAGATCGCCCACCGAGACGACCGGGACGTTCCGCAACGGGAGGTGTGCTGGATCGACCGCGACCGTCCGGCCGCTGAACGTCGTCGTCTCCGTTCCGGCTCCGATCACCGTCGCGCGGATGTCCTCCGGGATGTCGAGGTGGCGCCACCCGGAGATGACGGGGTGATCCCGGATCGCCCGCGCGAGATCCGATCCCAGATCGCCGTAGGAAAGCGGGTCCTCGAGTGGAGTACGAACCAGCCGGCCCACACCCCCCGTGAAGGCCAGTGCGTCGATCTCAACCGATTCCGTGGGGAGGTCCTCGATCGCCAGTTCTCGGGACTGCTCCTCGAACGGCGGCCCCGAGAGCAGGTCGGCGAGTCGATCGGCCATCGCGTCGGCGAGCACCCGACGCTCCCCTTCGTCGATCGGCTCGCCGACCGAGAGCGCGATCCCCTGGCTCTCGGCGAGGCGCCGAACGGGTTCCGAGACCCCTGTGACGATCTCACTGGAGTCGAACCGGAGGAGCCGTCCCCCGACGTCGAGACAGCGTGTCTCTCTCAAACCACCGCCCTCGAAGATCGCCGCGTTCGTCGTTCCGCCGCCGACGTCGACGTTCGCGACGGTCTCACCCGTTCTCGCGGCGTACGCGGCGGCACCCGAGCCCCGCGCGGCCAGGACCGCCTCGAGCGACGCGCCCGCGACCGCCGAAACGAACGTACCCGAATCGGCCGCGAGGCGGTGAGCCAGCGGCTCGGCGTTTTCTTTCCTCGCAGTCTCGCCGGTGACGATCACCGCCCCCGTGTCGATCCCCTCGGGCGAGACGCCCGCCTCCGCCAGATCGCTCTCGACGAGCGCGAGGACCCCTTCGATATCGACCGTCTCCGGGTCGAGCAGCGGCGTCTCGTGGATCGGGCCGCGGAACACGATCTCGCGATCCGTGATCCGCGGGGAGGCCGCGCCGTCGTACGGGCTCACCTCGACACGGAGCCGGCTCACGACCGTCTGCGTCGTCGTCGTACCCACGTCGACGCCGACGCTGGTGATCGTCTCGGTGCGGTCCGCCATGGTTCGGGGAACGTCGGGGAGGGATTAGCCCTTCTGGAACTCGCGGTCGTTTCCCCCTAGATCCAGCCCGCTCGCCCGCTTCTCCAGCATCTCCGCGAGCAGATCGGCGATCGCCGCACCGGCTTCGACCGCCGGCAACCCTCCGGAGTGGACGTTCGAGATGACCGACTTCTTCGCCGTCGGTGCGCCGCGCTCCGGCCCGTAGACGAAGTACGCGCTCAGGCTCTCGGCGGTCGCGAGCCCCGGTCGCTCGCCGATCAGGTTCACGCAGGCCTCCGCGCCGAGGGTCTCGCCCACCGCGTCCATCACGTCGACGCGGCCGTACTCGACGAACACGGGCGTTCCGACCGAGATCCCTCGCTCGTCCAGCCCGTCGAGCAAAGCGGGCAGCAGATCTCGGAGATTCGCCTCGACCGCCGTCGCCGAGAGGCCGTCACAGACGACGATCTGGACCTCGGGGTCGGCTTCACAGCCCTCTCGTAGCTCTCTCACCGTCTCCTCGGAGATCTCTCGCCCTCTATCCGGTCGGGCGAGGTACTCCTCCGTATCGGAGACGAGCGATCGCACTCTGTACAGGCCCAACTCGTCGAGCAGATCCTCACTCACCCGCGAGAAGACCGCGTCGCGGGCGACCCCGTGGTCCGCGCGGAACTCGAGTAGCGTCTCGGTCCGGGGCCGCGGTCCAGCCCGGCCGACGCCGAGCCGGGAGGGGTTACGTTCGGCGATTCGGCGGAGCCGGTCGTCGTCCACGCTCGGCCCTCCGCCCTCGCCCCGTTCGTCGTCCGTCTCGTGTGTCTCGCTCGCCATGGTCAGGTGAAGATCGTCGGGTCGCCCGCCCGCTCGGTCAGCCGGCCGTCGCGCCATATCCCCATCTCGGAGAGCCACTCCCGGAACTCCGGCGTCGGTCCCTTGTCGTAAACCTCCCAGAGCGCGGCGGCGTCGTGGTAGCTGTTCGACTGGTAGTTGAGCATCACGTCGTCGCCCATCGGCACGCTGATGAAGTAGTTCGCACCCGCGGCCGTGAGCAACACCGCGAGGTTCTCGATGTCGTTCTGGTCCGCCTGGATGTGGTTCGTGTAGCAGGCGTCGATGCCCATCGGGATGCCGTGGAGCTGGCCCATGAAGACGTCCTCTAAGCCGGCGCGGGTCACCTGCCGGGCGTCGTAGAGGTACTCCGGGCCGATGAACCCCACGACCGTGTTCACGAGGAACGGGTCGTAGCGCTTCGCGAGACCGTAACACCGCGATTCGAGCGTGAGCTGGTCGACCCCCTCGTGGGCCTCGCCGGAGAGCTCGGATCCCTGGCCCGTCTCGAAGTAGGTGACGTTCGGCCCCGACGAGGTACAGCGTTTCTGCGCGACCCTGTGTGCCTCGTCGAGGCTCTCGACGTCGACGCCGAACTCGTCGTTCCCCTTCTCGGTGCCCGCGAGGCTCTGGAAGAGCATGTCCGCGGGTGCGCCCTCCTCGATCGCTTCGACCTGCGTTGAGACGTGCGCGAGACAGCAGTTCTGTGTCGGTACCTCCCACTCGCGGATGAACTCGTGGGTCGCCTCGAGGATCGCTGTCGTCGTCCCCACGCCGTCCTCGACCGGGTTGATCCCGATCACCGCGTCGCCGACGCCGTAGGAGAGCCCCTCGCGCGTGGAGTCGATGATCCGCCCCACGTCGTCGGACGGATCGTTCGGCTGGAGGCGAAACGAGAGCGTTCCGGACTGGCCGACGGTCGTGTTGCAGGTCGCGGGGACCGACATCTTCGACGTCGCGAGCACGAGGTCCATGTTCGACATGAGCTTCGCGACCGCGGCGATCACCTCGCTCGTGAGCCCCGCCCTGATTCGGGCGATCTCGTGCTCGCCAGTCGACTCCGAGAGCAGGAACTCCCTGAGGTCGGAGACCGTCCACTCGCGGATCTCGTCGTAGACCGGCTCCCGGACGCTCTCCTGGATGACTCGGGTCACCTCGTCGCGCTCTTCGGGAACGACCGGATTCTCGCGTAGCGTCTCGATCGTCGTCCCGGCGAGCGCGCGCTTCGCCGCGACCCGCTCGGCGTCGGAGTCGGCGGCGATCCCCGCCAGCTGGTCGCCGGTCTTCGGCTCGTTCGCCTTCGCCAGCACCTCCCGGAGCGAGTCGAAGCCGCTGCCCTCAGGGGCCGTGTCGTGAACTGCCATGGCACATCGACCGGCCATAAGAGGGGGGTACGCTTCACCGTTCGCCGCTTCGTACGAAAGTCGAGTTGGTGAGGAGAAAGCGACGTTTCACAGGGTTCACCAGTCGATCACCGCCCGATCCCGCCAGAACCGCCCACCGGGCGAGCCGGGAGCGAACCGACAGAGCCAGATCGGCGTCTCCGCACCCTCCTCGGGGCTCTTCGTCGCGTTCGGCCCGCCGAGGTCCGTCCGAACCCACCCGGGACAGACCGCGTTCGCGAGCAGCTCCGGCCCGAACTCGCCGTGTAGCGCGACCGTGAGCGCGTTCAGTCCTGCCTTCGAGATCCGGTAGGCGGTCGCGCCGCCGCTCATCCCCTCGCCCAGCGCGCCCATCCCGCTCGAGAGGTTCACGACGCGCGCACCCTCGCGTTCGAGCAACAGCGGCAGCGCGCGACGGGTGAGCATCACCGGCCCGCGGAGGTTGATCGCGAGGACCGAATCGATCTGCTCTCTCGGCTCCTCGACGAGCGTCTGTCCGACTCCGGGGCCGATCCCCGCGTTGTTCACGAGCACGTCGAGCCGTCCTGCTTCGTTCTCTACTCGCTCGATCGCCGCGTCGACCGTCGTGTCGTCGGTTACGTCGAGTTTGATCACGGTCCCGCCCTCGGGTGGGTCGACGCCCTCGGTCGAACGGGAGCCGGCGTAGACGGTCGCGTCGAGGTCGGCGAGGCCGTCGGCGATCACGCGTCCCATGCCGCGGTTCGCGCCCGTGACGAGCGCGACCTGTCCCGAGAGCGAGCCGTGGAGTTCGATGTCCATGGAAAGGGTACGCACGGCGAGGAAATACCCGTAGCGACGCCGGGTGGAGCGGGCAGCCGGGACGTGAACGTTTACCTCGCAGCCCCGAGAGCGCCCGACATGGACGGGGAACTGGAGGAATGGATCGAGGAGGCGGTACGGGAACGCGAGGACGAGCTGCTGGAACTGCTCTCGCGGCTCGTCGCGGAGCCGACCGTGACCGGAAACGAGGCGCCCGGACAGGCGGTGATGGTCGAGGCGTTCGAGTCGCTCGGGCTGGAGCCGAACACGTGGGAGCCCGATCCCGAGGAGCTTCGCGATCACCCCGGCTTCTTCGAGACGAGTTCAGGTATCGAAACGGGCTACGAGGGGCGCGAGAACGTCGTCGCGCGGCTCTCCGGTGCCGGTGAGGGGCCGACGCTCGCGCTCTCTGGACACATCGACGTGGTGCCCGCGACGCCCGAAGACGAGTGGACGAGCGATCCCTGGGGGGTCAGGAGGGATGGCGACCGGGTCTACGGCCGCGGAACCTCGGACATGAAGGGTGGACTGGCAGCGATCGTCACGGCGGTCTCGGTCCTCCAGGCGCTCGAAATCGAGCTCTCGGGCGATCTCCTCCTCCAGAGCACGATCGAGGAGGAAGACGGCGGCTGTGGCGGCCTGCTCTCGGCGCTCGAACGTGGCTACGTCCCCGACGCGGCGATCGTCCCCGAACCGTTTTCCCTCCCGAACGTCGGCATCGCGAGCGCGGGCGTGATGTTCTTCCGGATCTCCGTTCCTGGCAGAAGCGCCCACGCCGCCTGGGGCCATCAGGGCGTGAGCGCGCTGGAGAAGGCGGAACTCGTCACCAGGGAGCTCCGCGAGCTGAACCGGAAGCGCCAGGGCGAGATCGACTTCGTACCCGCGAGAGCCGCCGATCCAGATCTCGAAGGGCACGTCACGAACATCAACGTCGGGACGGTCGAGGGCGGGGACTGGCCGGCGACGGTCCCCGGCGAGGTCGTGCTCGGCTGTCGGGTCGGCTGGCCGCCGGGCGAAACTCGATCGGAGATCAGAGAGGGGATCGAGGCCGCGGTGGGGCGGGCCGCGGACGGCGACGAGTGGCTCGCCGAACACCCACCCGAGGTCGAGTGGTTCGGCTGGAACGCCGAACCGCACGAGGTCGACCGTGAGGCGGAGATCGTCCGACTCTCGAAACGCCACGCCGAGCGGATCACGGGCGAGGAGGGCGAGTTCGTCGGGGGGAACGCCGCGCTCGACGAGCGCTTCTACGCGAACTACTACGACGTGCCGGTCGCGACGGTCGGGCCGTACGGCCCGAACCTCCACTCGGTCGACGAGTACACGACCGTCTCGTCGCTGCTCGACACGGCGGCGACGCTCGCCTGTACGGCAGTCGAATTCTGTGGCGTCGAGGGGCAGTAAGGATCGGGACGAGAACCGGGGACCGAGAGGAGAAGTGCCCAGGGACCGATTCGGTCTGCTGTAACGATTTCCCGGCGCAACAGCGACCGTCCTACGGTTGCGCCGGTAATGACTTACAGCAGACCGTACGACCCCTCAGTCGTCGGCCGGGGCGGGTGCCGAGGCGCTCTCGACGACGCCCTCGTCGGACCAGCCGCGAACGCCGTAGTACTCGGTGAGCGCGTCGTCGAAGCCCTCGAGCTGGTCGACGTACGGCAGCGTGTCGTCCGCCCGGTCGAAGCCGCGCTGGTTGTTGAAGTGCCGCTCGAGTTCGACGACGCGGCCGCCCACCTCGAGCAGGTCCTCGTAGTCGGCCTCGAGGAGCGCCTCGTACCTCTCGGGGTTCATCACGCCGCGGGAGAACCGACAGACGATGCCGCAGTCCTCGAGCGCGCGGGCGTTCTCCTGGCGGGCGACCGCCTCGGGCTTGCCCTCGAAGCCGCTCTGGGGGAACGCGTCGTCCTTCCCGACGAGCGGGTACTCCCAGGCGTAGAAGGTCGAGTACATGTGGTCCGCCCCGCGGTTCGACACCGCGTAGGCCAGCCCCTGGCCGTGGAGGGTGCGGCCCTCGTGGCCCGCGAACGAGAGGTTCTTCACCGTGAAGTTATCGACGCCGAGCTCCTCCGCGGCGCGGCCGATCCCCTCCGCGAGCGTGTCGCCGATGCCGTCCCTGTACGCGATCTTCTCGACCGTCTCGTGGATCAGCTCGGTGTCGCCGAAGGCGTCCTCGCTCGCGAGGTAGCCCGCGACCGTGTTTCCACAGGAGATGGTGTCGAGGCCGAACTGGTCACAGAGCTCGTTCGACTGCATCACGTCGACGATGTCGTCGACCGCGCAGTTCGACCCGAACGCCATCACCGTCTCGAACTCCGGCCCCTCGGTCTCGACGCCGCGCTCGTCGTCCTTCGTCGGGAGTTTACAGGCAAAGGCACACGCCGAACAGGTCCCCTTCTTGTACTTCTTCTCCTCGACGCGATCGCCGTTGATCCCCTCGACGCCCTCGAACTGCTGTTCGGAGAAGTACCTGGTTGGTAAACCGTTCACCTCGTTCGCCAGGTCGGTCACCGACGTCGTCCCCTGGCGTTTCATGATGTGGTCGTTCGTCGCGGCCTCGCGGTGGACGTCCATCTGGACTTCGTCGATCTCGATCTCGGGGTGCGAGTCGCCGTCGAACGTGATCGCCTTCACGTTCTTCGAACCCAGGACCGCGCCGAGACCCCCTCTTCCGAAGGCCCGGCTCTCGGTCGTCATGATCGAGGCGAACCGGACGAGGTTCTCACCCGCCGGGCCGATGCAGGCGACGTGCTCCTCCGAGAGGTCGCGTTCCTCGGCGACGTACTCGGTGACCTCCGAGGAGGTCGCCCCCTCGAGGGTCGGTACTTCTTCGAACTCGGTACCAGAATCGGTGACGTGGAGCACGAGGAGTGCGTCGCTCTCCCCGACGATCTCGACCGCCCCGTAGCCCGCGCCCGCGAAGTTCCGTGACATGAACCCCCCTGCGTTCGACGAGCAGAGGCCGTCGGTGAGCGGCGAGAGCGCGGTCGCGTTCATCCTCCCCGTGAAACTCATCTGGGAGGTCTGCATCGGGCCGGTCGTGAGGTAGAGGCGGTTCTCTTCACCGAGTGGATCCGCGTCGAACGGGATCCGGTCGTGGGCGAGCGCCGTCGCGACGCCGCGTCCGCCGATGAACTCGGCGAGAACGTCCTCGATGGCTTCCTCGTTCGTGGTGCGCTCGCCGACGTCGATCGTGAGCAGTGGGCCTTCGGCGTGGAGCATTGTTGGGGGTTCGTGCGAGGAGGAGTTAACGGTTGGTGTGGGGTGGTGTCGGGCAAACGGAGTGTTTTCATCAACACCACAGAACCATGTGTCAATGGCCGACTCGCAGGCGGTGCTCGACGCGCTGGGGGGATCGCCGATCACGTCAGGGCGGAGATGAGCGAGCAGGACATCGAGTGGGTGGTTGGGTCCGCTTCCGGGTGGACGGACACGATGTACGTCACCGTCGACATCGACGCGGTCTACCTGATGGAGATTCGCCGCCCTACGACCCAACCAAGTGAATGCAACGGCTGGCCGCTTACCCGCTAGTGGGGGTTCTGGAACAGGAGTTGGCCCGAACGGATCAGTAGTTCCGATCCGACACTTCCGCGGCGATCGAGGCCGCTCGTTCGTAGGCATCGTCGAAACGATCGATCTCGTCTAACCGGATCCAGCGACTTGAGAACCCCCGCCCGCACCCCTCTTCCGGATCGCAGTCGATGATTACCTTCCATCCAGTCGACTCCTCTTTCAGGCCATACAGGATTCGCTCGCCACATCTGGGACAGCGTGCGGACTCGTGTGGATAACGGGGCATCGAGGGCTCTGGTTCCGTTATCGTTTCTAAAACTTCGGACAGAAGTAGAGGAAAGCTAAAGGAAGCGTACCGAGGAGTGGAGCCAGACAGCATGTCCTACGATGGCCCTCGGATATTCCAGGCGCCGTACGGGAACCGAGCGGCGCAGGAGAACTTCGATCGAACCGTTATCGAGGGCGTGTTGGCAGACCGGCTCCGAGAGCACACTGACCGCGCCTTCGAGACGGATCGAGTGCGACTGTGGGGGACGAAGAAGACGGTAAAGGGAAAGTGGAGGAGAATCAACCCTGGCGATTTCCTGATCTTCTACCGTAACGGCACGTACGAATACGCGGCTGAGGTCATCGACACCGAGGAAAACGAATCTCTGGGCAGGATCGTCTGGCCGAATCACGAGGATGGTAGCCCGTGGATCTGCATCGTCTACCTGGAGGAGCCGATCGAACTCGGCGTCGATTCGAGCCTCGTTCACGATCTCGCGGGATACGATATCGACTATCCGATGGGTTTCAGCCCGCTGAGCGATATAGGAATCGGCGGTATCAGGGGGAAGTTCGGCTCGGTCGAGGAGTTCGTCTACGGCTCCGTATCCGACTCGGGAGGGTCCCGCATCGACGTCGATGGGCAGGTCGAAGCGAGTATTCCGGAGTCGATCCTATCGGGATTGTACTTCCCCGCCGGAAGCGGACCGAACTCGTCGGACAGGTCACCGCCGCGATCAACGCCGGCAAACACGTCGTCTTCACCGGTCCGCCGGGGACGGGAAAAACCGAGATCGCGCGCCGGGTGTGTAAACACCTGTCGAGGGGCCACGACGAACTCTATACGGGCTATCGACTCACGACGGCGACGGCGGACTGGTCGACGTTCGAGACCGTTGGCGGCTACATGCCCGAGGAGGCGGGCGATGGCGAATTGACGTTCGAACCGGGCCAGGTGCTCCGGCGGTTCAAGCGAGGCGGCGAACAGCGGAACGAGCTGCTGATCGTCGACGAGATCAACCGCGCGGACATCGACAAGTCGTTCGGACAGCTGTTCACGCTGCTCTCGGGCCAGGCGGTTCAGCTGCCGTACAAGCGGGAGGGCGAGGAGATCGAGATCCTACCGGCCGATCGGATCGACGGGGAGCCGAGCGCACACGAGTACGTCGTTCCGACGTCGTGGCGGATCCTGGCGACGATGAACAGTTACGACAAGACCTCGCTCTACGAGCTCTCGTACGCGTTCATGCGTCGGTTCGCGTTCATCCACGTTGATGCACCCGAAATCCCCGAGGACTCGGATCTACAGGTCGAACTACTCGAATCGTACGTCGACATGTGGGGAGTCGAACCGGACGAAGACGTGCTCCGGATCATCGGCGGGGTGTGGCGGGCGACCAACGCGACCGTCGAGGGTCGCAAGATCGGTCCCGCTATCGTCCGAGACATGCTCGCACACGTGTTCGAGTCGGAGGAGGATGTCGAGACGGCGAGTGCACAGGCCGTGACGAACTACGTGTTCCCACAGTTGGAGGGCGTCCCCCGTCGGGAACGGATCGTCAGCGAGATAGCGACGGTCGACGGAATAGACGAGAGTCGGCTGAAACGACTGGGACGCGACGTGCTGGGGGTCAGCGTAGATGGATAGAGGAGAACTCCTCGAACGCCTGACGCAGGACATCCTGGCGTACGTGATGCACGGGGGATTCTCCGAGGATCGTCTGGCGAGCGAGATCAAACCCGACGGCTTGGATGAGCGTTTCGACGACTACGAGAGCCTGATCCGACTCCACTTCGTCCTCCGACCGGACGTCGTCAACTTCGTCGAAGCGCTCCCGCAGCGTCTACGTAGCGTAAAGACCCAGACGAAGAACACGATCAGGATGAGTCGGGGACGGATCGATGGACGCATCGACTGGTCAGCGACTGTTCGAAAACGATACTCGACGAACCCGCGCGACACCTCGTTGTTCGTCTGCCGGAACCGATCGGAGAGCTACGACATCGACGAGAACGTCGTCCTCAAACGACTCCTATCGGTCATCTACACGACGCTGACGGACTGCGAACGGTACCTCCTGCGGGAGTACGAGTGGGTCACCGACCGGTGGCGAGAGAACCTTGAGCTGGTCGATACGATGATCGACCTGTTCGAGCGGAACGTCCACGTTACGAGGATCAGGGATCCCGAGGAGTACGAACCGACCGAACGGATGTTGCAGCGGACGGCGGACTCCAGAGAGCCGATCTATCGCGAGGCGGTAGAGCTCACACGGACGTATCGTAGCAGTCTCGCGGGCGAGGAGGTAGCGATCCGTGAACTGCTGGACGAAACGGCGATTACGCCGAACGACGAGGAGACGCTGCTTGAACTCTTCGTTCTGTTTCGGTTCATCGCGACGATAGAACGGCTTGAAAACGAGGAGTTCCGGCTCCGAACCATCGAATCCGGATCGCAGGAGGTCGCCCGGATGGCGAGCGGTGATCGGGAGATCGTGCTGTATCACGACAGCTCCGCGGGCGACCGGGGGCTCAGGTTCGCGTCGTCGGAGCCCGACAAGGAACGGTCGAAGCTCACCCGTGCGGAGATGGTGAAACGGGAAGCCCGCGAGGTGACGGCGGAGTACTTCGGAACGGAGATCTCGTCGGTCTGGACGAAACGGCCCGATGTGATCGTCCTCGAAATCCAAGGTGACGAACGGACGGAGTATCTGATAACGGAGATCAAGAACTCGACGAGGAAGGAGACGATCCAGCAGGGGATCGAGGAGACGCTTGAGTATCTCGCGTTCCTCCAGCAGGACCGAAAGTTCGTCTACGAGAAGGACACGGACTACTTCGGAACGGGCTGGAATGGCCTCTTGGTGATTCAGGACATCGAGGAAGTGACGAGGGGTCTTCGGGATCAGCGGTCGATCCGAATCCTGCAGGCTACGGAGGTCGAGGACAGGCTCGAAGAGATCCTACGAAACGTCGCACTATGAGGATCGAATACGTACGAAACCGACCCTGACAGCGAAAGCGCCTGCAGGCGGGTATCGACGAGGCCGTCTACGACCTGTTCGACCTCATCGAGGAGGAACGACGGGTGATCGAGGAGTATCTGGAGGTGTTCTGAGCGCGGGCGGGTGCGTGGCGGTCGGTCGAGCGCTGCACCCGCGAGCGACCGAAGGGAGCGAGCGGTTTTTTGGTGGCGGGCGAGACGGCCTGCCGTCTCGCTGCTTCCGCGAACGCTCCGCGTTCGCAGAACAGATTTTTGCGGTGAGCGGGTCGCGAAGCGACCCCGAGCCGCAAAAAGGTGCGTTCGAAACCCTTTTAGCCGAATCGCGGGCAACTAGGTGTAACTGAGCATCATGGATATCGAGATCATCGACGAGGAGGAGAACCCGATGTTGCACCGGACCGACGTGACCTTCGAGATCGTTCACGAGGAGGCGACGCCCTCACGGCTCTCCGTGCGCGACAGCCTCGCGGCGAAGCTGAACAAGGACGCAGAGGAGGTCGTCATCCGCGAGATGAACACGAAGTTCGGCATGCGAAAGACCGTCGGCTTCGCGAAGGTCTACGAGGCAGCCGAGTTCGCGCGCGACGTCGAGACCGAGCACATGCTCGACCGGAACAAGATCGCCGGGGGCGACGCGTCCGAAGAGGGCGAGGAAGCGTAGATGGCCCGCCACGAACTCTACGGCGAGGACGGCACCACCGACCGCGAGCAGTGTCCCCGCTGTGGCGATACGTTCCTCGGGAACTACGGCGACCGCGTCCACTGCGGGAAGTGCAGCTACACCGAGTGGCAGTGAATGCGCGTCCTCGGTATCGAGGGTACCGCGTGGGCGGCGAGCGCGGCCTGCTTCGACACCGAGACCGGTGAGATCGCGATCGAGACCGACGCCTACCAACCAGAGAGCGGCGGGATCAACCCCCGCGAGGCGGCCGAGCACATGGCCGGGGCGATCCCGGATGCCGTCGAAACGATCCTGGTCGAGCACGGACCGCTGGACGTCGTCGCGTTCTCCAGAGGGCCCGGTCTCGGGCCCTGTCTCCGGATCGTCGCGAGCGCGGCGCGGGCGGTCGCCGGCTCCCTCGACGTGCCGCTCGTCGGGGTCAACCACATGGTCGCTCACCTCGAGATCGGCAGACATTTCTCCGGGTTCGACTCCCCGGTCTGTCTGAACGCGAGTGGGGCGAACGCACACGTCCTCGGCTTTCACAGGGGGCGGTACAGGGTCCTCGGGGAGACGATGGACACGGGCGTCGGCAACGCGCTCGACAAGTTCACGAGACACCTCGGCTGGTCGCACCCGGGCGGGCCGAAAGTCGAGGAGGCGGCGAGGGAAGGGGGATACGTCGACCTGCCGTACGTCGTGAAGGGGATGGACTTCTCCTTTTCGGGGATCACCAGTGCCGCGAAGGAGGCGGTCGATTCAGGTAACGAGATCGAGGACGTCTGTTTCTCGCTCCAGGAACACGTCTTCGCGATGCTCACCGAGGTGACCGAGCGTGCGCTCTCGCTCACCGGGAGCGACGAACTCGTCCTCGGAGGCGGCGTCGGTCAGAACGCGAGGCTGCGGGCGATGCTCGCGGAGATGTGCGAGGCACGCGGCGCGGACTTCTTCGCCCCGGAGGGACGATACCTCCGGGACAACGCGGGGATGATCGCCGTCCTCGGCGCGCGGATGGTCGAGGCGGGCGACACGGTCTCGATCGAGCGCTCGAGCGTCGATCCGAACTTCCGGCCGGATCGGGTCGAGGTCACGTGGGACGCCGGCGGATCGGTCTCGCGGTTCGCGGACGAGGGGCGGGAGGTCGTCGGCGCGGAGGCGGTCGTCGAGATCGGATCCGATCGGGTCGTGAAACGCCGGGTCCCGAAGTCCTACAGACACCCGGGGCTCGACGACCGGCTCAGACGCGAGCGAACGGTCGCGGAGGCCCGGCTGACGAGCGAGGCGCGCCGCCACGGCGTTCCGACACCCCTGGTCGAGGAGGTCGATCCCCGCGAGGGGACGATCACCTTCGAGCGGGTGGGCGAGGCGGAACTGCGCGATGAACTCACCACCGAACGAGTCCACGAGGTCGGCTCCCACCTCGCGCGGCTCCACGGCGCGGGGATCGTCCACGGCGACCCGACCCCCCGAAACGTGATGGTTGGAGGTGAGAGAACGTACCTGATCGACTTCGGTCTCGGCTACCACTCGGCGAGCGTCGAGGACCACGCGATGGACCTCCACGTCTTCTCCGGCACGCTCTCGGGGCTCGCGGACGACCCCGATACCTGTCGGGCGGCGTTCGAGGCGGGGTATCGTTCCGCTGGAGACGAGGGGACGCTCTCACAGCTCCGTGAGATCGACCGACGCGGCCGCTACCGGTAGCTCGACCGAAATACCCATCCGCTGTCGTATCGTTCACACGAACGATGAGTCAGCAGGCCGACCGATCGACTGGGCTTGCGGGGGCGTACGTCGGGCGTGAGCCCGAGTCGGGGGCCCGCAGTCCGCTCGGTCTGATGGTCGGACTCCCGTTCGCGGTCTTCCTGGGTGCCGTCGTCCTCTCCGACACGACGGCAGGGGGGTGGTTCACGAGTCGACGCCTCGCGCTCTTCGCGCTCGCGTTCCTCGCCGTCCTCTTCGCCGACCGGTGGCTCGCGGGGGAGCGAACGGAGGTCGAGACGGGCCTCCTCCTCGGTCGGTTCGCACTGCTCGTCGGGTTGCTCGTCGTCGTTCACTACGGCCGATCCGGGGTGATCGACGGCGGGTCGTCGCTCGCGTTCGCCGGTGTCCTCCTCGCGCTGATCGCGCTCTCGCTCGCCCACCCGACCGCCCGCGACCGGCCGCTCGAACTGGCGAGCGTCGGGCTGTTCGCGGTCGTCCTCGGGATCTACTTCTCCCACGCCAGCGCACTCGATCCGGCGACTGCTTCGGCACGGTTTCCCCTCTGGGCGGGGATCGTCGCCGCGAGCTGTCTCTTCGTCGTGCCACGACACCTCCCCGAGGACTGGACGCTCGCCGCGATCGCGGCGCTCGCGACGCCCGTCTCCGCCCTCGGACTCTCGACGCTCGTCCTCGGGGCGTACGACCTCGGCCCGTTCGCCGTCCAGCCCTGGTCTGCGACCGTCCCGGTCCCCCTCGTCGGCGAACTCCAGTCGACCCGTTCGCTCTTCGAGAACCCGAACACGTTCGGCCTGCTCGCGTTCGCCGGCACCGCGGCGGCGGCCGTCGGGACCGTCCGGGCGTGGCCGACCGATCGGGCGCTCTCGATCGGGTTCGGCTTCCTCGCGCTCGTCAACCTCGGAGGGCTGGTCCTCTCGAACAGCCGGGCCTCGATCGCCGCGTTCGCGGTCTTCGCGGTCGTGTACGCCGTGGCCCTGGTGGGCGGTCGACGGACGTACCCGCTGGCGATCCTCGCCACGCTGGTGGGGGCCGTGGGCGTCCTCCTCGCGATCTCGCTCGGGCTGATCGACTCCGCGGGTCGGCTCGAACTCTGGAGCGCGGGGCTCGCCGTGGTGGCCGACGCACCCTCAGCGCTCGGCTACGGCATCGTCGGCACGGGCGCGACGATCGAGCCGTACCTCGCGGAGCGGAGCGGGTCGGTCCACAACTCCTACCTCTCGACCGCGATCCGCGTCGGGGTCGTCGGCGGTCTCGCCTACCTCGCGCTCGTCGTCGCTCCACTCCTCTACGCTGCGGTACGATCGGCGAACGTGAGTGCCGCCGCGCTCGCGCTCGCGAGCGCGTGGGCGGTCCACCAGCTCTTCGAGGTCTACTCGCTGATCCAGGTCTCGACCCCGGGGGTGCTCGCGGCGCTCGCGCTCGGCTATCTCCTGGTCGGTTCGGCGGAACCCGGCGATAGGTAGCCGAACCTTCTTAATGCGGCCCGCCGTTGTCCCGGGTATGGCAGACGACGAGAAACCGGAGACGGGAACGATCCTGGGCGTTCCGTACAACTTCGAGCGACCGAACCTGCGACGGCTGCTGTCGTCGTACTGGCAGCCCGGCCAGGGGATGCTCGTCGAGAAGCCCTTCGGCGTCGGCTACACGCTCAACCTCGCCAGCTGGCGGTCGTGGGTCGTGATCGCGGTCGCGGCAGCGCTCTTCTACCAGGAGCGATCCGGGGTGGACGAAGAGGAGGTCGCCGACGATGACGACGACGAGGGCGGCGAGCCCGTCGAAGTGATCGTCGAGGACTGAGTGCTCCGGTTCGTCACCGGGAACGAGGGGAAGGTAGAGGAAGCCCGCGAGTACCTCCCCGAGCCGGTCGAACGTGTCGAATACGGGTACACGGAGGTCCAGTCGGACTCGCTGGCCGAGATCGCCGTCGCGGGCGCCCGCGAGTCCTACGAGGCGATCGGCGAGCCCGTGTTCGTCGACGACGCCGGGCTGTTCGTCGAGGGGCTGGCCGGGTTCCCGGGGCCGTACTCCGCGTACGTCGAGGACACGCTCGGCGTCGATCGTGTCTGGCGGCTCGCGGATCGCGAGTGCGAGGAGCCACGCAGGGCATCGTTCAGGGGCGTCGTCGCGTTCTGCGACGAGCAGGGCGCGGAGACGTTCGAGGGGAGCGTCCGCGGTCGACTGGTCGCACCGAGGGGCGAGGGTGGTTTCGGCTACGACCCGATCTTCGAGCACAACGGGCGAACGCTCGCCGAGATGAGCACCGGGGAGAAGAACGCCATCTCGCATCGAGGCCGCGCGCTCGCGGCGTTCGGCGACTGGCTCGCCGAGCGGTAGTCAGGCCCTCGGGTCCCGGTCCGGACCCGGATATTCCCCGCCGACGACCGCCTCGTAGAGCGAGGCGGCGTCGAACAGCCTGACGAACCCGGCGGGGTGTTTCACGCTCGTACTGAGTCGACTACGGAGCCGCGCCGCGGTCTCGGCCGACCTGAGCCGGTCGTCGAACGAGAGGACGTGTGCGGCCTCCCCCCTGTACGCCGACGAGAGCGCGGGGTGGTCGCCCGGCGTCCCCTCGACGGACTCTCTGAGATCGTCGATCCGAACCCGCCAGTCTGCCGCGAGCTGCGGCTCCGAGAGCCGGGTTATCGCCTCTTCCGCATCGTCGACGAGCGCGTCGCTCGCGACGAGCGTGACCCAGTCGTGAGCGCGCACGAGGTCCATCGCCTCGCGGGCAGCACCGTCGATAAAGAGGTCCGCACAGAGTACGTCGCTGTCGGCGACGATCCGGATCGAATCACCCCTCATCCCTGATCGCGCGGATCGTCCGCTCCACTCGCTCCCGGTCGACCTCGTAGCCCGACGCGCGGGCGAACAGGTCGGCCCACCTCCGTGGTTCGTCCGGACTCATCGCTCGGCCCGTGGACGGAGATCCGCCCCCGTCTGACTCTCGTCTGACGTGTTTTTATGACGTTCGATACCGTCTCCCTCACCGGGGCCGGAGAGACAGTACCTCGGCGCCCCCACCCACCTTCCTCCATTCACTGTCCCTGCTCGTCGAGCAACAGCCCTCGAACGGCGTCGAGACTCTCGCCGTCCCCGAGGACCGCGACCCGATCGCCGGGGTCGGCGCGGGTCTGGGGGAGGGGGATCGTCAGGGGGTCGGTTCCGGAGCCGTGGGCGTAGACCCGCGCGTTCTTCGGCAGTTCGAGCTCTGTGAGCCGTTTGCCGGCGGCCGGAGCCGTCTCGTCGACGGTGATCGTCGCGAGCTGGAGGAGCTCGGTGAGTTCGGCGACGACGTTGAAGTTCCCGCCGAGCAGCGCGGTCTTCGCGCCGGCCGCGCCCAGCCGTTCGGGGTAGATGATCTCGTCGACGTCGTCGGCGTACTTCCTGTAGATAGCCTCCTGGTAGTCGTCGTCGATCCGCATCACCGTCCGGCAGCCGTGGTGTTTGCCGACGAGACAGGCCGCGAAGTTCACGTTCAGGTCCCCTGTCAGCCCCGCCAGCGCGTCGGCCTCCTCCAGCCCTGCTGCTTCGAGCACGGACTCGTCCGCGCCGCCGCCCTCGATCGCCTCGTACCC
Source organism: Halalkalicoccus sp. CGA53 (assembly GCF_036429475.1). GTDB lineage: Archaea > Halobacteriota > Halobacteria > Halobacteriales > Halalkalicoccaceae > Natronorarus > Natronorarus salvus. The sequence goes on from NZ_CP144125.1 coordinate 1,041,830, forward strand.
CTCCTCCTCGGCTCGTCTGACCTTGTCTGGGTCGTTGTCGATCGTCACGACCTCGTGGCCCTCCTCTCTGAGCACCCGGGCGGTCCGCGCTCCGACACGACCGTAGCCGACGATCACGACCTTCATGGACTCCCTGAGGTGAGCGAGCACAAAAACGTTCGTGCGCTGTGGGGTCGGACTGCTACACCCGCCGGTGGGTGAGGCGGTACCCCCCGTCCATCCGATCGACGTCCTCTACGGTGTAGAACCCGATCCGTCGCTCCTGGGCGGTCTGGACGGGGACGTCGTAGCGTTCGGCCTCGTAGCCGAGGTCGCCGCCCTCCCCCTCGACCCGTTCGACGAACGCCCGGTGGTCGTCGAGGCGCCGCTCGACGACGTGCTCGGAGAGCTCCTCGACGGACTCCACGCGGTCGTCGAACACCGACGCGAACCCCTCGTCGAGTTCGTAGCCGATCGAGCTCCGTCCGGCGACCATCGCCGCGAGCGAGGTCGTCCCCGTCCCCCAGAACGGGTCGAGCACGGTATCGCCGTAGACGGAGTACATACAGAGCAAACGGTACGGGATGGCGAACGGGAACGCCGCCGAGCGCTCTCTGAGATCGGGGTCGGCGAGCCCCTGTCCGATCCCCCGGACGTCGTCCCAGAGGTCCGAGAACCACCGGTTTCGTTCCTCCCAGAAGTACGCGCTCTCGTAGCGCCGATCGGAGCCGGGTTCGAACTCCCGCCGGCCGCCCTTCCGGAAGACGAGGACGTACTCGTGTTCGAGCGTCGCGTAGGCGTTCGTCGGCAGCATGCCCGAACCCATGAACTTCGCCCCGCTGTTCGCGGGCTTCCGCCAGAGGATGTCCGGAAGCGGCGTCAGCCCCCGCTCCCGGAGCGCGCGGGTGATCCGGACGTGGTTCGGGTAGACCTGGAACTCCCCTACCGTTCGGGTGGCGTCACCGACGTTCACGCAGGCGACCCCGCCGGGCGCGAGCACTCTCTCGACCTCGTCCCAGACCGAGTCGAGCAGCCCGTGCATCGCGGAGAACGCCCGGTCGCCGTCGCCCGCATCGAGCGCCTCACCGACCGCCGGATCGAGCGCGGAGAACGCCTCGTCCCAGAGCTCGATCATCGGGTAGGGCGGGGAGGTGACGACCAATTCGACCGAGCTGTCGGCCACGTCGTCCATCGATCGCGCGTCGTCGAACCGGACGGCGTGGTCGGTCTCCATACCCCGGCGCTTTCCCCTCCCGCTACCTAAGTGGCTCGCCGTAGTGCCAGCGGCCGCCGACTTTCAGCTCGTTCACGTAGCCGTCGGCGAGCGCGTCCTTCGTCGCCTCGCGTGACCGGTGGTCGAGCGTCACCGCCTCGTTCGCGAGCGCGAAGACCGCTTCGGCCAGGAGCGCCGCGAGCGCGCGAAGGTCCCGCACGTCGAGTTTATCGAGCGTGTCCGCGTGCGTGTGGCCCCAGCCCCGGCCGCTCTCTCCCGATTCGGAACTCGCCATCACCGCGGGGACGCCCTCCTCGACGTACGCCCACTGATCCCCGTGTGGGCTCACGGTGTCGTGCGTCGAGAGCGGCACGTTCCGATCCTCGGCGAGCGTCTCGAAGACGGCACCGAGATCTTCGAAACCGTTCGTCCCGACACGGAGGTTTCTGGAGTTTCCCGCGCCGTCGACGTTCACGACGCACTTCACGTCCTCCAGATCCCGGGTCGCCGCGTCGTGGTACGCGCCGTAGAGACCGATCTCCTCGGAGCCGAAGGTGAGGAGCCTGACCCGGGTCTCCAGGTCCTCTTCGACCGTCGCGAGCAGCCGCCCGACCTCCGCGACGAGCGCACAGCCCGCGCCGTTGTCGTTCGCGCCCTCGCTCACGTCGTGGGCGTCGACGTGCGCGGTGAGCAGGAGTTCCTCCTCCGTATCGGGTCCGATCTCCCCCACCACGTTCCGTGACGTCGCGGGTTCGTTCCGACAGTCGACCGAGAGCGCTGTCTCCACCCCTTCGGAGCGGCGGAGGAGGCGTTCGCCGAGCTCCGCCGAGACGCCGGCTGCGGGGATCGGTCCAGGCCGGTTGTGGTAGCCCACCTCGCCAGTGGGCGGGAGACAGCCCTCGACGTGGTTCCGGAAGACGAACCCTGCCGCCCCCGCCTCGGCACAGGCGGTGTACTTCTCCATTCGGTGGAGCCAGCGACCGAACTCCTCGGGCGTGCGACTCGAGGCGATCGCGATCGAGTCCGAGAGATCGGCCGCGTCGATCTCCTCCTGTGTGCCGAAGCCGACGTCGACGAGCGGCCCGCTCACCTCGCCGGCCGGCGTCCCGGGCAGTGCGATCACCTCGTGGTCCTTCCCGTAACTCCGATTTCCGACTGAGAGCGAGGACGAACCGCGCCACCAGCCGGGGATCTCGAACTCGTCGACGGTCACGTTTCGCGCGCCCGCGCGTTCGAAGGCGTCCTCGATCACCTCCGCACCGCGGCGCTCGCCCTCCTGGCCGGCCATCCGGTTCTCCACGTCGACCAGTTCGGAGAGCACCGACCAGGAGAACTCGCTGTTGTACGCCTCGCCGACGACCGCGGGGGGTAGCCGTCCCATACCGATGGCTGGTGCTACCGGGGGATCAACGTGGGGGTAGAGGCCGTTGGCACCGGCTCTCGGGGGGTAGCCAAAGGATGAAAGTGGACGATGATCGCTGCGTTGCCGGGTGGGCTGCGGTTACGGTGGATGTCGCCAGTGTATCTCTGTGCGGGATGGTGGATGTCGCCAGAGTGGCTGTTGTGGGATGTCGTGGTCGCGCCGACCACCCGACGATTCTCCCTACTGGAGGGGACGTAAAATAGGTGGCAGTCCGTTAACGTGCCTTCGGCTCGCTTCGACTCGTTCGGCACCTTTCACACGTTTTACGCCAGTTACCGCCGCGCTAATCTCTTCCCTAACTCAGCTATACGAAACGTGAATTTTAGGAACTCGGGTCCTGCTCCGGCCTTATGGATCAGTTATACTCCTGAAAAACGCGAGTGTCACCCGGATATTCAGCGATGGGACGGAGAAGGGACTCGAATACGCACTCCCGCAATTCTTGCCTCTACCGAGAGTTCGGTCTGATCGATCCGGCCGGGTCGCGAACGAGACGCGGATTCCGGTCGACCGTAGGCCACCGGGGTCGATTCGCTACCGGCAGGGCGAGATCCTCCCAAGAGGGGGTTCGGAACGGCGTCGAACTCGGACGATGCTCACCGACTCGGTCACCGGAGAGTCGGTATCCGAGCTTTCGTTTCCGTACCTACATCGCAAGTTTTGTCGCCGTTCAGTCGAACGCGATTCAGTCGTCCTCCGCTGTACGTGCCGATGTATGCGCCGAACACTCGGAAGGTTCCGTTGCGGGTTTCGATAGCAGCCTCCTCCGTCGATCCACCCGGACTTTCGAGTGGTAGGACTCAGCCCAGTCGGGCTGAGAGCTAGATAGGTGCAGATCGGCTCCATAGTCGACTTCGAAAACGACCGGCACGGGAGATACCCGGATGACGGTTTTCGGTCCGTAGAATGTCGACGAACACGCACAGACGTTCCTGCTCGCCCTGCGGGCTGTGCGAGCTGTGCCTGGCCTGCTCAAATCCCGGGTCTGGCTTTCGCTTCTCAGGTCCGTTCGTCACGAAATTCTGGCGCAATCCCGTCGATAATCAGAGGAGATCGAAGATCTCGGATACCACTATAGAAAGCCTAGGCCGGGATTTGAACCCGGGCTCTCGTCCTTACCAAGGACGCGCTTTACCGCTAAGCTACCCAGGCGCAGTTTCCGCTTGCCCGCCCCCGAGTTTATCGGTTTCGGTTCACGGGTCGGTCGCCGAAACTTCGGCGTCCGCGACCCACCGATCGAGGTGCGAGAGACGGGGATCGCCCCGGGCGAAGAACGCCCTCGCCTCGGGGAGCGGTGGTTCTACGGACCGACCGAGTGCCGAGAGGGTGGCGAGACGCTCTTCGCTCGGCCGCTCTCCGGCGACGCTCGCGCCCGCGAGACCGGCGAGCGCGAAGACGTCCGCTTCGAGACTCCCGCTCTCGACACCGCTGCGGCGGTTCGTCTCGTCCCGACCGAACGACCGGACCACCTCGACCGCCGCCTCGGCGGCGTCGCCCATCGCGAGGAGGTAGAACCCGCGCGAGACGAGCACGTCCGCGGCGAGGACCTCGATATCGGACTCGACGACATCGCCCCCGCTCGCCCAGGGTTCCTCCCGTACGAGGGTTCGGGTGAGCCCGAGACCGTCGTAGATGAGCTGGACGCCTGCGGCGCGTTCGGTGATCGCCCGATCGTCGACCGATCGATCGACACTGCGTGCGCTCGCGACCGTGAGGACGGCGGGAACCATCGACGCCCGGTCGAGGTACGCCTCGATCCGTTCTCGCAGTGGGGTCGGCTCGACGTCGGCGATGGCCTCGCGCGCGCCGCGGCGGGCCACCTCGGCCGCTTCCATCGTCCGGAGTTGGATCGGTAGCGGCAAAGCCCTTGTGAAACCGAGACTCCGTATGATCGAGACGGAAACGCGATCGGGGCTCGGGACGATCACGCTCGCGCGACCGGAGAAACGCAACGCGCTCGACCCGGCTGGCCTCGACGCGCTCGTCGGAGCGGTCGAGGCGGCGACCGAGCCAGTGGTGTTCCTCCGGGGTGCCGGCTCGGCCTTCTGCGCGGGTGCGGACCTTGAGGTCGTGAACGCGCTCGACGGGGAGGACGCCGCGGAGTTCGCCCGGCGAGGGCAGCGGGCCACACGGGCGATCGAGGAGGCCGAGAGCGTCGTAATCGCGGGGATCGACGGCCCGGCACGCGGCGGCGGCGTCGAACTCGCACTCGCCTGCGACATCAGGCTCGCGACCCCCCGGGCGACGTTCGGCGAACCGGGCGTCGCCAACGGGCTGTTCGGCGCGTGGGGCGGGACCGTTCGTCTCCCGCAGGTGTGCGGCCTCGGCGACGCGATGGATCTCTCGCTCTCCGGGCGCGTGATCGACGCGGAGGAGGCGCTCCGAATCGGGCTGGTCTCCCGGATCGTCGAGGAGCCGGAGCGGGTCGCACGGGGGATCGCCGCTCACGACCCCGACTCGCTCCGGATCGTGAAGCGTCGGCTTCGGGACACCAGCGAGGCCGGCCTCCAGGAAGAGGCGGAGGCGGCCGCCTTCGCGTCCCTCCTGAGTCGCGACCCGGAATCCGGGGACTGATGCCCCCACCGTCCCGAGTCCAGTCATGCCCACGTGCGAGTACTGCGGGGAGAGCGTCGAGGACGACGAGACGCTGCTCTCGCACCTCGCGACGGACCACGAGGGGGAACTGGGTCCGATCGACCGGCGTCGAGTCGATGAGCGGCCCCCGGCTACCGGCGACGCCCCCACGATCCTCTACGTCGCGATCGTCGCCGTCGGACTGCTCGCCCTCGTGCTGATCGCGCTCGCGCTCGGCCTGACGTTCTGATAGGGATCATCGTAGCCGGCCGGACCTCTCAAGCACACGTCTCATCGGTCTCGTTAGATTCGAAATCGAGGAACTATGAACTCCTACGATGATCCCTATGAGGACCGTGTTCAGGGACCGAGTTCAGCGGGAGCGGGCGGCATCTGGCGTTTGTGCTCGCTCCGTTCGTAGAGCTCCACCACGCGGTCGATCGCCCCCTCACCCAGCCCGAGCGTCCGTCGCGTCGCTGACCGCGAGAGCGGCCCGTCGACGTGGAGCGCGAGGATCCCATCGACCGTGTCGTAGTCGAGGCCCATCTCCTCCTCGTCGGTCTGGCCCTCCCACATCCCCGCGCTCGGCGGCTTCTCGACTAAGTCCTCGGGGACCCCGATGTGGGCCGCGAGCCCCCTGACCTGGCGCTTGTAGAGGTTTCCGATCGGGTTGCAGTCGACCGCCTGGTCCCCGTACTTCGTGAAGTAGCCGGTCATCGCCTCGGTCCGGTTGCCGGTGCCGAGGACGACCAATCCTCTCGAATTCGCCGCGAAGTAGTTGAGAACCGCCCGCGTCCGGACGTAGACGTTGCCGAGCGTCATCCTGTCCTCTTCACCCTCGGGGAATGCCTCGACGAACCGTTCGACGATCGGGTCGATCGCGATCACCTCGTACTCGATTCCCAGCATCTCGGCCACCCGCTCGGCGTCGCTCATGTTCTCCTCCCGGTTCACCTCGCTCGGCATCACCAGCCCGTAGAGCCCCTCCGGGCCGAGCGCCTCAACCGCGAGGTGGGCGGTGAGGGTGCTGTCGATCCCGCCCGAGAGCCCCAGCACCGCGCCGTCGGCGCCCGCGGCCTCGACCGTCTCCGAGATGAACGCGGTGATCAGCTCGCGGTGAGCCTCGAGCTCCTCCTCCGAGAGCGTGAGGTCGACGCCCGTCTCCCCCACGGCGGTTTCTGTGTTCGTCATCGAGCGTTCGTTGCGTCCCGACCGACTAATACTCTCCCGTGGCCCCGAGTTTACTGGACGTTCGTCGGGTAACGGGAAGCGCTATCTTGAAGTGTCGCCGCCGGCTACCGTTGGGATGCGTGTCGCACCGGTGGTGTAGTGGTAGCACATGAGCTTCCCAAGCTCATGGCCCGGGTTCGACTCCCGGCCGGTGCATCCCGTTGAACCGATTCGCGAGCGACGGCACAGCCGTCGTGAGTACGGCCGGTGAGACGGATGCTGTAAAGAGGGAGTCGAATCAGAGAGCGACGCGAGTACACGAGCGGAACGACCGTGGTTCGACGCCCGGCCGGTGGGTTCTACTGCCCGCTCCGCTCACCTGCAAACGAAGCGAAGGGTTCAGTATCACCGACTCGTTACGACGAGCCATGTCCGTCGTCGAAGTGACGCTGCCGGACGAGGTGTACGTACAGTTTGAGCGGATGGTCGAAGAGGAGTTCGTCAGCGAGGAACAGGCGGTCGAGGAGCTCCTGACGCTCGCCATCGACGCCTACGGGCCGCCCGAGAGCGAAGAGGAGACCGCGGAGTTCGCGGACCAGCACTGGGAGGACGAGTACACCGATCCGGGCGAAGCGACCGACGACGGCGGCTGGTAGTTCGCTCCGGCGCTCGGTCCGTCCCGTCCCAGGCCTGCTGATCGCTCGAGTTCTACTCGGTTCGCTCGTCGTCCGTGTCGATCCGTTCGGTCTCGTCGCTGTCGTCCGGTTCGTCGACCTCGACGGTTTCGTCCTCGGGCTCGGTGCCCGGCTCGTCGGTCTTCGTCTGGCTCGGTACCGCGTCGCCGGGGCTTGGTCCAGCTGCCTCGGCGGGCTCCGTCGCGGTCTCGACCTCCGAGAGCTCCTCTACGGTCGATTCGTCCTCCTCGTCGGCCGCCTCGTCGCCGGCGAAGGAGGTCCGGGGACGCTGGTTCCGCGTGCCCATCGAACTGCCCTCTTCCTCCTCGTCGGTCCCCGAGGGCTCGCCTCCGTCGGTGTCGTCCTCCTCGTCGTTCGATCCGCCGAGACGCTTTCGCTGGAGGACGCCGATCGCGATCCAGCCGGCCCCGACGAGAAAACGTGCGAGCGCTCGCGACTTGCTCCGCGGGATCGTTCGGATCGCCTTGAGGATCGTGATCCCGCCGGCCGCGAACGAGAACGTCCCCTTCCGGCCGTGTTCGCCGACGATCGGTGCGGCCGCGTCGACGATCGGCTCGATCCGCTCGGCGATCGTCGGTTCCTCCTCGTTCGACTCCGTGCCCGCGCTGCCCTCGACTGAGTGGTCTTGAACGGTCATCGTTCACGGTTCGAGCGGTCGGCGGATAAGGGCCCGCCCGGAGAGTGCGGGCACTCGCGGGTTTTTAGCCCCCGGATCCAAGGACGGGACGATGACCGACCCTATCGAAGCCCGGGCGGAAGCGCTCGACGCGAACGTGTCGCTCTCCGATGCCCGCGACCGGTTTCACCTCCCCGATGCGCTCTACATGGACGGCAACTCGCTCGGGCCCCTCTCGGACGCCGCGGAGGCGTCGCTCTCTCGAGCCATCTCCGAGTGGTGCGACCTCGGGATCCGCGGCTGGACCGACGGCGACCCACCCTGGTTCGAGTACGGCGAACGCCTCGGCGACCTGACCGCGCCGCTGGTCGGCGCGAGCGAGGGTGAGGTCGTCGTCGCGAACTCCACGACCGCGAACGTCCACGCACTGTTCGCGACGTTCTACGACCCCGACCGGCCGACGGTGCTCGTCAACGCCCTCGACTTCCCGACCGATCACTACGCGATCCGATCGGTGATGCGCCTCAGAGGAATCGATCCGGACGACCACCTCGCGCTCGTCGAGAGCCGTGACGGCCGAGCGATCGACGAGGCGGATATCGAGGCCGGGATCGAGAGACACGACGACCTCGGGGTCGTCTTCATGCCCTCCGTGCTCTACCGGAGCGGTCAGCTCCTCGACGTCGAACGGATCACGCTCGCCGCACACGACGCCGGCGCGCTCTGTGGGGTCGACCTCGCCCACTCGATCGGCGTCGTCCCACACGACCTCTCGGCACACGGCGTGGACTTCGCGGTCTGGTGTTCCTACAAGTACCTGAACGGCGGCCCGGGTGCGATCGCCGGGCTCTACGCGAACGAGCGTCACTTGCCGACGAAACCGGGACTCGCCGGCTGGTGGGGCCACGAGAAGGAGAGCCAGTTCGACATGAACCTCACCCACACCCCGGCACCCGACGCGGGTGCGTTTCAGATCGGGACGGTGCCGGTGCTCTCCGCGGCGCCGCTGTTCGGCGCACTCTCGATACTGGAGGACGCGGGGATCGAGGCGATCCGCGAGCGGTCGCTCTCGCTCACCGGCTTCCTGATCGACCTCGCCGACGAGATCGAGGGGTTCGCCGTCGGAACCCCCCGCGACCCCGACCGCCGCGGCGGCCACGTCGCGCTCGAACACGGGGAGGCCTACCGGATCAGCCAGGCGTTGCGCTCACGCGGTGTGATCGTCGACTACCGGCCACCGGACGTGATCCGGGTCTGTCCCGCACCGCTCACCACTTCGCACGTGAACGTCGCACGGGTGGCGAGCGAGCTGCAAGAAATCGTCAGAACCGAGGAGTACGAGCGCTTCGACCCCGTGAGCGACGGCGTCACCTGAGTGCGCTAGTCGGACGTGGAGAGGTCGCGCTCGAACTCGTCGAACACCTCGAGGTCGGACGGGAGTTCGTAGTCGAGTCTCCGACCGGTACGATCCGTCTCGACCGGTTCGTCGACCGGCTGCGCGACGTCCTCCCACCCCGGTTTGACCTTCACGCTCTTCGCGGGCATCCCCACCGCGATGTGGTGGGCGGGCACGTCGCCCTGGACGACCGCACGCGCGCCGACGATGGCGTTCTCGCCCACGTTGCAGCCCGCCCGCACCATCGAGTCGTAGGTGAGCCTGACGTCGTCCTCGATCGTGGTGTGGAAGTTCGTCACCTCGGTCTGGTCGACGACGTCGTGGTCGTGGCTGTAGACGTGGACGCCGTCGGAGATAGAGACGCGGTCGCCGATCGTCAGGTAGCCCCGGTCGTCTAAGTGCACCCCGTCGTGGACGACGACGTTGTCCCCCACCGAGATGTTGTGGCCGTAGGTGAACGTGATCCCCTTGAAGAACCGACAGCCCTCGCCGCACTCCTCGAAGAGGTGGTCGGCGAGCATCCGCCTGAAACGGAGCGCGAACTCGACGTTGTCGGCCATCGCCGTCGCGTCGAACTGCCGCCAGAGCCACTGGAGGTGTTTCGATCGGCGGAACGCCTCCTCGTCCTTCTCCGCGTAGTACTCGCTCTCGAGCGTCGCGTTGCAGGGGTCGTAGCCCTGCAGTCGGACGCGTTCGGCTGTCGAGACCTCCTCGCCGGCCTGCCACGCCTCGTACGCCTCTCGATCCCCGTAGAGGTCCACGAGCGTGTCGCGGACGACCTCGCAGGTGTCCTCCTCGCCCGAGAGCCGCTCGTCGACCTCGTCGACGAACGCCTGGACCCCTCGCTCGGCCGCCTCCGGGAGTGAGACGTATCGCTTCGTCATGGCCCCCCTTACCCCGCCTCCCACAAATCGGTTCGGTTGTGGGTAGCCCACGTCCATCCGGTGCGGGGGCGGGTTCTCCCGACCGATCGTCGGGGTCACGATGGAGCAGCGGGCCGCCGACCGACTCCCGACGGCGGGGGACCTCTACCCGGCGACGATCCGGTCTCGGTGAGAACATTCGGACCCGCTAAGTGTCCGCGTTCCCAACGGAGACCATGAAGCACCGAACGCTCGGTTCGTCCGGAGTCGAAGTCAGCGAGGTCGGCTTCGGCGCGTGGGTCGTCGGCACCGACTGGTGGGGCGATAGGACCGACGAGGAGGACAGGGAGCTGCTCCGCTACGCCTTCGAGCAGGGGATCACCTACTTCGACACCGGCGACGTCTACGGCCACGGCAAGAGCGAGGAGATCGTCGGCGAGGCACTCTCCGAAATCCGAGACGAGGTGACGATCGGCACGAAGGTCGGCTACGACTTCTACAACAACCCGCAGGCGGGCCACGGCGAACTCCCGAAGGAGATAACGCCCGAGTGGATCCGCGAGGCGACCGAACGGAGTCTCGACCGGCTCGGGACCGACTACGTCGACGTCCTCCAGCTACACAACGCGAACGCCGCCGAGGTCGACGAGGACGTGCTCGAGACGCTCGAATCGCTCAAAGAGGAGGGCGTCTGCGAGGCGATCGGCTGGGCGCTCGGTCCGTCGATCGGCTGGATCGCCGAGGGGAAGAAAGCGATCGCGGAGGGCTTCGACGCCTTGCAGTTCGTCTGGAACGTCTTCGAGCAGGTACCGGCCCGACCGTTCCTCGAGGAGATCGAGCGCCTCGACGCCGAGACGAGCCTGATACCGCGCGTCCCGCACTCCTCGGGGCTGCTCAACGAACAGGTCACTCCCGACACCGAGTTCGAGGAGGGCGACCACCGCGCGTACCGCCCGACCGAGTGGTACGAGACGGGCTTCGAGAAGGTCGAGGCGATCCGCTTCCTCAAGCGCGACGGCGAGCGAACGCTCGGCCAGGCGTCGATCCAGTGGCTGCTCGCGCACGACCCTGTCGCGACGGTCACGCCGACGTTCCGATCGCGTGCCGACGTCGACGAGTGGACGGACGCGCCCGAGACGCCGACGCTGTCGGACGAGGAGCTCGAACGGATCGAGGAGCTCTACCGGGGGAACTTCGGGATCGACCGGGAGGATGGGATGGACTCGCTTCGCTCCTCGGTCGGCGGCGAGGACATCGTGGCGGCGGGCGTCGATCGGGGAGCCGCCGACTGATCACCGGAGCGCCGTGAGGTCGCCGCCGCCGAGATAGATCGTCCGATCGCCGACGACGGGCGGCCGATCGGCCGGAAGTTCGGTCTCCCGGACCGCCTCGCCGGAGTCGAGTTCTCGCGTCTCGAGGAGCGGTGTCGGTTCGCCGACCCTCTCCTCCGGAACACGGACCGTGTAGAGCGTCCCACCCGCGACCGCGAGGTGTGTGACACCCGGATCCGGACGCTCCCAGCGGGGCTCGCCAGTCGTACGATCGTACGCGAGCAGCGATCCGTACCGGTAGCCGACGACGACCAGGTCCTCCGTCACCGCGGGCCGTGTCGGCCGGTCACCAGCCGTCGTCCACGCCGTCTCGTCCCCCACGAGCGCCGTGATCCTCCCGGTTTCCCCGACCGCGAGGACGGTGCCGCCACGGACGATCGGCGCCCCGATCACGCCCGCATCGAGTTCCCCGGACCACCGTCGCTCGCCGTCGTCCACACCGAGGGCGGTGACCGTCTCGCCGTCGGTGACGTAGACGCAGTCGTCGTCCGCCGCGGGTCGACCGCCGGCGTCGGACCGCCACCGCTCTTGGCCCTCCACGTCGAGAGCGTAGGTCGTCCCTGCCGCACCGGCGAAGAGCGTTCCGTCCCCGGGAACGACGTGCGACGGCCGATCGCCGAGGGCGAACCGCCACCGTTCGGCGCCCGCTCGATCGTACGCGACGATGTCGCCGGCCACCGTCGAGACGACGATCAGGTCGCCGACGAGCGTCGGCGGGTGACCGACGCCTGCTCCAGGGTCCGACTCCCACTCCACCGCTCCCCGGTCGGCAGCGAGGGCGTAGAGCGTCCCGCGTCGCCCCGAACTCCCGGTCCCGGCGACGACCACCCGTCTATCCGCCGCGACGGGGCGTCCGAGGACCTCGCTCGGTTCGAACGTCCACGCGACCGTCGGTTCGTCTGCAGGCCCCGTCGCGCTCACCGCGCCCGTCAGACCGGGTCCGCCGCGGTAGCTCAACCACCCATTCGTCGCGATCTCCGTCCGCCCGCCTCCCACATCGCTCTCGTCCCCCGTCCGGTCATCCCGGTCGGTCGGTGGGGCCGGCTCGTCCGCTCCGCCCGTTGTTTCACCCGCTCCGCGCAGTCGACGCAGCCCGTACACCCCGCCGAAGGGGAAGACGCCCCCGACCGTGGCGATCACGGTCCGTCTCGATCGTTCCATGGTCTCCGTACCTTACCACTACGGTTAGTTATCACGAGGGTAAGAAACCGGACGACAGGAGACGGCTCTATCCTCTCGGATGAGGCGATTAAACGCACGCTAACCCCGGGTGGCCGGAACCGCTCACCCGGCGAGCGTTCGGTAGAGCGCGACCGAGAGCGCGAAGCCGAGGCCCGCGCCCGCGCCGACGACCAGCCCCCACTGCAGATCGTCTGCGAGGACGCTCGCGACTGCCGCGACGACCACCGGCACCGCCAGCAGGACGAGGACGCCGACCGGGTATCGACGCTCCGTGGACTCCCCCATCAGGCGAGGAAGACGTGTCGCGGTCGGTCCGCGAGCACGTCACGGCCCCAGCGGACCGTCTCGCGGAACGCCTCCGACCCGAAGAAGGCCATCGCGTCCTCCTTCGCGCGCCACTGGCTCGCGATGAACATGTCGTTCTCGTCGTCCTCGTTCACGAGGAGTTCGGTCCCGTGGTGGCCCTCCATCCCCGAGAGCACGTCGGCCACCTCGTCGAACGTCCCGACGAAGTCCGTCCTGTGTTCGGGTTTCACCGTGTAGAACATCCCCATCGTGCCGAAGCCGCTTTCGGCCTCGCCGAGCACCCCGTCCTCGTCGGCGTGCGCGACGATCCCCGGGAGGTCGGCCAGGAAGCCGCTCGCGGTCTCGGCGGCGGACTCGGTCTCCCAGATGCTCACGACCGCGAGGCGGTCGCCGTCGTGTCCCTCGTACACCGCGGTCTTCACGTGCGTGTCGTAGCGGTCGAACCCGTCTCGCAGATCGCCGACCTCCTCCGAGAGTTCCTCACGATCGGCCTCGGAGTAGAGCACGAGCGCGTAGACGTCCTCGCCGTGGGGCTTCCCGCCGTAGATGTCGAGCTCCGCCAGCTCCTCTCTGATGTCGCTCCCGCCGTCCCCATCTCCCTCCCCGTGGGCCTCGCCGGTCTCGTGGCTCTCGACCTCGCTTCCCACCGCTCCGGAGATCACCTCGGTGACGCCCGGAAGCTCCTCTAAGAAGCCGCTCGCGGTGTTCGCTGCGCCCTCGTTCGCCCAGACGCTCACGACCGCTGCTCCGCTTTCGCTCCCGTGGACCTCTGTCAGCACGTGGCTGTCGTAGTGCTCGAAGCTCCCGCGCAGGGAGTCCACCTCGCTCTCGACCTCCGCGCTACCCGCCTCCGTGTGGATCACGAGGCCGTGTGCGCCCTCCGGAGCGTCGACGGTGACGCCCAGCGCGCCGAGTCCCTCCGCGAGCGCTGCCGCGGCGTCGGCCGACTCGTCGACGGCGACCGCCTCACCCGCCATGAACGCCTCCAGCTGCGTGGGCGCGAACCGCCGCCCCACGTAGAACGGGCCGAACTCGGCGTACCGGGAGGAGACGGGGTCGTAGCGCATCTCGGTGATCAGCTCCTTGATGTCGGTCATCTCGTCGGAGAAGAGCGTCACCCCCCACTCCCAGTCGTCGAAGCCAATACTCCCGGTGATGACCTGCTTCACCCGGCCGGCGTAGCCCTTGCCGACCTCGCCGTGGCTCTCCATCATCTCGGCGCGCTCGGAGAACGGCAGGTCGTACCAGTTGTACTCCGGGTCGCGGCGCTTGTCCATCGGGTAGAAGCAGACGAACTCCGTCTCGGGGAGTTCGGGGTCGATCCGCGAGTCCATGTAGCGTTTCAGCCCCGGGTCGGCCTCCGCGTTCGGATCGAAGTAGTCCGCCGAGGCCTCGGTGTAGCCCGACGCCTCCGTCACGGAGAGGTAGGAGTACACCGGCTCGGTGAACTCCGCGAACGTGGTTCGCTCGAACTCCCGCGAAGCGGTGTCGAGGTCGGCGATCGACGGGCGCAGCGAGAGCAGGAGCAGATCGGCCTTGTGCCCGAGCACGCTGAAGATCGCGAACTCGCCGTCGGCGTCGGACTGTTCGGTCAGGAAGCCCAGCGCGTCACCGAGTGCGCGCTCGTGCGTTGCCTCGTCGACCTCGTTCCAGGCCGGCCAGTCGACGCGGCGGAAGTCGTGGAGCGCGTACAGCCCCTCCTCGGTTCGCGGTGGCTCGCGTCGTTGCATACGTCGATCTAGGCGAGCCGCCACATAGGCGTTTTCAAACCCCGGATCCGCTCGCCGCGAGGGGGAGCGAGCGGGGGCCGACGACCGCGGTCAGCCAGCCGAGCGCGAGGCCGTAGAGCAGCCATCCGATCAGCGAGACCAGCCCGAGGTTCGCGAGCGTCGGCCCCCCAGCGACCGTCCAGAGCGCTTCGCCGACGAGCCAGATCGAACCTCCGTACCAGAGGCCGATCAGTGCCGCGGTCGTGGCGTCGCCCGCGTACCGATCACGCACCACGAGCGCGCCGAAGCCCGCACCGAGCGCCGTCGTCAGCGACAGGTGGAGGGCCCACCCCAGCGAGCTGCCCTCCGCACCGACGAGGGCCGAGAGCGCCGCGAAGAGACCGAGGAGCCAGAAGAGGACGCCGACGAGCAGCCCTGCCGAGAGCCCCGCGAGCGCGCCGAGGACCGCTCGGCCGGCGTCGTCGCTCCCGGAGGCGGGCCACCCCTGGATCGGCACGAGACGTCGTGGGTCCACGCGAGAGGGTACGCGTTCGTCGGTGATAACCCCGTCGCGTGGCCCTCTCCGAGATGGCCCGAGAACCGGGTTCTCGGGCGTCCTGTGAATCGAAACGCTTTCACCCCGCCCACCTGAAACGAGGACAATGCGAAAGAGCGGCCCGCCGAAGGGCCTCATCTCGTATCTCGTCCTGGAGCTCCTCGCGGAGCGACCCCGCTACGGCTACGAGATACTCAAGGAGATCAAGGGACTCAGCGGGGGCCACTGGGAGCCGTCGTACGGCTCGGTCTACCCGATCCTCTACAAGTTCGAGGAGAAGGGCTGGGCCGAGCGGATCGAACGCGAGGACGAACCCGACCGGAAGTACTTCGAGCTGACCGACGCCGGCCTCGAGGAGCTGGAGGCGAAACGCGAGCAATCAGGGGGGAGGGGTCGGGACTTCGCGGACGTGATCCTCGGCTTCTACCACGTCTTCGCGACGTTCGCGACCGACGACCGGTTCGACCTCCCGGCCGAGGAGGGCGAGTGGCACTTCGACGAGACGTTCAGCCGGTGGATCGTCGAGCAGATCACCCGCCACCACGAACACTACTTCGGGGAGTTCGAGCGGATCGAGGACACTCCCGAGGAGTTCTACGAACGCCAGGGCGTCGACCGCTGAACCCCCCGGTCGGGCGCCGTCCGGAGCACTCCCGAGGGGTGACGGGGAACCGATCGACGTAACGGTTCCTACGCGAGCAGGCCCTGTCCGAAGATCATCAACAACAGCGCGAGCAGCATCGTCACGCCGACGGAGATGGTGACGGTCTTCGTGAGTTCGTAACCGGTCGAGACCGGGAGCCGGGAGACGACCGCCTCGGTGCTGTTTCTGAGGATGTGCCCACCGTCGAGCGGGAAGGCGGGGATACAGTTGAACAGCGCGAGGTTGAAGTTGATCCAGCCGGTCCAGAACAGCGCGTTCGCGAGCAGGAAGACGGTACCGGCTCCGAGCAGCGACAGCGGTCCCTCCACGACGTAGAAGTTCGTGATGTGGCCGGTGAAGCCGGCGAAGTTAAAGGGCAGGCCGATGTCGAGCAGCGAGGCGATCGGCAGGATCAGCGCCGAGACCACCAGCCCGAAGAAGTCGCCGCCGGCCGCCGCGCCGCCGTCGTCGTCGCCGCCGCCGAGTGCCGCGAGGTACGCGCTCGACGGGTACTCCTGGATGCCGAAGTCGCTCACGCCGATCCCGCTGATGCCGGCCTGGAGGAAGACGCCGAGCTGACCGTCCTCGCGCTCGACCTCGTAGCTATCGCGCTCGCCGTCGACGTACGCCTCGATCACGACCGTCTCGCCAGCATCCTCGAGGGTCGCACTGAGTTCCTCCCTGGTGAGCACGCGCTCGTCGTCGACCGCGGTGATCACGATCCACTCGGCGTCGGTGGGCGCGCCCGCCTCGTCGAACGGCCCACCCTCCACGACCTCGGGGACGAGCGCGCCGGCGGCGAACGTCCGCTCCTCGCCGTCGGCGGTCCCGACGGTCACCTCGGTCCGCTCGCGGAGCAGGTCCTCGAACTCGCGTTCGGTGTGGATCTCGTCGCCGTCGACTGAGACGATCGTGTCGTTGGTCTCCAAACCGGTCGGCCCGTCGGGGACCGCCTGTACCACCAGCAACGAGCGCTCGACCTCGACCTCGCGTTCGTCGTCGATCGTGACCGAGACGACCTCCTCGTCGGTCTCCGCGAGCGTCTCGGTCAGTTCGTCCGTGGTCGCGACGGCCACCCCGTCGATCGCGGTGATCCGGTCGCCCTGGTCGATCCCGGCGTCGGCGGCCGCGGAGCCGGGGAACGTGCCGCCGACGGCCGCGCCTGGTGCGACCGCGATCGCACCCACGACGGGGCCGAACAGCAGCGCGAAGGCGACGACGGTGACGACGACGTTCGCGGTGACGCCCGCGGCGAACATCCGGGTCTGACCGCCCCTGTCCGCCGCCTGCTGGCTCTCGTGGTCCGGCTCGACGAACGCCCCGATCGGGATGAACGCGAGTACGGCGAGGCCCATCGACTCGATCTCGATGTCCTCGACCCGGCAGAGCAGTCCGTGTGCGCCCTCGTGGAAGACGAGCGCGACGAGCAGGCCGAGGACGATCTCCGGGGCGACCGACAGCGGAAGGAACTCGTTTACTCCTGGAATGACGAGGACGTTCTGCGGTTCGGTGACGGCGGTCGACTCCGGCGAGCGCATCTGCCCGTAGGCGGCGGTGACGACGAAGACGAACGCGATCACCATGATCACGAGCGCCATCCCGACGCCGAGGTTGGCGAACGCCCGCCAGAACCGTTTGGGAGCCGAGAGCCGGTCGAGGAACTCGCGGCCGCGTTTCGTGTGGAGCGTGATGATGGGTCCCTGCGTGCCGACGTAGCCGGGGAGCAGCCCCCGGTTCCGGGCGGCGATCAGCGCCAGCCAGTAGAGGCCGACCCCGAGGAGGATCCACGTCAGCGTACTCATTGCGAACGGTAGGGGACGCGCCACTCAAAGCGGTTGTGGGTCGTCGCCCGTCCGCCGTTCACCGCTCGCGCCGGAGCCGTGCGAGGACGAACTCGCGGTCGAGCCGCGCGAGGAACGGGCCGAGCTGCGGTCCCTGTTCCTCGTCGAAGAAGAGACGATAGCCCGTCGAGAAGAACTCCCCGACAGGGATCCCGTGACGCTTCGCGCTCTCGTAGATCTCGCCCTGGATCGCCTCCGGGTCGTCCTCACGCTCGACGAACGCCGCGAGTTCGTCGAGCGCCCGTTCGGTGTCCTCGTCTAGATCTACGGTGGGTAGCTCTGCCCGTTTCAACTCGTAGTTGTACTCGTTGTCGGTCCGGCGCGCCCAGTTCCGCGCGCGGTCGACCCGCGCGAGCGCCCCCTCGACGGCCCCTTCGGAGGCGTCCTCGGGGATGTGACCCTCCCGTCTGGCGATCTCCTCTCGCAGGTCCGGATCGTCGGTCATCCCCAGTACCGCCGCGAACCGGAACGGGATCCGAACCCGCTCGGGGTCGGGATCGGGGACGACCAGTGGGTAGACCCGCTCCGCGAACCGTCTCTCGCGTTCGTCGGCCTCGACCTCCCCGAAGTGGATCGCCTCGAACCGGTCGAACTCGTCGACCAGCAGGTCGAGACGCTCGATCGAGAAGTCCCGGGCGCGCGAGGGGTCTTTCGCAAAGAAGTATCGGAGTACGTCGACTTCGACCAGCTCCAGCACCTCCGAGACGAGCACGACGTTGCCCTCGGAGGAGGAGAAGGGCTCGCCGTCGAGCGTGAACCACTCGTAGACCATCGGCACCGGCGGCTCGAAGCCGAAGACGTTCCGCGCGATGTCGACGCCGGAGGGCCACGAGCCCTCGGCGTGGTCCTTGCCGAACGGCTCGAAGTCGACTCCCAGCAGCTCCCACTGCGCGACCCACTCGAAGCGCCACGGGAGCTTCCCCTCGCTCAGGGACGCCTCACCCTCGTGACCACAGCCCTCGATCGTACGGCCGCCGGCCTCGATCGCCGTACAGCGATACGAGACGGTTCCCGCGTCGAGATCGATCTCTCTCACCTCGCCGGTGAGCTTCCCGCACTCCGCACAGATCGGTGTGAACGGGACGTAGGACTCGTCGGCGGTGTCCTGATAGCTTGAGAGCAGCTCGCTCGCCCGCTCGCGCTCTTCGAGGAGGAAACGGGTCGCGGCCTCGAACTCGCCGGCCTCGTAGAGTTCGGTGTTCGAGACGAGCTCGATCGGCACGCCGAGCTCCTCCGCACCCTGCCCGATCAGGTTCGAGAAGTGCGCCCCGTAGGACGCACAGCACCCGAACGGGTCTGGGATATCGGTGTAGGGCGCGCCGAGGTTCCGCCCGAGCGCGCCCGCGTCCACCTCTCCCAGATCGGCGAGCGTTCCGTCGAGGTCACAGAGCGTCCGCGGGAGCTTCCGCAGCGGATCGCGGTCGTCCGCCGTGAACACCTGTCTCACCTCGTGACCCCGCTCCCTGAGGACGGCGGCGACGTAGTAGCCGCGCATCACCTCGTTCATGTTGCCGAGGTGCGGGACGCCCGAGGGAGAGATGCCGCCCTTCACGACGATCGGTTCGTCGGCCTCGCGCTCGCCGTTCGCTCTCTCGTCTGCCACCCGTTGCTCGACCCTGTCCGCGACCTCGTCGGCCCAGAAGACGTGTCGGTCGTCGCTCTCGCCGAGGAGATAGGGGGAGTCGCTCATTCGCCGTCGACCCAGTAGGTCGGTTCCGCTCCCATCCCCTCCGGGATCACGTCGGTGCCGTCGTGGTCGCCGTATCGCACGGCGGAGGCGATCCGGTCTGGGTCGGTACCGTCGAGGACGATCGTCCGCATCCCCGAACGCTCGATCACCTTCGCCGCGAGCAGGTCGACCGGCGCGGAGGCGCCGGCGTTCATCTCGATGCCCGCGATCACGTCGACGAGTTCGCCCGGCGTCAGTTCGTCGAAGCGGGTCGCCTCGCCGTCCTCGTTCGGGTCGGCGTCGAACACGCCGGGGACGCTCGTCGCGTAGACGAGGAGGTCAGCACCGACGTACTCCGAGAGCGCGGCGGCGACGGCGTCGGTCGTCTGCGCGGGCGTGACCCCGCCCATCACGCAGACGTCGCCGTGTCGGATCGCCTCGCCGGCGTCCTCGTACGTGCGCGCGGGAGACGGGACGACCTGGTCCCCGAGGGCGGCGATCAGCAGCCGGGCGTTCAGTCGTGTCGCCCCGATCCCGATCTCGTCGAGTTCGATCTCGTTGGCACCCAGCGCCCGGGCGGCCCCGATGTACTCACGGGCGACCCCGCCGCCCCCGACGACAGCGCCGACGGCGACGCCCTCCGCGGCGAGCTCCTCGATGACGGACGCGTGTGCCGCGACGCGTCCGGACCCGAGATCGGGCACGAGGACGCTTCCACCCACAGAGATCACGACTCTCATTGAGAGCGCGTAGCCCGGAGTCTCCCTTAAGGGTTGTCACCGCCAGCCGACGACACCTACAAGTGTCCCAGCGACCACCACCGCACATGAAACCGCTGGGCGTCGTCGGTCCGTCCGACTCGGGGAAGACGACCCTCGTCGAACGGCTCACCGAGCGCCTCTCCGAGGAGGGTCGGGTCGGGACGATAAAACACATGACCCACGCCCCCGAGATCGACACCGAGGGCAAGGACACCGAACGCCACCGCGAGGCCGGGGCGACCGTCACCTACGGGCTGACCGACGAGGAGAGCTGGTTCGCGACGGGCGACGACCTCTCGCTCGGCGAGGCGCTCGACCGGCTGGCACCGACCCACGACTACGCGCTCGTCGAGGGGTTCTCGGAGGCACGGATCCCGCAGGTCGTCCTGGGTGGCAGGGAGCACGCGGGCGAGGCGCTCGCCGAGGCGGAGACGGCCGACGGCGTGGACCTGGATGACGTGATCGACGCGCTCTCCGGGACCGAACCGTACGTCACCCTCGAAACGCTCGTCGCGCGGGCGAAACGCTCGCCGAGGGCGGACCGGGCGGGGGCGATCGCGACGTTCACCGGGCGGGTGAGAGAACGAGACGGCGAGGAGGACGATCCCACCAGCTACCTCGAGTTCGAGACGTACGAAGGGGTCGCCGAGGGGCGGATGCGGGCGATCGAGGAGGAACTCGCCGCGCGCGAGGGTGTCCAGGAGGTGCTCAGCCACCACCGGACAGGCGTCGTCGCCTCCGGCGAGGACATCGTCTTCGTGGTCGTCCTCGCCGGTCACCGCGAGGAGGCGTTCCGCACCGTCGAGGACGGGATCAACAGGCTCAAGGACGAAGTACCGATCTTCAAGAAGGAGGTCACGACCGACGAGGAGTTCTGGGTCCACACGAAGTAACAGTTCATTTCTAACGATAAAAAGAGATTTAAACGTCCGACGACCCGGATCGACCCACTCCTTTCCACGCGATCACCCGTTCGAAACGACGGGTTCTATGGCGACATTAAAACGTTTAACGTGATTTACATCCTTCCTAAACCTATCGTTTTACGACAGTTTCAGCGAATCCGACCGAAGTAATGCTAAGCGTCTTGACGGTATAAGGGGATCCCCGAGAGAGCGTCTCTGAGTCACGATGAGCACTTCCGCACACCACAGCCCGAACAGCAAGGAAGCCCGACTGAAACGGTACCTCGAGGAGCAGGCCGCCGACGGCGACCTCTACTTCAAGGGGAAGTTCATCGCCGACGACGTCGGACTGTCGCCGAAGGAGATCGGGGCGTTGATGGTGAAACTCTCCGATTCTGCGTCAGGTTTAGAGATCGAAAAGTGGTCGTACACGAGCGCGACCACGTGGCGCGTCAGCTCCGCGTGAGTCACACCGACCCGCGGATAAGGGTTAATGAGCCTGCGCCCTAAGGCGTGGTAGATGCAGCAGCCGGAGTCGCCCGTCGATGGACCGCCGCTTTCGGCGCTCTCCGACGTCTTCTGGGTCTACGAGGTCGGACGCGACGGCGAGTCGATCCGCTACTACGGCGAACCGATCGTCGACGGACGGACCCTGATGCGAGAGCTCTGGCCCCTCTTCCGCGAGTCGGGCTACGAGATCCGGCTCACGCGTGAGCGCGGGGAGTGGCTCCTGATCGCCGAACCCGTCTCGCTCGGCGTCGACGGGATACCCTGGACGCACCTGATCCTGTTCGGCCTCACCGTCGCGTCGACGCTGTTCGCCGGCTCGCTCTGGTACCACTACGATCCGTTCTCGCTCGAGGCGCTCCGGGCCTGGCCCTTTACCGTCGCCGTCCTCGGAGTGCTCGCGGTCCACGAGCTCGGTCACTACGCCATGGGCCGGTACCACAAGGTGCAGGTCTCGCTGCCCTACTTCATCCCGATCCCGACGCTGATCGGGACGATGGGCGCGGTGATCAAGATGAAAGGACAGATCCCGAGCCGCCGAGCGCTGTTCGACATCGGCGTCGCGGGTCCGCTCGCGGGGCTTCTCGCGACGATGGTCGTCGCGATCATCGGGCTCCACCTCCCGCCGGTGACCGCCCCCCAGGAGCTGATCTCGGACCCCGACGCCGGCGTCTACATCCAGCTCGGCTATCCACCGCTGCTCGAGTTCCTCGCGTGGCTGTTCGACCGGCCGCTTCACTACGACGACCCCGCGGTGGCGGTGAACCCGGTCGTCGTCGGTGCGTGGGTCGGGATGTTCGTCACGTTCCTCAACATGATCCCCGTCGGCCAGCTCGACGGCGGCCACATCACGCGGGCCATCCTCGGCGAGGACGCCGATCGGATCTCCGCGTTCGTCCCCGTGGTGCTCTTCTCGCTGGCGGGCTATCTCTACTACCTCGCTGGCGTTCCGGGCGACGCGGCGTTCATCTGGGCGTTCTGGGGCTTTCTCGCGCTCGTCGTCGGGTTCATGGGCTCGGCCCAGCCGATCGACGACGCCGAACTCGGCACCGGGAGGGTCGCCGTCGGCGTCCTCACCGTGGTCCTCGGACTGCTCTGTTTCACCCCGGTGCCGATCCAGGTCGTCGGCTGAGCTCTCGGGGTCACTCGTGGGTGTAACCACGGTCCACGAGCGGTTCCCCGTCCATCCTCACGCCCCCGTCGGTCACCTCGCCGATCACGCCGATCGGGGTTTCGCTGCCGGCCTCGACCGTCTTCAGTTCCCCTTCCGGGATCGTGAAGACTAGTTCGAAGTCCTCGCCGAAGGTGACGGCTAGCTCCTCCGCACGGTCCGGTACGAGTTCCAACAGCGCCCTGTCGATCGGAATCGACTCGCGCTCGAGTTCGAACCCACAATCGCTCGCCTCCGAGAGCTGGTGGAGCGACCGGGCGAGGCCGTCGCTCGAGTCCATCATCGCGCTCGCTCGTCCGGAGAGCGCCCGACCCGTCGCGACCCGCGGCGTGAACCGAAAGAGCTCGTTTCCGGTCCCGTGATCGCCCGTCTTGAACGCCTCTACCCCCGCTGCGCTCCGCCCGAGCGTTCCGGTGACACAGACCAGCTCTCCTGCACTCGCACCCGACCGGGGGACCGGCTCCTCGACGCGACCGAGGGCGGTCGTCGCCACGGTGAACTCCGCGTGGGTGTCGAGGTCGCCGCCGACGTACGCTGCACCGACCGCTTCCGAGACCTCGCTCGTCCCGCGCACGAACGCCCGGATCTCGCCGTCGTCGAACTCGGGTGCGGCGTAGACGGCGACCGTGGCGACCGCCTCGGCGCCCATCGCGGCGAGATCGGAGAGCGAGGCGCCGACCGCGCGCCAGCCCGCGGTGTAACGCGTGGTGCCGGGAGGGAAGTCGGTCGTCTCGTGGAGCATGTCGGTCGTGAGGACGCAACCGTCGATCACGGCGGCGTCGTCGCCCGCGTGGTGCAGTTCGTCTGAGAGCATCGCGAGCGCGGCCCGTTCGTCCATGGAGGCGGTTCGGCGGTGGGGACGAAAAGGGAGGTGGTCGGAAACCGACCCACAGAACCGCCTCGCTCTCGACGCACGGGCCTGCTCGAACGACGACAACGACGGATTTAAACGCGCCACGGGCGAATCGCGGGCAATGACGACGCTCTACGACGTCCCGGCGGAGGCGCTCGCCGAGCGACTGGAGGATCGACTCGAGGAACCGGAGTGGGCCGCCTACGCGAAGACGGGCGCGAACCGCGAACTCCCCCCCGAACAGGACGACTTCTGGTCGATTCGCGCGGCGAGCCTGCTGCGTCGGGTCGCGGTCGACGGCCCCGTCGGCGTCGAGCGGCTCTCGACGCACTACGGCGGCGCGAAACGCGGCTCGACCCGCTACCGCGTCGCGCCCGCCCGCCACGCCGACGGCTCCTCGAACGTGATTCGAACGATCCTCCAGGGGCTCCAGGAGGAGGGGCTCGTCGAGGAGCACGGCTCTGAGGGCCGCGAGGTGACCGGCGAGGGTCGTGCGCTCCTCGACGAGGTCGCCGACGAGGTCATCTCCGAGCTCGCCGAGGAGCACCCGGAACTCGAACGATACGCCTAGCGTAACCGTTTTCACGACGGCAGAGAGAGTTCACGAGTATGAGCGGCAGCCCCGAGGACGACCTCGACGAACTCCGTCAGAAGCGCCTCGAACAGCTCAAAGAACAGGAGCAGGGCGCAGCACAGCAAGAGGAGGCACAGGAACAGGCCCAGCAGCAGGCCGACGCACAGAAACAGGCGATCCTCCGCCAGTTCCTCACCGACGGCGCGAGGAAACGGCTCAACTCGGTACGCATGAGCAAGCCCGACTTCGCCGAGCAGGTCGAACAGCAGCTTGTCGCGCTCGCCCAGAGCGGCCGCGTCAACGGGAAGATCGACGAGGAGAAGATGAAGGCGCTGTTGAAGGAGCTGCAGCCAGATCGCAAGCGCTTCGACATCAAACGCCGGTAGATGGACTGCGGACTGCTGTACAGCGGAGGAAAGGACTCGACGCTCGCCGCGCTCGTACTTGAGCGCTTTTACGACGTCACGCTCGTCACCGCACGGTTCGGCCTCACGGAGGACTGGCGACACGCCGAGGAGAGCGCGGACCGTCTCGGCCTCCCGTTCGAGACGCTCGATCTCGATCCGGCGATCGCCGAGACCGCCGTGGATCGGATGGTCGAGGACGGCTACCCGCGCCACGGTATCCAGGCCGTCCACCGCGCGGCGCTCTCCGCGCTCGCGGAGGAGGGCTTCGACGCGGTCGCCGACGGTACCCGCCGTGACGACCGCGTGCCGTCGATCTCCCGGGCACAGGCCCAGAGCCTTGAGGACCGTCACGAGGTGGACTACCTCGCGCCGCTCTCGGGCTTCGGTCGGCGTGCGGTCGACCGCCTCGTCGAGTCGACGCTGACGGTGGAGGTCGGCCCCTCCGAGGAGATCGACCGGGCGGACTACGAGGCAGAACTCCGGGCGCTGCTCGCCCAGCGCGAGGGCGAGGAGGCGATCGCCGAGGTGTTCCCCGCTCACGACCAGACCACCGTCACCGGTCGCCGGGACCGGTAAGGACACCTTTTACCCACCCAGTCGCGAACGCCCTCCCATGTACGACCGGATCAAGGGGTTCCGTGACTTCTACCCCGAGGAGATGGGCGCCAACCGGCGGGTGATCGACACGATCGAGTCGGTCGCGAGCGGCTACGGTTTCCGCGAAGTCGCCACGCCCGCACTCGAACGCACCCAGATGTACGTCGACAAGTCGGGCGAGGAGATCGTCGACGAACTCTACAGTTTCACCGACAAGGGCGGCCGCGAGGTCGCGCTCACGCCCGAACTCACACCGACGGTCGCGCGGATGGTCGTCGCGAAGGGCCAGGAGCGCTCGAAGCCGATCAAGTGGTACTCGACGCGGCCGTTCTGGCGCTACGAGGAGCCCCAGCAGGGCCGCTTCCGCGAGTTCTACCAGACGAACGTCGACTGTTTCGGTTCCTCTGAACCCGAGGCGGACGCCGAGATCCTCGCGTTCGCTGCCGACGCGCTCTCCGAACTCGGACTCTCCCCCGCTGACTTCGACTTCCGGGTTTCACACCGCGACATCCTCGGGGGGCTGCTCGCCGCGTTCGACGCGGACGTGGCGACCGCGGAGGCGATCCGAGCGATCGACAAGAGTGCCGATCTGGAGCGTGCGGAGTACTACGACCTGCTCGTGGAGGCAGGATTAGAGTACGACCAGGCCGAGACGTTCGACGACCTGCTCGCGACCGACGACATCTCGGAACTCACCGACTTCGCGGGCACCGACCGGGTCGACGAGGCGGTGGGCAACCTCCAGGCGGTGCTCGACGCGGCCGAGGATTTCGGCGTCCGCGAGGCGTGTACCCTCTCGCTCGAGACCGCCCGTGGGCTCGACTACTACACCGGCGTCGTCTTCGAGTGCTTCGACGCCGAGGGCGAGGTGGGCCGCTCGGTCTTCGGCGGCGGGCGCTACGACGACCTGATCGAGAGCTTCGGCGGCCAGCCGACGCCCGCGGTGGGCGTCGCTCCCGGCGTGATGAACTCGACGCTCCCGCTGCTGCTCAAGCGTGCGGGCGTCTGGCCCGAGGAGACGCTCTCGACGGACTACTACGTTCTGCAGGTTGGCGACACCCGCGAGGTGGCGGCACGGATCGCCCGCGACCTGCGAGAGCGGGGCCACGTCGTCGAGGCGGACGTCTCGGGGCGCAGTTTCGGTGGCCAACTCGAGTACGCCGACTCGATCGACGCGGAGACGGTCGTGATCGTCGGCGAGCGCGACCTCGCCGAGGGCGAGATCACGGTGAAGGAGATGGCCGGCGGCGAGCAGGTCTCCGTTCCGGTCGACTCGTTCCCCGGCGAGTCCGACCGGCCGACCCACGACGACTTCGTCTGAGGTGAGCGCTCGGGGTTGGAGACCGGAGCAACCGCGCGCGCAGGCGGTCGTTTGACCGGGGTCGCCCGCGAACGGTCACCGAATGCCGACCGATCGTCCGAACGTCGTCCTCGTTCACTGTCACGACCTCGGCCGCCACCTGGGCTGTTACGACAGGGCAGTCGAGACGCCGCGGATCGACGCGCTCGCCGACGAGGGCGCGTGCTTCGAGAACCACTTCACGACCGCGCCGCAGTGTTCGCCGAGCCGCGCGAGCCTCTTTACCGGCAGGCACCCGCACGCGAACGGGCTGATGGGCCTCGCCCACGGCGGGTGGGAGATGCACGAGGACGAACGGGTGCTCCCCGAGTACCTCTCCGAGGTCGGCTACGAGACCCACCTCTTCGGCCTCCAGCACCTCACCGAGTACCCGAACCGGCTGGGCTACGACGAGATTCACACCGAGGGCGTGCTCACGCCCGACGTCTCCCCCGCGGTCCACGAGGTCGACCGGGCACACGAGGTGAGCGAACGCTTCGCCGAAGGGCTGTCCGAAGGTGGACTCTCCGAACCGTTCTTCGCCTCGGTGGGTTTCTTCGAGTGCCACCGGATCGAGGACGACGACGAGACCTTCGTCTTCGACGACGACCGCTACGAACCGGCCGACCCCGAGTCGGTCGAGGCGCTCCCCTACCTGCCCGGCACGGCCGCCGTCCGCCGCGATATCGCCGAGATGCACGGGATGATCCACCACATCGACGACGGCGTGGGGATGGTGCTCGACACGATCGCCGATGCCGGGATAGAGGAGGAGACGCTCGTGCTCTTCACCACCGAACACGGTCTCGCGATGCCGCGGGCGAAGGGAACGCCATACGACCCCGGCATCGAGGGCGTCCTGCTCCTCCGGTACCCGCCGCTCACCGAACCGGGGGCTCGATACACCGACCTGGTGAGCAACGTCGACGTCCTGCCGACGCTGCTCGACCTGCTGGACGAACCGATCCCCGACCGGGTGGAGGGTCGGAGCCTCCTCCCGCTTCTGCGGGGTGAGAGCTACGACGAGCGCACGGAGCTGTTCGCGGAGATGACCTGGCACGACACGTACAACCCGTTCCGGGCGATTCGGACACCCCGCTACAAGTACGTCAGGAACTTCTGGCACCTCCCCGAGGTCTACATGAGCAACGACGCGAAGCACAGCCCCGCCGGCCACGAGGTGATCGAGGCGTTCGACCGGCCGACCCAGCCGTACGAACAGCTCTACGACCTCGAAACCGATCCGGACGAACGGACGAACGTCGCGGGGGAGGAGGGGTACGAGGAGGTCCGTGTGCGGCTTCGGACACGACTTCGCGAGTGGATGGAGACCACCGACGATCCACTGTTGGAGGGACCGGTCCCACCGGGGGACTTCGACGAGATCATGGCCTGGCTCTCCGAAGACGGGTGATCGAGACCCGGGTCGCGGCGATGTCTCGGGCCTCTGATACGGACTGCTGTCCGTCCGTACCGACCAGACCGGACCCGCCGCTCGGTCCGAGCGGTACACTGGTACAGCAGTCCGTATGACGACTCCCGACCCGTCTCGATCGGAGGGGTTTACGTGATCGGTCGTCGACCCTCGCCCATGTCGACGACCAGCTCTCCGGGGTCGGTGTGGCAGTACGACGCGCCGTCGTGGCTCGTGATTGCCTTCGGGCTCTGTCTCGGCTCGATCGGGATCGGCTACCAGATCGTCCACCCGGAACCACCTGCCGTCTGGCTGTTCGAGGTCGCACTCGTCGTCGTGCCGGCCGCGGTCGTCGTCTACGGGGGGTACTGGATCGCGACGCGGCCGCTCGATCGGGAGAACCGCTGGCTGATCGCTGGTTTGACCGTCGGCGGCGCCGTCGTCGCGGACGCGGTCATCGGGGGTTACATCCTCACCGAACAGTTCGGCGGCGAGACCGTGGGCGAGCCCGGTCGGCTGGCGCTGCTCGGGGCGCTGGGAGGGTCGGTCGTCGCGCTGTTCGCGACGGTTCCGGTCCAGCGTCGCAGCCTCGGGATCGGTGGCGGCCTGCCGTCGAGCGATCCGGCGAGAGCCACCGGGACCGTTCCGTCTCCGACGATGCCCGAGGACGAGGGCTCCGATACCGGATCCCGGCTCCCGTTCGGCCGGCTGGTCGCGCGTGCGATCGAGATCCAGCGCCAGGAGGGAGTACGGTCGTTGCTGGGGTCCACCCGCGGGGCGGCCAGGGTGCGGCTGGCGCGAACGGGGCTGGTCCACCGACGACCGTACCACGAACGGAAGCGAACCGACAGCGACGACCGGTGGGAGATGATCGCACCCCACGTCTCGGCGACCGACTCGACGGCACTGGACATCGGGTGCGCGAGCGGCTTCTTCACGGCGAAACTGGCGGGGAAAGGGCTGCTGTCGATCGGTATCGACGGCAACCGAGAGCGGCTGCGGACCGCGAAACGGCTCTGGGGCGACGAGGAGGGGGTGGGCTTCGTCCGCTACACCCTCGGCTCCGAGGACGTCGCGACGCTCCCGACGTTCGACGTCGTTCTCCTGCTGACGGTCTACCACCACTGGTGTAGCCAGTTCGGGCGCGAGGGCGCCGAACGGGCGCTGCGGGAGCTCGCGACCCGAACCGAGACGCTGTTCTTCGAGCCGCCCGGAGAGGGAAGCGGCGGGTTCCACCGCGTGACTGACAGACCCCTCGCCGACGACGAGTCGATCGTCGAGTACTACACCGAACTGCTGAGGACGGTGTTCGACGACGAGGTCGGGGTCGAGTACCTCGGTGAAGCGGCCTACCCCTCGAACCGCGACCGGACGGATCCCGTCTTCCTGCTCGACTGTCGGGGCTACACGGGCTCGCGATCGGAGGGGTGACAGGCGGAAGGGATACCATCTCACCTGCCCTATAGGTACGGCGTGAGTACCACGTACGACATCGAGAGAGGGATCGAAACGGCCGACCACCGCCGACCGACCAGACGGGACGGACGACGACGGCTCTTCCTGGTCCTGGGTGCGAGCGTCCTGCTCTCGGTCCTGGCCCTCGAACTGTTCGTCCTCCAGACGTTCGGGATCTTCTTCCCGCTCTGAGCGTGACGACGGCCCTTTCACGACCGACCCGAAACCCGTGACATGCGCGCGTTCCGGATCGCCTACGACGGCTCCCCGTACTTCGGCTTCCAGCGCCAGCCGGAGGTCCCGACCGTGGAGGACGCCCTCCTCTCCGCGCTCTCTGCACTCGGCGTCGCGGACGGCCTTCCGGCGGGCTATGCCGCGTCGGGGCGAACGGACAGGGGCGTCTCCGCGCTCGCGCAGACGGTTTCGTTCGAGTGCCCGGAGTGGCTCACGCCCGCCGCGTTCAACTCCGAACTCCCGGCTGACGTGCGGGCGTGGGCGTCGACGCCGGTTGGAGACGACTTCCACGCGAGATACGACGCCGAGAGCCGCGCGTACGTCTACCACCTCCACGCACCCGAGTTCGACGACGGAGCGGTGTCCGAGGCGCTTTCGAAACTCGCCAGGGAACACGACTTCCACAACCTGACGCCGGAGACAGAGCGAACGGAGAGAGCGCTTTACGACGCCTCGGCAGCGCGAAACGGACCGTTCCTCACCCTACGGTTTCGAGGCGATAGCTTCTGCCGCCACCAGATCCGCCGGACGGCCACGCTGCTCGCGGAGATCGGCAGCGGCGAGCGCGACGCGGGGTCCGTCGACCGAGTTCTCTCTCCGGAGTCGCTCTCGGGGGGCGAGGGGATCGGGGCCGCACCCGCCGAAGCGCTCGTCCTCACGGACGTCTCCTATCCCGACACCTCGTTCGAGGTCGACCCGGAGGCGGCCGAGAGCGCCCGCGCGGTCTTCGAGACGAAACGGGTGGAGCGTGAGACGGCCGCGCGCGTCGCGGGGACGGTGAGCGAGGGGATCGGCGAGTAGATGGATTTCACTCGGCCCGGTGGGGGATCCCTCGAGCGGTGACGCGACCGGATCGACTACCCACGTCTCGTGATCAGGTAGCCGGCCAGGACCAGTCCGGCGGTCGGAAACGCGGCGAGGGCGACGAACAGCAGGTCGACCCCGCCGTAGGTGAGCGCGATCCCGGCGATCGAGGCTCCGGCGGCACCGATTCCGAAGACACCGAGATACGTGTAGCCGAACGAGAGTCCGTGGATGTCGGCCGCCGCGTACTTGCCGATCAGCGCCTGGTGGATCGGCGCCTCCATGAAGACGAAGAACCCGAGTGCGCCACAGATCACCAGCGTCGCGAGCAGGCCGGCGCCGACGAAGAACGGGAAGAGCAGCGAGACGAGTATCAGTGCCGTGAACGCACCGACGATCGCCCACTCCGGCGACCGGCGGTCGCTCAGCTTCCCGCCCACGTACTGTCCGGCCCCGCCGATCAGGAGCAGTCCGGCGTAGACGTACTGGCTCGATTCGATCGTCTCGTCCGCGACCTCGAGCGGGCCGAAGACCGGGAGGTCGGCGAGGACCTCCGGGAGGAAGGTGAACACCCCCCGGTAGTACGTCCCGGCGAGCATGGCGATCGCGAAGACGACGACGAACCCGCCGACGAACAGCGTCCTCGACTGTCGTAGGAACTTCGCCCACCCGTCGAGCTGGCTCGCGATCGCTCTCTCGCCCTCGAGATAGGTGTCACCCCGTTCGTCGAAGTCCAGCCGGTAGGCGACGACCACGCCGACGAGCGCCGGGAGGATGAGGACCGCCGCGACGAGCCGCCAGTCAAGGACGGTGAGCATGAGGACGGCGAGCAGCGGGCCGACCGCGGTGCCGACGTTCCCGGCGACTCCGTGGTAGGCGAGGGCGGTTCCCTGTCGCTTCGTCCCCCGGGTGATCAGCGAGAGCCCCGCCGGGTGGTAGAGGCTCGCCGCCGCGCCCCAGACGACGAGCGCCGCGCCGAGCAGCCAGATCGAGGGGGCGAGGCTGATGAGGACGAACCCGCCGGCCATCCCCGCCATCGAGAGGACGACGAGCCGCTTCGATCCGTACCGGTCGGCCAACGCCCCGCTCGGGAGGGCCCCGACACCGATCAGCCCGTAGCCGACGGCGACGACGGTCCCCAAGAGGGCCGGCGAGACATCGAAGGCGTCCAGCCAGATCACGACGAACAGGGGGATCACCATCTCGTAGACGTGGAACGTCGCGTGACCGATCATCGTGAAGAGCGTGATCGTCCGGTCGTTCTCCTTCATGAGTGAGTGAAGCACAGTGCGGGCAAAACGGCCGTCCCCTCCCATGGGAGGGTCGCCTCCCTCGTCGGGGAGCCGTTCGCATACCGGTCGACCTCAGAAGGGGTCGATCCCGTTCAGCAGTTTCGCCTCGGCCTTCCGGAGATGTTCGAGGAACGTCGTCTTCGATATCCCGAGGTCGGAGGCGAGCGCACGCGCGGTCGTCGCCCGCGGATACTCGTAGTAGCCCCGCGACCGGGCGAGCAGGAACGCTTCGCGCTGTCTCGACGAGAGATGGCCTCCGAGCGCCGGTTCGGCCGCCTCCCCCGAGCGAGCGGGGGGTCCGCACTCGCTCGCGACCGTGGTGAGGCTGTGGACGCAGATGTCGGCGTCGTACTCGGACTCGACCTCGTCGAGCGCCCGTCGCACGCTCGGCCGGTCGGATCGGACGAGCAGCGAGCGTCGTTCGCGGCCGCCTTCGTGTCTGGTGGGCCCGTAGTGGACGAACCCGCGCGAGGTGAACGCCCGTCTGATGCTCGGGGCGGAGTCGAACTCGACCAGTACCCGCCGCGTCGCCGACCCCGTCGAGACGAGCGGCCCCGTCGACGGCGGGAGGACGGTGACCGACTCCGTCAGCGACGACTCCCGGACGCCGTCGGTGAGCGCGGAGAGCGCGTCCCGGGACCGTCCGTAGACCGTGTACAGCCCGACGCTGCTCTCGGCCGCCGGCACCGTGGTGTGTGCGTAGAGTCCGGCCTCGGCCTCTCGGGTCGTCTCGAGCGTCCAGCAAGAGGGGTGCCAGAGTTCGACCGTGAGGTGGAGGAGTTCGACGTCGTTCGAGTCCATACCTGGTACCGACCGCTTTCGTACGGGGGGACAATCATACTATGCGGAGCTGTCACCGACGCGTGAGGTCGTCGAGATCCGACGGCCGCAGAAAGCGTTTCGACGATAGGTCGCGCGCTTCGTGGATCGAACGTCCTCGGGCGGGCAGGGAGTTCGCTCCGCGAGTCCTCGCCTACTCGAACTGACTCCTCACGTTCGTGAGCAGCCGTTCGAGCTCGTGGCGGTTGTACCGGACGAAGAGCGGTCGCAGGAGCCGTCCGAGCGGTCCGAACCGGTGGAGGTCGTACTCCGCGCGGTACTCGTACTCCGTTACGCTCCCGTTCGACTCGAACGTCTCCGTGATCCGGCCGGAGACCGTCCCCGACAGATCGTGGACCATCCGGTTCGGCGGGTCGTAGGCGGAGTCGCGAAGCTCGCCCCGGAAGGGGACGCCGAGGATGCGGTAGTCGAACGCGGCGCGCTTGCCGCCGTTCTCGACCCGTTCGATCCCCTCGACCGAGCGGAGGCTCGGCGTCACCCGGACGTGATTCTCCGGATCGTCCATGAACGAGAACACCTCGGTGACCGGTGCGTCGATCGTCGTCCTCCCGACCATCGTGACGCTCATCGACGCCCTCACTCCCAGCTCTCCGGCCAGATCTCTGCGGCGCGCATGCCCGGCTCCAGGTCCGCCGCCTCCATGCCCTCTCTCAGGTCGGCTTCCTCGATACGCGGGACCTCGCTGTGGGTGAGTCTCTGCACTAGCAACGCCGTCAGGATCGCGTGCTCGCGCAGGTTCCGGGGGTCGACCTTGTCCCGGGTGTCCGCGTGGGTGTGGCCCCAGCCACGGCCTCGCTCGCCGCTCTCCGAGTGCAACTGGAGCGCGGGCACCCCCCGATTGAGGAAGGGCCAGTGGTCGCTGTAGGGATGCGGGTCGCGCTCGAAGCCGACCGGTTGGTCCCACTCGTCACAGGTCGCTTTCACCAGCTCCTCGACCGCCTCCGAGCCGTGGGTGTACGTCTTGAGGTCGCGGAACCGACCCGCGCCGTCGACGTTGACGACCGTCTTCACCGC
Organism: Halalkalicoccus sp. CGA53; assembly: GCF_036429475.1. Classification (GTDB taxonomy): domain Archaea; phylum Halobacteriota; class Halobacteria; order Halobacteriales; family Halalkalicoccaceae; genus Natronorarus; species Natronorarus salvus. The sequence continues at coordinate 1,075,163 of NZ_CP144125.1, forward strand.
TTCGAGGTCGAGTTCCTCCGCGAGCGCCTCCGCGCCGATCAGTCCGATCTCCTCGGAGCCGACGCCCGCGACGCGTACCCGGCAGCCGAGGTCGAGCTCCGCGAGCAGTCGCGCGGCGGCGGCGACGACCGTGATGCCACAGCCGTTGTCCAGTGCACCCTCCGAGATGTCGTGCGCGTCGAGGTGTCCGAGCAGGACGACCTCCTCCTCGCCCGATCCGAGCGTCCCGTGGACGTTCACGCTCTCCCCCCGCTCGGTGACGGCGTCCACGCTCAGGCGAACTCTCGCCCCTCGCTTCGCGTAGTCGGTGAGCCACGCGCCTGTCTCCGCCGAGACGCCGACGCCGGGCATCGCCGCCTCCGCGTCGAAGCGCAGCGACCCAGTGGGCGGGAGCTGGCCGGGGACGTGGTTCGCGAACACGAACGCCTCCGCACCCGCCGCCGCCGCGTGGCCGAACTTCTCCATCCGGTGGGCGAAGCGGCCGCGCCCCGGGGGCGTGTCGGTGCTCGCGACGACGACGGCACCCGACACGTCACGTTCCTCGATCTCGTCGGGCGTGCCGTAGCCGACGTCGACCAGCGGGGCGCTCACCTCTCCCGGGGGAGAGTACGGAAGCGCGATCGTCTCGAACGAACGCTCGATCGGCTCGGTGACCGCGAGCGCGGCGCTCCCTCGCTCCCAGCGCTGGACCGAGAACCCCTCGATCTCCACGTCCTCGACCCCCGCCTCGGAGAACGCTTCCCCTGTAATCTCCGCCGCCCGTCGCTCGCCGGGGTGACCGCCCATCCGGTTCTCGATCTCGGTCAGTTCGGTGAGGAACTCCCAGGAGAACGGGTCGTGCCACGCCCGACCGAGCACCTCGTCTGCGTCGTCCATACCACCTGAACGGAGTCCGGGATCAAACCGTTGTGCATAGAGGTACGCTGTCGGCCGTACACGCGCGGTGTCCAGTGTCACGGGACGCGGTCACTCCGCGACGACTACGTGGTCGTCGACCGGGTCGGAGGGAACGATCCGACCGCCGAGTATCCGGATCTAGCTGTTCGTTTCCCGACCACTCTCTCCGTACGACCTATCGTCTCACCGTTCGGAAGCCGTGACCGGGGACGCTCGCGCGGTCACCCGACCCCCCCTCCGATTGTGGATCGTTACTCCCCAAATATCGGAACGAGAGGTCCTGAAACGCTCGAGACGCTGGTTTATCCTCCTCCGTGTCGTACGTACTCGGTGCTATGATGGCACACGGTGGATCGGACCTCGACCGGAGCCTCTCCGCCCTGCGAACGCGGCATCGGGGGGAGCTCATCGGCCCGGAAGACGAGGGCTACGACGACGTACGGGCGGTCTGGAACGGGATGATCGATCGTCGACCCGCTGTGATCGTCCGACCGACGGGGACCGCTGACGTGGTCGCAGCGGTCGAGTTCGCACGCGAGAGCGACCTCGAGATCGCCGTCCACGGCGGCGGGCACAACGTGGCCGGTCTGAGCACCGTCGACGGCGGCGTGGTGATCGACCTCTCCGAGATGAACGGGGTGGTCGTCGACCCGAGTGCGAGGAGGGTCCGGGTCCAGGGCGGTGCGACGCTGGGCGACGTCGACCACGAGACACAGCTCCACGGCCTCGCGACCGCCCTCGGGGCCGTCTCCGAGACCGGCGTCGCGGGGCTGACGCTCAACGGCGGCTACGGCCACCTCAGCCGCGAGTTCGGTCTCGCGGCGGACAACCTGCGCTCGGTCGAAGTCGTGACCGCCGACGGGCGGGTTCGGACCGCGAGCGAGAACGAACACGAGGACCTCTTCTGGGCGATCAGGGGTGGCGGTGGGAACTTCGGTATCGTGACGACCTTCGAGTTCGCGCTCCACGAGGTCGGACCCGAGGTCTCCGCGCTCTTCGTCTGGTTCCCCGGCGACGATTCGGTGACCGTGCTCGAACGGTTCCGGGAGTGGGGCGAGTCCGCACCACGGACGGCCGGCGTACTCCCCTTCCTCGGACACGTCCCCGAACTGGAGGGGTTCCCCGAGGAGCACTGGGGCGAGCCCACGATCGCCTGTCTCGGCTCGTTCCGCGGGGATCCCGCGGAGAGCGAGGCGGTCTTCGCGCCGCTCGTCGAGGGTGCGACGCCGATCGCCGACTTCAGCGGGCGGATGCGCTTCGAGACGCTCCAGTCGATGCTCGACGAGGACTACCCGGACGGGTTGCGCTACTACTGGAAGTCGATCTTCCTCGACGACATCACCGACGAGGTGATCGAGATCGCGTGTCGGTACAACGAGGACGCTCCCTCCTCGCTCTCGACGATCGACATCTGGCTCCTCGGAGGCGCGGTCGCCGACGTTCCGCGCGAAGCCACCGCGTTCTGGCACCGCGAGAAGCCGTACATGATCAACTTCGAGGCGAACTGGGAAGACCTGGCCGACGACGACGAGAACGTCGCGTGGGTCCGCGAGGGGTTCGCGGAGGTGGAGGCGCTCTCGGTCGCCTCCGGACGGTACGGCAACTTCCCGGGCTTCGCGAACGACCCCGCACGGCTGCTCTTCGGCGAGAACTACGACCGACTGGTCGAGGTGAAGACGCGCTACGACCCGGAGAACCGGTTCCGGCTGAACCAGAACGTCCCGCCGAACGCGGACGCCTGATCGGCCTCCCGATCCCGCTCTCGGCGCCGTCCCGGAACCGTCAGCGTTTAGCGACGTAACGCCCTATCGCGGCCCATGAGTTCGGTTCCCGAGCGCGTCGAGATCGAGGAGGAGTACACCTGGGATCTCGAGAGCGTCTACACGAGCGACGAGGACTGGGAGGCCGCTTACGAGGCGGTCGAGAGCCGTCTCGACGAGATGAGGGCTTACGAGGGGAGAGTCACCGAGAGCGCCGAGACCCTCCACGAGGTGCTCGAACTGGGAGAGGAGCTCTCGCGAGCCGTCTCGCAGGTCGCGATGTACGCCCGACTTCGCCGGGACGAGGACACCCGGGACCAGGAGTACCAGGCACTCACCGCACGGGCACAGTCGCTGGCCGCCGACGCCTCCAGCGCGTCGAGCTTCGTGGAACCGGAACTTCAGGAGTGCTCGCGCGAGGAGATCGAGGCGATGATCGAGGACGAGCCCGCTCTGGAGTCCTACGACCACTACTTCGACGACGTGCTCCGGATGAAGCCGCACACCCGATCCGCCGAGATCGAAGAGCTCCTCGCGGAGCTGAGCGAGGTGACCGGCGCCACGAGCGACGTCTACACGATGCTCACGAACGCCGACATGACGTTCCCCTCGGTCGAGCACCCCGAGGACGGCCCGACCGAGATCACGCTCTCGAACTTCGTCACGCTCCAGAAGGAGGGCGACAGGGAGTTCCGCCGCGAGGTGCACGAGGCCTTTTACGACGAGTGGGCCGACGTGAGAAACGCGGTCGGCGCGGCGTACAAGAACAGCGTGAAGACCGACATCAAGCTCGCCAGAGCCAGGAACTACGAGACCGCCCGGGAGGCGGCGCTCGACGGGCCGAACATACCAGTAGAAGTGTACGACACGCTGGTCGAGACGGTGGGCGAGAACCACGACCCGCTCCACCGCCACGCGGAGCTGAAACGCGAGGCTCTCGGGGTGGACGAGCTCCGGATGTGGGACCTCTACATGCCCGTGGCGTACTCGGAGAGCCCGGAACTGGAGTACGACGAGGCGGCGGAGTACGTCGTCGAGGCGGTCGAACCCCTCGGTACGGAGTACCGATCGCGGCTCGCCGAGGGGCTCGACTCTCGCTGGGTCGACGTCTACGAGAACGCCGGCAAGCAGGCGGGCGCGTACTCCTCGGGAACGTACGACACCCAGCCGTTCATCCTGATGAACTACCAGGACGACGTCGCCTCGATGTACACGCTCGCACACGAGCTGGGTCACTCGCTGCACTCGGAGTTCACGAAGGAGACCCAGCCCTACGTCTACAGCGGCTACGAGATCTTCGTCGCGGAGGTCGCGAGCACGGTGAACGAGACCCTGCTCACCCACCACCTGCTCGAGACCGTCGAGGACGACGACCTCCGCCTGCACGTGCTCAACGAGTACCTAGAGCGCTTTCGCTCGACGCTCTACCGACAGACGATGTTCGCCGAGTTCGAACACCGCGCCCACGAGATCGCGGAAGAGGGCGGTGCGCTCACGCCGGACGCGCTCGACGAACTCTACGGGGAGCTGAAGTCGGAGCTCTACGCCCCCGCAGAGGTGGACGAGCGGATCGCCCGCGAGTGGATGCGCATCCCGCACTTCTACCGGGCGTACTACGTCTTCCAGTACGCGACGGGGATCAGCGCCGCCGTCGCCATTGTCCAGTCGATCCTGCAGGAGGGCGAGCCGGCCGCCGAGCGCTACCTCGAGTTCCTCTCGGCCGGCTCTCGGGACTACCCGCTCTCGTTGCTGGAGATCACCGGCGTCGACATGACCTCGTCCGAACCGGTCGAGGAGGCGCTCTCGGTGTACGAGACCTACGTCGACGAGATGGCGGAGCTGGTCTGAGTCGGTTCGCGCCCGAACGATCCCGAGCGTGGGAGACGACGGGGTCGTCGGACGGTAATGGCCGATCCTATTTCCCCTCCACGGAATCGGGTGGGGTATGCACTCTGTCGTGACCGCGGCGACCCGGTCCGTCGGAGCCGGCGATCACCCCCGCTGTGTGAGGTGGCACCACCCGAACGAACCGGGTGGTGCGTCTCGCGTTCAGATCTGTGGTCGTGCGGTCTCCGCGGCGGTCCGGCGGCCCTTGATCCACGATCCGACGGCGCCGCCGACGGCACCGGGGATGGCGTAGAGCGCGAGCATGAGCAGCCCGAGGCCGAGGACGCCGAGCGCCGGGACGATACCGGCGAACAGGAGCCCGGTGACCGTCACGACGGCCAGCAGGACCAGCCACCCGAAGACGGTCGCGAGCCCGCCGTGGACGGCGCCCGAACGCACGGTTCCACCGGCGACGAAGCCGGCCGCGATCCCACCGAGCGCCCCGACCAGCCCCCAGGAGATCGCCGGCGTCGTGGCGTCCGCTCCCGCGACGATCAGCCCGCTCGCGACGCCGAGCGCGACGGTCACGACGAACCCGAGTACGACAGCTCTCCAGTCGATTCTCATCGTGGGACGAACTAGGCGTCCGTCGGCAATAAGGTTGATTTACCGACATCCGATCGGAAACCCTCTCGATCACATACCGGTGGCCGATTGGGTTTTCCCGCGGCCACGAAAGACCATCTCCGGGCCGGGGTAACGGTTGCGTTCGACGCGAGCGACGTTCGGTCGGGTTCGGCCGGGATCGAAGCGTCCGGTCACCGGGGAACCGAGCGGGACGACCGCGTGCCCGGTGACGATTCGATCGTCTTCCCGGTCTGTTAGCTCCGTTCGGCCGCCGACGGGCGTCTGACGCCCTCGCACCATCCACCGAGACCCAAAGGCACTTTTAACCTCGCTCCCCTACGCCGAGTGATGGCGCACAGCCCCTCCATCCCGGACCGACCACGGCTCGACCTCGACCCCGAGATGTCGGAGGGCGAGCGACTGGAGGTCCTGGAGGACCACTACGTCGAACTCGTCCGGATCCGCGATCAGCTCGAAGATCGCCTCTCCGACACGACGGGTCGAAAGGACTCCCTCCGTGACGACGTCGATCGGCTCGAACGCGAGAACAGCGCGCTCAAGACCGCCTCGCTCTACATCGCGACGGTCGAGGAGCTGACCGACGACGGCGCGATCATCAAACAGCACGGGACGAACCAGGAGGTGCTCACCGACGTCACGCCCTCGCTCTCCGCGGACGTCGACTCCGGCGACCGCGTCGCGATCAACGACTCCTTCGGCATCGAGCGGATCCTCGACGCCGAGACCGACGCCCGCGCGCAGGCGATGCAGATCGACCACCGCCCCGGGGTCTCCTACGCCGACATCGGCGGGATCGACGACCAGGTCCGCGAGGTGCGCGAGGCGGTCGAGGAGCCACTCGTGAACCCCGAGCAGTTCGAGGCCGTCGGCATCGAACCGCCGGGCGGCGTGTTACTCCACGGCCCGCCCGGTACGGGAAAGACGATGCTCGCGAAGGCCGTCGCGAACGAAACCGACGCGACGTTCATCAAGATGGCCGGCTCCGAACTGGTACAGAAGTTCATCGGCGAGGGGTCGCGGCTGGTGCGCGACCTCTTCGAACTCGCGCGGAGCCACGAGCCGGCGATCGTCTTCATCGACGAGATCGACGCGATCGCCTCCAAGCGGACCGAGTCGAAGACCTCGGGCGACGCCGAGGTCCAGCGGACGATGATGCAACTCCTCTCGGAGATGGACGGCTTCGAGGAACGCGGCGAGGTCCGGTTGATCGCCGCGACCAACCGCTTCGACATGCTCGACCCCGCGATCCTCCGGCCGGGTCGGTTCGACCGACTCATCGAGGTGCCCGACCCCGAACTGGAGGGCAGACGCGAGATCCTGCGGATCCACAGCCGAGAGATGAACGTCGCGGAGGGAACCGACTTCGAGTCGATCGCGGAGGAGACCGAGGGCTTCAGCGGCGCGGAGTTAGAGAGCCTCTGTACCGAGGCGGGGATGTTCGCGATTCGCGACGACCGAACGACGGTCGGGCAGGCAGACTTCGAGGCCGCCTACGAGAAGATCGCGAACGAGGCCGACGAGACCGACGCTCACTACTACGTCCACTGAGCGACGGCCTCCCCACCGGCGACGAGTCGCCCACGCCGAACCGCAACCGATTACTCGACCGATAGCCGAGGGCTCTCCATGGAGACGATCCGGGTCGTCTGGGGTCACGCGAGCGCGCCGACGGCGATAGCGGCCTACGACGCCGCGCTCGCCGAGGCCGGCGTCGAGAACTACAACCTCGTGAGCGTCTCCTCCGTGATCCCCGCCGAGGCGAGCGTCGAGGCGGTCGGCACCGCCCCGGACCTCGGTCCGATCGGAGGTATCCTGACGGTGGTCGAGGCACGCGCGACGAGCGTCGACGAACCCGTGAGTGCGGCACTCGCGTGGTCCGTGAGCCGCGAGGGACCGGGGCTGTTCTACGAGACCGGCGGCGAGTTCGACGAGGCGACCGCTCGCGAGCGGGTCGAGCGGGGGATCGAAGCGGGTCAGGGGCTGCGGGAGTGGACGTTCGAGGAGCCCTCGGTCGTCACGGTGCGAGCGGAGCCAGCGGGCGAATACGCGTGCGCGGTCGTCCTCGCGGTCTACGGTCGGGGTCGCTCTCCGTTCTGAGAGTTCTCGAAACTCCTCGGATCGACCGACGGGTTTTTCGATACGGGTCCCCTACCGGCGAGCGAACCGCTCTCATGCACGGAAACACGCCGCACGCCGGCTCACGGGGGACGACCGACGCGGGACAGCGAGCGACCGCGGACGTCCCGGACCTGTCGCCCGAACAGAAACGTATCCTCCAGCACGACGCCGCGCGTATCGCGCACGCGGTCCGGGAGTACCTCCCCCAGGAGTACGTCGTCGGCTCGGACGTCGGTCAGGGGATGGGCGGCCCGGAGGCGACCGTCGCCGTCCAGCCGCCCGCCGGCGACGTGGTGAGCGCCGGGTTCGCCGCGGACCCCGACGAGACGCCGACGGTGAGCGACGAGGACAGGACCGAGGTCGCTCGCGAGCTCGCCGCGAGCGCTGCCTGGCAGGTCAAACGCGCGGTCGGCTCCTCCTTTACGCCCGCCGGGCGCTGATGCGGACGCTCTCGGTCCCCGGAGCGAACCGAGAGGCGATGATCGACCAGGCGCGAGCGGGCGCACCGGAGGAGGTCTGTGGCGTCCTCGGCGGTCGTCGTGAGGGGAGGGAGGCGACGGTCGGGACGGTGATCCGCGTTCCGAACGTCGCGAGCGAGCCACGGCGGCGATACGAACTCGACGCCGAGGGACTGTTCGCCGCGATCGAGCGGATCGAAGGGGCGGGCGACTCCGTCGTCGGCTTCTACCACTCGCATCCGGCCGGTCCCCCGGCGCCGAGCGCGACCGATCGGGCGCTGGCGAGCTGGCCGGGTCGATCCTACGTGATCGTCTCGCTCGCGGGTCCTCCCTCCCTCTCCTCGTGGTGCTGGGACGGCGAGCGCTTTCGCGAGGAACGGGTCGCGTCGGTCGCGTAGGCGTGGCCCGGATATATACCGCTCCGTGGACGACTAGTGGGCCATGTGGCGTCTCACCGCCGAGAACACCAACTCCCTCGCCCACCGCGTGGCCTCGGACACGCTCGTCTTCTCGTGTCGACACTGCGAGCACGGCGAGGTCGTCCTCACCGACATGATCGAGGAGGCCGCCGGTAGCTGTTCGGAGTGCGACGCGCGCTACGAGCTCTACGTCGAGGACCACGACGCGTAACCTCCCCGACCCGAGAGAACCGGTATACGTCGGCTGTCACCTCGCGTCGAACCCGTCCTCCCCCGGACCCACTCGTTTCGACTCGAACACGACCCGTGTGACCGTCCCCCGAGGCGTCGTCCCGACCCCGGACCCGGGTTCGGCGCGTCCCGGTCGCCCGTGGACCTCTCCGATTCTCCATCCGAAACCGTGGATCGAACTCCCCTCTCGCGTCAGACAATCGTTTCGTATCCGAGACGTCACACCGAGGGTCGTCTCCCCCGTAAACCGACCCGTCCGAACGACCGTCGGTACCGGTCTACGACCGCCCCCATCAGTTCTCCGGGTCGTCCGGCCGGCGCGAGAGCCGGTCAAACCGGCTGCGGGCCGACTCCCGACGCTCGTCGGTCGCCGTCCGATCGGGTTCGATCGCCTCGATCGCGTCGTCGCAGACGGTGATCTGACAGACGGCCCCCCCGGAGACGCCCTCCGGAAGCTCCTCGGGGCCGAGGTGGAACTCCTCGATCGGCTCGCCCTCCGACTCCACGATCACCACCGCGAGGCCCTCCTCGATCCGGTCGACGACCGCCGTGTACTCCCCGTCGTCGATCACGCGATCACCGCCGGTCCCGGGAGCCAAGTCGCGTCTGTCTCCCACGCGATCGGTGAAACGGGCGGAGCGCTGACCGTGGCTTCCGACTCGTCGTACAGCGCGAGCGGGTCAGTCGTCGCCTCGCTCTCGGTCTCGACCGCGAGGTCGGAGCCGTCGCTCTCGATCACGACCGTCCCGTGGACGGCCGTCCAGTAGCTCTCGATCCCCCGGTCGGCGAATGCATCTAGCACCTCGTCGTGCGGGTGTCCGTACTGGGACTCGTAGGCGGCCGAGATCAGCGCGATCTCCGGTTCGACGCTATCGAGGAACGCGGGCGTCGAACTCGTTGCGCTCCCGTGGTGGCCCGCGTGGTAGACGTCGGCGGCGAGTTCGTCGCCGTGGGCGTCGACCATCCGTGCCTCGGCGTCCTCCTCCGCGTCGCCGGTGAAGAGGAACGCCGTCTCCCCGAACGCCAGGTGGACCGAGAGGCTGTTGTAGTGGAGGTCGTCCGGTCGGTCGCTCTCCGCCGGCGGGTTCAGCACCTGAACGTCGACGCCCTCGATCGGTATCTCGTCGCCCTCCTGGGCGTCGATCAGGTCTACCTCGTGCTCCTCGACCGCGTCGAGATACCGGTCGTACGTCGCGGAGGTGTGGGGCACGCCCGAGTCCCACGCCTGACCGATCCCGTCGCCCTCGGTCTCGAAGTGCTCGATCACCGCGGCGTGGCCGCCGATGTGGTCGGCGTGGCCGTGCGTCGCCACGAGGTAGTCGATCCGATCGATTCCCTCCCCTTCGAGATACTCGATGACCCCCGAGCCGTCCTGCCGCCAGTCGCCGGTGTCGATCAGCATCGTCTCCCCACCCGGCCCGATGATCAGCGTGGCGTCGGCCTGTCCCACGTCGATCATGTGGACCTCGACCGACCCGTCGACCGGTTCGGTCTCCGTCTCCTCCTCGGCGTCGGTCGTGTCGTCAGGGGTTTCCTCGTCGGGGGACTGTTCGTCGTTCGCCTCCGTTCCCTCGTTCGCTTCGGCACCGTCCTCAGCGTCGGCGTCCGACGCCGGGTCCTCGTCGTCCGAGTCCACGGCCGTATCGACCTCCTCGGCGGTACCGTCGTCGGCTTCAGCGTCTCCGTCGTCGACTCCATCCGCCGCGTCGTCCGCATCGTCAGCGGCGTCCTCGATACCCTCCGGCGTCTCCGTCTCCTCGGGTGTCTCGTCGCCGTTCGTGACGTCCTCCCCGGCACAGCCGGCGAGCACGAGACAGAGGGCGACGACCACGACGAGGAGGTGACTGCGCATACACCGGGGAGGGCGGCGTCGAATGTATAGCTTCAGATAGCTCTTTTATCCAAGGTGTAAAAAGGCCTCAGAATGGGGCGGGGGCGGACGGCCGCCTCACTTGCCCCAGAACGGGTCGCGCTTTCTGCGCTTCTCCAAGTACATCGAGAGTACCTCCCGCTCGTCGGCGGCGATCTCCTCAACCAGCTCCTGTTCGAGGATCTTCGCGTGTTTCTCGGGCAGTTCGATCCAGAGTTCGTCGCCCTCGTCGATCTGGCGTCCGACCGTGGGTCCGTCGATGGCGACGCTCACCCGGTCGCCGCGGGTCGCGACTCCCACGTCCTCGCCCTGCTCTTGAATCCCCTTGATCTCGCCGACGCGCTTTGGTTCCTGGCCCTCGAACAGCGCGACGTGGGCGTTGGTCTTGATCCGCCCGCCGAGCACCTCGACGCCGACGACCGCCGGGTTGTTCTGCCGGAAGACGTGATCGCGGAGGATTCGAAAGCGACCCGGACGGGCGATCTTCTCGAGGATCGTCTCCTGCTGGGAGCGCGCGCGTTCGGTGACGAACTCGTCGTACTCCTCGACCAGCTGGTAGATCACCTCGTCGTCGAACAGCCGTACCTCCGACTCCTCGAGAGCGCGCTCGGCGTCGGCGAGCACGTCCACGTTGAACCCCAGGATGACGCGGTGGGCGGGGTCGTTCGCCGTCCCCGCGACCGTCACGTCACGGGGGGCGACGTCGCCGACCTCCGCACGCATGATCGGCACCGCCGCCTCCTCCAGCGCGTCGGCCATCGCCTCCAGACTCCCCAGCGTGTCGGCCTTCACGACGACGCCCTCGTCCTCGGTGCCGACGTCGATCTCCGCGAGTTCGGCCTCGACCTCCGCGATCACGTCCTCGAGCGGACGGTCGCGAACCACGCGCACCGGCGCGCCGGCCATCGCCGCGTCCAGATCGGGCGCGGCGATCTTCAGTCCCGCCGCCGCGGTGACCGAGTCGACCCGCTCGAACCGCTTTTCCGTGCGGATCTCCGCGAGCGGACGCGGCTGGAGCAGCGCCCGCACGTCGGTGACGATCGGGTCGTCCTTGCCCCCGACGACGATCGTCTCGTCCTCGCGCACCGTCCCGTCGTAGAGCACGACGTCGAGGGTGGTCCCGAAGCCCTTCTCGTCTTTCACCTCGAGGACCGTCCCCGCGCCCGGTCCGGCGACGTCGATCTCCATCTCGGTCTTCATATACCTTTGAGAAAGGCCCATCAGCACGGTGAGCAGGTCGGGGATCCCCTCGCCGGTCTCGGCGCTCACCGGGACGACGCCGACGTTGCCCTGGAAGTCGGTCACCCGCCAGTAGAGATCGGCGGAGAATCCCATGTCGCTCAGGTCGCCGATGATCTCGTAGAGCCCCTCGTCCAGCCGCCTCCTGGTCCGGTCGCTCTGGGACTCGTAGGTGCCCTGGATCGGGGCGTTCTCGGTCGGGTTCCACCCCGGGGTGGTGTCCACCTTGTTCGCTGCGACGATGAACGGCGTCTGGGAGTTCTTCAGGATCGTCACCGCCTCCTCGGTCTGGGGCTGAAACCCGTCGTTCACGTCCACCACCAGGATCGCGATGTCCGCGAGCGCCCCGCCCCGGGAGCGAAGCGTCGTAAAGGAGTGGTGACCGGGCGTGTCGATGAAGAGCAAGCCAGGTAAGTCGAAGTCGGTCGGGTCGACGAGGCTGCCCGCCACCTGCGAGACGGTTTCCAGGGGCACCGCGGTCGCCCCGATGTGCTGGGTGATCGCGCCGGCCTCGCCGGAGGCGACCGCCGAGCCGCGGATCATGTCCAAGAGGCTGGTCTTGCCGTGGTCGACGTGGCCGAGGACGGCGACGATCGGCGTTCTGAGCGACTGTGAGTGGGTCGTTTCTGCCATGAGAGATCACCGAGAAAGGGTCGTTATCGTTCTCACGCGCCGGATGGACAATAAGGCTTTCAACTCGATTCGTACGCAGAACCCACCCGTTCCGCTCGTCCGTGTCGCCGCGAGTTCAAATACGATCGCGAAGCAGACTCGGCGAGTCACATGAAACGAAATGGTGGCTGGAACCTGGAGAACAGGACGAGACGATCGGTACTGCGGGGGTCCGCCTCGATCGGACTGCTCGGCGTCGGCTCGTCGGTCGCGTCCGCGGACGGGAGGTCGACCCACCCGAACGACGCACCGACCACCGTTGGAGATCGAGTCGAACCGACTGAACGGATGGGTGTGGGTATCGCCACGACGAGCACCGACCAGACCGCGCTCGTCATCAAGGACTGTCACCCGTGGGACGCGACGGCCAACGAAGACGCCCTCGCCGAGCATGGTGTCGACGCCTCCGTGAGCACGACCGGGACACTGGGCGAACACGACCTCACGGCGTACGATCTGATCGTGATTCCTTCGACCCAGAGCGAGGACTACTACGAGGCGCTCGCGGCCCAGCGCGACAGCCTGACCGAGTTCGTCGAACGCGGCGGCGTGCTCGTCGCACACGTCGGCATCGCAGGCTACCCCTGTACCGCCTGGGAGGTCGATCTATTCCTCCCCGGGGGTGTGGGCTCGCACCTCGAGTACTACGAACCGGTCTCGGTCGTCGATCCCTCGCACCCGATGCTGGGGGAGTTCTCCGACTCGGACCTGAGCGACTGGGGCTCGTCCACACACGGCTACCTGACCGACCTCCCCGCGGGTGCCTCGGTGCTCGCCGGTCTCGGCTTCGATCCCGAGGGGTACCCGACGGCGATCGAGTACGAGGTCGGAGACGGCGTGGTTCTCGCGACGACGCAGACGATCGAGTGGCCCTGGTCGCCGATCAACACCCACGGTGCGGGGACGAAGGAGTTGTTGCGAGCGGAGTTGGGGTATGCGAAGGAACTAGCCGGTGATGCTCTCCTCGATGAGATTCGAGAGCGAAAACGAGCGAAACTCGAACTGGCCGAGAGTGTAGACCGCAACGGAATTGGATTCGTCTCGGACCGTGCGCTGGCGGCTTCGGCACTCGACGGTCTCCTCGCTTCGGTTGAGGATGGTTCACTTGACGGTGAAATTGTCGACGAGGCTATCGAGCGAATGATTCTTGGAGAACAAGTCACTGATATGGTTCTCGCAGGAGCGGGTCCTGGAGAGTCCGAATTTCTTGATTCGGATGCCAACCTCTCGAGCCAGACGGCGATGAACGCGGTCAACCCCGTCCTCGAACTCCTGTTTGCTGGCATTTCCGTTTTGAGAGCAGCACGAGCGATACCGATGGTACGGGGTTCGGCTGATCGTGCTGTCAACGCAATCGCGGATTTCGTCGCCGACACCGCGGGGCGGTTCAGTGCATCGTTAGAACGACTGATCAGACGACGTGGCGAGTCTGCAGGGTATGAGATCCTCGGTGCCGCAGAGAGTGAAGCGTCCTCGAAAGGGAAGGAGTTGGCTGAAGAGGAATTCAAGGAGATTCGAGACGACGGAGCAACACTATTTCTCGAAGACGACAGCGACGTGATCTTCGAGGATTTTCTATTCAACGAGGAGTATGATTACGAAGGGTACGACACTGAGCCCCTCACCGAGAGTCTTGAATACTTGATTTCTGCGTTGGATCATACCGATGGAGGCCCTGATTACTCTGGAACTATTTCCGCGGCTGAAAGATCGGCAAAAAACGCGATTGAAGGGATCAACGAGATCTGTGATACTATCTCGACCGATTTGGAGGAAGGACTGATGACTAGTATCCTCACTCGGCTTGATATTCTCGTTCCACTAATGACGGTTGTCGCTTTTCTTGCCGGCGTCACTGGAGTATTAGCGGTGCCAGGCGCGATTGCAGCGTTCGCTGCGGGGTTAGCAAGTCTTACCGTTGGAGTTCTCTTCGGCATGGCGCAGTGGGGTAAGGGGACCACTGCTATTTTGAATATCAGGTACAGAAACCAGTGGGCGATGCGAGCTATCACGGAGCCCTCAGCATGAACACACAAATTCTCAAGACTCTGGAGAATCTGGAAGAAGCGATTGAGGGTAACGCATACCATGATGCAATCGACATTACTGAAGCCCTGTACAATGCGTACGATAACCATCAGCCGAGAGAGCGTCTTCTAATAGAGCGAGCGAAGACTGTTGAGCGTACCGTAGGTGAGCCTGATCCGAAGGTATCGAAGTACTTAGATCAAACGACGACGGCTGCCCTCAATCGTGCTGGGCTCTCGTTGGGTCTCGGTGTTGGCTTAGCCGTGCCATCGGAGAGATCCTCAGAGCTGGTCGGGATCGTGGCCGACCTTCATCACAGGGAATCAGAAGTACTCGCTGCCTCCAAGGACGTAACGGATGTACTATGGTCGAAATCAATCCCTGCGGCTGTTACGGTTGGGTCCGCAATCGTCTCCCCATCTCCCGTGCTACGTGGCCAGGATGCGTTGGTTTCATTCACTCTTGTCAATCCTGGTGACGAACCTGCAGAGGGCGTCACGGTGTCCGCTGAGCTCTCGTCGGGAGGCGACTATCAGGAAGATGAACTAATTATTGATCCCGTCACCACCGAGTCCGTGGAATTTCGGTTCGAAGATCTCTCTGGAAGTGGATTTGAGGTGGTGCTAACCGCTACAACCGACGACTTGCGAACGGCCGAAAAGAAAATTATTGTTGAGACGTTCTCGAAGTCCATGATCGTAGAACTGGTTTCGGACCACCTACATCACTTAGAAACTACTGTCAATCGATCACGATTAGCCAATCGGGGGAAGAAGCGACGGATTCTCTCTCGAATTGACGCGAGCAAGCAGAGTGTATCACGCGCTGAAAAGCTGTTGATTGAGGGACGGGTTTCTCAGTGTGATTCACAACTCGAGACGGCGAGCAGGCAACTTGGCTCTCTCCTCAATTATATTGAAGGAAGTACGAACCCCGACCGAGAGGAGAACGCGAAGCCATATGTCAGTCTGTTCCTGACCGTTGAGGAGACTATCGATCTCTTGTTCGACGCACAAAAGGCGTCAGTAGAGGCTTGAACGATGTCGATCATCGCACCACTCGTAGTCGCGATTCTGTTCTCCCTTCCGCTCATAGGTACGATCACATACGTGGTGTGGCGTAATCCAGAGATCCGTTCTCATTCTCAGTTCTCGAGGGCGATCGGGATCTTCGTCGCGGGGCTGCTTTTTACAGCCGTGTGTGCGATCGCTACAGTCGGGGTTTCTTATAGGGCTGTCGCTGGAAGTGAGTTAGTCGACCTTGCTCTCCTTCTTCAGTTGAGCGAGTACCTTGCGGTCGGCATACTCGTCGGGTTCTGTGTCACCCTAGGTTCCTGTGTCTATATACTACGATTGCCGAAACGTGCAAGAGCACCCGATCGAGTATAGATTCATCATTCCATCTGTAACTATCTATCGTGGCTGATAAATCGAGCGTTCGGAGCTTCCGGATTGACGCCCGCCCGTGGCGTTTATTACCCACGCCTCGTATCTCCGAGGTACGATGCCGGACATCTTAGCCGAGAACCTCTCCGGGAAGTCGGTGATGGGCTCGGACGGAACCGAACTGGGCATGCTCTACAACATCACGGTCGACCTGAAGACCGGCGAACTCCACGATCTGGTCGTCACGCCGGACGGCAACTCACAGATCGGCGAGGTCGGCTTCGAGGCCGACGACGAGGGCAGGTATCGAGTCCCGATCAGCCAAGTGCAGGCGGTCAAAGACTACATCGTCGTCAAACGGTAAATGTACGTCCTCGATTCTTCGGCGTTCATCCACGAGTACCACACCACCGAGCAGACGGCGACGATCCCGCTCGTGAGAGAGGAACTCGCCGACGAGCCCTCGTACCGCTACGACGCGATGGAGGGGTCGGGGATGCACATCCACCTCCCGAACGACGAGACCGTCGAGACGATCCGCCGGGCCGCCCGCGAGTCGGGCGACCTTGAGGTGCTCTCCGATACCGACGTACGACTGCTCGCGACCGCGTTCGAGTTGGACGGAACGCTCGTCACCGACGACTACGCGATGCAGAACGTCGCGGAGCGACTCAACGTCTCCGTCGAGGTGATCGCCCGCGACGGGATCGACGAGGCCCGCGAGTGGATCTTCCAGTGTCAGGGCTGCGGTCGCGAGTACGACGAACACCACGATCGGTGTGACATCTGCGGTACCGAACTCGCCCGGAAGAACCCGAGCTAGCTCGGACCGATACGACCTAACCCCCGGCGCCCGACCGTCGGGTATGCGTCTCGTCGACTACTGGGGTGTCGGCCCGAAGACCGCGTCGCTCCTTGAGGAGTCGCTCGGCACCGACCGGGCGATTGAGGCGATCGAATCCGCCGACGTGCGCGCGATGGTCGATGCCGGCGTCCCCTCCGGACGGGCGACGCGCGTACTCCGCCGGGCGAATGGCGGTGCCGGGATGGACGTGCTCGCGACCGCCGACACCCGATCGGTCTACCGCGACCTGCTCGCGCTTGCCAGAGAGTTCGCCGTCACCGAACGTGCAGAGGACCGGATCCGGGTACTCACGCCGATGCTCGACCGGGAGGCGATGACCCGGCGGCTCGACCGGATCGAAGCGACGAGGAAGACCTGGCGGGCGCTCGACGACGAGACCCGCGAGGCGGTCGTCGACGCCTTCTCCGAACCCGAGGCCGCCACGAGCGAGCGTGCTGCCGTCGAGACCGCGCGTGCGCTCTCCGATCTCGGCGTCTCGGAGGGTGTCTTCGAACCGATCGTGGACCTCCCGGACGAAGAGCTCCGGGACGCGGCCAGGGCACTCTCCGCGCTCGGCGAGCGCGTCGAACCCGGTGCGGACAGCCGACTCGACACCCTGCGAGAGGGACGGACGGCGATCGAGACGCTTCGGGGAAACACCGTCGACGTCGTCGAGTCGATCCGCGAGGGCGGCGTCGGCGGGAGCGAGGAGTTCCGCGAGGCGTACGTCGAGTACGTCGTCGGGGAGACGGGAGTGGACGCGACGCGCATCAGAGACCACACGCCGGACGGGGCGACGGACGCCGGCGAGTTCGTCGACGAGGCGCTCTCTGCGCTCGCCGGTGACATCGAGACGGCGCTCGAGGAACGCGAAGCGGCGGTCGAGGCCGATCTCAGGGCGGCGCTCTCGGAATCCGCGGGGACTGTCGAGCGGGCGACTCACCTCGTCTCCGATCTCGCGCTCTCGCTCTCACTCGCACGGTTCGCGGAGGCCTACGAACTGGTCCGGCCGACGTTCACCGGGAACGGGGTCGCCGTGGAGAACGCACGAAACCTCTCGCTGGTCGCCTCGGGTGCCGAGGTCCAGTCCGTCACCTACGGGATCGGAACGCACGGGATCGGGGGACCACCCACGGAGGACCGAGTGACGGTCGTGACGGGCGCGAACAGTGGGGGGAAGACGACGCTGCTCGAGACGCTTTGCGAGGTTCAGTTGCTCGCACAGATGGGGCTGCCGGTGCCCGCCCAGCGCGCGGAGGTGAGCGTCTTCGACGCCATCGTCTTCCACCGCCGGCACGCGAGCTTCAACGCTGGGGTGCTGGAGTCGACGCTCCGCACGGTCGTTCCACCGCTGTCCGACGACGGCCGCACCCTGATGCTCGTCGACGAGTTCGAGGCGATAACCGAACCGGGGAGCGCCGCGAACTTACTCCACGGCCTCGTCACGCTCACCGTCGACCGCGGGGCGCTCGGCGTCTTCGTCACCCACCTCGCCGACGACCTCGAGCCCCTCCCGGAGGAGGCGCGGGTCGACGGCATCTTCGCCGAGGGGCTCACGACCGACCTCGAACTGGACGTCGACTACCAGCCACGGTTCGAGACGGTGGGGCGCTCCACCCCGGAGTTCATCGTCTCGCGGCTGGTCGCGGGTGCAACGGACCACGGCGAACGGGCGGCGTTCCAGACGCTCGCGACGGCGGTCGGCGAGCACGCCGTCCAGCGGACCCTGCTCGACGCGGAGTGGACGGAGGACTGATCCCCGACCCACACCGAGCGGGACGGCGCCGAAACGGGCTGCTCGACCGATGTAGACTCAGCTCAGAATCGTGAGAAGGGGGGGCCGGGTGGCTTACTGGTGACTCCGGTGTTCTATCGGTGGTGGCCACGGTGTTCGGAGTGCGGTCCGCGGTCGTGGTGTGCGGCATCGTGGTGGTTCGGGCTATTGCCCCGGTGTTCTCCGCCGTCGTGGTGCGGTCCGTCACCGTGGTGTCCGCCGGCCGCGTGTCCTCCCGCACAGTCGGCGTGATCGCCCACCGAACCGCCTCCGGCCATCGGACTATCACCGTTCAGCGGACCGTCCCCGACCGTCGGTCCGTCGGCCATCGCTCCGGCGTCCGCGGCGGCCAGTCCGACGCCGACGAGCGCGAGCGCAACGAGGGCCGCGATCAGGAGTGCTGTGGTTCGCATGTGGATTTCCTCCGAGTGAACGGAGACGTCCTCGCGATTTGAGGCTGTGGGCGAGAACGAGCGTCAGAGATCGGCGTAAAACGTTCGTACACCGATCTAAGCGTTCTTTTTACTACGCAAACGTTCACCGCTCCCGTTCGCGGGGGGTCGCCAGTTCGCCCGGGTAGATCCGATACGTTCGACCCTGCCGTTCACGGTAGAGTAACCCCCTGTCCTCGAGTTCGCTCACCGTCTGGCTCACCTTCGCCTTCGAGAAGTCAGAACGCCCTCGCAGCTCGACCTGCGTCAGCCCCGGCGTCTCCAGTACCGGTTCGAGCACCCGACGTTCGTCCTCCGGGAGGACCGAGAGCACCCGGTCGACGTCGTCGGTCCTCCCCTCTCCGACCGATGCCGTCAGTTCCGTCCCGTCTTCGGCCGACCCGTCCGTCGCCGTCTGCCTTTCCTCGCCGTCCCTCCGAGGCTCCGTCAGTCCGTCCCGACCGATCGCGTAGAGGCCGACGACGACCGCCGCCGCGATCAGACCTCCGAAGAGGTAGACGGCACCCGCAGCGCCAGCTCCACCGTGCATCCCGTCCATCCCCGTTCCTCGGCTGGTCCACCAGCCGATCACTCCGAGAAGGACCAGCGCACAGGAGGCCGCTCCGACGAGCAGGTCGGCACTCGCTCGTTCCATCGTCTCCCCCTAAACGACGCTTCGACCTACGGCTTGCGGTCGCCCTCGCTCGCCGCCTCGATCGCCTGCTCCAGATCCGCGACGATGTCCTCGGGGTCCTCGATCCCGACCGAGATCCGAACCATGTCGTCGGTGGTGCCGCTCGCGAGCTTCTCCTCCTCGGTGAGCTGCTGGTGGGTCGTGCTCGCCGGGTGGATGATCAGCGTCTTCGCGTCGCCGACGTTCGCGAGCAGGCTCGCGAGTTCGACCTCGTTACAGACCCCACGCCCGGCCTCGTAGCCACCCTCCAGCCCGAAGGTGATCATCCCGCCGTAGCCGCCCTCGAGGTACCGCGTGGCCATCTCGTGAGTCTCGTGGCTCTCTAACCCTGGATAGTTCACCCACGCGACCTCGGGGTGATCCTCCAGGAACTTCGCGACACGCTGGGCGTTCTCGCAGTGTTTGGCCATCCGGAGAGGGAGTGATTCGAGCTTCTGCAGCGTCGTCCAGGCGTCGAACGGCGACTGCTGGTTGCCGAGGTCGCGGAGCCCGCGGGCGCGGGCGGCGAAGGCGAACGCAGCGTCGCCGAACGTCTCCCTGAAGTTCAGCCCGTGGTAGGCCGGGTTCGACTCGGTGATCTCCGGGTAATCTCCACCCTCCCAGTCGAAGTTCCCGGAATCGATCAGCGCCCCGCCGACCGTCGTTCCCGCGCCCGTGAGCCACTTCGTCGTCGACTCCCAGACGAGGTCCGCGCCGTACTCGATCGGTTTACAGAGCGAGGGCGTCGCGAACGTGTTGTCCACGAACAGCGGGACGTTGTAGCTGTGTGCGATCTCCGCGATCCGCTCTATGTCCGGGGTGACGAGCGCCGGGTTTCCGATCGTCTCGCAGTGGACGTACGCCGTGTCCTCGTCGATCGCTTCGTCGTAGGCTTCGTAGTCGAGCGTGTCGACGAACCGCGTCTCGATCCCGCGGCGGTCGACCGTGTGCGTGAGGTAGGTGTAGGTGCCACCATAGAGCGCGCTCGCCGAGACGACGTTGTCGCCCGCCTCCGCGAGGATGAACGTCGCGAGGTCGAACGCGGCCATCCCGGAGGCGGTCGCGAGCGCCGCGACGCCGCCCTCGAGGCTCGCCAGTCGCTCCTCGAGCATCGCGTTCGTCGGGTTCATGATCCGCGAGTAGATGTTGCCCGGCTCCTCCAGCGCGAACAGCCGCGCGGCGTGGTCGGTGTCCTCGAAGACGTAGGATGTCGTCTGGTAGATCGGCGGCGCGCGCGCGCCGGTCGTCGGATCCGGCTCCTGGCCCGCGTGGACGCTTCGCGTGTCGAACCGCCGGTCTGAGTCCTCGCTCATACCCTCCCCTCACGGGCGACCGACGTAAAACCGCCCTCCGATCCTCACCCCTCGCGCCAGGGCTCGGGGGCGATCCCGAGCGAGAGGACGAGCGGACGGTAGGCCGCTCCGACCACCAGCGCGACGAGGACACCGACCCAGAACGGGATCGCGAACAGCACGTCGAGGACCACGATCACGACGAAGACGAGCGCCATCACCGCGAGGTAGTGGGGTGCGACCGCACGGAGACCGTCCCGATCCATGTCGAGGAGACGTCGGCGAACGCCTAACCCCTTCCGCGTCGCTCGATCGTCCGAGCCGCCTCGCGGAACAGCCCGTCGAGTATCTCGGGGGTCGTCGGGTGGTACGCTCTGTCGGGGAGGTCGCGGACGTCGAGGCCGAGTTCGATCACGACCTGCATCGTCTTCGCCATCGCGTCGGCGTGGTAGTGCATCCCCTGGTAGCCGATCACCGTTCCGTCGGTCCCGACGACGAGCGTCGCGAGACCCTCGGGGACGTCTTTCGTCTCGAACACGCCGTCGTCCGACGCCTCGCGGGTGACGGCGACGTGGTCGATTCCCGCCTCCTCGACGGTCCACTCGGCGTGACCGAGTCGGACGTACGGGTAGATCCCGAGCCCCGAGAAGATCACGTGGTGGTGGAGGGGCTCGTACTCCCGGAGCGCTTCCCCCCGGGCGTGCGCGAGGAGGTTCTCGGCAGCGACGAACCCCTGTTCCTTCGCGACGTGCAGGATCGGCTCGTGGCCGTTCGCGTCCCCGACGACGAACACCGTCGGATCGTCCCTGGCCTGCATCGTCGGGCCGACCCACTCCCCTTCCGGGTCGATTCCGGCGTTCTCCAGGCCGAGCCCGTCCAGGTTCGGTTTCCGCCCCGTGAAACAGAACAGCTGATCCGCCTCGATCTCCGCGTACTCGTCGTTGCGGTCGGTGTGGAGTCGAACGCCGCCGTTCGCGGTCGCTTCGATCCGCCTCTCGTCCGTCTCGGTCAGGACCGTGATCCCGAACTTCTCCCGGTAGAGATCGAGCAGCCGGTCGCCGTAGGTCGGATCGGCCTCGTCGATCGGCCGTTCGTCGTGTTCGATCACGGTGAGCTCCATCCCGGCAGCCTCCGCGAGGTACGGGACGAGTTCGATCCCGACGTAGCCGAAGCCCATCACGACGCCGTTCTCTCCGAACTCGGCCGTCGAGAGCACGTCCGCGCTCGTCAGGAACTCGACCTCGTCGATCCCCGGCAGGTCCGGGACGTTCACCGACGACCCGGTCGCCACGACGACGTAGTCGGCGTCGATCTCCCGGTCGGCGACCGTTACAGTGCTCGAATCGACGATCCGGGCGGTCTCGTGGAGGAACTCGACGTTCTCGCGTTCGGCGAGGTCGTCGACGGCCGCGCGGCGGTGGGAGGCGAAGCCCGAGACGTGGACGTCCTTCGTTTCGACGACCGCCTCCAGGTCCACCTCCGGGGTACCGACCACCCGGTGGTCGTCCCTGGCCTGGAACCGATGGGCGCCCGCCGAGAGCACCTCCTTCGAGGGCATACAACCACGGAGAATACAGAGGCCGCCGCCGGGGTCGCCGTCGTCGACGAGCGTGAGCGTCACGTCCTCGTCGGCGAGTCCCTGTGCGACGGCGACGCCAGCGCTCCCGTACGCACCGATGATCACGACGTGGGTCATACCGTGTAGATGGAGCGGCGGTGGTTAGCCGTTTGGTCGGTCGTGCGCGGCCGACGAACACGCGCTCGGGATCGACGCACCTCTCCGGCGCACCTCCTCTCGGAGGGGTTCTCCTCCACGACGGCGACGACGATCGTTCGTGCGGACGGGACCCCACCACCCCCGCCCGTCCGGTAACCCGTACCCCGAGCGTCAGCGCGAGATGTCCGTCGTCTCCTCTCCCCGTACGCGTTCGACCTCCTCGGGACCGACGAGCGCCACGTCGCCCGGGATCGTCCGACAGAGCGCTGCGGTCGCCGCCCCGTACGAGAGCGCGCGCTCGATCCCGTCTCCCTCGATTCGGCGGGCGAGGAACGCCCCGACGAACGCGTCGCCCGTTCCGATCGGATCGATCGTCTCCGTCTCGAACGCCCGCTGTTCGATCGCCTCCCCCTCGCTCACCGCGAGTGCCCCCTTCGCTCCCCGGGTGAGGACGACGGTCTCGAAGTCCCACTCCTCGGCTAACCCCGTCGCGATCCCCTCCGCTTCGCCGTCGGTTCCGAGCACCTCCCTCGCGTCCCGCTCGGCGACGACGAGCGTGTCGACCGACGCGAAAAGACCCTCGCAGACCTCTCGTGCCTCCGCCGGCGACCAGAGCTTCGAGCGGTAGTTCAGGTCGAACGCGGTCTTCACCCCGGCCTCGTTCGCCCGAGAGAGCGTCTCGGCCGTCGTCCCCGCCAGGGTACCGGAGAGTGCGGGCGTAATCCCGCTGGTGTAGAAGACCTCCGCACCTTCGATCCGCTCCATCGGGAGCTCCTCCGTCTCTGCCGTCGTGACCGCCGCGTCGGATCGGTCGTAGATCACGTTCGTTCCCCGGGGATCGCCCGCGAACTCGAGGTAGTAGGTGCCCTGACGGCCCTCGTCGGACCAGACGACGTCGGTCTCGATCCCGTAGCGTGCGAGATCGGCGACGACCCGCTTTCCGAGTACCGAAGCCGGGAGTTTCGAGGTCCAGAGCGACGGCGTTCCGAGCCGGGAGGCGGCGACGGCGACGTTGCTCTCGGCGCCCGCCGCCCGCACCTCGAACGCCTCCGCTACCTCGATCCGGTCGTGTCGCGGCGGCGAGAGCCTGAGCATCGTCTCGCCGAAGGTCACGAGCTCTGTCATGGTCGGCGTTCGCGGCGTGCGATAAAAACACCGCCTACTCGGTGCGTGTCCCCCCGCCCGGGAGTGACGAGAACAGGTACGGGTCGATCCGTCTCTCGTGGGATCTCTGTTCGAAACCCCTCGCCCACGCCCTGGACGAGCTCTATTCACACCGATCGAAAACCCGTGGCCGTACGAGTGCCACGGAGACTCGTTCCCCGCGATCGCCCCGAGACGACGCCAGAGGCACGGCGAGGCGACCTCCCTCGTGTGGCCGCTTTCACTGTCCGTACAGTACCAGCGCCCAGTCTCACATGATCATCCGTGAGAAAGAGCACGGTGGTTTACCAGTAAACCAATCTCGAACACCGTGGTTTACTATTCAACCGAGGGGTGGTGTACGGTGGACGGGTCCTCTCTCGGTCCGGAAATAAGGACCCACCGCTCGGGTTCGGAGACGGTGTACCGCTGGAATCACTGTCACACCATCCGACCAGCGACGCCTCAGCGGTCGGTCCGCAGGTCGTGATCGCTGTTCCCACCCCGGTGGACGTGTTCGGCGACGATCTGGTCGTCGTCCCCGGGATCCACCCTGATCAAGAACGTGTAGAGGAAGGCGTCGTCGTGTCGCGACGGTCGGGTCACACAGCTATAGGAGCGGAGACCGTCGTCGATCGTCTCGACGCCAGTGACGTGCAGTCCCGAGGAACTGCCCGAGCCGATCACCTGCGCGACGAGCAGACACTGCTCATCGAAGTCGGTCCGCACGACGAACTTGTTGCCCGCGTTCGAGAGCTCGGTCGAACGGCGTTCGCTCGCCTCCTCGGCGTTCGTAAACAGCGCGAGCGCGGGCCGGTACCCAGATCCGAGCGTATCGGCGTCTCCCTCGACTCTGTACTCGTACTCCAGACTCTCGGCCGGGCGCGGACAGCCCCGAACCCGAGCGAGCGCGGCGGTACAGCCGGCTGTGACGGCCAGCGCACCGGTCCCGACCGTGGCGAGGAGGCGACGTCTGGTGGAGGACATCGGCCGAGCTATGATATATCGGAAAATAACACTTTTCCCGAGCGTCACTCGCTTCGGCGATCCGCGTGGCCGGGGTAGTCCCGCTCGAACCGGTCACCGATCTCCTCGCCGTCGATCCGGACGAGCACGGGTCGGCCGTGCGGGCAAGCGTAGGGGTTCTCGCAGGCGTCGAGCGCGGCCAGTAGCTCCACGACCGAGCCCTCCGTGAGCGAGGTGTTGCCCGTGATAGAAGGGTAACAGGCGAGGTCGGCGAGCAGCGCGTCGGCGGTCGCCTCGACGGTCGTCTCCGGATCGCCGTCGAGGACCGCGGAGAGCGCGTCACGGAGCAGGTCGGGACCCAGCGTCGCCGAGGCGACGCTCGGAACGGTGGTCACGGTCACGTCCCGGGCCTCGCGGCTCGCGGTGAATCCTACCCGCGAGAGCGCCTCGCGATAGTCGTCGAACAGTTCTGCCTCGCGGGCGGTCAGCTCCACGCTCACGGGCTCGACGAGCGCCTGCGTGGTCGTGGTCTCGGCGAACTGATCGCGAAGACGCTCGTAGTTCACCCGCTCGTCGGCGGCGTGCTGGTCGACCAGCACCAGTCCGTCCTCGGCCTCGCAGACGAGGTAGGTGTCCGCGAGCTGGCCGAGCACCCGGAGCGACGGGAGCTGTTCGAACTCGCGGTCCTCGACCGGCCCACCCTCGATGGTCGTCTGCGTCGTCGCCTCGAATCGGGAGTTCTCCGCTCCTCCCACCGAACGGTGGCCGTCCCCCTCGCCCTTCAGGAGCGTCCAGTCACTCCCCTCCGAGCCGGTCCGGCTGACTCCCCTCTCCGACCCGTCCCGTTCGTCGGATTCCGGAGCCACCCCGCCCCGTGTCTCCCCCGACCTCGGTTCCCCCGTACCCGATCGCTCTCGTCCCGCCCGAGCCTCCGTCGTATCGCTCGCGCCCGAGCGTTCTCTGCCCTCGTCGTCCGGCTCTCCCGGACCCGACGAGATAGCGCGATCGGACTCGGACTCGACCGTATCCCCTCTTCCGTCGTGCCCGGTGGTCTCTCCCACGTCCCCTCCTCGGTTCTCCACCGATTCGGGTTCGACCGCCGTCTCCTCGGGTTCGGATCGTCCCCGCGGGGCCGACCGTCGGATCGACCCGCGTTCGCGCAGGGCCGCTTCGACCGCCCGTTCGACCGCTCGTTTCACTCCGTTTTCGTCGTCGAACCGGACCTCCATCTTCCGGGGGTGGACGTTCACGTCGACGCTCTCGGGGGGAACCGAGACGAACAACACCGCGAACGGGTACCGACTCGGCGAGAGCTGCCCCTCGTACGCCGAGAGCACGGCCTCGCGTAGCAGCTTCGATCGGACGTACCGCCCGTTGACGTACGTGGAGAGGTAGGTCGAACCCGCGCGCGTTACTTCGGGTTCGCTCACGAGCCCCGACACCGCCGAGAGCGACTCCGTCTCCGGCTCCGCGTCCACGTCGACCATCCCCCGGGCGACCTCCCGCCCGTAGACCGAGAGCACGGCGGTCCGGAGGTCGCCCTGGCCGGTCGTGGCGAACACCTCCCGACCCTCGTGTTCGAGCGAGATCGAGGTATCGGGATTCGCGAGCGCGTAGCGCGTGACGACCGTGTTCACGTGGTCGAACTCGGTGGGCTCGGTCTTCAGGAACTTCTTCCGGGCGGGCGTGTTGTAGAAGAGGTCGGTGACCTCGATGGCGGTCCCCTCTGGCGGTCCGGCCGGTTCGACCGACTCCACCTCGCCGCCGACGAGCGTGAGCGTCGTCCCGGCTCCCTCGCTTCCCCTCGGTCTCGTGGTGATCCGGGTCCGCGAGACCGCGCCGATCGTGTGTAACGCCTCGCCACGGAACCCGAGCGTCTCGACACCCGCCTCCAGATCCGAGATATCTCGGATCTTGCTCGTCGTGTGCTGGCGGACCGCCTCGCGCACCTCGCTCTCGCTCATCCCGATCCCGTCGTCCGCCACTCGAATCCGGTCGATCCCTCCCGAATCGACCTCGACGGCGATCCGGCTCGCGTCGGCGTCGAGGCTGTTCTCGACGAGCTCCTTCACGACCGAGGCGGGGCGTTCGACCACCTCGCCCGCGGCGATCCGATCGACGGTCTCGGGATCGAGCCGGCGGATCCTCGGCTCGTCGTCGCTCACTCCGAGTCCTCCAGTCGGTCGCGCCAGCTCTCGACCCGTCGCATCAGCTCGATCGGCGGGGTCGAATCCAGGTCGAGACCTCGGATCTCCCCGATCACGTCCTCGACCTCGGGATCGGCTTCGGGCTCCGGACTCCCCCCATCCGGCTCGTCGTCGCCGTCGGCCGTCGCCGTCCGCATGCTCCCCGAACCGACGTCGAAGACGACCTGTTGCGTCCCTCGAGACCCGCCGCGGGCCTCGATCGGCTTCTCCTCGCGCAACCGGTCGAGCACGTCCCGCGAGCGCTCGACGACCGGTGCCGGCACGCCCGCCAGATCCGCGACGTGGACGCCGTAGGAGCGATCGGTCGGGCCCTCGCGCACCGTCCGGAGGAACGTCACGTCGCCGTCGCGCTCCTCGGCCGCGACGTGGACGTTCGCCACGCCATCGAGGTGGTCGGCGAGCGCCGTCAGCTCGTGGTAGTGCGTCGCGAAGAGCGTCGTCGCGCCCACCTCGTTGTGGAGATACTCGGTGGTGGCCCACGCGATCGCCACCCCGTCGAACGTCGAGGTTCCCCTGCCCACCTCGTCCAAGATCACCAGCGACTTCTCCGTGGCTCCGTGGAGGATGTTCGAGAGCTCGGCCATCTCCACCATGAACGTCGAGCGCCCACCCGCGAGCTCGTCGAGCGCGCCGACGCGCGTGTAGATCCCGTCGACGAGGCCGATCCGCGCGGACTCGGCGGGCACGAAGCTGCCGATCTGCGCCAGTAAGAGGATCAGCGCGACCTGCCGCATGTAGGTGGACTTCCCGCTCATGTTCGGCCCCGTCACGAGCAGCACCCGTCTCTCCCCGTCGAGCCGGGCGTCGTTCGGGACGAATTCGGTACCTGCCTCGACGACCGGGTGTCGACCCCTCTCGATCTCGATCGACCCCGATTCGACTACCTCGGGTCTGACCCAGCGGCTCTCGGCGGCGTGTGTCGCGAGGCTACAGAGCGTATCGACCGCCGCGAGCGCCCGACCGGCGTCCTGTAGCAGTTCGGCACGTCCGGCGACCCGGTCCCTGAGCTCGCAGAACAGTTCGTACTCGAGTTCGCCACGGGACTCCTCCAGCCTGAGGACGTCGCGCTCGCGTTCGGCGAGTTCGGGTATGGTAAACCGAACCGAGTTCTTCAGCTCCTTTACCCGCTCGTACTGCTCCGGAACGTCGTCGGCCGCCGACCGACCCACCTGGATGGTGTACCCTTCCGTGCTGTTCCGGTTGACCTGGACGTGGCTCAGCCCGTGCTCGCGCTTCTCCCGGTCGGCGAGCGTCTCGATCCACCCCAGTGCGTCCTCGTGGCGTTCGATCAGATCGTCGAGCTCCTCGTCGTACCCCCGTCGGATCAGCCCGCCCTCGCGCAGCGTCTTCGGCGGTTCCTCCGCGAGCGCCTCCTCCAGTTCGTCGTGGAGCACCCTGGCCGCCTCGCTATCGAGGTCCGCGAGGACCTCGCGAAGCGGGGAGTCGGCGAGCCGCGGGTCACGTTCGACAGTCTCCCGCACCCGCGGGAGGACCGCGATGCTGTCGCGGACCCGGAGCAGCGCGTTCGCGTCGGCGCTGCCGTGGCTCGCGCGGCTCGCGAGCCGCGCGAGGTCGTAGGTCGTTCCGAGCACCTCCCGAAGCTCCTCGCGGGCGAGCGCGGACTCACAGAGCGCCGCGACGCTCGCCTGTCGGCGCTCGATCGTCGCGAGCGAGCGTCTCGGTCGACGGAGCCACTCGACGAGCAGCCGACCGCCCGCGCTCGTGACCGTGTGATCGATCGTCGCGAGCAGCGAGCCCTCCGTCCCGCCGGTCATCGTCTCCGTCAGTTCGAGGTTGCGCTGGGTGGTCGCGTCGAGCGAGACGTGGTCCTCCCCGGTGTAGGGAGTGAGCCGCGTCATCGACGCGAGCACGCCCACGCCGGTCTCCTCGACGTACGCGAGCACCGCTCCCGCGGCCGTGACCGCCGGTCCCTCGTCCTTCAGGCCGAGACTGGAGACCGTCTCCCTCCCGAACTGCTCTCGCACCCGGTGGGTCGCCCGACCGGGCGCGAACGCCTCCTCGTCACACGTCGCGGGCGAGGCACCCGTCCGTTCGCACAGCTCGTCGAGGAGTCCGTCCTCCTCCCGGACGCCGGGCCCGCAGAGCACCTCGACCGGGGCGAACCGGTAGCACTCCGTGACCGCCCGCTCCGCGCTCTCGACGTCCGTCACGAGAAAGCGCCCGGTCGTCACGTCCGCGAACGCGAGGCCGTACCGGTCACGAGAACGGACGACGCTCGCGATGTACGTCGCCTCCGCGTCGCTCGTTTCGAGCAGCGTGCCGGGCGTCGCGACCCGGACGATCTCGCGTGCGAGACCCTCCTCCGTCTCGTACTGCTGGGCGACGGCGACCCGGAACCCGCGCTCGACGAGCGCTTTGAGGTAGGGCGTGAGCTCGCTCACCGGCACGCCCGCCATCGGATACGACGAGCCGTGCGAGGACTTCTGTGAAACCCGCAGGTCGAGCTCCGCAGCGACGCGCTCTGCGTCCTCGCCGAAGAACTCGTAGAAGTCCCCACACTGCATCATCAGCAGGTCCGCGCCGCTCTCCTCTTTGAGCGAGAAGAACTCCCCCACGATCCCCGTCACCTCCGTCATGTCTCACCCTGTCGCCGGGTCGGGTGAAAACGCTGTGGTTTGCGCTCCGGAAGTGAACCGCTACTCGCCCTCGGCGTAGAGCCGCACCAGCCCACACTCCGGACAGACGTAGCCGTTTACCGGGAGCGTCTTCTTCGCGAACCGACCCAGAAACCCCTCGCTCGGTTCCTCGGTCCTGAACCGGACGGCGCTGGTCCCGTGGTCGACCACCTCGCCGCCTGCCATCGTCACGCCGCAGTCGGGACAGCGCCGCTCGTTCATTCCTCGATCGGTCGGCCGTCGCCCTCGACCGCCGGCGCGCCGACGATCAGCCACCGGTGGATCCCCTCTCCGGTGTCGTTGAGCACCTGTCGCGGCGTCTCCGGCGGGATCCGCACGGCCGTCCCCTCCGGTACGTCGTGGACCTCGTCGCCGATTCGGAGCCGCCCGGGTCCGTCGAGCGGGAGATAGACCTCCTCCTGTTCGGCCTGGCGGTGATAGCTCATCGCGTCCCCCGGCGAGAGGTACCACACCTTCGGGACCATCTCGGTACAGCCGAGTTCGCCCGCCAGGTCCACGTGGTCGGTGCCCGACCCTGCGGACGGTTTCGGGTCGACGTCGCCGATCGCCACTGTGCTGAACTCGTGTGCCATACCCCGCCTACTCGTAGCCGCGCCATAGTTCCACAGGATTGAGGTGAGGGCCACCCTCTACCCGATATGAACAAACAGGCGCTTCGCGATCGAGTCTGGGACGCGCTCGAAGAAAGCGGGGAGGCACGGTTCCCGTTCCCGCCACACGGCCGGATCCCCAACTTCGCGGGGGCGGCGGAGGCCGCGGATCGGCTCGCCGAGCAGGAGGAGTGGCGGGACGCCGATACACTGAAAACGAACCCGGACGCCCCACAGCTCCCGGTTCGCAGACGCGCACTCCGCGAGGGGAAGACGCTCTACATGGCCCAGCCCCGACTGAAGAGCGAGAAACCGTTCCTCAGGCTCGATCCCGCGGCGGTGACGGACGTCGACGAGGCGACCACGGTTTCGGGCGTCTCGAAACACGCCGTCCCCGTGGGTCCGGAGGCGGTCGAACCGATCGAACTCATCATCGCTGGGAGCGTCGCCGTGACCGAAGACGGTGCCCGGATCGGGAAGGGCGAGGGCTACTCCGATCTGGAGTTCGCGGTGCTCCGGGAGTTCGATCTCGTGGACGAGGAGACCACCGTCGCGACGACCGTCCACGGGATGCAGGTCGTCTCCGAGCGGGTCGAGACCGACGATCACGACGTCCCGATGGATCTGATCGCGACACCGGAGCGTAGCCTGCGGCCGGCGCCGGGATCGAAACCCGCGGGTCTCCTCTGGAACCGGCTGGACGAGGAGCGAATCGCGGAGATCCCGGTGCTCTCGCGTGTCCGTCGGTAGGGAGGGAAACGCCAGCCCTTGCAGGCCTGCGGGTTACCCGTCTCGCGACGGTACGTGGCGGTGAATCATGTCCGAGAGACGACTCAGCAGACGGCGATTCGTCGAGGCGACCGGTGCGATCACGCTCGTCGGCCTCGCGGGCTGTGCCGACGACGAGGAGGACCCCGAGGAGACGGACGACGATCCCCTCGACGAGGAGGACGACGACGTCGAGGACGACGGCGTCACTGACGACGAAGAGGACGACGGCATCACCGACGACGAAGAGGACGACGGCATCACCGACGACGACGAAGAGGACGACGGGATGACGGACGACGAGGAGGAAGACGACGAGGAGGAGTACACGCTCACGGTCACCGTCGAGGACGACATGGGTGAGCCCGTCGAGGACGCGACCGTCACCGTCGAGGACGAGGAAGGATTGCTCGGGGGTATCTGGCCCGACGAGGAGGACGAGGCCCAGACCGACGCCGACGGCGAGGCGGAGGCCACCGTCACCGACGGCGAGTACACCGTCGTCGTCGAGCACGACGAGTACGACGAGGCCGAAGAGGAGGTCGAGGTCGACGGGATGGACGAGGAGGTCACCGTTACACTCGGCGACGAGGAAGAGGACGACGGCATCACGGACGATGACGAAGACGACGGTGTCACGGACGACGAGGACGAGGACGAGGACGACGGCATCACGGACGATGAAGACGACGGCGTGACCGACGACGAAGACGACGACGCCTGATCGTCGGTCGCCTATCTTCTCGCGTCGAGAACGATCCCGACCCGCTCGACGAGCGTCTCGGCGTCGGGTGCGAGGACGGTCGCGGTCGGCTCTCCGCTCTCGCTCCGGTCGTACACAGCGAGGGCGACCGCCGCGGAGTCGAAGGCATCCCGGGGCGGTCGACGTGGGTCGGCGAGATTCACGACGGCTCCGTCGAGGCTCTGGAGTCGATCTTCCACGCGCTCGTCACGGGCGACGGTCGCGGCGAACCTGACCGTCGTCTCGCCCTCCCTGGCGAGGAGCAGGTGGTCCACGGTGTGACACGCGAGCCCGTACTGGACCGCTCTCCCCCCTGTCTCCGAACCGTCCCGGGCGAGCGTCGCCCCCGCGGTGTCGGAGACCGTCTCGGCGTAGGGGGTCGCTCCGACGACCCCTCCCTCGGATGCGAGCCGCGTACGGTCGAGATCGAGAAATCGATCGACGAGCCACGAGACCGTCTCGGCGGTCGTCGCGCGTTCTGCCCGGTCGCGGAGTTCCACCAGGTGGTGGACCGGCCCGGGACCCGAACCGACGTCTACGGGATAGCGCACGGCGCGCTCCATGAACGCGAGCGCGCTCGAGACCGACTCGGAGAGCGACTCGCCGCGTGCGAGCCGTGCGGCGATCGCCGCCGAGAGCGTACAGCCCGACCCGTGGGTCGCCTCCGTCTCGATCCGCGCGTGACGGTAGGTCCCGATCGCGCCCTCCGTGACGAGGACGTCGAGGACGTCCTCGGTCGGCATGTGTCCGCCCTTCACGAGCGCGGCGTCCGCGCCCATCTCGCAGAGCGCGTCTCCCGCCTCGATCGCGCTCTCCTCGTCGACCGGTTCGATCCCGGTGAGCACGGCAGCCTCGTCCGTGTTCGGCGTGACGAGCGTCGTCTCCGCCAGCAGCGCCTCGTAGGCGTCCTCCGCTTCGGGCTCGAGCAGCCTGTCGCCCGTCGCCGCGACCATCACCGGATCGACCACGGTCGGGAGATCCCGGTCGGAGAGGGCGTCCGCGACGGTCTCGATCACGTCCACCGTCGCGAGCATCCCGGTCTTCACGGCGCCCACCTCGAAATCGGAGAGGACGGCGTCGATCTGTGCTTCGATCTCCCGTGTGGGGAGGACGTGCGAGGAGTGGACGCCGCGGGTGTTCTGTGCGGTGACCGCGGTGATCGCGCTCGTCCCGAAGACGGCGTGGGCCTCCATCGTCTTCAGGTCGGCCTGGATACCCGCACCGCCGCCGGAGTCGCTCCCGGCGATCGTGAGCCCAACCGGGAACGCGACCGGTGCGACCCGGCGGCTCACCGTGTCTCCCCCCGTTCCCCGATCCCTCGCTCGAACGCCGCCCAGAACGGGTCGCGCTCGGGCGGTGTCGCGAACTCGCCGTCGACGGAGAGTCCGCTCCCCTCGCTCACCTCACCGACCTCACTTGCGACGATCCCCTCCGAGGAGAGCGCGTCGAGGACGTCGTCGACTCCCTCCGGGGGCACCGTCAGCAACAGCGTCCCCTCGCTAATCGAGACCCAGGGGTCGATCCCGAACGCCTCGCAGACGGCCTCGACGCCGGGTTGGATCGGGATCCGCTCCGTGCTGACGTCGATCCGCACGCCCGCCGAGCGGGCCATCTCGGTCAGCCCGCCGACTACGCCACCCTCGGTCGCGTCGTGCATCGCGCTCACTGGACCCGCGGCCGAGGCGACCAGCGCGTCCCGGACCGGGCTCATCTCCGAGAACCGTTCCTTCCCCTCGTCGATCGCCGCCTCCTCGACGCCCCACTCGCGCAGCAGCTCCTCGAACTCGACGGCCAGGAGCGCCGTCGCCTCGATCGCCGGTCCTTTGGTCACGAGGACGCGGTCGCCCGGTCGGGCGCCGTCGGGTCGGACGAGATCCTCGGGCTCGCCGACGGCGATCGAGGTCGCCCCGCCGACCATCGGGTAGTTGCAGCCGGCGTAGCGGGCGGTGTGGCCCGTGACGACCGAGACGTCTACTTCCCTGGCCTCCCGGTCGAACGTCTCCCACACCGTCGCGAACTGCTCGTCGGTGATCTCGGGGGGCAAGTTGAAGTCCACCGAGAGGTGCGTCGGGGCGATCCCGCTCACGGCGACGTCCGCGAGCAGGATGTGGATGGCGAACCAGGCCGCCCGCTCGAAACCGAGTGATGGCATGACGAACACCGGATCCGTCGCCAGTACGACGACCTTCCCTCCGACCTCGATCGCGCCGAAGTCGACGCCGTGCTGTGGCGAGACGACGACGTCCTCGCGCTCCGCGCCCAGATGCGGGTAGATCCGCTCGTCGAAAAAGGAGCGGTCTACCTTCCCGAGTTCTCCCATGAACGGACGAGACTACCCGAAACCACTTATACGGCCGGTTGTGGCCACTCGCTGGCAGGAGCCGGTCGAGTGACGATGGGCGGCTCTCGGACACACCCGTCCGCACGGCGGATCGTGGATCCTTCGCACGTCTCGACAGCTGGATCGCGGTCGCAATCGAACCCCCTCTCCGGGGACGGGTGAACGGACTCGCTCCGAACGACGCTACTCCACGACGTCCGCGATCGGGGAGATCGAGTCCGCCTTGCACTCGTAACAGAACTCGGGTTTCGACGCGTAGGGAGTGCCACAGCGCCGGCACGCGAACTCGTAGCGGCCCCCGTCCGGATCGACCGTTTCGTGTGTCATGATCGCACCCTACAGAGAGACTGATCGACCGCGTATTAGCGTGTTTCGCCTGCAGGGGACCGGATCTGCACAGGCAAGGAGAGGGAGCTTCCCGATAGGGGATGTGGAACCGTTACGGTCGACGACGATTCGGTCGACGGCGTCGACCTCCGTATCGAAACGCGACCGCACCACGTGCGGCGAGCTACTACCACCATGCAACTCAGCCTCGAACTCGAATACTGGACGATCGACGAGAGGGGTGCACTCGCACCTGCGAAACCGGTGCTCGACCGCGTCGACGATCTCGACGCCGAGAGCGCAGACCCCATGCTCGAGGTCGTCACCGAGCCCTGCGAGGACGTGATCGAACTCCGCGAGGAGGTCATCAAACGCCTCCGGGAGGCGATCGGTGTCGCCAGGGAGGAGGGGCTTCGCCTCGTTCCGCTCGCGACGCCGCTCGATAGCGACGAGATCGGGACCAGCGACGGCCCTCGAACGCAGATCCAGCGGTGCGTGCTCGGGGAGACGTTCGCGAACGCCACCCACTGTGCGGGCACGCACCTTCACGTCGATCGGATCGACGGCGCCGAGGTGGACCAGCTGAACCTGCTGACCGCGCTGGACCCGGCGTTCGCGCTCGTCGCGAGCTCGTCTCACCACCGGGGACGCAGGGTCGCCGGCTGTGCGCGCCCCCACGTCTACCGGCGGGGGTGCTACGGGGACCACCCCCACCTCGGCCGACTGTGGCCCTACGTCGAGGACGTCGACGAGTGGGAGGAACGGATCGACACCACGTTCGATCGGTTCCGTCGGGAGGCCATCGCCGACGGGACCGATCCGGAGACGTTCGACCGCCATTTCACGCCGGAGGACACGACGTGGACACCGATCCGCCTGCGCGACGAGTTCGACACGATCGAGTGGCGTGCGCCGGACACGGCGCTCCCGGGACAGATCCTCCGGCTCGTCGGCGACGTCCGGGACGCGCTCTCGTTCGCCGTGGACCGGGACGTCGAGGTCGGGAACTCGCCCGGCCTCGGCGAGGACGCCGTGACGATCCCCGAGTTCGATCGGCTGCGTCGGCTCGTCGGAGAGGCCATAGATCGTGGGCTCGACGCGCCCGCCGTCTCGCGATACCTGGACGCGATGGGGTTCGATCCGACGACGTACCGTCCGGTCGCGCGGGAGATCGGGGACACCGCATCGCTGTCGAGGGGACGGGCACGACGGCTCCGACTCCGATACGCCGACCGGCTCGAACGCGAAGTCGACGCGTTCGCCGGACCCCAGACGTCGAGACGGACCGTCGCGACGTAACCGGCGACGGTTCACGGAGGCCACTCACCCGCGGGTCCAGGGTGACGACCTCGAGAGCTCCCCGGTTCAGAACTCGGTGATCACCGGGATTCCGTACGTCTCGAAGTCGGTCATCGACGCGAGCGTCTCCGAGGTTTCCTCGAGGGACACCGTCTCGGTGATCACTGCACCGGGATCGAGGTTCCCGGCTGCGACCATCCGGAATATCTCGCCGTACCGTGCCGACGGCATCCCCTTCGAGCCCACGATGGTGAACTCGTTGTGCACCATCAGGTCCGTGGGAAGCGCGATCTCGCCCGCTTCGGCCTCGGTCGTCAGCCCGATCTGGACGTGCGTCCCGCGCCGGCGGAGGCTGTACACCGAGTTTCGACAGGTGGCTGCGATCCCGAGTGCGTCGATCGACACGTGCGCACCGCCGTCGGTGAGCGCCTCCACGGTGGCGGGAACGTCGTCGGTCTCGGTCGCGTTGACGACCTCGCTCGCCCCGAGATCCGTTGCGATCGCCAGCGTCCCGTCGTCCAGATCGACCGCGACGACGTTCGCACCGAGCGCGTCCGCGATGTGGACCGCCGAGAGGCCGACGCCCCCGCAGCCGTGGATCGCTACCCAGTCGCCCGCCGAGACCTCGGCCTGGTGGACGAGCGCGTGGAACGCGGTCACGAACCGGCAACCCAACGAGGCCATGTCGACCGACGAGACGCCATCGGGCAGCGGTACGAGGTTGACGTCGGCGAACGGGACCGAAAAGCGCTCGGCGAACGCACCGGGGAGCGCGTCGTGGAACCCCAGCCCCATGCCGTGGTCACAGACGTTCGGATGTCCCGCCCGACACTGTGGGCAGGCCCCCTCTGCGACGTAGAACGGCACGGTAACGTGATCACCCTCCGTAACCTCTCCGACCCGATCGCCGACCTCCACGACCCGTCCGGCGATTTCGTGGCCGAGGATCTGGCCGGGAGCGAGGTCCATGCCGGCCCAGGTCCAGTCGCCCGTCCAGGCGTGCCAGTCCGAGCGACAGATCCCGCAGGCCTCCGTTTCGATCACCACGCCGGTCGGGTCGAGCGTCGGCTCGTCGACCTCCCTAACGTCGAGCGGTTCGCCGTACTCCGTGAAGACTGCTGCGCGCATGTCACGATCGCTCCGTCCCCGCGCCGGCCCCTCGCGATCCGTCGAACGCTTTTCGGTTCGTCACCCGTCCCCCGGCCGTGTCCCGTTCGACGATCACGAGTGGACCGTCCGGTAGATCAGTCGGCATCCGCCGCGTTCGCCCGCTGTTCCTCGATGTGGTCGACGATCCCCGCCGTCTCCTCGACGAACTCGTCGAGATCGACCTCCGCCCCGTGCAGGACCGTCGAGAAGTACCGGATGTCCGCGGCGACGTTCACCGCCTCTGCGATACCCTCTCCCGAGACCGCTCCCAGTTTCGCCTCCTCCCGGTGGAAGTGAATGCAGTAGGGACACCCGATCGCGGCGGCCGCCCCGAGCGCGACAAGCGCTTTCTCCCGGTTCGGGAGCTCCGTCTCCTCGAACTGGAGGTCGCGGGCGAGTCGCCAGCTGTGGTCGGCCGCCGGCTCCGCGATCGCACCTATCCAGCTCGGCACCCCTCCGAGGTACGCTTCGATCTCCTCTCTCGTTCGTTCTTCCATGTTGTCTATGTCCTCTTTTTGATTCCCGACTGGTCGTTCAGACGTCCCGCATCAGGGCTCTCACGTCGGCGTCGGCGACCGCCTGTCCGTGCGTTCGTTCCGCGTGCTGCTGGACGAACCGGATCAGCTCGTCCACGTTCTCCGACCGGACGAGGAACTCACAGTCCTCGTAGCCGGCGCTCTTGCAGTTGACTTCTCGTGCCATTGGTCGTCTCCAGTCGCCAGGTATCTGGCGACGAACGAGGAGAGGTGGCCGTGAGTCGTATACGTACCTGCCGAGAAATCTCACTCGCTGAGCGATCTCGGGCCGTGAGAGGACCCGCGAGATACGGCTATATCGGAGAACCCCGTGTGTTGGACCATGAAGAACTCGTTCGAGGCCGAGACCGACGAACTCGTCCGGGTCCTCAGACATCGACACGTATTCGCCCAGCTCCAGGAGGAGGCCCTCGAGCGACGGCAGTTAGAGGACAGGCTGGACGTGTCCCGAGCCACGAGCCACCGGTACGTCCGGACGCTCGACGAACTGGGCCTCGTCGAGAGGACCGACGGACGGTTCTCGCTCACCGACCTCGGCGAGGAGATCGCTGCGACGGTGGCCACGTTCGAGACGGAGGTCGGTGCACGCCTCCGCCTCGCCCCGATGGTGGACGTACTGGACAGCGCTACCCCCCCCACCCGACGTCGAGGCGTTCGTCGGAGCGAGGGTGACGCACGTCGAGCGTGGCGACCCGTACGCACCGTTGACGCGCTTCGTCTCGCTCGTCCAAGCGACCGAGACGCTCCGCGGGATAAACACCTGTCGTATCGCACCGACCTACATGGAGGAGTTCCAGGGACGCATCCTCGCCGGCATGCGGACGGAACTGAACGACACCCCCCTCGTGCTCGCGGACGTCATGGATCGCTACCCGGAGAAGTGCGTGCAGATCTGCGTATCGGAGAACCTCACGCTCTGGATCCACGAGGACCGCGACGCGTTGCCCTTCGGCCTGGTGCTCTTCGACGACCGCGTCGGGATCGGGCTCTTCGATACCACGAAGGGGGCCCTGGAGGCGTTCGTCGACACGGACGAGCAGGCGGCCGTCGAGTGGGCGAACGCGGTGTACGACCGGTACACCGCGGAGTCGAGTCGTCTGGATACCTTCACCAAGAAAGGGCTGAACGAAGCGCTCGCACGGTGCTAGCCGATCGATACGCCCCCGGTGGAAGAATCTAGAGTACAACTGATACAAAGGGATAAGACGTGTTACCATGTGATACGGTACATGGCGAAAGAGATCAGCTGTATCAACGCCGGGTTCGAGGACTGCGAGTTCCTGATCCGCTCGGAGAACGAAGAGGAAGTGATAGAGTTCGCACAGCAACACGCGAAGAACGTCCACGCCACGGACGCTCCCCGAGACCACATCGAAAAGGTACTGGTCGAGGTCTGATCTCGAGGTACCGGGTGACCTCCGATTCCCTGTCGGGTAGTTCGATCTCCCAGCCACCGTGGGTCCCCGATGGTCGGTCCTCGACGCCGGATTCGTCGTCCAGGCGTCTCTCTCCCGGGGATAGAGGACGCTCGGAACGATCGGGAAACCCCGAAGGTTAAATACGTTCAGCGCCCTGCTGACAGGTAGTGAGCGAGGAAACGCCGAAACGGCCGTGGCTCGCTGTTCTCCTGGCACTCGTCTACCCGGGGCTCGGACACGCCTACCTCCGGGCCTGGCTCCGGGCGCTGCTCTGGGTCTGGATGGCGGTCCTCGCGGTCGTGCTCTTCGTCCCCGACGGGACGTTCGACGGCGTCGGCTCGCTCTCGGCGCTGCCCGCCGTCGTCACCGGCCTGCCGACCGAGGCGCTGGTCGCACTCGGGATGGTCGCCGCGTTCAACGTCGTCGACGCCTACTGGCAGGCGACACAGACGATCACCCAGCCCGGCATGAGCCGCTGTCCCCACTGCGGGAAGGAGATCGACGACGACCTCGGGATCGACTTCTGTCACTGGTGTACGAGCCCGATCGAGTCGGAATCGGCCCCCTGAAGACTACTTCTCGATGATCGACTCCTCGACCGCCTCGCCGAAGTGTCGGGCGACCGCCTCGTAGTAGACGAGCAGTTCGTCGCCCTCCTCCAGATCCGTCACCGCGGTCTTGCCCTCGCCCGTCTCGACCTTGATCGTCTCCGCGTTCTGGAGGAGCGTCCCGATCCGGTCCGTTCCCTCCTCGGTCTCGAGTTCGGCCTCGACCCTGAACATCGGCCGTTTCTCGATCTTCGCCCGGCCGACGATCGCCTCCCTCGTCTTCCCCGCCGTATCGACGACCTGCACCTCGTCGCCGCTCTCGATCTCCGAGAGGTACTTCGTCCCGCCGTTGGGCGTCCGGACGTAGGCGTGGACCGCACCCGCGTTCACCCGAAACGGCCGGGAGGCGACGTACGGCGACTCCGCGGTCTCGGCGTGGACGAAGAAGAGTCCCCTGCTCATCGACCCGACGAGCATCCCCTCGTTCGGCTCCAGCAGCGAGCCGGTATCGACGCAGACCCGGTCGGCCGAACCGACCTGCTCGATCTCCCTCACGGTCGCCCACCGCAGGTCGAGGCTCTCTCGCCCGGCCTCGTCGCGCACCTCGCAGGTCGCGCGGATCTCGTCCGGGTCGTCGGAGTCGAGCAGTACGCCGTCGGCCCCGGTTTCGAGCGTCTCGAACGCGGTCTTCGTGTCGGCGGCGGTCTCGACGCCCGCGATCAGCGTCGTCTCCTCGCCGATCCGCGCGATCAGGTTCTCCAGGGGGATGATCGTCCAGTCCTCGCCGACGACGATCGTGTACTCGGCCTCTTCGGCGGCGGTCTGCGCGAACGCCTCGTACTCCCGTCCGAGGATCCTGACGTACGCGCCCCGTTCGAGGTCCTCCTCGCCGCGACGCAGCGTCGAGAGGTCGGCCGACCCCGAGTAGTCCTCCGGGAGGTCGACGGTGCCGTCCCCCTCGCCCTTCTTCCCGATCACGACCGCGTCAGGGGGGGCTCGCTCTCCCTCCTCGGCGTCCATCACGTGGACGTCGCCGGCGGTCCGGAACGCCGCGACGTTCACGGAGCCGAGCTCGCGAACCCGCCCGACGTCGGCTTCGTCGACGAGCACCCAGTCCACGCCGGCTTCGAGGCCGGCGGTGATCCGGCGCTTTCTTGCCTCCCAGTCGCCGACCGCGTCGTCGGCTTTCAGCCACACCGATCGTTCCATGCCGAGGACTCTCGTGGATCGGGCTTGAACGTGGCGGATCGGGTCGAACGATCGAGTTCGAGAGCGATTTACGCGAGCCCGGTCTCCGTTCGGAGAGGGCCGATCAGAACGCGAGATGGTGGACACGGAGACGAGCGATCGGGCGAGCGAGCGAGGCGGGGCCGAGAGCGTGACGTTCACGCGAGGCGGCGTCGTCGCGGGCTTTCTCACCTGCCTCCCGATCACGTTCGGCGTCGCCGGCTACGGGGTCGCCTTCGGCGTCCTCGCCGACCGGGTGGGACTGAGCGCGGCCGAGGCGGCGCTGATGAGCGCGACCGTCGTCGCCGGTGCCTCACAGATCGTCGCCGTCGAGCTCTGGGCCGATCCCATTCCCGTCGTGACGATCCTGCTCACGACGTTCGCGATCAACCTGCGCTACTCGCTGATGGGCGCGGCGCTCGAGCCGTGGTTCCGTCACCTCTCCGCAAGACGAGCGTACGGCAGCCTCTTCCTCATGGCCGACGAGAACTGGGCGCTCACCATGCGGGACCTGAAGACGGGGAGCGGCCGCGGCGCGTTCCTGCTCGGCAGCGGGATCGCGGTCTGGAGTTTCTGGGTCGTCTCGACGGTCCTCGGCGTCATCGCCGGGGGCGCGATCGGCGACCCGGAGACGTTCGGCATCGACTTCGTCCTCGCGGCGGTGTTCGTCGCGCTCGCAGTCGAACTCTGGGAGGGGGCGTCGAACTCGCTCGTGCCGTGGCTCGTCGCGCTCTCGGTCGCGCTGGTCTCCTCCGAACTGCTCCACGGCCACTGGTACATCCTGCTCGGCGGGTTCGCCGCCGCTGGGGTGGAGGCGATCCGTCATGGCCGCTAGCGCGCTCCTGCTCGACCCGCTCGTCGTCGGCGTGATCCTCGCGATGGCGCTCGTCACGGTGCTCACGAAGGTCGGGGGGCTCTGGCTCCTGAGCACGACCGACGTGAGCGAGCGCGTCGAGGCTGGACTCTCGGTGCTCCCCGGTGCGATCGTGGTCGCGCTCCTCGGACCCGAACTCGCGAGCGGCGGGCCCGCCGAGTGGGCCGCCGCGGGAGTCGTTTTGCTCACGATGTGGCGGACCGAGAGTATCCTGCTCGCGCTCTGTGCCGGTGTCGGCGCGGTCGTCCTGTTCAGGGCGATGCTGTGATCGAACCCCGCCCAGCGTCCCCCTCGAACCGGGTCGAGCCGTGGGCGACTTCCCGTCCGGAATCGTCCACCAGAGATCCGAGTTCTGCCACGATCGTGGTCTCCCTGGGACGCTGGATACCCATCCGAAATCCATATCACCTCTTCGCTCGACGGACCTCCATGTACGACGGAATCGCCGAACTCCTGATCGAGGCGCTGGTCCTCGCCGGGTACGCCTCGATCGCCCTCGTCCTCGTACTCGTCGGCCTCCTCGTCGAGTACTCGACGCTCTCGCTCGCGCTCTCGGGTGAGTTCCTCCTCGCGGTCTGGGTCGGCGGGTTCGGGGCCATCGCGCTCTGGTCAGCCTACCTCGTCTTCAGCCGGAAGCTCTTGCCGCTCCTGGGACGGACCGTCGCGGCGTAGACCCCCCGTTCCGTCCTCACGTCCCGTCGAACTCGTACTCGTCGGCGAACAGTGTCACCCGCTCGCCGGGGCGAAGCCCGTCGACGACGAGGCCGAACTCGTCGCCGCCGGAGAACGGTCTGAGACGCGGCGGATCGGCGTCGGCCTCCGTCCGCTCGCAGACGAGTTCGATCGACCCGGTCGAGTCCGCCCTGAGTTCGATGCCGTTCATGGCCACCGCTACGCGCTCGGTGTGCTTCACGGTAGCCCCGCGAACGCCCATAGAGGCGTCACGAACCGCCTCGAACCGAACGGACCGACAGTATAGGTTCGTCCGGCCCTTCTCCCCGACGTGACCGAATTCGTCCTCTACGGCGGGAAAGGAGGCGTCGGCAAGACCACCTGTGCGGCGGCGACGGCGCTCGCCGCCGCGGCGGGGGGAACCGACACCCTCGTCGTCTCGACCGATCCCGCCCACTCGCTGTCGGACTCGTTCGAAGCCGACCTCGGCCCCGACCCGACCGCGCTCGGGGAGGGGCTCTGGGCGGTCGAGATCGACCCCGAGGTACAGAAAGACGAGTACCGGGAGATCCTCGAGGCGCTCGCGAAGGACCTCCGTTCCGTCGGGATTCGAATGGACGACGAGGACGTCGCCGACGTCTTCTCCGCAGGGATGCCCCCTGGCGGCGACGAACTCGCCGCGCTCGACCGGCTCGCCACCTACGCCGAGGACGACCGCTTCGACCTGATCGTTCTGGATACCGCGCCAACCGGCCACACCCTCAGACTGCTCGACCTCCCGGACGTGATGGACACCGCCCTCGAGAAGACGCTCTCGCTCCGGGGGCAGGTACGGAGGATCGGCGACTCCGCCCGCCGGGTGATGCTCGGGCCGGCCTCGTACTTCGGGAGTTCAGGACGGAACGACAAGGACATCCTCGTGCTGAAAGCACGGATGGAGCGTGCCCGTGACACGCTCACCGATCCCGAGAGGACCGAGTTCCGTGTCGTGTTGATCCCCGAGGCGATGGCGATTTCGGAATCCGAACGGCTGGTCGCTCGCCTGCGCGAGTATGGGATGCCGGTCCGAACGCTCGTCGTGAACAGGGTGCTCGAAGAAATAGAGGAGGACTGCTCGCGGTGTCGCTCCCGGCACGACAGACACCGAGAGCGGGTCGCGGATATCGAAGCGCTGTTTCCCGAGCTCGAGGTGCGGACGCTCCCCGAGGCTGACGACGAGGTACAGGGAGTCGACGCACTCGGCGGGATCGGGGAACGACTTTCTTAGGGGAGACCGGACGGTTCGCCGTCACGGTCGTGTTCACTCGACGAGCGCTCCGACCCACGAAAGGCTATGCTATCTCATGGCGTAGCACGCGGGGATCGAAACATGACGAAAGCGTATCAGTCCGTGTGGAGAGCTCCCCGACTACGAGGGGTGTGCGTTCATGATCCGATCGGCGGACGAGGACGAGGCGATCCGGATGGTCCAGGACCACGCGGAACACGGCCACGGCGACTCGTTCGACCGCGAGGCGGTGAAGGGAGTCCTCGAGGAGGTCGAGGTGTAGGTCGACCGGATCGGACGACCGATCCAGTCCTCCGCAGCACCGAGTTCAACTATCGTATCCTGTGGGGGAGAATCGAGTCGGGGAACCGATGCTCGAACAGTTTCGTTCTAGCAGGTGTGCCAGCCGCCGTCGACGTAGAGCAGTTCTCCCGTGATATAGGACGCCGCGTCGC
This sequence comes from Halalkalicoccus sp. CGA53, assembly GCF_036429475.1. Lineage (GTDB taxonomy): Archaea > Halobacteriota > Halobacteria > Halobacteriales > Halalkalicoccaceae > Natronorarus > Natronorarus salvus. The sequence continues at coordinate 1,118,632 of NZ_CP144125.1, forward strand.
TCGCGAGATACAGCGTCGCGTCGGCGACGTCCTCCGGGTAGCCAGCCCGCCCCATCGGGATCGGTTTGAGGAACTCTTCGTCGCCGGCTCTGTCCTCCGTTCGTTCCGTGCCGTCCTCGGTGAACTCGGTCGCGATCTGTCCCGGCGCGGTCGCGTTCACCCGGATCCCGTCACTCGCTAGCTCGAGGGCCGCCCCGCGCGTGAGCATCCGGATCGCTCCTTTCGTCGTGTCGTAGGCGACCTGGCCGTGCTGGGCGAACGTCGAACTGATCGAGGCGGTGTTCACGATCGCTCCTTCCGTACCTGACTCGACCATCTCCGCGGCCGCCGCCTGCGTCCCGACGAACATCCCCCGGACGTTCACCTCGTACGCCTCGTCGAGCGTCTCGACCGCCAGGTCGGTGAACGACCCGCCCGCGAACGTCCCGGCGTTGTTCACCATCACGTCCACGCCGCCGTACTCGCGGGCGGCCTCGACGACCGCCTCCACCTCGCTCGGCTCGGAGACGTCACACTCGGCGTACGCGGCCGTCCCCCCGGACTCCTCGATCAGCCGGTGGGTCGGCACCTCTTCGTCGATGTCCTTCGGTTCCTCCTGGGTGTCGGCGACGAGCACCCGTGCCCCGGCGTCGGCGAAGCCGAGCGCACACGCCCTGCCGATCCCCGACGCGCCGCCGGTGACGATCACGGTCTCTCCCTCGAACGCGAAGCTCGCACGTCCCATACAGGCAGAGGGCGTTCTGCACCCAAAACGATCCGACCTGCTTACGCCTCGATCGCCAGCCCGGAGATCTCGAGCGCCTCCTCCGCACTCGCGTCCTCGTGGATCACCGCGCTCACGGTCCGGGCGATCGCCTCGGGATCGTCGTGCTGGAAGATCGACCGTCCCATCGAGACGCCCGCCGCCCCGGCGTCCATCGCGCCCCGGACCGCCTCGGCCGTCTCGTAATCCGTCCCCTTCGCCCCGCCGGCGATCACCACCGGTAAGGAAGTCGACTCGACGACGTGGGCGAAGCTCTCGGCGTCGCCGCTGTAGGCCGTCTTGATCACGTCCGCGCCGAGCTCCTCGCCGAGTCGGGCCGCGTGAGCGAGGTATTTCGCGTCGTGTTCGGGGTCCTGTCCCTCGAGGTTCGCTCCCCGGGCGTAGGTCATCGCCAGCACCGGAATCCCGTATCGGCCGGCCTCGTCGGTCACCCGCGCGAGGTCCTCGATCTGCTCGCGCTCGTGGTTGCTCCCGACGTTCAGATGGAGCGAGACGGCGTCCGCGCCCGCGCGGATTGCCTCCTCGACCGTGCCGGTCATCCGCTTGTCGTTCGTGTCCGGCCCGAGCGTCGTCGAGGCGTTCAGGTGGACGATGTAACCCGCGCCGTTCGCGTTCGGGTGGACCCGCGGCGCGAGTCCCTTCTGTGTCAGTACGGCGTCGGCCCCGCCGCGTGTCACCCCGTCGATCGTCTTTTCGATCTCCTTGAGCCCCTTCACCGCACCGAGGGTGATCCCGTGGTCCATCGGGACGACGAGGTACTTCTCGTCCGTGCTGATCCGCCCGAGCCGTGCGTCGAGTCCCGCGTTCGTGTTCATGGTGGGAGTCCTTGGCACAGCGCTCTTAAGGCCGTTCCGCTCGCGGCGTGCGTTGCTCGAACCCCTTTTCTGTACCTCGCTTCAGCTCTCTCGCCTTCGCCTCCAGGCGTTCTTCGACCGTCTCCTCGCCGTCGCCCTCGGCGACGATGTCGACGAGCGCGCTGCCGACGATGATCCCGTCGGCGCCCCCGGCGACGATCTCCGCCGCCTGCTCACCCGTGCTGATCCCGAAGCCGACGGCCTTCGGCACCGGCCAGTCGGCCACGCGGTCGAGGCTCTCGCTGGTCTGATCGCTCACGTCCGCCTTCGCGCCGGTCACCCCGAGACGTGCCTGCACGTAGAGGTAGCCCGAGACCTGCTCGCGGATCCGTTCGAGCCGCTCGCCGCGCGTCGTCGGCGCGACGATGAATATCAGGTCGAGGCCGTGTTCGTCACACGCCTCGCGCAGCGGGTCGGCCTCTTCTGCCGGTAAGTCGGGAACGACGAACCCCTCTATCCCGACCGCCGCCGAGCGCTCGACGAACGGCTCGGGACCCTCATCGATACCGAACTGGTAGATCAGGTTGTAGTAGGTCATGCAGACCAGCGGTGCCGAGACGTCGAGATCCGAGACGAACTCGAAGAAGCGCTCGGGCGTCATTCCCGCGTCGAGCGCCCGGGTCACCGCGCCCTGGATCGTCGGGCCTTCCGCGATCGGCTCCGAGAAGGGCAGACCGAGTTCGATCACGTCCGCGCCGCCGCGGTCGAGCGCCTCGACGTAGCGAAGCGAGGAGTCGTAGTCGGGGTCGCCCGCCGCGAGGTAGGGGACGAACGCCGGACCCCCCTCGAAGGCCGCCGCGAGCGCCGCGCTGTTCGCGCGGGTCATCGACCGACTCCCTGAAAGACGTCCATCTCGGGCGCGCCCTCGATCTCCCTTTCACTCGTCTCCTCGATCACCGACTCGAGGTCCTTGTCGCCCCGGCCGGAGACGTTGACGATCACGATCTCGCCCAGGTCCCCGTAGTTTTCGTGGAGGTAGCCGAAGGCGTGGGCGGTCTCCAGCGCCGGGATGATTCCCTCCTCCTGGGAGAGCCGGTGGAACGCCTCCAGCGCCGCGTCGTCGTCCACCGTGACCGGCGTTACCCTACCGGTGTCGACGAGGTGGGCGAGTTCGGGGCCGACGCCGGCGTAGTCCAGCCCCGACGAGACGCTGTGGGACTCCATGATCTGGCCGTCGCGGTCCTGGAGGATCCGCGTTCGCGCGCCGTGGAGCACGCCCTCGGTGCCGGTCGAGAGCGACGCGGAGTTCGGTGCGACGCCGCGTTCTTCGTCGACGCTGAGAGAGGAGCCGCCCGCCTCCACGGCGTAGAGCTCTACTCCGTCGTCCGAAACGAAGTGGTGAAACGCCCCCATCGTGTTCGAGCCGCCGCCCGCGCAGGCGAGTACGGAGTCAGGAAGCCGACCCGCCTTCTCCAGCACCTGTTCGCGCGCCTCCTCGCTGATGACTGCTTGAAAGTCGCGGACCATCCGCGGGAACGGGTGCGGGCCGACGACGCTCCCGATCACGTAGTGCGTCGTCTCGACACTGGCTGCCCAGTCGCGCATCGTCTCGCTGATCGCCTCCTTGAGCGTACCGCGCCCCGCGGAGACGGGATTCACCTCGGAACCATTGAGTCTCATCCGGAAGACGTTCGGGCGCTGGCGGACGATGTCGCGCTCGCCCATGTAGATCTCACAGGGGAGGTCGAGGTGGGCCGCCGCCATCGCCGTCGCGGTGCCGTGCTGGCCCGCACCGGTCTCCGCGATGATTCGTTCTTTTCCCATGTACTTCGCGAGCAGCACCTGTCCGAGCGCGTTGTTGAGCTTGTGCGCCCCGCCGTGGAGTAAGTCCTCGCGTTTCAGGTAGACGTCGCGTCCGTAGCGCTCGGAGAGCCGATCGGCGCGCTGGAGCGGGAGCGGCCGCCCACCGAAATCAGCGAGGCGCTCGCGGAATTCGTCCACGAACCCGTCCTCGTTCTCGAGGACGTAGCGTTCGTAGGCGTCCTCTAGCTCCTCGATCGCCGGCATCAACGCCTCCGGAACGAACTGGCCGCCGTACTCGCCGAATTTGGGGTTGCTCTCGGTACCGTAGCTCATCGTTCCGCCTCCACGAGCGCCCGCGTGTTCTCCCGCACGTCGCCGTCCATGATCGCCGTCCCGACGAGCAGCGCGTCCGCACCAGCCTCGCGCATCCTCTGTACGTCTCCTCTGTACCGGATCCCGCTCTCCGCGACGAGCGTCACGTCCTCCGGTGCCTCCCGCGCGACCCGCTCGAACGTCGAGCGGTCGACCTCCAGCCGGGCGAGGTCGCGGTTGTTCACGCCGACGATCTCCGCACCTGCGTCGAGGGCGTCTTCGAGCTCCGGTATCGAGTGCACCTCGACGAGCGGCTGGAAGCCGCGGGCCTCGGCCATACGGACGAGGCCGGGAAGGTCGTCGACGAACCTGGCGATCAGTAGGACGAGGTCGGACTCGACGGCGTCGAGCTGCGCCTCCGAGAGCACGAAGTCCTTCCTGAGGACCGGGACGTCGACCGCCTCGCGGATCCGTTCCAGGTTTTCCGTCGATCCCCCGAAGTGCTCGGGTTCGGTGAGCACCGAGAGTGCGGCCGCCCCACCGGCGACCATCTCGCGGGCGAGGTCGACCGGATCGTCCCTCCGTACCCCCTCGGTCGTCGGACTCGTCGGCTTTACCTCGGCGATCACCGGTACGTGGCCGCCGGCTTCCGCCGCTTCGAGCGCCCCTTCGAACGATCGTGCGTCGACCGAGATCGGCTCTCGGTCGGGCACCTCGCGCTCGCGCGCCGCGTCGAGGATCGACTCGACGGCCGGCGCGAGCTCCTGGTTGGCGTTCATCGTTGTACATCGTTGGACTAGTTTGTACATAAGGCTTCCGTCGTCGCCACGTTCAAGCAGTGGACGGCCTTCGGAGGCGGTATGCACCACGACGGGACGACCGGCGTCTTCGCCCGCGAGTTCGACGCGCTCGGCCGGTGGGTACAGATCGGCGTCGCCTCGGGGAACGTCATCAGCGTCTCGTTCCCGACCGAACCGGAGGCCGAGTCCGAGGAGAACGCGGTGCTGGACCGGATCGGGGCGTATCTTGACGGCGAGGAGGACGCCCTCTCGCACGTTGAGGTGGCGCTCACGGTTCCGACCGATCAGCGCACGGTGTTAGAGACGGTCAGGGCGATCCCGTACGGTCAGGCGGTGGGCGTCGACCAGGTCGCGCGGATGGCGGCCGGCTTGGAGGACGACGAAGGTGGCTGGGAGGTCGTCGAGCGTGCGCTCTCCGCGAACCCCGTTCCGATCCTGATCCCGGATCACCGCGTCGTCGACGGGCCGAGCGGCGCGCCCCGCGAGGTGGTCTCGAAACTGCAGTCGCTGGAGGGCTTGGCGTGACTCGTAAGGGGAAGTCCACACTCGAGGAGTTCCTCGACGAGATCCCGAAGCGCCCCGAGCCGGAGGGGATAGACTGGGACGAACGCTACGGCGAACGGTTCGAAAACCGATAGTGGGCCTGGGAGATCACCCGATCCACTCGATCCCCAGCCCCTCGTGGACGACGAACTCCAATGCGTTGACGACGTAGTGGGCGACGATCACCAACAATAGGCTCTCCGTGAGCACGAACGCCGCCGCGAGGACGAAGCCGAGCAATCCCGTTACCACGACGCCCGCGTTGCCCTGTGCGCTGTGGCCCAGCGCGAACGCAGCCGAGGAGACGACCGCGAGCAGCCACGGGTCGATCCCGAAGCCGGCGTGGACCGCGCCGATCAGCGCCGCCCGGAAGAGCAGTTCCTCGAACACGGCGATGATCGGGAGGACGACGAGGAGGAGGGCGACCCAGCCCTGCACGCCCTCGGGGGCGAGCAGTTCCCTGAGGGATTCGTCGCGGTCGATCCCGAACCGCTCGGAGACGGCCCCACCGACCTCGGAGGCGAGGTAGAGCGCGAGGCCGAGGCCGATCCCCCACGCTGTGGCCTCCAGTCCCGTGATCTCACCGCCGATTCCGAGCGCCCACGCGGGTATCTCCGTCCACCACGCGGCGGCGACGAGCACGCCGAGGAACAGTCCCTGACTGAGCGCGACGTTCGCGAGCAACATCCCGGTGGTCAGCTCGACGTCGGGCTCGAGCGTGCGCTCGGCGGGCGTCGCCTGCTCGCTCTCGCCCCCGTGTTCGGGACGCAGACCGTCGGGCGTCGGTGTCGGTTCGGCCTCGCTCCCCTGGTAAACGACGAACTCGTCGGACGTCTCCGTGTGGGTGCTGTCGGCCCCCGGGCGGTCCGGTCCGGGTTCGGTCGACCGCTCACCGACCTCGCCCGTGTGGTCGGCGTCGCTCTCGGTTATCAGATCGGCGGAGGTACGCGCGAGAACGAGCAGGAGACCGAGGACGACGACCGTGATCCCGACGAACGTCGCCCAGTCGGTCACGCCTTACTGCGGGGTCGGGCTGCCGCCGGGGACGGCGTCGGTGAACGCCGGCCCGGTGACGCTCTTCAGCTTGTCCACGAGGCCGTCCTTCTTCGGCTCGCCGACCAGCGCGATGTCGAGCACCTCGCTGATGTGACTGACCGGGATGACCTCGACCATCTCCTCGTACTCGTCTTCGATCATCACGTCCTGGGCGTTCGACGCCGGGATGATGATCGTCTCGATCCCCGATTTCGCGGCCGCCTCGATCTTGTGGGTCACCCCACCGACCGGCAGCACGTCCCCGCGCACGGAGAGCGAGCCGGTCATCGCGACGTTCTGGTCGACCGGGATGTCCTCCAGCGCGGAGATCACCGCCGTCGCGATCGAGATGCTCGCGGAGTCGCCTTCCACACCCTCGTAGCTCTGGAGGAACTGGATGTGGACATCCATCTCGTTGACGTTCTTGTCCGTGAGCTTCTTGATGATCGCCGAGACGTTCTGTACGGACTCCTGGGCGATCTCCTGGAGCTTGCCCGTCGCGATCACCTCGCCGTGGCCCTGGGTGACCTCGGCCATGATCGGTTTGACGATACCGCTGTCCTCGCCCATCACGGCGAGCCCGTTGACCCGGCCGACGACCTCGCCCCGGTTCATCGAGATGTCGTAGTCGCTGTAGCGCTCGATGTAGTTGTCCGCGAGCTGCTGTTCGATCGAGCGCGAGCGCTCTTTCGCCATCAGCACGTCCTCGCGGTCGGTGAACTCCTTGCCCTGGCCGCGGGCGATGTCGCCCGCCACACGCACCAGCCCGCCGAGGTTGCGGAAGTGGAGCGTCAGGTGGCCCTTCCGGCCCGACCGTCGCTTCGCCTCGAGGATGATCTCCTCGATCGCCTCGCGCGAGAAGTGCGGCAGCTTGCCGTCGCGCTCGACCTCCTGGGCGACGAAGCGGGCGTACTTCCGGCGCATCTCGGGGTCGTCGTCGATGGTGTCGTCCATGAACACCTCGTAGCCGTAGCCTTTGATCCGCGAGCGAAGCGCCGGATGCATGTTCTCCAGGGCGTCCCTGTTGCCGGCCGCGACCATGACGAAGTCACAGGGGACGGGTTCGGTCTGGACCATCGCGCCCGAGGAGCGTTCGCTCTGGCCGGTGATCGAGAACTCGCCGTCCTGGATCGCCGTCATCAGGTGCTGCTGGGACTTCACGTCGAGCGTGTTGATCTCGTCGATGAACAGCACGCCCTTGTTCGCCTTGTGGATGCCGCCGGGCTCGACGCGGTCGTGACTCGGCGTCTCCATTCCGCCGGACTGGAACGGGTCGTGGCGCACGTCGCCGAGGAGCGCGCCGGCGTGGGCGCCCGTGACGTCCTCGAACGGCGCCGCGGTGTGATCACCGTTGTTGACGAGCAGGTTCGGAACCATCGCGTCCGAGCCGCGCGAGGCGTACTTGAACGCGACGTAGATGATCGCCGCGGCGATAATCCCCAGCAGGATGTTCCCGATGAACAGCGAGTAGCCGAGGATCACGATGATGATCAGCCACATGAGGATGGTGCGCATCGTGTTGCGCTTTCTGGCCTCCTCCTTGTGGGCCTCGACGATCTGCTCGCCCTTTCCTGCCGGCACGGTCCTGACCTTCGGCTCGTTGCCGTCGTCCGGGTTGTGGTAGACGAGGACGTCCTGGAGCTCCTCGTTCGGCAGCAGGTGGCTCATCGCTTTCGCCAGCATCGACTTTCCGGTCCCCGGCGAACCGATCATCAGCACGTGGCGGCGCTGCTCTGCGGCCTTCATCACCGTCTCGCGGGCGAGGTCCTGCCCGATCACCTGATCGACCAGTCGGTCGGGCACCTCGATGTCGGCGGTGGACTCGACGCGGAGCCCACCCAGGAGGTCGTCCTCGTCGGGGTCCTCCTCGACGACGAGCTCGTCGTCGACGCCGACGTCGCTGCCCAGGTCGTCGAGCAGTCCACCGTCGCCGGTCTCCTCGTCACGAGCGGAGTCGTCGCTGGCCTCGTCGGCGGCCAGCTCCTCGCCGCTGGCCTCCGATCGATCGACCTCGTTCGCCTCCACCGTCGGAGGGTACTCGTCCGAATCGGTCTCCTTGCTCATAGAATGCGTTTCCGTACAGGTTTTGAAGGCCGCTCGACTGATATACTTTCTCCCTCACTCTGCGCCTCGTGCCGCCGAAAACCGGCCGATGCGACGGTGTCTGACGCGACCGTATCTCGCCACGCTTTTGCCGGTCGCCGTCGACTCCCGGGTATGATTCGGGGGATCTACGTCGGTCGCTTCCAGCCCTACCACACCGGCCACCACCGGATGGTCACGCGCATCGCCGAGGACGACGACGTCGACGAACTCGTCCTCGGTATCGGGAGCGCCGACGCCTCTCACTCCGCCACCGACCCGTTCACCGCCGGCGAGCGTATCATGATGATCACGAAGTCGCTCGTCGAGTACGACCTCGTCACCTACGCGGTGCCGATCGAGGACCTGGACAGGAACTCCGTCTGGGTGAGCCACGTCCAGTCGATGAGCCCGCGCTTCGAGGTGGCATACTCGAACAACCCGCTGGTCATCCAACTGTTCAGCGAGGCGGGCATCGAGGTCAGGCAGTCGCCGATGTTCGACCGCGAGGTGCTCGAAGGGGCGAACGTCAGGGAGCGGATGGTCGCCGACGACGGCTGGCGCGACCTCGTTCCGGACCCGGTCGAGGAGGTCGTCGACGAGATCGACGGCATCGAACGGCTCCGGCGGGTGAGCAGAAACGACGCGAACGGGAACGACTGGGAATGATCACGCTCGCCTCGGACTTCGGCTCGCCCTATCCCGCCGCTATGCGCGGCGTGCTCCTCTCTCACACCGACGCTAGACTGGTCGACGTCGCCCACGACTTCCCCCGGGGTGACGTCCGCACGGCCGCGTTCTGGCTCGCCCGGACCCTGCCGACCTTCCCGCCCGCCGTCCACCTCGGTGTCGTCGACCCCGGCGTCGGTACGGACCGACGGGCGATCGTCGTCCGTGCGGGCGAGCACGCGCTCGTCTGTCCCGACAACGGGCTCTCGCTCCCGGCGGCCCGCGACCTCGCCGACGACTCCGACGAGGGCTCGATCGAGGCGTTCGAGATCGATTCAGCTACCGAGGAGTTCCCCGGGACCGACGGCTCCGGAGCGACGTTCGACGGCCGGGACGTCTTCGCGCCGGCCGCAGCCGCCGTCCACGAGGAGGGGGTCAACTCGCTCGAGGGGATCGCGTGGCTCTCGGCCACCGAGGAGGTCGAGGACCTCGCGTTCCCGGAGCCGGAGATCCAGGGCGAGCGCGCGCTCGGCGAGGTCCTCGTCGTCGACGGGTTCGGCACCGCGATCACGAACGTCCCCGGCGAGTTTATAGAGGAGAACTTCGGCGAGGAGGTCGCGGTGAACGGGACGCGCGTCCCGGCCGAGCGGAGCTACGGGTTCGTGGGACGAGGCGAGGCGCTCCTCACGGTGGGAGGCCACGGCAACGTCGAACTCGCGGTGAACGACGGACGCGGCGACGAGGCGTTCGGCGTCGGGGTCGGTACAGAGATCCGCGTCGACCGCTGATCGCCCCCGCGGTCCGGTCGGGGCTGATTCGCCCTCGCTCAGCCGTTGACGACCGAGCCGCCGTTGACGTGGATCGTCTGGCCGCTCACGTACGAGGAGTCCTCGCTGGCGAGGTAGACGTACGCCGGGCCGAGTTCGCTCGGCTGTCCCGGTCTGCCGAGGGGGACGTTCTGGCCGAACTCGGAGACCGCCTCGGGGTCGAACTGGCCGATCGTCGCCGGGATCAGCGGCGTCCAGATCGGTCCCGGGGCGACCTGGTTGACGCGGATCCCCTCGTCGGCGACCTGCTGGGAGAGAGAGCGCGTGAACGCGACGATCGCCCCCTTCGTCGAGGCGTAGTCGACCAGGATCTCCTTTCCCTCGTAGGCGACGACCGAGGTCGTGTTGACGATCGTATCGCCCTCCTCGAGGTAGGGGAGCGCCGCCCGCGCCATGTAGAAGTAGCCGTGGATGTTCGTCGCGAACGTCTCCTCCCACTGCTCGTCGGTGATCTCGGTCAGGTCGGTCTTCACCACCTGCATCGCCGCGTTGTTCACGAGGACGTTCAGGTCGCCGAACTCCTCGACGACGTCCTCGACCGCCTCGCGACAGAACCCGCTGTCGCGGACGTCGCCCTCCACGAGCAGACACTTCCCTCCCTCCGCCTCGACCATCCTCGCGGTCTCGCGGGCGTCGCCTTCCTCTTCGAGGTAGACGACCGCCACGTCGGCGCCCTCCCGCGCGAAGTGGACCGCCGCGGCCCGTCCGATCCCGCTGTCGCCGCCGGTGACGATCGCGACTTTCTCCTCCAGTTTGCCGCTTCCCCGGTAGTCGTCGCGGATGAACGCCGCTTCGGGCTCCATCTCGCCCTCGACGCCCGGCTGGTCGTCCTGTTCCTGCGGCTCGATCCCCTCCGCCTTCCGTTCCGCTGTCTCCTGGCTCATTGGTATCCCCGACCGGTAACGCACGCCCGATCGGACGCTCACGCTACGACGGCGCGACGGTTGAGCGTGCGCGTTGCACTCTCATGGTCGGCGTCGGCTGTCTGCGTTCGTGTCCGTCGCGAAAAGACCCCGCTCCGCTAGTTCGCCGCGATGACGTCGTCGATGCGGACGATCATCGTCGCGGCCTCGGCGGCGCTTTCCACTGCTTCGCGCTTCACTGCGGCGGGGTCGAGGATGCCCTCCTCGACGGGGTCGCCGATCTGGCCCTTCTCGCCGGTGGCGATCACGCCCGCCCGTCCCTCGCGGTCGTGGGCAGCACGCAGGTCGACCAGCGCGTCGATCGGATCCATCCCCGCGTTGCGCGCGAGCGTCCGGGGCAGGATGTCGATCGCGTCCGCGAACGCCTCGACGGCGAGCTGCTTTCTCCCGGTGATGCCCGCGGCCTCGCTCCGGACGCGCTCGGCGATGGCGATCTCGGTCGCGCCCGCGCCGGGGACGACGCCGCCCTCGTCGAGCGCGGCGGCGACCACGTCGAGCGCGTCGTCGAGCGCGCGCTCCAGTTCGGAGGTGACGTGCTCGGTCGAGCCGCGGACGACGACGGTCACCGACTCGGCGTTCGCGCCGCCCTCGACGAACGCGAGTTCGTCCTCGCCGAAGCGCTCGACGTGGACGTGGTCGACGTGACCGAGGTCGCTGTCCTCGATGTCGTCGACCGAGCCGAGTCGCTTCGCGCCGGTCGCGCGGGCGATCGCCCGAGCGTCCTTGTTGTCGATGTCCTCGAAGGCGAGCACGCCGGCGTTCGCGAGCGCGCTCGCGACGCGGCCCTCGATGTCGTCGGTCACGAACGCGACGTCCACGCCCGCCTCGACCAGTGCGTCGGCGTAGCCCTTGAGCTGGGCCTCCTCGGCCTCGATCGCGGCGTTGAGCTGGTCGATGTCCTCGATCGTGTACTCCGCGTCGATCTCGGTCTCTCTGATGTCGAGTTCGAGGTCGAGCACCGCGACGCTCGCGTCCTCGACCGACCGGGGCATGTTGTCGTGGGCGGGCTCCTCGTCGACGACGACGCCCTTCACGAGCTCGGTCTCGGCGGAGCTACCGCCGACCTGCGTCTGCATCCGGACGTTCTCGCGCTCGACGCCGTCGTCGCCCTCGACCTGTCGGATCGTCTCGACGACGAGTTCGGCGAGCGTCTCGGCGGTGACGCCGCCGGTGCCCTTGCCGGTCATCGAGGACTCGGCGACCGAGCGGAGGATCTCGTCGGTGAGCTCCTCCTCTAACGTGACCTCCCCGATCGCCTCCTGGGCGATCGCCGCCGCCTCGTGGTAGCCCTCGACGATCGTCGTCGGGTGGACGTCGTCTTCGAGCAGGTCCTCGGCCTGGGCGAGCAGTTCGCCCGCGAGCACCGCCGCCGTCGTGGTGCCGTCGCCGACCTCTTCCTCCTGGCTCTCGCTCACCTCGACGATCATCTGCGCCGCCGGGTGCTCGATGTCCATCTCGTTCAGGATCGTCGCCCCGTCGTTCGTGACGACCATATCCCCCGAGGAGTCGACGAGCATCTTGTCCATCCCGCGCGGGCCGAGCGTCGTCCGTACCGCTTCGGCGACCGCTTTGCCCGCCGCGATGTTCGACTGCTGGGCGTCGCGCCCGCGCGTTCGCTCGCTGTCCTCGCCGAGAATCACTACGGGTAAGCCTCCCATGCGTCGCTGTCCTGATGCCATGTATCTCACCTGCAATGTCGTTAGCGGTTCTATATAAGCGTTTCTGTACGGGGAGCCGTGTGCTCCGGGTTCGCACTCCGTGAGACGAGCGATAGTCACCCGGGAGAGGGGGAGAACCGATCGCCGCTACCGCCAGTCGTGGCGTTCGACCGCCCGGTCGCGGCGCATCGACAGCCCGTTCGGGTTCCGGGTGCTCGTCCGGTCGCGGAACCGCGCGGCCAGGCCGTCTCTCGTACCTCGGAGGACGTTCTTCGAGATGCCGACGCCGCCGCCGAACCACGCGCTCGGGGGAAGAGTCCCCCCGAGCACGCTCCGCCCGGCAGCGACGCCGTCGCGCGCGGTGTGCCCCGCCATCCGGCGGACGACCGTCGGCCTGAGGCCGTAGTTCTTCGCCAGCCGGTAGGCGAGCGAACGGTACTTCCACGCCCAGCGGCGGTACTCGCCGTCGGCGCTTGGGAGCTGTCGCGCGTCCCGCTCGCCCCCGTCCGCGGAGTACGGTCCCCTGACGCCCATCTCCGGGTGCCACTCGACCGTGCGCTTCTGGGCGGCCAGCCGGTGGGCGGCGTCGCGCGCGCCGCCGGTCTCAAGGTACTCGTCGAAGCCGTCGAGCGAGAGCGCCACCTCCCGGGTGAACGCGACGTTCCCGCCGGCGAAGTAGCTCACCTCGCGGCCGGCGATCGAGCGCGACTCGAGTTCGTCGCCGGTCGCCCCGCCTCGAACGGTTCGTCGCGTGGGTCCGGTGACGCAGTCCGCACGGGAGAGCCCCTCGCGCAGGCTCGCCTCCCAGGTCGGCTCGACGCGGTAGTCCTGATCGACGAACGCGACGAGGTCCCCCGAGGCGACCGAGAGCCCCGCGTTGCGCGAGACGTTGATGTTGCGCTCGGGGAGTTCGACGAGCACGTCGACGTCGTCGCGGCCGTGGACCATCCCGCTCGTTCCGTCCGTGGAGGGCCCGTTGACGACGATCACCTCGCTCCCGGTGTGCAAAGAAAGGGCATCGAGACACTCCGACAGCCGCTCGCGCCCGTTGAGCGTCGCGACCACCACCGAGAGCTCCATACCCCCCGCATCTCTCCCGAGGGGCAAAAGCCCGACGCTCTCACCGCACCTGCGCGGTCCAGTAGCTCACCGAGGCGAACCGATCGCTGGCGTTCGTCTCCTCGAGTCGCCCCTCGAGGCCGTAGAGCGCGCCGGCGACCGGTCCGGGGATCGCGCGGTAGAAGCCGTACGGCAGGAGGAAGTCGTGCTCCGCGCGGACGAGGTCGAGGTCGGCGCGGTCGACCAGTTCGTGGACGTCCCGCTCGGAGTAGAGCCGCGAACCCATCGGCAGCAGCCAGTTGTAGACCGTGCGCGTCGAGCGGTCGTTGAACGTGTCGAAGACGATCTCGCCGCTCGTCACGCGGCGCATCTCGGCGAGAAAGCGCTCCGGGTCGGGGATCAGGTGGAAAAACCGCATCGCGAGTACCGCGTCGAAGTGGTCGTCCGGGAACGGGAGTCGGGCGGCGTCACCCCGGACGAACTCGACGTGGTCCTCGACGCCCAGCTGTCGTGCTTTCACCCGGCCCTGCGAGAGCATCGCCGCGGAGATGTCGAGGCCGGTGATGTCCGCGCCACGCTCGGCGAGCATCACGGTGAAGCGGCCGGTCCCGCAGGCGATCTCGAGGACGCGCTTTCCCGACAGCGGCGAGAGCGCGTCGAGCACCGCCTGCTTCTCGCGGCGATCGATCAGACGGCCGCCGCGCGAGAAGCGCTTGTCGTCGTACTCCTCCGCGACCTCGGTCGTCTGGTACCACTCCTTGCCTTTCACTACACCCACGTACTCGACCCGGGTGATAAAACGGTACTGAAACGACTCACTCCCCGCCGGTCGCGACGCCCCCGACCTCGATGCGGACGATCACCCGCTCCCCGCCCTCGTCGCCGTGGTGTGGGTACTCCTCGACGCCCATGTAACGCCGTGCGAGTGCGTCGATGTGCTCGACGGCACCCTCCTCGGTCACCTCCGCGACCTCGCCGCGGATCGAGATGTATCTGTACGGATCGTCCGGGTCGAGTATCGAGAGTCCGACCTTCGAACCCCGCTCGACGTTTCGCTCCTTCTGCCGGCCGCGGGCGGTGTTCACCAGCACGTCACCGTCCTCGGCGTCGATCCACACCGGCGTCACCTGCGGCGTGCCGTCGGGCATCAGCGTCGCGAAGTGGGCGAACGACTCGCGTTCGAAGAGGTCCTGGTGGCTCTCGGGAATCGCCATGTCCTCACCTCGCCTCGACGGAATAAAAGCCCCTCCGACCGTGCTACTAGTACACCTTAAAGCATCCCTATTGTTTTCACATACATATAGCCAACGCTTACCATGACGACCCGACCAGGACGGTACCATGAGCACCAGTACGGCCGACGAGCGGGCGCGGGCGGGAGAGACGCTCCTCACCGACGAGGAGTACAGAGAGCGGCTGATCGAACTGCCCCCGAGCGCGAAGCTCGTCGCCAAAGTGCTGGAGAGCGACTCGCCGCTCTCGCAGGGCCAGCTCGCCGAGGAGTCGCTGCTCCCCGACAGGACCGTACGCTACGCGCTCAACAGGCTGGAGGAGGTCGGCATCGTCGGCTCTCGCTACAGCTTCCGCGACGCCAGAAAGCAGGTCTACTACCTGCACCGCTAGCTAAAGAGCGCGCTTTTTCCGCCGAGAACGAGACCGATCCGTATGAGATCTATCGCCACCTGTTCGGTCCCGACGGCGACGAGCGCCCCGAACGGCGCGACGAACGCCTATCTCGTCGGCCGCGAGGGGGCGATGCTCGTCGATCCCGCCGGTCGAACGCCCGGCCTCGACCGGGCGGTCGAGGCGCGCTCGGTCGAGCACGTCCTCCTCACGCACACCCACCCGGACCACGTGGGCGGGGTCGCGGAGTACGCGACGAGGACGGGAGCGACCGTCTGGGCGCACGGCGCGTACGAGGACCGGTTCGAGTGGGCGACCGGGATCGGCCCGGACCGAACGCTCTCCGACGGGGAGGTCATCCGTACGGGCGACGGAACGAGGGTAGAGGTCCTCGAGACGCCCGGACACGCGCCGGATCACCTCGTGTTCGCGATCGGATCGTCCCTCCTGGTCGGCGACCTCTCGATGGCCGAGGGGAGCGTCCTCGTGGGCGACGACGGCGATCTAGCCGCCTACCTCGCCTCGCTCGACCGGCTGCTCGCGCTCTCCCCGTCGACCTGCTACCCCGGGCACGGTCCAACGATCGAGGACCCGGACGAGACGCTCTCGCGGCTGATCGAGCACCGCAGAGAGCGCGAACGGCGGGTGGTGGCCGCTGTCCGTAACGGGAGGGAGACGGTCGAAGGGATCGTCGAGTCGGCGTACGAGAGAGACCTTACGGGCGTCGAGCACCTCGCCGGGCAGGCGGTCCGCGCCCACCTCCGGAAGCTCGCGGCGGAGGGTGTGGTCCGATGGGACGGTGAGCGTGCCCACGCGCTCGCGAGCGACGACTGAGCGACGGGCTTTTTCGCCCCGCCCCGAAGTGGGACGTATGGAGTCGCTTGAGGCCGAACTGGCGCGCGCTCGCGGACTCTCGGTGAGCGACCTCGCCGGCGCGATCGAGTCGATCGGCTTCGAGTGTACGCGCTGTGGGGCCTGCTGTACCGCCGAAGACGAGGACGAGCACACGGCGACGGTGTTCCCGGACGAGGTGCGCGAGCTACAGGGGGTGACCGAGAGCGAGTGGCGGGACGTCGCCCGGCCGATGCCGTACGGAATCGAGGACGGTGAGGGCGAGACGTTCGAGTGGGCGCTGCAGACCACCGCTTGCGGGGACTGCGTCTTCTACGAGGAGGAGGGGGGAGTCGGGGCGTGTACGGTCCACCCGGACCGGCCGCTGATCTGTCGGACCTACCCGTTCAGCGTCGCGCTCGGCGGGACGAGCCAGCCGATGGGCGAGCCGGTCGACCGGGAGGGGAGTGTCCGCGCCCACGAGTGCGAGGGGCTCGGCCGCGAGATCACCAGGAGCGACGCCGAGACGCTCGCGGCGACGCTGAGAGAGCGGGCGATTCGGGAACTAGAGGAGGCGATCGCCGTGCGTGACGCCTACGAACCGGCAGGACGGGGAGGGATCGTCGTCCACGACTCGGAGGGACGGAAGCGACCGGACGGGTCGGAGCTTTCCTGACCGGTGGGCCGACACTTCTATTAGGATCGGCTTCGAGTGGACGCCCGGAGGCTCTATCCGTGGAAATCTCTGATAAGCTCCTGTGTCTGTTCAACGCCGACGTCACCGCGACCGACGACGGCTACATCGTCGAAGTGCCGCGTAGCGAGGTCGAGAAGGGGTCGATCGATCCCGGCGAGACCTACCGCGTGGCGCTCATCTCGCGCGAGGCTCCCGAGGAGAAACCCTCGGAGTCGAAACGCGAGAGCCGCAAGGGTTCGGAGCCCCAGCCCCCGGTCGAGATCGGCGAGGTCCGCTACGTCGAGATCGAGGACATCGGCAAGCAGGGCGACGGCATCGCACGCGTCGAACGCGGCTACGTCATCATCGTCCCCGGCGCGGAGATCGGCGAACAGGTGAAAGTCGAGGTAACGGAAGTGAAATCGAACTTCGCGGTCGGCGAGATCATCGACGAGAGCACGCTGTAACGGCGCTCAACGACCGTTTTTTCTCCCGCTACGAGCGGACGTACCGCCGCAGGTCCGCATCGACGCTCCTCGCCGCCGTCTCGGCCGAGTCGTACGGCCTGCCCACGACGATATCCCCCGCGGTCCGCGAGCCAACCCCGGGGATCGCCCGGAGTTCGTCCATCGACGCCTCGTTCAGGTCCAGCGGGTAGGGCACCCCGGTCACGGAGCGGTAGCCGTGGTTGACGACCGCGACGTCGAGGACCGAACCGAGCGGCCGATCTCCAGGGATTCCCACCAGCAGCGGATAGGTGCCGAGCTGTCGCCCGAACGTCCGTCCGTCCTGGTGGTACTCTAGGTGGACGTTCTCCAACACGGCTCCGGGCGGGACGACCCGCCGCAGCATTGGGTTGTCGATCTCCTCCCTGATCTCGCGTTTGTACCGCTTGAACAGCGCCCTGTGATCGACGGCGATGTCCGCGCCCGTCTCGCTCATCTCCGTACCCGCGAACGCCATCACCTGTCGGACGTTGATCCGCCTGAGCATCAGCCCCTCGTCGTAGACCCGCTGGAGGAACCGTTTGTTGTGCTCGTAGGTCTCCTCGCGCTCGCCCTGTAACCCGTGCAGCAGGTTGATCCCGGGAAGCAGTTTCGGCAATCGTCGGGCGTCGTTCCCGGTGGAGGGCCCCGATCCCGGCTCCTCGCCCGGCCGCCAGCCCCCCTCCTCGTTGACGATTTCGACCGCTCTGAGACACTCCTCCGCACTGACGTTCAGGTTGTTCTCCTCCTGTACCACCGGATCCGCACTCTCGAGACCGAACGCCGCGGTGTCCCCCGGCGTGTTGTGCTCGGCGATCATCCGGATCCCCTCTCGCGAGGCCTCGGGCCACTTCGCGATCGTGATCGGGTTCATGTTGTCGAGGTGGAGGGTTTTTAGAGCAGGTGCGACCTCGCGGATGCCGCCGTAGAGTTCCCTCAGCGCGTCCGGGTTCGGCCGCTCGCCGTCGCCTCCGTAGGCGAGGATGTCGGCCTGTCGGCCCAGCCGGAAGTGACGGACCCCTCGCTCGTACAGTTCACTCACCTCGCCGATCACGGACTCCGGCGAGCGGAACGACGGATTCCCGTAGAGGGGTTCGGTACAGAACGAACACCGGTAGGGGCAGCCACGCGAGGTCTCCATCTCGCAGATGAGGTACTCCGGGTGGTTCGGGTGCTGTTCGACGACGAACGCGCCGAGCGCACCCCAGCGGTCGATCTCCCTGTTCTCTCGCATCCGGTTCCCGAAGCCTTCCAGACCACTCTCAACGAGGTCGTAGGCGGCGGCCTCGACGTCGCCTTTCGCGACGAACTCGTAGTCGAGGTCCTGACGCTCGGTCTCGATCGCCCCCTGGTTGCGCTCGCCGACGCCGAACTTCACGGGACCACCCAGGAGCGTCGTCCCCTCGGCGACCCACGCGAGTTTCTTCACCTCGTCGGGTTCGGCGGGCGTCCCCCCGACGTACTTCCCGGGGACCGTCATCCCGCCGATGTAGACGAGCAGGTCGGCGTCGGCGACGTCACGCCAGTTCGCACGCTCCTCGCGCAGCGCGTCGATCGTGTGGTAGGTGACGTTCTCCTCGGCCACGCCCGCGTCGACGAGCGCCCCCGCCGTGTACCGCGGATACGTCGAGACGTACGGCGGGACGCCGAAGTGCGCCGGCTCGTCGACGTAGCCGTCGACGAGCGTCACCGAGAGTTCCGCCGGATCGGTCATACGGGGAGTGAGTAGGTCGAACGGTAAAACCGGTGCGGATGAGCCTCACTCGGAGATCCGAAACCGTAACCCTCCACACAACGAAGTCCAGGCGTGAAGTGGCGTATCGCCCTCGGGACGCTCGCTGCCGCCGCAGTCCTCTGGTTCACCGTCTCGCTCGTCGGTCGCGACGAGGTGGGTGAGGCGCTCGCGACCGCCGACCTCTCGATCTTCGCGCTGGGTTTCGGCGCGACGCTGCTCTCGCTTACGTTTCGGGGGATGGTCTGGGTCAGGTTGTTGAAAACGCTCGACCGGACGCTCTCGACCGGGCGGGTGCTCTCGCTCTACGTCGCCGCGGTGTTCGTGAAGTACGTCACCCCGTACGGACAGGTCGCCGCGGAGCCGTTCATGGCCTACGTCGTCGCGAGCGCGGGCGAACTCGACACCGAGAACGGCCTCGCGGCGATCGGAAGCGGCGACGTCCTCAACTACCTCCCGTACTACTCGCTCGGCGGTCTCGGTCTCGTCTTCGTCCTGCTCGCGAAGCCCGCCGAACCGGACCTGCTGCGCTACGCCCTCGGACTCGCGGTCCTCGCGGTCGTCGTCGTGACGGTGCTCGTGCTCGTGCTCACTCGCCGCTCGCTCGTCACGGCCACGATCGTCGTCGTCACCGCGATGGCCGGTCGCGGGATGGGTCGGCTCTCCGAGCGGCTGCTCGCGGCGACCCGCCCCGAGCGTGTCCGTCCCCGCGTCGAGGGGTTCTACGCGACGCTGGACCGTCTCGCGGCCCACCCCCGCCGGCTCGTCGCCGCGGTCGTGTTCGCGCACGTCGGGATGGCGTTCCTGATGCTCCCGCTCTACACGTCCGCGCTCGCCGTCGGAGAGGTCGTCGCACTCCCGGTGGTCGCGCTCGCGGTCGCGGCCAGCAAACTCGGCTCGCTCTTTCCCGCCCCGGGCGGCCTGGGCGGGACCGAGGTGGTGATGGCCGCGGTCCTGACCCTCGGTGCCGGAATCGACCCGGCGACGGCGCTCGTGATCAGCCTGCTCTACCGGGTCGCGACGTACGGGCTCTCGCTGGTCGTCGGCGGCCTCTCGGCGGTCGCGCTCTCGGCTCGCGGCGTGGAGTGATCCACGGCATTGATAACCGTTCCGAGCGAACGTGAGGGTATGCCCGCGACGCTCGAAGTCGTCTGTACCGACGACGACTGTGAACTCGACATGTTCGAACTCCACTACACCTACGACATGCCAGACGACGTCGGCGTGGGTGATTTCGTCTGCCCGTACTGTCGCGAGACCGACCCCCTGGAGGCGATCGAACTATGAGCCTGTGGGACGCCGGCCGCTCGCTCGGCAACGCGGTCGTCGAGGGTGTCGGCCGCATCGCGGGCCGCGTCCAGGAGTCGAAGCTGCTGGGCGCGGATCTGCTCGAGAGCGACGAGGAGTTCCTCCTCGTCTTCGACGCGCCGGGCGTGCGCCAGAGCGACGTGCAGGTGAAGTTCGTCTCCGGCGAGGTCCACGTCCGGGTCGACCGCTTTCGCGAGTTCTACGAGGGTTTCGAGATGCGCTTTCCCGGCCGCGGGCTCACCCTCGATGGACGCGTCGAACTCCCCGACGGGGTCGACGTCGATCCCGACGCCGCCACCGCCCGGCTCACCGACCACGGCACGCTCCACGTCCGCGTCCCGAAGGTCGACGGTCCGTCGGACGACGCCGGCCCCCTCGGCAAACCGGAGACGCTCGACGAGCACGCCGGGACGGACGTCGACGTCGGAGCCGACGACGATGACGTCCAGGTCGATCCCGACGTCGAAGCCGACCTGCTCGACGAGGACGGCGAAGACGACGAACGCGTCGACGGTGACCGCGACGAGAACGGCGACCGCGTCTGATCAGCGCCCTTCGACCGCCATCCCTTCCCTGATCTCGAACGTCTCGTCCCCGGAGAACCGACGCGGGTCGAACCCCTCTACTCCCTCGCCGCCGAGTACCTCGTTCGCGAGCCGTTCTGCGATCCCCGGCGCGCGCATGAAGCCGTGGCCCTGCCAGCCGGTCGCGACGAACAGCCCATCGCGGAGCTCGCCACAGAGCGGGTTCTGATCCGGCGTGGCCGTACAGAGGCCGGCCCACGCCTCCGCTACGTCAAGATGTACGTCGAGCCGGTGGGCCGCACAGTCGAGCGCCGAGTCGACGAAGATCGGATCGCCCTCGCGCTCCCACTCGTCGGGATCGCTCTCGACCAGCTCCGTCCCGTCTCCGACGAGCAGTCGGTCGTCCCAGGGCCGGAGGTAGACACCGGCCGTCGCGTCGTAGACCATCGGCACGTCCGCCGGTCGATCGGTCGTCCGGAGCGCCTGCACCCGATAGGGTTTCATCGCGATCGGGACCCCTGCATCCGCGAGCAAACGCTTCGTCCACGCGCCCGCGGTGACGACCACCCGGTCGAACGTCTCGACGCCGGAGCCGAGGTCCACCCCGAGCGGATCGGTCGAGAGTCGAGCCTCGACGTCGGTTCGAACCTCGACGCCGGCGCCCCTCGCCAGGTCGGCCATCGCCCGTGGATAGGTTCCCGGGTCGGTACAGCCAGCGTCGGCCGCGACCCCGGCGATCGCGACGTCTTCCGTCCGGAGGGAGGGGAACCGATCTGCGAGTTCGTCGGGTACGAGGAGCTCCACGTTCAGGCCGTGTTCGCGCATCCGGGGGACCTGTTCGCGGATGAGACGTTCACGCTTCCCGTCGCCCTCGCGAGCGAGCCAGACGTACGGCACCTCGTGAAACTCGAACCCTCCGCTTCCCGAGACCTCACGATAGTGCTCGACCGACCGACGGGCGATCTCCGCGTCGATCCGGTCGGAGAACGCGTCGTACACGACGCCCGCCGCTCTACCCGTACTTCCAGCACTGCCGGAGCCGATCCCACCGCGTTCGGCGAGCCTCACCGCACAGCCCTCGACGGCGAGGTCGTACGCGGTCGTGACGCCGACCGCGCCGCCACCGATCACGCAGACCCTCATACGTGCTCGTGGGCCCGGAGCTCCGACCACCCGCGCTCTGCGAGCCAGTCGATCAGCGCGTCGAGTTCGCCGCTGGCCGCCTCGAACAGCCGCTCTCCGGCCTCCGCGCTCGCCTTCGTCGGCTCTCCGACCGCGCCGCTCTCGGTGAAGTCGAGCGTGTCGAAGCCGAGTTCCGCGCCGTGGACCTGCCGCCCCCAGGACTCGCCCGCTTCTGCCTCCGCGTCGGCGAGCCGATCCTCTCTCACCAGCTCCTGAGCGACCGCCAGCACCATGCTCGACTCGACCTGGCAGGCGTGACCCGGGAACGCCCCGAACTCCTCGTCGACGGTTTCCTCGATCGCCTCGAACCAGCTCCACGGCGCGACGAACGCACGTTCGTCGTTCCGCAGGCGGCGGGCGACCCGCGAGAGCGCGTCGCGGTTGCCGCCGTGGCCGTTCACCACCACGCAGTTCTCGACGCCGTGGCTCGCGAGGCTCTCGATGGTCCCCTCGACGTAGGCCTCGAACGTCTCCGGTGGGACGGTGAGCGTCCCGTGGAACTGTCGGTGGTGGTCGCTCACTCCTACAGGGACCGTCGGCAACACCACGGTGTCCGACCGGTCCTCGGCCGTCGCCGCGAGCGCCTCCGCGGTGAGGAAGTCCGTGCCGAGGGGCAGGGCCGGCCCGTGCTGTTCGGTGCTGCCCACGGGAAGGACTCCAACCTCGGCGCCCGTAAGTGCATCCGCGAACCCCGTCGACGTCTCCGTTGCGAGTCGCATACCCGCTCTCTGCGGGCGGACTACTTAGCGATGAACGCCTCGATCCCCGCTGCCGGATAGCCGACGACCGTGTCCACGCCAGCCTCGCGGAGCCGATCCACCCGCGCTCGGATCTCCGTTTCCGTACCGCAGAGCGCGTAGTCGCCGCTCGCGGCGGCGAGAACCTCCCGCGCCCGACCGCTCGCGTTCGCGTCGGTGGCCGCGCCCTCGGGCAGCGCCCGCACGACCGGGCCGCGCCGGGCGACGTAGCCGCCGACCGCGTCCAGGACCGTGTCGAGCTCCTCTGCGATCACGGTCGGTGCGTAGACCGCGATCTCGCCGTCGAAGCCGGCCGCGCGCACCCCACGAACGTCGCGCTCGGTCGCCCGCGAGAGCAGCTCGAACTGCGTCGCGCCCGTCGCGAGTGCGAGGCGCTCGATCCCCTCCGTGCCGACCCAGGCGTCCGGCGTGCTCTCGACGGCCGCGCCGAGCCGCGGGGCGATCGCTTTCTTTCGTTCTCCCTCGGTGAGATACGCGGGGTGACCGGCGACGAGTACCCGGCGCGCTTCCTCGGGGATGCGATCGACGAGGTCCGCCGGCCCGAGCGGGTCGAACCCGTCGGCGCGAACCGGTGTCGTGACTCGGAGGTCGAGGCTCCCCGCGAGGTCCGAGAGCGTCTCCCGGTCCGGGAGGTTGGCTCTCCCCTCGTAGTCGATCACCACGGAGGAGAGCGAGAGCTCGGTCGCCCGGCGCACGTCACACCCGGCGGGTTTGAGCGCGACGGCGTCGAGGCCGGTCTCGCTGACGCTCCGCTCGGTTCTCAGCATCGTCTTCCTCCGATCAGAACCGAATCACCGTCGTCGCGGAACTCGATCCATCGTCTGTGCGACCATGTACCTCCGCTGGGTTCGGTGTCGAGAAAAGCGTGTCGTTCCGCAGACGGGCTACCCGTACGCCTCGGGGTCGAGGCGTTCGGGCGCGCGCCAGTCGGTCGTGAGCTCCAGGAGTTGGACGACCATTCTTCCCGTCGCACCCCAGACGGTGTAGCCGTCGACGTGGAAGTAGTGGACGACGATCTCGCCGTAGGTCGGGTGTTCTCTGTGTTCGTACTCGTAGTTCCCGGGGTCGACGAGCCCCGAGACCGGGAGGACGGCGATCTCGGCGACCTCGCGCTCGTCGGGGACGTACTCGCGATCGGGGATCCGCGCGACGACCGGCGTGATCGCGTACTCGGTGACGGTCTTGATCCCGTCGAGCGCGCCGAGCACGCTCGCCTCTCCCGGATCGAGGCCGACCTCTTCGTTGGCCTCTCTGAGTGCCGTCTCGGTCAGGTCGTCGTCCTCCGGCTCGCGGCCACCCCCCGGGAAGCTCATCTGGCCGGGGTGCTCGCCGAGGTGGTCGGCGCGCTTCGTGAACAGGAGGTAGGGGTCGGAGCCGGTCGACGCGTCGGAACGAGCGGGCCGCTCGACGACCGGCACGAGCACCGCTGCCTCGCGTTCGGCGTTGCGCACCCGCCGCGGCGTCCGGGTGGCGAGGCGACCCAGATCCATGCCTGTCGGTAGTGGTCGGGAGGTTAAAGGGTTTCAGTCGAGTCGGGCCCGGACCGCGCTCGCGTCGACCGCCGCCCACGCCTCGACGTCGTAACTCACCTCTCGGAGCTCCGCCCGCTCGGCCTCCTCGTCGCTCGTCTCGGCCGCGGCGAGCAGCTCCTCGACCACACGCTCGCCGAGGGCATCCCGGTCGACGCTCCGCTCGGGTACCGACATGATGTGCGGGAGGTCGGTCGCGTCGGGCGGGAGGTCGGGAAACGCCGTCGGTCCCGGGACCAGGAGCGTCTCTCCTCCTTCCTCGGACTCGACGAGCGCGTACGCCTCGGTCGCGGCGGCGATCCGGCCGGAGATCGCCTCCTCGTTCGCTTCGCGACCAGCCTTGAACGCGAGCTCCGAGAGCGCCTCGCGGAGCTCCCCGGGGGTGAGCGCGCCGAAGAGGTCGACCACGCCGGCCAGTTCGTCGTGGCTCGTCGCCATACCACACCGAACGAGCGCCCGCCTAAGAGTCTTCCCCGAAACGGTATCGTTCCGGCCCTCGTCTCCCTCCTCATGCCCGAGGAACCGACGGAGGGAGAGCTCCTCGACGCGCTCTCCGACACGCCGCGGTCGGCGGAGGCGGTCGCGGCCGAGCTCTCGGCCGACGCCGACGTCGTCCACGAACGGCTCTCCGCACTCGAGACCGACGGACGGGCCCTCGCCACGGAGGAGGGGTGGATACGGCGATCCGACACCGACACGGACGAGCTGCTGAACGAGAGCGCCCGGCGGATCCACGACCGGCTCGGACGGGACCCGCGGCGCTGATACGGACTACCGTACGTCCGACCGATCGGACCGGTGCCCGTCTCTCGATCCGAGCGGGTAACAGGTACAGCAGTCCGTCCGAGTCACTTCGACAGGAGCGCCGCGATCCGCGGCGCCTCGGCGCGGATCGCCCGCCGTTTCACGAGCGCGAAGCCGACGCAGATGAGAGAGAAGCCGCCGACGGTCGCGAGGTCGATCGTCTCGCCGACCCAGACGTACCCGCCCAGCGCGGCGAACACCGGGGTCGCGTACGAGATGAGCGTGACCTGGATCGAGCCGACCCGCGAGAGCAGTTCGAAGTAGATGAGGTAGCCGACCGCGCTCGCGAGGATCGCCAGGTAAGCGAGCGCGAACAGCGCTTCGACCGACCAGACCGCCGCCGCGACCGACTCGCCGGGCAGGCCGAGGCTGACGAGGTGGAGACAGAGCGCTCCGAGGAGGTTCGACCAGCCGGTCATCCCCTCCGTGGAGATGGCCGGATCGAGACGCTGGACGAGGACGCTGCCGAGCGCGACGCTCACCGCCGCGCCCAGGACGAACAGCGTGCCGACGACGTCGCTCGCGAGCAGGTTCGACGGATCGGGCCGGGCGACGAACCCCACACCCAGCAAACCGATCAGGAGGCCGACGATCCCGGGGAGGGATAGTCGCTCCGCGGGGAGCAGCCCCCGGGCGAAGCCGGTCGCGAGGATCGGGTTCGTCGCGATGACGACCGCGGCGACGGCGGCGGTGACCGACTGCTGACCGACGAACAACAGCGCGTTGTACGCGGCGATGATCACGGTGCCGCCGACGAGGACGGAGAGGAGGTCGGCGCGGGTCCGGGGTCGCCAGTACTCGACGCGCCAGGCGGCGTAGGCGAGCACCAGCACCCCCGCGACGTCGTAGCGGATCGCCGCGAAGAGCACGGGCGGTAAGTAGGCGAGGCCGGCGCTGATCGCGGCGAACGCGACCCCCCAGATCACCGCGAGCGTGAGGAACAGGACGGCAGTTCTGTGCCCGCTCACGCCGGGAGTCCTCGCGGCGCGCCGATGAGCGTTGCGTTCTCCGCTCCCCCGACCACCCCTACCTCACCGCGTCGAGGTCGGCGGCCGCCGCGGCGAGCACCTCCTCCGGGTGGATCGGCGCGTCCTCCCACGCGGGCAGCCGGGGATCGGCACACGGTGGGGCGATCGCTCCTGCGTACCGCTCGACCTGCTCCCGTTCGACCTCCGCGTCGTAGTCGAGCCCGTTGAACGCTGCGTCGGCGGCGTAGGACCGGATCAGCCCCTCGGCGTGCTCGCGGTACCGTTCCGGGAGTCGCCCGTAGTCCGGTTCGACGCCTCCGTCCTCGATCGCGCGACAGAGCGCCTCGCCCACGGATTCGGCCATCGCTTCCAGCCCCGAATCGCCGCCCACGGAGCGGTGTTCGTGCTCGTGGGTTCCGAGGTCGACCTGTGCCGTCCCCTCGCTTCCCACCACCGAGAACGCCTCCCCGAGCGTCCCGGCTTCGAACCCCCAGCCCGGATCGGCGCGGATCGCTCTCGCCACCTCCGCGCGCATCCCCACCTCCCCCGAGAGCGCGTAGCGGAACGCCGAGAGGTACTCGAGGATCGCCGCGTCGTGCTCTTCCGAGAGCGCCCGGAGCAGCGGGACGACGAACAGCCGGACGAGGCGTCCGTAGAGCCGTTCGTCCTCGAACCGGGCGTAGTAGCCCTTCGTGAACCCGTAGGTCGAGAGCGGCGCGAGCAGTCGCGGGACGTGTGCCGCGGTGTAGCTCGTCGTGTCCGAGTCGTGGACGGCGACGTACTCGCCTCGCTCCGCCGCGGTCCCGAGGGCGAGCCAGAGGTCCGTTCCCTTCCCACCCTGACCGTCGAGGCCCTCCTCCGAGAGCAGATCGGTGAGTCGGGGGCCGTTGCACCAGAGGGTGATGAGCGGGAGATCGAACCCGGAGAGCCACCGGTCGATTTCGGCCACCGCCGCCTCCGGGGCGCGCAGGGGAACGATCACCTCACCGGGGGAGACCTCGGAGAGGATCGCGAGCGTTCGGTCGGCGGCGGCCGATCCCCCCTCGCGGCTCGCCATCGGGACGATCACCGCGGAATCGGAGAGCGGGGCGTCGGGGACCGGATCGGTGAGGTCGTGCAGCGTCGCGATCCGCTCCTGGACGTACTCCATCACCCCTCCCTTCGACCGAGCGGACAAAAGGACCGCTATACTCCAGCCGCTCGCGGCCGGAGTCCCACCCGCCCCGGTCCGTCAGTGACGTCCTTCCTCGATCTCCTCGACGACTTTCTCACAGAAGGCGGGCAGGTCGCCCGGGTTGCGGCTGGTGACTAACCCCTCGTCGACGACCACCTCCTCGTCGACCCACTCGCCGCCGGCGTTTCGGATATCGGTCCGGAGGCTCGGATAGGAGGTAACCGTCCGTCCCTCGAGCACGTCCGCTTCGACCAGCATCCACGGCCCGTGACAGATCACGCCGAAGGGCTTTCTCTCCTCCGCGAACTCCCGGACGAAACTCACCGCGTCCTCGTCCGTGCGGAGTTCGTCGGCCCCGACGGTGCCGCCCGGGACGATCAGACCGTCGTAGTCGTCGGGAGAGGCCTCGGAGACGCTCTTTTCGACCTCGAAGGTCTCGCCCGGTTCGAGGTCGTCGTTCACGGCGTCGACCTCGCCGGTCTCGACGCCGACGACCTCGACGCTGGCGCCTGCGTCCTCAACGGCTTCCTTGGGATCGGTGAACTCGACCTCCTCGGTGCCTCTCGGAGCGATGAAGACCGCGACGTTCGTACCGGTGAGTTCGTCCGACATCGTCTACAGAGGAGCGCCCGCTCCCGCTTACCGACGATGCCTGCCGCTGCACCCCGATCACCGTACGCTCTCACGGCCCCGCCGTCTCCGGGTCCGACCGGACGAGCGACCGTGAACGAGCGGCCGACTGCCGAAATCGGTCGACACCGGCGTCGGGTTTCCAGACCTCACCGCGGACCGATCCGGTCGGTCGCGAGCAACCCCCCGACCGTGACCACGAGCATCGCGAGCGAGACGGCGAGGCCCTGGAAGACCGCGTCGTAGGCGAACCCCCGTTCGACGAGTTCGCCGACGAGCCAGCTCCCGAGCGACTGACCGAGCATCATCCCGCCGCTGAACATCGCGTACGCACCGCCACGGTGCTCGTCGGGGAACGCCGAGAGCAACACCGCGTCTGCGGCGGGGTAGAGGCTGTGGATGACGTAGCCGACGAGCGCGCTCACGACGATGATACCGAGGAGGCTCTCGGTGACGGTGAGAAGCAGGACGCTCCCGATGAACGTGCCGATGATACCGGCGAGGTAGGGCACGCTCGGGACGCGGTCGACGAGGATCCCGCTCACCCAGAAGGCGGGAACGCCGGCGGCGAAGACGACCGTGAGGAGGTTTCTCGCCGTTCCTGGCGTGAACCCACGGGCCTCCATGTACGAGGGGTAGAAGTTGAACAGCCCCTGCCAGACGAAGCTCGTCGCGCCGAAGACCACCACCCCGAGGACGATCAGCGACCACTCCGCACGGATCGCTCCCAGGAAGTCCCGGTCCGCGCCGCTCGCCGCGGGGAACTCCGTTCGGCGGGCCATGAGGGTGAAGTAGACCGTCGAGGCGAGCGCGCCGAGACCGATGGCGACGAACACGAGCCGCCAGGAGACGAACAGCGCGAGCGAGACCATCGGCGCGGCGATCACCGCCGAGAGCTGTGCGGCGGTGCCGTGGATACCGAGCGCCCGACCCACCCGTTCCGTGTACAGCTCCGCGATCAGCGGGTGTGCAGCGACGAAGTACGCCCCGCTCGCGGTTCCCAGTAGAACCGCGCCGATCGCGAGCGTGGCGATCGAATTCGCGAGCGTCGCGACGACCGACGAGAGGGTGAGCATCACGCCTGTCGCGAGCACCATCGTGTGCCGGGGGTAGATCGTCAGCAGGTAACCCGTCGGAATCCGGGGGATGGCGCTCCCGACCCAGACGAGCGTGACGATCAAGCCGACCGTGGCCGGACCGACTCCGAAGGCGTCCTGTAGCGGCTCGACCAGCGGCGCGAAGACCACCCTCGCGAGGTTCACGAGGAAGACCATCGCACAGAGCGAGCCGAAGACGCCTCTCCGTGTCACCTCCGGAGAGAACGGGTTCGTGGGTTCAACCCTTTCGAATCGTAGCCCTCCCGCCCGAACGTTCGTGTACGTCCGGGCGCGAACCGGGATCGAACGGTCGAGGCGGTGCTCGTCGGTTCCCGACGCTCGTTTCGTCGGTCGTTCTCGGGCCCGGAACCCCAGTCAGCCCCGCATGTAGAGCGAGTAGAGGATACAGGCGAGACCGACGACCTCGATCAGTCGACTGACGATCGGGAGCGTGTACGTGTAGGTGAAGGGGGTGAAGCCGACGGCGTCGCCGACCGAGGCGGCGGCGAGCGAGAGCACGAAGGGGGCGATGGTGACGAGCGCGAGGCCGGCCGCGAGGTAGAGCATCGGTCGACTCTCTGCACGTCGGTAGCCGCGGTAGGCCTGGAAGACGATGAGAAAGCCCATCGCCATCGCGAGCAGCGTCACGGCGAGCAAGAGGAGGTACGCCCCCGCCGGACCGAGGAGGTCGTTCATCTGACCCCCTCCCACAGCCGGGCGAAGCGGTCGGCCGGGTCCTCCTCGTCGACCTCGACACCGACTGCGAGTTCGCCCTCTACGAGTTCGACCGTGACCCGACGGAGGGTGGCCTCGTAGACGCCGTAATGTCTCCCCTCCTCGCCGATCCGGGTGTACTCCTCGACGAGGCCACACTCGATCAGGCGGTCGATACGCCGGTAGATCGTCGGGAGCGAGGCGTCACACGCCTCGCTCAGGGCTTTCGCTGACATCGCTTGCTCGCTCGCCTCCGTGAGGATCGCTCGTGCGTACTCGTCGTCGAGCAGCGCGAACAGCTCGTCCGGCGGCGGCTCCTCACTCACGGCTCTCCCCTCTCGACCCGCGGACCTAAACCCGAGGGAGGTTTTCCGATCCGGAGAATCGCTCTCCGATCCGGAATCACCCTCTCGTGGTTCCGACGAAACCCGACCGACTTGGCCCCTCGCGTTCTCCGTCACGGGTTGAGGCGCTCTCCCAGCCCCGTCGGATCCCCTCTGAGCTCGACGTAGGCCCGTGCGTAGACCGCGAGCGCGATCATCGCCGCGAGCGAGGCGAGCGGGACCATCGCGAGCGTCGGGAGGAGTTCGCCCGGGAGGACGAGCGTCGGTGCCGTGATCCCGGCCTGCATCGCCCAGATCACGACCGCGAGCGCGAACAGCCGGAGGCGGTGACCCCGGGCCAGTCGCCAGCTATCGCGGAGTGAGGCGAGCGCCCGCGCGTCGCGGACGGCGATCTCGTAGGTGACGAAGAGGAGGCTGACGACGAGGAAGACGGCGAGGACGAGCCCCACGAGGACCATCGACAGGACCACCCCGACGAGCGCGAGGCCGGTCAGTTCGCCCAGCAGCCAGTAGAGCGGGACGAACGGGAGGGCGAACGCGACGGCGTAGAGGACGAAGACGACGACGTCGGCGACGAGCGCGCTGAGCGTCGCCCGGCCGATCCGCCGGAAGACGTAGGGATCGGGGATCCGATCGCGCTCGCCGCCGACGAACGTCCGGACCGCGACGATCGAGACGGGGATCGCGAGCAGGCTCGTCAGGAGGGTCGCGAGCGCCGTCGCGACCGCACCGACCGCGAACGGGAGCTGTTCGCCGGGTTCCGGGGCACCCTCCGCACCCACCAGACCGTCGCCGATCGGGACGTAGACCTGCCCGGCGCTGTAGACGAGCAACATCGAGAACAGCTGCACGGCCGCGAACAGCGCCATCAGCACGAGCCCGTTCCGGCTCGCCGCGATCCGCGCGCCGCCGACGAGAACCGTCCGAAAGCGAAACGACATACCGGCCACTGCAGGTGCAGATCGCATAAACCCGGCGCCACTGTTCTCACTCTGAAACTGACGCTCCGCGTCGGAGACCGGTCTCGGGTCCGACCGGGTGCCCGGATCGGGACGAAACGTATCGGGTAGCCGGAGAGCTTTTACCGGCTGAACGCCAATCGCCGTTCCGTGAAATCCGTCAGAAAGGCGTTACGCGACGGCGACCTCGGGAAGGACACCTACGACC
Source organism: Halalkalicoccus sp. CGA53 (assembly GCF_036429475.1). Lineage (GTDB taxonomy): Archaea > Halobacteriota > Halobacteria > Halobacteriales > Halalkalicoccaceae > Natronorarus > Natronorarus salvus. The sequence continues at coordinate 1,149,446 of NZ_CP144125.1, forward strand.
GCCTCGAGTGCGCCGCCTGCGAGCGCGCGCTCTCGACGCGAAACGATCCGGGCGAGATCGGCACGGTCCGACGCTGTGACGACTGTGGCCGGCGCTGGCGGGCGATCGGCTAGAGCGGGGTCCCGAAGGGCTATCCGTATCGCTCCGGAACGTTGGCCATGAGCGAGTCACGACGGCGCTCCGGCCCGGTCTACGCGACGGGCGACCGCCGAACGGGCGACGCCCCTCACCATCACGAGTCGGTCTACGACTTCTTCGTCGACCTGATCCAGGGCGGCTTCGCCCAGGTCACGATCTTCACGCTCCCGGTGCTGTTCGTCCTCGCGGCCACGCCCGTCTACGCGATCGAAGTCGGAACCGCGGCCGTCGTCTCGGTGCTCACGTTGACGTTCTTCCTCCCGCTCTTTCGGGGCGGTCACCTCGCCGTGGGCCGTCGGTGGCCGGTCCTCACGAACCGCAAACTCGGGACGGGCACCGGCTACCGGGCGCTCTTCACTCGGGCTGTGGTCCTCTCGTGTTCGCTCCTGCTCGCCGCGTACACCGCAGTCCTCGCCGAGCTCGTCACCGGGTCGTTCGTGGCGAACGCGCTGACCGCGCTGGTGCTGAGCGTCGCCGCACTCGTCGCGCTCCCGTACCTCTCTGCCGGCTCGCGCCGAGCACGCCTCGCCCGTTTCGCCTACTGTCTATCGAGCTTCCTTCCGATGGTCGCGCTCTTCGCGCTGACGCCGGCAGCCCTCGAACCGGGGCTCGTCGTACTCGTGCTCGTCGTCCTCTGCTCCGTGATCGTGGACGCCCGCTCGGTGCTCCTCCCCCGGTGAGCTCCGGGGATCGCACTCGCCACCGGGCTCCATTTGCCTCCCGGGTCCGTAGCACCCTCGAATGGAGTACGCCGCCCTCGTGGAGCTGTATCGAGAGCTCGATGCGACCGACTCGAACCTGGAGAAGACGGCGATCCTCGCCGACGTGTTCGCCGAGGCGGACGAGACGCACCTCCCCCTGCTGGTCACGCTCTGTCGCGGCGAGGCGTTCCCCGCCCGCGAATCGGCGGAACTCGGCATTTCATCGAAGCTGACCCGCGAGGCGATATCGAAGGCGACCGGGATCGGTGAGGGAGAGATCGAGGACGCCTGGCGCGAGACCGGCGACCTGGGCGACGCCGCGGCGTGGGCGGTCTCTGAGCGAACCCAGCAGGCGCTCGTTCCCACGACCCTCGACGTCGAGACGGTCCACGCCACTCTCGAGGGTATCGCGGGCTACAGGGGCGAGGGCAGTCAGGGGCGACGGATCGACGCCGTCTCCCGGCTGCTCTCGGACGCCGATCCGGAGGAGGCACGCTACCTCGTCCGAACCGTCCTCGGCCACCTCCGCGTTGGCGTCGGTTCCGGGACGATCCGCGACGCGCTCGCCGAGGCTTTCTTGGATGGGGAGGAGGCTGATCGGGCGGCGATCGAGCGCGCCTACCAGCTCACGAGCGACTACCGGATCGTCGCCGAGACAGCCCGGAATGGGGGACGGGAGGGGCTCCGAGAGCTCTCGATCGAGCTCTTCCGGCCGATCGACCTGATGCTCGCGGAGAAGTCGGAGGGGATCGCCGAGGCGATCCGTGACGTCGCGGGGGAGGGTGAGGCGGTACTCTGGGAGTACAAGTACGACGGGATCCGGGTGCAGATCCACAAACGGGGCGAGGAGGTCAGGGTCTTCACCCGACGGCTAGAGGAGATCACGGCGGCGTTTCCGGAAGCGGTTTCGGCGGTCGAGCAGTCGGTCTCGGCGGAGTCGGCGCTACTCGACGCCGAACTCGTGGGCTACGACCGAGAGACGGAGAGACCGGTGGCGTTTCAGCAGCTCTCCCGGCGCGTCCGCCGGAAGTACGACGTGGAGGAGCTTTCAGAGGAGGTTCCTACGACGCTCCACGTCTTCGACCTGCTCTTCTGTGAGGGGAGATCGCTGCTCGACGAACCGCTTTCGGAGCGTCTCTCCCGGCTCGATCCGCTTCTCTCCGACCGCGAGGGGATCGAACACGCCGAACGACTCCGATCGCATGAGGAAGAACGCGCTCACGAGTTCTACGAGGAGGCGCTCGCGGCGGGCCACGAGGGTGTGATGGCGAAGAACGCGGCGGCCAGCTACCAGCCCGGCCGACGGGTCGGTCACATGGTGAAAGTGAAGCCGGCGATGGAGCCACTGGACCTGGTGGTGACCCGCGCGCAGTGGAGCGAGGGCCGGCGAAGCGACTACCTCGGCCGGCTCTTCCTCGGGTGTTACGACCCCGATACCGACACCTATCCCGAGGTCGGCCGCCTCTCGACGGGCTACACCGACGAGGAACTCGCGGAACTGACCGCCCTCCTCGAACCGCTCGTCACCGGCATCGAGGGGAGACGGGTGTCGCTCCGGCCTGAACTCGTCCTCGAGATCGAGTACGAGGAGATCCAGAACTCGCCGGAGTACGACTCGGGGTTCGCGCTGCGGTTTCCTCGCTTCCTCCGCCGACGCGACGACCTGGCGCCGGCGGACGCCGACACGCTCTCGCGCGTCGAGGCGCTCTACGAGGGACAGTAGCCGGTCGGGGTCGACAGGCGGAACCGGGTGACGCGAACGTGCTCGACCCGCCGACACGACGCCGCATCCCGACCCCACGGCCATTACAGGTGCCCGTAGCCTCGGCGTTCGAGCTCCCGGTCCAGCTCCGCGTTCATCGCTTCGAGCCCGCGGTCGTCGAGTCCCGAATCCCGCGCGACGCTCGTGGCGTCAGCGACGGTGGCGTGCCACTCCCGTACCGCGTCCACGAGCCGACCGAGCGCCGCTTCCTCCGTCGCTTCGCCCCGTTCGATCCCGGCTGCCACGTCCCAACCGTGGTCGAGGTGTTCGAGCAGGTATTCGGCGTCTTCGAACCGGATCGCCACCCTGCCCGACTCGCCGGATTCCGTCCTTCTGAGGGCGAGGACGTGTTCGACGTCCTCACGTTCCTCGAGCGCACGGAGGTCGTCGACCGGCACTGGACCGTCCGGGAAGATCGATTCGAGCGGTTCCGGGAGCGCCGTCCCCTCCCAGTCGGCGGGTGATACTGCTCGACGGGGTCTCCTTTCTCCTTCACGACCTCCGGCGCTCTGTCCCCCGACTCGTCCCGGAGGACCTCCTTCAGTATCGCGTAGAACCGCCACTCGTCACCGTAATCGAACAGGTAGCAGATCCGGTCGCGCTCTGCCAGCCCCGGCCGTCCGACCATTCCGTCGATCGTCGTCTCCTCGGCGTTGTACACCTCCTCGTCGGGGCGTATCGATCCCCCGGGTAGCTCCTCGAACTCCAGTGGACACTGGTACTTCACGTCGCTCCGCCAGTACTCCTCGCCCGCGCCGACGAACCAGAGGTGGTCCCGGCCGAGCCCGACCGATCGGTTGAACGCCGCCTGGAACTCGTCGACCGTTCTCTCCCCGCCGATCACGACGTCCCGCCACAGCGACGTCGGATCCGGATCGAGCTTGACGCGGAACCGGTAGGCCGTCAACCCCGTATCTCCCCGCCCGTGCGGAAGCTCGTGAGGTCGCCGATCCGCCGCTCTAGCTCCTCGATCTCCCGGCGGAGCGTCTCCGCTTCGGCGTCCTCGCTCGTCGCGAGCCGGTCCTTCAACCCCTGAAGGCGCGAGCGTTTGACCTCCTCGTCCACCTCGGCCTTCCTGACGTACTCGCGCTCGTCGACGTCGTAGACGGCGGATTCCGGAAGGGTCGTCACCTCGAGCGCTTCGTCGACCTTCTCGCGATCGACGCCGGTCACCCGCTCGCGATCGATTCCGGCGTCCTCCAGGATCGAGAGCACCTCGTCGTCCTTGAGCGACCGATTGCGGCGGCTCGTCCGCCGGACCGATCCGTACTGTCCGTGGACGGGTCGGTCGTGGTGAAGCCTGGCGAGGAGCGTGTCGGTCACCTCCCGCCGGAAGTCGTCTGCGTTCCGTTGTACGTCGGAGAGAAGCGTGTAGAGGTCCACGAGGGTCTCCGTCTCCAGGCCCTGCAGATCGGTCACGTCGTGGCGTTCGAGCGCGTCGACGAGGAGGAGGGACTCCGAGTAGACGTCCAGACCGTCGGGTTCGGTCCGCTCTCGCTCCTCGGGTTCGGCTGCCGCATCGACCAGCCGGGTCGACGTCGGCCCCTCCGTCTCGACGATGACACCCGCCTCCTCGTCGACCTCGAACCGCGGGTGCAGGCTCAGTACCGCGGGGTACGGATCGGCATCGGGCGGGAGCCTGTCGAGGGCGAACCCGTCGCGGGCGTCCCGAACGCGGTGATAGAGCGTCTCGAACTGCTCGCGCTGGAGCGGTCGCTTCTCCCCCGAGTCCTCGAACCGGATTACCACCCGGTGTTCCTGCGTGTCGACGACGCGAAACCGCCGGTGCGACAGCGACGCAAGGAACGTAGCGCCCTCGGGGAGCCCGTCGAGGCCCTCGAGGAGCGTCTTCCAACTGACGCTGAACGACATGAACGTCGGTTACCCGGCGATCCAGTTACCGGTTCTCGATGGGGTGATCACCCCAGAGGGGACCTCGATCACGCTCCTCGCTCGAAAGCGTGAAAGCCGTACGTCGCTCACCGGATAGCGGTGCCAGTCAGACACACCGACGGGATCGAGATCCCCCTCGGTAACGAAACGGTCGTCTGCGACGCGACCGTTCCAACTGGGATCGCCGCGTTGAGCCACGCCCACGGCGACCACCTCTACCGCGAGCGTCCGGAGGAACTGCTCTGCTCGGCGCTGACCGCCGGCCTCGCGGAGGTGCGCCGGCGGGAGGAGGGTCGGATCTCCCGGACGACCCACCCGGCGGTCGATCTCGTCCCCGCCGGCCACGTCGCCGGTTCCCGGTCGATCCTGGTGACCGACGAGGGTGGTCGGAAGACGCTCTACACGGGCGACATCTCGACGCGCGATCGCTTCTTCCTCCGAGGGTTCGAACCGCCAGACGCGGACGAACTGGTGATCGAGACGACCTACGGCGAGCCGGCGTACGTCTTCCCGCCGCAGGACGACCTCGAAGCCGAGATCACGGACTGGCTCTCGGACACGATGGACGCGCCCGTACTGCTCTTCGGCTACACGCTCGGCCGGGCGCAGGAGCTCGAGAAACTGGTCGAGCGCTCGGAGCGGGATCGGCTGTTCGTGACGCGGGCTACCGCACGGATCGACCGGGTGATCGAGTCACACACGGACGTCGAGTTCGCCTCCGAGCGCTACCGCGAGGAGACGACCTTGGAACCGGGTGACGCGCTCGTCCTCCCGACGCAGACGAGCAGACTCTCGTTCGTCGAGAAACTCCGCGAGGAGGGGGCGATCAAGGCCGGCTTCTCCGGCTGGGCGACGAACCCCGGGTTCGAGTTTCGGGGCGACTACGACGTCACGTTCGCGCTCTCGGACCACTGCGATTTCGAGGAGCTGCTCTCGGTCGTGCGGACGGTCGACCCGGAGGTGGTCTACACGCACCATGGGTCGACCGACGCCTTCGCGAGCCACCTGACCCGGGAACTGGGCTACGACGCCCGGTCGTTGAAGCGCGACCAGACGACGCTCGGTGAGTTCTAGCGGCCGACCGCCGGCCGCGGGCCCGACTTATCCGTTCGGCGAACGTAGGGGGTCGAATGAAGAACAGGACGCGACTCCTCGCGCTCGCAGGGGTGGGCCTCGCCGCGACGGTCGGAAAGCGCACGATCGAGAGCCGCCGGGCCGAGCGGGTCCCGTACGAGACTGTCGAGGAGGGAGACGACGTCGAGCTCCGGCGCTACCCCCGGTGCGTGCTCGTCGAGACGACGGCACCGACGGAGACGGCGGCGTTCCGACGCCTCGCGGAGTACATCGGCGGCGAGAACGAGGGGGTCGAGACGGTCTCGATGACGGCGCCGGTCCGCACCGGTAGCGAGGCGGGAGGCGTCGACGTCCCGATGACCGCGCCGGTCCGCACGGACGAGGGAGGGGAGGGTGTGCGGATGGCCTTCTACCTCCCGTCGAGCTACGACGCGGCGAACGCGCCGCTCCCGACCGATCCCGCCGTTCGGCTGATCGTCGAGCCGTCCCGGACGCTCGCCGTCTCGGACTTCTCGTGGTTCGCGACCGACGACCGGGTCGAACACGCAGAGCGCCGGCTGCGCGAGGCACTCGACGAGTGGGGCGTCGAACCTCACGGGGAGGCGGTCCTTCTCCGGTACGACCCGCCGTGGACGCTCCCGTTCCTCCGGACGAACGAGGTGGCGGTCGAGGTCCGGGCGGCGGGGGAGTGACGGGACCGGTCAGCAGGCCCTACTCCCGCGTTTCTCACTCTCGGGGTACGACCCACACCGGCCGGGACGACCCGCGAACACCGCCGGAGCCGGGCGACCTCCTCGAGGAGCTCGACCGACTCGAACGGGCCGTCGACTCACCGGAGGAGCGCGAACAGGTGAGACGGACGATCCACGTCGCCCGTACTGCCCCATGGTGGCGTCTTCGGCCAGCGGATCCGCCCGTTCGGCCCGCCCGACGTCGCGGAGGCGTCCGTCGGGAGCGTCGTCATCGGATTACCGCTCCTCGTCGAGGACGGCGTCCTCGACATCGGGACCTTCATGGCCGCCTCGCCGGCCTTTATCCTCGCGAACCTCGGGTTCGCCCTCGCGCTCGTCGTCGGCCTGCTCTACGTCGCTCGGTTCCAGCGGGTCGAGATCGTCGATCCCTACTTCGGCGTGCTGCCTCGCCGGCTCGTCGGCGTACTCGCCGTCTCGTTCGTCACCGCGACGCTCATGATGACGCTCTGGGGCGCGTCGACTGGGCCGATCAGTGGCTCGCGCTCTGTCAGATGAGCGTGAGCTTCACGGGGATGGCCGTCGGCGTCCCTCGGGGACATCCTTCCGGGCGAGCGCCGGCGCGAGTGACAACGGTTATCCCGCCCCCCTCGGTACGGGGAGCCAACTGGCGATGGAGTCAGCCCCGGTACCGAGACCGGCCGATGACCATTTCGAGAGCCATGTCGCAGGTCCATCCCCTCGCGCGCATCGAGACGGTGTTGATGATCGGTATCGGCGGGTTCGCCGGGTCGAACCTCCGCTACTTCGTCGAGCTGACGGTGCCCTCGACGCTCGGGGCGACGCTCGCCGTGAACGTGCTCGGGAGCTTCGCGCTGGGCGTCCTCCTCTACGAGGCGATCTACAGCGGGGCGTTCTCGGACCAGGCGGGCACCGTCTTCGGCACGGGCTTTCTCTCCTCGTTCACTACCTACAGCATGTTCGTCTTCGACCTCTTCACGAGCGCGCCTCGGCTCGCGCTCGCCTACCTCTGCGCGAGCTATCTCCTGGGTTTTCTCGGGGTGCTCGCCGGTCAGTCCGTCGCCCGGCGGCTGGAGGCGATCTGAGTGGAGGCGTATCTCCTGGGAACCGGCGGGGCGATCGGCGCCGTCCTGAGACACCTCGTCTACCAGCTGCTCGTCGACCAGGACCTCCCGGTTCCAACGCTCGTCGTGAACGTCGTCGGCAGTTTCGTCTTCGGTCTCGTCGTCTTCGGCGGCGCCGCCTCGGACACCTTCTTCTTCCTCGGGATCGGGGCCTGTGGCGCGTTCACCACCTTCTCGACGTTCTCCTACGAGACGGTTCGGCTCTGGCAGGAGGGGCGGTGGGGGCTTTCGATCGGCAACGCCGCCGCGAACGCGCTCTGCTCGCTCGGGGCGATGGGCGTCGCCTGGCTCCTCGTTTGAGCCCCGTCGGGTGGCCCCAGTAACGTATTCCTCCGCGGCGGTCCAACGGGCTCCATCTACGAGACGATCCTCTTCCCGACCGACGGCAGCGAGGGCGCGAGGGTCGCCACGACACACGCGGTCGACCTCGCGACGACGTACGACGCGACCTCGCACGTCGTCCACGTGATCGACGATCGGTCGTTCGAGGCCGAAACGATCTCCGGAACGGTCCCCGAAGCGCGTCGCGAACGCGGCGAGCGGTCGTTCGAGGAGGTCGAGGCGCTCGCGGTCGACGCCGGGGTCGACGTCGTCGGCCGGATTCGGCGGGGAATCCCACACCAGGATTGATCCTCGCGTACGCGGGGGAGAGCGACGTCGCCCTCGTCGTGACCGGAACGCACGGTCGCTCCGGACTGGCACGCTATCTCCTCGGAAGCGTGGCCGAGCGCGTCGTACGGACCTCGCCGGTTCTTGTCCACACCGTCGGCGCGGATCCGGGCTGCCCTCCTGCGTGTTACCCCGTCCTCGACGACCGGTCCATCGTGGGCGTCGCCCACGCCTCGAGGACGACGCCGGCGGCGGTCCCACAGAGCAGGCCGAGCAGCGGCCACAGCGCCAGGTCGCCGAGGGCGTATCCTACCAGCGTTCCGGCGACGACACCGGTCGTCGTCCCGGCCGCGAACGCCGCCGTCGCCCGCCGTTCGATCGCGTCCATCACTCGAACACCGAATCGAACGTCTCGGCTCCCAGCGGATCGAACCGCCCGGCAGCGACGTTCTCCTCGACGTGTTCTCCCCGACTCGCTCCGACCAGCGCGCTCGTCACGCCCGGGGCGCTCCGCGCGAAGTTGATCGCCCGCTGGACCGGGGAGCCGCCCGCGAGCAGCGAGGTGACCTCCTCCGGGAGCCCGTCCGCGAGCTCGCCCTGTCCGATGCTCGTGCTCGTGAACACGGAGAGGCCGGCGTTCTGGGCGAACCAGAGTGCGCTCTCGGTGCCGTCCCGTCCCTCGTGGGCTTCGACGGTGAACGCATCGGCCATGTGAACGTTGAACGGAAGCTGGATCGCTCTCAGACCGGTCGAGGTGTTCCCCACCGTCTTCGCCGCCGACCGCGCCCGCGAGACGATCTCGGGTAACGAGAGGTAGCTCTCGTGCTCCTCGTGGACGCGCAGCGCCTCCCAGGTCGCCACCCCGTAGTACCGGAGTTCGCCCGCTGCCCGGCGCTCTTCGAGCCGCTCGAACGCTCTCTCTAGCTGGCCGTAGACCTCCGTCCGCGAGCGGACCCTGAGCTGTGTTTCGGGGTTGTGGAGGTAGTAGAGGTCGATCACCTCCAGGTCGAGGTTCTCCCTCGAGCGGTCGAACTGGTCGTCGACGTAGTCGGGAGAGAGCGCGTGGGCGCCCATCGCGAGGTCGTCGACGTCGAGTATCCCGCTGTCGACGTACGCCGATTTCACGTAGCTTCCCGGGTCCGACGGCCGCTCGCCGTCGAACGGGACGAACCCGCCCTTCGTCGCCACGAGCACCGCTTCTCTCTCCACCTCGCTCTCGACGAGCGCCTCGCCCACGACCCGCTCGGAACGCTGGTGGCGGTAGTTGATCGCCGTGTCGATCACGTTACAGCCGCGTTCGAGCGCCGTGAGAATCGCCTCGCGGTACCGGTCGTCGACCGTGTCGGTCGGCTCGCCGAGGTAGGTCCCGAGGCCGATACTGGAGACCACCCCGTCGCCGAACCGGCGGAAGTAGGTGCGACCGAACTCCTCGCCGAACCGGTCGCGGTATGCCCACGTCGCCTCCTTCGTCGCCATGACTCGAGTTCGGGCCCTGGCTGCAAAAGGCTACGAGGTCGGGGCGCCGTCGTCGCCGCAACGAGACCGCTCCCCGGACGTGTACGCGAGCACCGCCTCCCTGTACCCCTCGCGATAGGTCGGATACGAGAGCTCGTAGCCCAGGTCGCGGAGCTTCGCGTTCGAACAGCGCTTGCTCGTCAGGAGCCGTCGCCGGGCGGCCTCGGAGAGATCTCCCTCGGCGAGTCGCTCCTCCTTCGTCCGTTTCGCCGGTGGCTCCACGCCACACTGCTCGGCGAGCCAGTCGGCGAACGCCCACTTGTCCGCGGGTTCGTCGTCGGCGACGAGCACGACCTCCTCCCGCGCGAGTCCCTCCTCGAGCAGGTAGCGCACCGCCCCGGCAGCGTCCTCTCGGTGGACCATGTTCAGGTAGCCCTCCGTGACCGGTCCCTCCAGGTAGCGCTCTAACCGGTACCGGTCCGGGCCGTAGAGTCCGGCGAACCGGGTCACTGTACCTGGAATCGGCGACTCCAGCGCGATCCGCTCGGCCTCGGCGAGTACGCCCGTCTTCTCCGTCGTCGGTTCGAGGGGCGTCTCCTCGTCCACCCAGTCTCCCCCGTGGTCGCCGTAGACGCCCGTGCTGGAGGTGTAGACGAGTCTGGTGGGCGCTCGTTCGCGTCCCGCGAACTGCCCGACCGCGGTCTGTAGCCCCTCGACGAACACCTCGCTGGCGGCGTCGGCACCCCGTCCACCCGAACTGGCGGCGAAGACGAGCGCGTCGGAATCGGGTACGGAGGCGAGTGACTCCGGATCGGTCACGTCCGCTCGCACCCCGTCGAAACCGGCCTCCTCGATCACGTCGATACCCTCCTTCGATCGGCGCACCCCGACGACGTCGTGTCCTCGGGCGGTCAGCTGTCGACCCAGTTCGATCCCCACGTAGCCACAGCCGAGTATCGCGATCTCCATGTCCGCGGTTCGGATCGAGCCGCCAAAACCCCTCCTCCAGCGACCGCGTCCCGTGTTACGGCTTTCTGTCCTCGATCGTGTACCGGAGGTGGGCGTACTCCGCGAGGCTCGTCGGCGCACGTCCCTCGACCTTCTGCTGGACCTCCTTCGCGTCGAGGTCGAGCTCCAGGTTCGCCGCGAGCGTCTCCACGTCGAGGACCGCCGTCGTCATCCCCATCAGGAGTCGATCCTGCATCTCTGCCTCGATGATCTCCGCGCTCGGCTCCCCCTCTGAGAGCGCGAGGATCGCCGCCGCTTCCTCCGTACCGAGCTCTGGTGACTCGCCGGCGACGAGCGCCTCCAGCAGGGCCTCCTCGATGCCGGTCCCCTCGCTCGCCGTGGCGATCCCCCTCTCCTCGATTACGCCGGCGAGTTCGCGCTCGTAGCGCTCTCTGAGCGTCTCCGGGGTGAGGTCCTCCGTATCGACCGTCTGGTCGGTGAGCATTGACTGCGAGAGGGGGCGACCGCCGAAAGGCGTTGTTCTTTCCCACGAGGACGGGTGTACCAGGTAACCGGTGTTCGCCGACCTGTCCAGACGATCACCGATACGAGACGACACCCGTCCTCGTCAGTTGACGAGGCTCGCCCCGTCGAAGCCCTCGCGGTCGTACTCCATCTCCATCAGGTCGAGCAGCGTCGGCGCGATGTCGTAGAGGTTCGCCTCGCCGACGGTGATCTCGGGGTCGTCGACGAGCAGCGTCGCGTTGTCGAAGCTGTGCATCCCGTTTCGCGGACCGGTGTCGAACACCTCGCCGTGGCCCGAAAAGCCCGATTTGAGGTCGAAGCCGTGGGCCGGGATTGCCACCAGGTCCGGTGCGATCTCGTCGTGCGCACCCCGGAACGCCTTCTCCTTCTCGACGACGCGCTCACAGACCTGCTTCCCGTTCGGACCTTCGAGCGCGAGCAGCGCCTCTTTCAGTTCGTCACGGGTCGCCTCGTACTCCTCCTCCGGAACGCCTCCCCGCGGCTCTCTGCCCTCCAAGTTGATGTAGAACCGACCCGGGATCAGCGAGTACGCTCTCGTCTCGTCGGCGATGTCACCGAGCTCTTCGTGTTCCTCGCCCGAGAACGAGAGCCAGCCCTCCTCGGCGAGCCACTGGTTGAAGTGGACCTCGTACTCGAGGGTGGTGAAGCCGTGGTCGCTCGCGACGACCATCGTCACGTCCTCGGCGAGCAGCTCCCTGAGCTCGCCGAGATACTGATCCAGCTTCGTGTAGAACTCGAGGAACTCCTCCCTGTACCGGCCGTCGCGCTCGTAGTCCCGGAAGAGGAAGTGGTTCACTCTATCCGTGGTCATGAAGACGCCGAAGAAGAGGTCCCAGTCGTCCTCGGCGACGTAGTGTTTGAACGAGGCGAAGCGGGCATCGAGCGTCTCGTGGGCGTCCTCGATGAACTCGGTCTTGTCCTTCTCGTGGCCGAGGCGGGCGTTGACGTCGATCCGGTAGTCGTACTCAGCGAGCGTCTTCGCGAGCTCCGCGGGCACCGCCGCCTTCTCGACGCTCGGGGAGAGAAAACCCGAGACCATCCGCTGGAGGTTCCGCTGCGGGGGGAAGGTGACGGGGACGTTCATCACCGTCGCGTCGCGGCCGGCGTCGGTCACCCGGTCCCAGACGCGGGTCGCCTGCACGTCGCGGCCCATCGGGACGTACGTCTCGTAGGAGCCGACTTCGCGGTCCTGAAAGCCGTAGACGCCCGTCTCGCCGGGATTGACGCCGGTCGTGAGCGACGGCCAGCAGGCGCTCGACTCCGGCGGGACGATGCTGTCGATCGCCCCCGCGCTGCCCGCCTCGGCGAGCGCCGTCAGGTTCGGAAACGTCCCCGGTTCGTCCTCGATCAGACTGAACGGCACACCGTCGATACCGAAGAAGGCGACGCGCGGGGCGTCGTCGCCACGCAACCGGTCGAACAGACCCATGGGGGCTCCTACTGGCGTCGGCTACAAGAACCTTCGTCTCCGGGTCTACGGGCTCAGTCGGCGGTTTCGGGCTCTCCCACCGGCGTCTCCGACTCGGGTTCGGGGACGAAGTTCGTCGGGACGACCGTCGGGTGGGCGATGCCGGGACGGGGTCGGTCGTTCGTGGCCATCACGGGAGTACCTATCCGCTCCACACGAAAAAGATTACCCATAATTATAATACATCCGATCAGGGCGAGGAATTACCCCCGCGTATCGACCGGGGTTCCCTCGGGTGGTTCTCGTAGAGATCGTCGTCGAAACTCGTCGATCCTCGATCGCGGATCGAACGACATCGGCGTCGCGTGAGCCCACGAAATCCGGACGGCTACGACGTCCCTCTCAGCCGAACTGCTCGACGTAGAGCTCCTGGGCGTGTTCGATCGCCTCGATCGCCGCGTCGCGGTCATCCCAGCCGAGGGTCTCCGTGCGTTTGCCCTCCTCCAGGTTTTTGTAGGTCTCGAAGAACTCGTCGATCTCGTCTCGTGTCTGCTGGGGGAGGTCCGAGAGGTCCTCGACGTGGTCGAAGCGGGGGTCCTCGGTCGGGACGGCGATCACCTTGTCGTCCTGCTCGCCGTCGTCGTCCATCCGCATCAGCGCGACCGGGCGGGCCTCGATTACGCAGCCGGGAAAGGTCGAGTCCTCGACGAGCACGAGCACGTCGAACGGGTCGTCGTCGTCGTACCACGAGCGGGGGATGAAGCCGTAGTCACCCGGGTAGTGGACGTTCGAGTGGAGCACGCGGTCGAGGACCACCGCCGGAATGTCCTTGTCGTACTCGTACTTGTTCCGGTCGCCCTTCAGACACTCGACGACGGCGTAGATCTCCTCGGGTGCGTTCGGTCCGGTCTCCAGGTCCTCCCACAGGTTGGTCATGCGTCTGCCCCTGTGACCAGCGGCGAAAAAGCCCTTTCGACCCGTCCCGTCGGGCCGACGACCCGGTATGAACGGGTAGTAACGTGATCGAATACCCGTCGGATTGCCAACTGTTAAATAGGTAGACACCGTCCTCTCTGCTGATGTCAGAGGCACAAGCAGTTCCGGGCACAGAGCAGACCGCACACGACCTCACGGCGTTTCAGCACAATATCCTCGTCATCCTGTCGGAGGAGGCGATGTACGGGCTGGCGATCAAGCGTCAGTTAGAGGAGTACTACGGCGCGGAGGTCAACCACGGTCGACTCTACCCCAACCTCGACGACTTAGTCGAGATGGGCTACGTCGAAAAGAGCGAACTCGACAAGCGGACGAACCAGTACGAACTCACCGACGATGGCTACGAGGTCGTCCTCGGCCAGCTCGACTGGGTCCTCTCGAAGCTCGTCATCGACGGCGACAGAGCCGAGGACGTCCGCGCGCTCGTCGACGCACAGCTATAGAACAGACGACATCACTCGGTTTCTTTCGCGACCTCGACCACCAGCGAGAGCGAGCGCTCTATCGCCGCGCGCTGGTCCGCACTCGGCCAGGCGTTGCGCACGAAGTAGTCGGTGAGGAACTCCTCGCGCTCTCGCTCGCCGGCTGTCTCCATCCGTCGGGCGTAGTGGTTTCCCATGAAATCCGCGAACGTCTCCGCGTTCTCGCCGTGGACCTCGCCGTACTTCGCTCTCACCCGCCTCGCGAGCGCGCGGTTGTGCGCCTCGACGCTCTCCCAGTCCTCCGGATCGGCCGCCCCGGTGAGCCTGATCTCGACCGCTCGGTCGATCTCCTCGATCCGTTCCGGGTGGATCGTGCCCCCCTCTTCCCACCCCTCGGGGTGGAGTACCAGCACCTCCTCCTCGCCGTTCTCTCTGACCCGTGTCGTGAAGCCGCGGTTCGAGAGCAGTTCGTCTCGCTCCTCGCGGTAGGCCGACGCCTCCCCGTCGTCGACCGCCGCACGCGCGAGCCGCGTCAGCCGCTCCGCTCTCCTGACGACTTCCTCACCCAGCTCCTCCCGGTGGTCTCTCTCAGCCATCGTCCAACGCCTCGTTCGCCAGTTCGTCCGCGCGGCGGTTTATCTCGCGCGGAACGTGCTCGATCGACCACCGGTCGAACCCCGAGAGCAGCTCGCGGACCCGGACCCGGCGCTCTCTCAGCTCCGGGTCGTTCGTGTTCCACTCGCCTCTGACCTGTTTCACGATCAGCTCGGAGTCCCCCCGGAGGTCGACCTCGTCGAAGCCGTAATCGGTCGCGGCCGAGAGCGCGCGTATCAGTGCCTCGTACTCCGCGCGGTTGTTCGTCGTCTTCCCCAGGCGTTCGCCCCCTTCGGCGACGATCCCGCCCGAGGAGACGAGCACCCAGCCGGCGGCGGACGGGCCTGGGTTTCCCCGACACGCCCCGTCGAAGTAGGCGTGGACGCGCCCGCCCTCCTCTCGCAACAGCGCCTCGATGTCCCGTGGACGCTTGCCCTGGATCACGACCGTCCCGTCGTAAGCGACCGCCACCGCGTCCCCGTGTTCGGCCCGCCACAGCTCGTGGTCGGTGTTGCCGGGGTGGACCTCCGCGCCCACCTCGCGCAGGCGCTCTCTGGCCTCGTCCGGATCGCAGTCGACGGTCGGCATCGAGCCGAGGTCGCCGGTACTCGGATATAACGGCTTTGGTATGTGTTCGGCGCGGAAAGCCCCGCGATACCGGCGCCCTCCGGTGGTTATCTGTAACTGCGAGGTCGATCCTGTCGCCTGACTCACGACACAGTTCGAACCGAGGGTTTAAGTGTTTTGGTAGTACTACTATTTAAGTGCGATGACACGGTCCACCCGACAACGGGAGCGCGAGCGTGAGGCGCAGCAGACCAGCGAGGACGAGGGGGTTCGGGCGTGTCCCGAGTGTTCGTCCGAGGACCTGGTGAAGAGCTCGGACCGGGGCGAGCTCGTCTGTGATGACTGCGGCCTCGTCGTCGAGGAGGGATCGATCGACCCGGGTCCGGAGTGGCGGGCGTTCAACCACACCGAACGCCAGCAGAAGTCGCGCGTGGGGGCGCCGACGACCCAGACGATGCACGACAAGGGGCTCACGACCACCATCGACTGGAAGGACAAGGACGCGTACGGTCGCTCTATCTCCTCGAAGAAACGAAGCCAGATGCACCGGTTGCGAAAGTGGCAGGAGCGGATCCGGACGAAGGACGCCGGCGAGCGCAACCTGCAGTTCGCGCTCAGCGAGATCGACCGGATGGCGAGCGCGCTGGGGGTACCGCGCTCGGTTCGCGAGGTGGCGAGCGTCATCTACCGTCGCGCACTCAAGGAGGACCTCATCCGTGGGCGGTCGATCGAGGGCGTCGCCACCTCGGCGCTCTACGCCGCCTGCCGGAAGGAGGGTATCCCGCGCAGTCTCGAGGAGATCAGCGAGGTCTCGCGCGTCGAGCGAAAGGAGATCGGCCGGACCTACCGGTACATCTCCCAGGAGCTCGGCCTCGAGATGCGCCCGGTCGACCCGAAGAAGTACGTTCCCCGGTTCTGCTCCGAACTCGAACTGAGCGAGGAGGTCCAGTCGAAGGCCAACGAGATCATCGAGACGACCGCCGAACAGGGGCTGCTCTCGGGCAAGTCCCCCACGGGCTACGCCGCCGCGGCGATCTACGCCGCGTCGCTGCTCTGTAACGAGAAGAAGACCCAGCGCGAGGTCGCCGACGTCGCGCAGGTGACCGAGGTCACGATCCGCAACCGGTACCAGGAACAGATCGAGGCGATGGGCATCCACAGCTAACGCGCTCCACCCCGCGGACGGACTTTTCGGCGTAGCGTCTCCGGATACGGGAGACAGCTCTTTCCCAGCGACGCGGGCCGAACGTTCAAATCCGCGCGCCTCCTTCACCCACCAATGCGCCTCGACGAGTTCGTAGAGGACCTGGAGACCGACGAGCGCGCCGAGATGCGTCGTCTCGCCCGGGAGAAGTCCTACGCGATCACCGACTACCTCACGGAGTTCGAGGACCGGTTCGAGTCGGTCGTCTCGGGCGACTCGCTGTTCGGCAGCGTCTCCCCCTCGATCTTCGTCGGGCGGTCGTCGTACCCCGAGGTCTCGACGGGCCTGCTCTCGCCCGTCGGCGACGAGGACCGGGCGACCGAGTACGTCACCTCCGGGGACTGGTACGACCAGGGGATCGCAATCGAGGACGTCTACCAGTACCGGTCTGGACTGCTCAACTCGACGCGCTCGGCCCGCGTGAACGTCGAGGACGTCTGGGACGGCTTCGTCGGCGTCCAGCGCGAGGTCGCGATCGCCGATCGGCCGGTCGACGTCGAGATCGGCCTCTCGGGCTCGCCCGACCTGGACTTCGGACTCGACGACATCGCCACCCCGACCGGCCCGCACGCGCGCGCCGAGCGTGCCGACTTAGCGGAGAACCCCTCGGTACCGAAGGCGGTCGAGAAGACGCTCTCTGACGACGACTGGAAGGCCGAGGGGGCGATGACGTACCTGTACAGGAGAGGGTTCGACGTCTACGAGATCAACAAGATCCTCTCGGCGGGTGCACTCGGGATCGGGGAGCGGAGGCGACTGGTCCCCACGCGCTGGTCGATCACGGCCGTCGACGATACCGTTGGAAAGTACCTCCGGGGGACGGTCCGGAACGCGCCGAGCGTCGATAGCGTCGAGGTCTACACGAACGAGTACGTCGGAAACCGCTACTGGATCGTTTTAACACCCGGCAACTGGGAGTTCGAACTCGTCGAGATGAAGTCGCCGGGGAGCGTCTGGAACCCGGATCTAGATGGCACGTACTGGGTCGCGAGCGACCACGAGGGCTACGACGGTCGGACCGAGTACGTCACCGGGGGGACCTCCGGCGCATACTACGCCGCCAGGGTGGGTGCGCTCGAACACCTCGCCGACCGTGGCCGGCAGGCGAAGGTCCTCGTCCTCCGGGAGGTCACCGACGAGCAGTGGGCGCCGGTCGGCGTCTGGCAGGTCAGAGAGAGCGTCAGGAACGCCTTCGACGGCGAGTGGGGCGAGGCGGAGTCGCTCGCGGAGGCGGTGACGACGCTCTCCGATCGGCTGCCGATCTCCCAGGAGCGCCTCCGTCGCTCCTCGGAACTCGTCGCGGGCGTCCAGTCCTCGCTGGCCGACTTCGGACGATCTGTCGGCTGAGCGACGACCGTTCTAGCGTGTATATATTCCATCCCTCCGTCCTAGGCATAGTTTTAGTACGAGGGGATTAGAACGATGACAGTATGATCGGATCGTTCGACGACCCACTCGACATCGACCTCTACCTGCGAGAGGGCGCCACGAGCGCGCGCCCCAGACAGGACGCGCTCCGTGCGCGACTCGACCGCCTCGCGTCGACGCCGCTCGTCTCGGCGTACAGGACACACACCTGGCCGGCGCGCGTGAGCACCGACGGGGACCCCGAGCGCATCGACCGGATCGAGGAGTGGGAGGCCTGGGCGGAGAGCCGGGGCGTCTCGCTCGCCCCGGCGTTCGAGCGTCACGAGGCGGGTTCGCTCGTCTCCGAGGCGGGGTACGAGGAGGTCGTGCTCCCGGTCGTCTGGATCGACGTCACGGCGGGCGACGAGCGGCTGATCGCCCCACACGTCGGCGAGACGCCGTTCACGGTGCCCGAGTTCGTCACCGCGCTTGAGACCCGCGACGGCCCCGGCGACGTCGGGCCGATCGCGCGCACCGTCGCGTAGCTACACCCGTTTCTCGACGGCATCGAGCCGCGAGAACAGTTCCTCGACGAGTTCGCCCGTATCCTCGACGATCGACTTCCACTCCTCGCTGTCGGGCGCGATACCGAGCAGTCGCGCGACTTTCATGATCGAGAGGTGATAGACCCGCTGGCGTCCCGACTCCTCCTCCCAGACGATCACGTTACACGGAAAGAGCCCGCCGATCCGCATCGTCTCGTCGAGCGCGCGGTCGGCCATCTCCGGGTTGCACGCCCCGAGAACGTAGTAGGGATCGCGGTCGGCGTCGACCTTTTCGTTGAGTAGTTCCGAGGGCGAGAACTCGACGGGGATGCCGAAGCCCACCTCCAGACAGACCTCGCGGACGTGTTCTACCGCTTCTTCGTGATTCATCTCGAGGACTGCCTGTTTCTCGCCGATGTCCTCCGGGTCGATCTCGTTCGGGTCGATCGCGAGGCTCATGACCGTACGATGGGCCGATTCGGTGAAAAGCGTGGCGCAGGTTCGGTGGGAGTCGATCCGGTCACAGTGGCATCGGGAGCCACGAGAGCCACCGGAGCGTCGTCTCCGGGTCGATCACCGGGTCGTGGAGCACGAGCCAGTCGAGCAGCACGAGGCCGAAGCCGTGGGCCACCGTCGAGGGCAGGATCGAGTCCGCGTGGTAGTCGACCGCGCCGAAGAGTACGTCCGTCGGCCCCGAGAGCGCGAGTTCGATCGGGGGCTTCGTCGAGTGCATGAGCGCGTAGACGATCGGCGAGATGAACACGCACTTGAAGCCGATCTCGCGCACGCCGACACAGAGCAGACCCCTGTAGTAGGTCTCGGTCGCGAGCGCGACGACGAACAGCATCACTGCGTGGGGGAGGAACTCGCCGATCGCGGGCGAGACCTGCCACATCGGGTAGTACTCGCGGATCGTCGGCAGCGTCGAACCCACGACGTAGAAGGGGGCGACGAACGCGGAGAGGAGGACGGCGTCCCGGATCGCCAGCCGATCGATCCGCCAGCCGATCCGTCGACCGTGGAGCGCGGCGACCCCCAGTGGGATCACGATGTAGATGGCCGTGTCGCGGACGACCCTTGCCTCCAGTGTAGGCGCGAGCCACTGGTGGCCGAGAAAGAGCACCACCGGTCCGAGGACGAGCGCGCGGTGGACCCACGGCAGCGAGAACGCGTCGGGGAGGGACCGACGGACCGACACGGACTACTCGGTCGGGACGGGACCGGTCCCGACGACGGACTGGACCGCCTCCGTGAACTCGCGTCGCGAGGCGAAGTAGGCCGTCTCGACCTCCGAGAGCACGTCCTCGACGGACCGTGGGCCGTCGGGCGTTCGGATCACGCTCTCGCCTTCCTTTCTGACGACCTCGCTCTTCTGCTGTGGCCAGGTGAGACGGGAGGTGACACGCGCGAGCGGTGCGCCCTCGACGGACTCGCCCTCACCGAGTTCGACCGCCGGCGTCTCCTCCTCGTCGTCCTCGTCGCTCATGGGCGCGGTTTCGCGGTAGCTCTCATTAGCGCTTTCGGATGGGCCTCGGGTGATTCTTTCGCGCATGCCGGGTGCAGGGATATACGTATCGGTGGTGTATCTCTTCCGGCTATGGCGATGCAATTCACGGAAGACGACGAGGGAAAGACGGTCGTAGACGAGAGCGGCGAGGAAGTCGGCATCGTGAGCGAGGTCAGGGAAGGGACGGCCTACGTCGACCCCGACCCGGGGATCACCGGCACGATCAGCGCAAAACTCGGCTGGGGCGACGCCGACGACGAGGACTTCCCGCTCAGAACCGACTCGGTCGACTCGATCACCGACGACGAGATCCGCATCCAGAGTACGGCGACCGAGACGGGTGGGGTCGGCGACGAGGCGACCGGAGCCGGCACGACCACGGGAACGACCGGTGCGGCCGGCACCGGGGACGCCGGCGTCACCGACGACGATGACGACCTGATCGGCGACGACGACGAAAGCCTCGTTGGTGATGACGACGACGATCTGATCGGAGATGACGACGATCACCGTCACTCCGACGACGACGAGCTGCTCGGTGACGACGACGATCACCGTCACTCCGACGATGATGACCTCATCGGGGATGACGACGACAGCCTCGTTGGTGATGACGACGACGATCTAATCGGTGACGACGACGATAGCCTCGTCGGCGATGACGACGACGAGCACCGCGCCGCGGACGACGACGATCCGGCGACGCTCTGAGTCGGGTCGAGCGGTCCGTGAAAGTCTTTTTACCGGGCGGGTGCTACCGCGGGACATGTACGTTCGAGACGCGAGAAAACACGAGGAGGTCTGGCTGCTCGACCGCATCGAGGAGATGGGGCTCGACGGGCTCGCGTTTCGTTCCCGGGACTACGTGATCGCCCTCGACGAGGAGACCGGCGAGCGCGCCGGCTTCGGCCGGACTCGGCTCCACAAACTCGACGAGGAGTTCTGCGAGCTGACGAGCCTCGGCGTGATCGAGCCCTGGCGCGGACAGGGCGTCGGCGCGCACGTGATCGAACGCCTGCTGGATCACGCCTCGGACGACGGGTTCGAGCGGGTCTACGCGTTCGTCTCCACGCCGGAGTACTTCGAGGGGTTCGGCTTCGAGCGGATCGACGAGGCCGCGCTCCCGGAGGGGCTGCGCGAGCGCCTCGACCGGAAACGCGAGCGGACGATGCCCGACGCGGTCCCCACCGCCATCGAGACCGAGCGGTTCGAGATGCCCGCCCGCCTGCGCGAGCGGTTCAAGGAGGCACGACCGCAGGGGGAGGGGGACGAGGACGAGGGTGCGGTGAACGAACTCGCGGAGGAGTTCGGTATCGACCCGGAGTCGGCGACCTACAAGTACGACACCGGGCGCTGACGGCGGGGACCGGAGCTCACTCGTAGTCCCACTCGCTCTGTTGGAGTCCGTCGCCGTACTCGTCGTGGTCGGTGACGAAGCCGCTTTTGAACGCGATCCACGTGATGACGGTGACGAAGAGGATCGGCGGGAGCATCGCGAACACCCAGAGCGGTTCGAGCCCCCAGCCGATGACGAGCGCGACGTTGCCCAGCCCGAGCAGCAGGAACGGCAGGGTGTAGAGCAGCGCTCGTCGCCGGCTCGACCCCTCGTCGGTGGGGATCGGGGGTCGGTCGACCGCTTCGGGCTCCGGGTCGCTCATGGTCGCGCTACGGACCGGGCGGGCAAAAACACCGCGTTCGACCCACCGTCAACGCTTAGACCCGCGCGGACCATCGTCTCCCATGTTCGATCCCGAGGACCTGGCGGCGATCCGCGAGGGGAAAGCGCGCTGGGAGCGCGAGACGCTCTCGCCGACGCTCGATCGATTCGGCGAGCGACGGGAGGCGTTCACCACCGACACCGAGGGCCGCGATATCGAACGGCTCTACACACCCGACGACGTCTCCGGCCTCTCCTACGACGACCTCGGGTTCCCGGGCGAAGAGCCGTACACGCGGGGTGTCTACCCGACGATGTACCGCGGGCGGCTCTGGACGATGCGCCAGTACGCCGGGATGGGAACCGCCGAGGAGACGAACGAACGCTACCAGTACCTCCTCTCACAGGGCCAGAGCGGGCTCTCGATGGCGTTCGACCTCCCCACCCAGATGGGCTACGACTCCGACAGCGCGATGGCCGACGGTGAGGTCGGGAAGTCGGGGGTGGCGATCGACTCGATCCACGACATGCGGACCGTCTTCGAGGGGATCCCGCTCGACGAGGTCTCGACGAGCATGACGATCAACGCGCCCGCCGCCGTACTGCTCGCGATGTACATCGCCGTCGGCGACGAACAGGGCGTCCCGAGAGCGGAGCTTCGCGGGACGATCCAGAACGACATCCTGAAGGAGTACATCGCGCGGAACACGTTCATCTTCCCGCCCGAACCCTCGATGCGGGTGATCACCGACATCTTCGAGTTCGCCGCCGTGGAGATCCCCAGATTCAACACGATCTCGATCTCCGGCTACCACGTCCGCGAGGCGGGCTCGACCGCCGCCCAGGAGCTCGCGTTCACGCTCGGAAACGGCATCGAGTACGTCGAGGCGGCGATCGGCGCCGGCCTCGACGTCGACTCGTTCGCCCCGCAGCTCTCCTTCTTCTTCAACGCACACAACGACGTCTTCGAGGAGGTGGCGAAGTTCCGCGCCGCCCGACGGATGTGGGCGCGGATCATGGACGAGCGCTTCGGCGCCGAGGACCCGAAGTCGAGACAGCTGAAGTTCCACACCCAGACGGCGGGTTCGACGCTCACCGCACAGCAGGTCGAGAACAACGTCGTCCGGGTCGCCTACCAGGCGCTCGCCGCCGTCCTCGGAGGGACCCAGAGCCTCCACACGAACGGGAAGGACGAGGCGCTCGCGCTCCCGACGGAGAAGTCGGTCCGGACGGCGCTTCGCACCCAGCAGATCCTCGCCCACGAGTCGGGTGCCGCCGACACGATCGACCCGCTCGCGGGCAGCTACTACGTCGAGGCCCTGACGGACGACCTGGAGGCCGAGGCGTTCTCGCTCATCGCGGAGATCGACGACCGTGGCGGGATGCGCCGGGCGATCGAGGAGGGCTGGGTCCAGCGCCAGATCCAGGACGTCGCCTACGAGCGCCAGCGAGAGATCGAAGAGCGCGAGCGGATCATCGTCGGCGTCAACGAGTTCGAGGCCGACGAGGAGCCCGAGATGGACCTCGAGGAGGTCACGGAGGAGGACCAGCGACGGCAGATCGCCCGGTTGGAGCGCGCCTGGGGAGCGCGGGACGACGGTGCAGTCGAGGACGCCCTCGCCGAACTCCGCGAGGCGGCGAGCGGCGAGGAGAACGTGATGCCGTCGATCGTCCGGGCGGTGAAAGCCGAGGCGACGACGGGCGAGATCTGTAACACGCTGCGCGAGGTCTTTGGCGAACACCGCGCGGCGAGCGTCGCCTGATCCCACACGGACTCCCGGGACCGCTTCGGTCGGCGGACACGTTGATTACCCCACACTGTGAGTGTGGGCTATGCACCTCGACCACGTCGGTATCGCGACCGACGACGCCGACGACCTCGCATCGCGCTTCACGTCGCTGTTCGACGCGCCGGTCGCCCACGAGGAGAACTTCGACAGGATGCGAATCTGTTTCCTCGCGCTCGGAAACGGCTACCTCGAACTGCTCGAACCCGTTGAGGACGGGCCGATCTCTCGATACCTGGAGCGAGACGGCTCCGGGATCCACCACCTCGCGTTCGCGACCGACGACATCGACGGCGCGCTCGAGACGGCCGTGGAAAGCGGGATCGAACCGATCGACGACGAGCCCAGACCCGGGGCGTGGGGCCACGACGTGGCGTTCCTCCACCCGCGGGACACCGGTGGTGTGCTGATCGAGTTCGTCTCGCACCAGTAGACCGACGCGAGGAGATCACTCGCGTGCCGGTATCAACCGTCTCGAAAAGTAAACCGGCCGATCAGTTCCGAATCAGGCGAGGAACGCGCAGATGTTGGCGTCATCGTCGCCGTCGTCGGTCGATTTGGATTCCTTCTCCTCTTCCGGTTCGGGTTCCGGCTCTTCTTCCACTTCTTCCGACTCCGCTTCTTCCGACTCCGCTTCTTCTTCTTCCGGTTCGGGCTCCGGTTCCGCTTCTTCCGGCTCCTCCTCTTCGCCGCCGCCACCCGTAGCGTCCGCGTCGTCGACTCGCGCGTCGAGCCAGCCGAAGACGTGCTGGTGTCGGGGGTTCGTGGTGTCCCCACCGAGTTCGATCACCGGGATCGGGCCGCTGCCGACGGCCGACGTGGCGCCGCCGGCGATCGATCGCAGGTCGCTGTCGTAGCCGCCGATGTTCGAAGTGGGCGAGGAGACGCCGGCGTCACCCATCCAGCCCTCGAGCGTGCCCGGGTTGGTCTGTCCCGGCATCGATCGGTAGACGCGGTCGAAGAAGGCCGGGAACGACTCGGGGTCGTTGTTCCAGACGGCGAGTGCGGCCTGACCGGCCTGCACGCCGTTCTGGGAGATGTAGGGTGAACTCGTGTTGGTCGGGTTGTACTCGAGCGGCTGCCACTCGAGGTTGAGCTGGCCCGTCTCGACGAAGTCGTTTACGATCCCGTCGAGCGTGTCGTCGACCGCACGAGCGGTGAACGGACAGTTGAAACTGCCGTAGATCGTCGCGGTGGGGGCGTCCGGGTTCGTCCCGAACGTCGGGTACTCGCGACCGGAGAGAACCGGTGCGTTCGAGGCCGCGCTCGCCGCGCCGCTGGCCACGCCGAGGCCGAGGACTGTGCTTCCCGCTACTGCCATGAACCGTCGTCGCGTATGCTCTGGCGACATCCACCCGCCCCCATTATCGACTCCCTAATAAAAACTGCGATCCGCTATTTCTAGTACAACACACGTTTTATTTCGAGAACCGGATAACCGATCGTCTCCTTCCTCTCTACTCCGGTGATATCATATAACCTATCTATTTACGGGGGACGTATCTCCGGAGAAACCGCCGACTGAACCCCGGTTATCGTCCGTGTACGTCTCCGGTTCCCTCGAACCGACGTCGACGCCCCCGTCCGGTTTTTGTCGACGCGTATATCTCTTGTGAGAGAG
This sequence comes from Halalkalicoccus sp. CGA53, assembly GCF_036429475.1. Classification (GTDB taxonomy): domain Archaea; phylum Halobacteriota; class Halobacteria; order Halobacteriales; family Halalkalicoccaceae; genus Natronorarus; species Natronorarus salvus. The sequence goes on from NZ_CP144125.1 coordinate 1,174,061, forward strand.
GGGTACGCACGGCCGATCAGCCCCCCGCGCGTCCCGCCGAGACGACCAGGACGACTACGATCGCGAAGGCGACGAGCGAGAGGTTCGGCGTCGAGAGTCCGAGTACTTCGTACTGGACCGCGGCGCAGCCACCACCGACCGAGCAGGCGGCGCTCTCGGCCCCGGCGTACTGGATCCAGGAGTGGTAGGCGGCGACCGCGATCCCCGGAACCGAGAGCGCGAGGGCCGTTCGATCGACCTCGGAGCGTGACTCGACCGCGGCGACCCCGAGGACGGCCACGAGCGGGTACATGAGGATCCGCTGGTACCAGCAGAGGTCACACGGGACGAGACCGAGCCCCAGGCTGAGCCAGAGGCTCCAAACCGTGGCGACCGCGGCGACGAGGGTGGCGGCCGCGAGCCAGAGCCTGACCGAGGGCCTCTCATCGATCATACTGGCATCTCTCGGTACGGAATCAAGAACCTACCCTTCAGACGAACCGGAACGTCTCCAGGTTCTTCGGCGCGAACGTCCGGATGTTGAACTCGTGATACAGCGCCGAGGAGAGGTCCTGGACCGAGCGCTCGTCACCGTGGACACAGAGCACCTTCTCGGGACGGGGGTTCATCGTCCGGACGAAGTTCATCAGCCCGTTCCGGTCGGCGTGACCGGAGAAGCCGTCGACGGTCTCCACGTCGAACTGGAGTTTGAGGTGGCGCGAGCGGCCACCGTCGCCGTTCATCGGCACCTCGTCCCAGCCGTTCTGGATCCGCCGGCCGAGCGTCCCGTGGGCCTGGTAGCCGACGAAGACCATCGTCGTGTCCGGGTCCGGTCCCAGGAGCTCAAGCCATGACATGATCGGCCCGCCGGTGACCATCCCCGAGGTCGAGAGGACGATACAGGGGTCGCCGCTCGCGACCTCTTGGCGCTCGTCCTCGCCCTCGTCGATGTGGTTGAACTGCTCGGCGAGGAACGGGTTCTTGTCGGTGTGGAAGATCCGCGAGCGGAGGTCGTCGTTCAGGTACTCGGGGTAGGTAGTGTGGATCGCCGTCGCCTCCCAGATCATCCCGTCCAGGTGGATCGGCATCTCGGGGATCTTCCCCGTCCGCATCGCCTCCTCCAGGACGAGCATGATCTCCTGGGATCGACCGACCGCGAACGCCGGGATCAGCACCTTCCCGCCGCGGTCGTAGGTCTCCGTGACCAACTCGATCAGCGCGCGCTCGGCGTCGCCCTGGTCGGTCTGGTAGTCGTTTCGCCCGCCGTAGGTCGACTCCATCACGAGCGTCTCCACCCGCGGGAAGTCGTTGACCGCGCCGTTGAGGAGGCGAGTCTCGGAGTAGTGGATGTCGCCCGTGAACGCGACGTTGTAGAGGCCGTTTCCGATGTGGAAGTGGCTCACCGCGCTGCCGAGGATGTGGCCCGCGTTGTGGAAGGTGAGTTTCACGTCCGGCGCGATGTCGGTGACGTCGCCGTACTCGACGGGGATGGTGTGTTTGATCGTCTCGCGGACCATCTCCGACTCGTACGGCGGGGCGCGGCCCTCCTTCGCCGCGACGTCGAGGTAGTCGAGCTGGAGCAGCCCCATCAGGTCGCGGGTCGGTTCGGTGGTGTAGATCGGCCCGTCGTAGCCGTACTTGAACAGCAGCGGGAGGAGCGCCGAGTGGTCAAGGTGGGCGTGGGTCAGCACGACCGCGTCGATGGAGTGGGCGCCCGAGCCGAGCGCCTCGGGGACTTGGAGGTAGGGCACCTCGCCCTCGGACCCGGGTTTGTCGCCACAGTCGATCAGGATCCGGGTGTCGGCCGTCGAGAGGACGAACGCGGCGCGTCCGACCTCGCGACAGCAGCCGAGGGTGGTGATCCGGACCCACTGCTCGCTCGAGAGCTGTTCGCGGTGGATCTGCCTGCCGACGCGTTCGAGGATGTCACGCCGGTCGTCGCGCTCCTGTTTCAGGAAGTTCCTGACGTTCGAGACGGTCGGGGACTCGATCGGCGGCGTGCGGACGACCTCGGGCGTCCAGCCCACCTCCTGGGTGATCTGTCTGAGCGTCGAGCCGTGCCGGCCGATCACCATCCCCGGCTTCTGTGCCTCGATCACCACCTCGCCGGTGTCGGCGTGGAAGTCGAGGTCACTGATCCCGGCCTCCTCGGGGACGACGGATCGGATCTTCTCCGCGGCGCGCTCGGGTGCCGCGAGCACGTCCGGGTCCGGTCGGACGGTGATCCGCTTTCGGAGCTTGCTCGCGAGGTTCCGGATGAGGTCGTCCTGTCGCGCGAACTTCTTCGGATCGCGCGTGTAGACGACGAGCTCCGGTCCCTCGTAGGTGACGTCCGAGACGGAGATGTCGTTGGGGATCTCGTTTCTGATCGTTGCTTTCAGGTCGTCGAGTTTCTGGTCCACTGCACTCATAGTGAGAAAGGTTCACGCGGGTTCCGACGCCACCACTGGCGGAGGGCGTCGACGGTCGTGTGAGGTGTCTCCGGGCTGCGTCGCCGGACGGCGTGAGACTGCTCAACACGTGACCGTGGGTACATAGCGTCGGGTCCTAGTATGCGTCCTCCGGCTCTCTCGCCGGACGGCGCGGGATCTCCGGGAAAAACCCGCTTACTCCGCCCTAAGACGGCCCGGTTATAAAACCCCTTCGCAAAACTCAGGTGATCGGCGGGGAATCCTCGGTCATGCAGCTCACGCCGGCCGCCGTCGAACGCGAACGCGACTGGGTCCGAGAGCGCGGGACGGTCGTCGTCCCCCTGATCAACGACGTCCGATCGGCCCTCGGCGAGCGCTTCGAGACCGAGGTCGCCCCCGTCGACCGGGGTGCCTACGACGCCGCCGTCTCTGTGGTGTTCCGCGACGGGGACCTCGCGGTGAACGTCGCCTGTCTCGTCGCGCTCCTGCGCGAGGTCGACGTGGAGGGCGACTATCCGGGCTTCGTCGTCGACGAGTTACTGGGGAGAGAGCTCGCCGCGATGATCGCCGGAAACCAGCCGCTCAGACTGCTCGCGGAGGCGACGTTTCACTACGCGGATATCCACCATCACCCGGACGACGCGACCGCCGGGAGCGACGACCTCGACGCGGCGCTCGCCGCCGGGTTCCAGACCCGGCTCCCCGGGTGGCCCTGGACGGAGACGGAGAGCCCGTTCGGCGTCGAGCCGTAAAGAGAGCACTGCTGTCCTCGTTCGAGTCACTCCCACCGAAGCTCGTCGTCTCTGCTCGACACCTCCTCGCCCTCCACGTCGGTCACGTCGTCCTCGAGCGCCCACAGGTTCGTGTACGCCGCCGCCGTCGTCGTGGCCCGAGGACTCCCGTGATCGCGACGCCGATTTCGGCGACGATCGTGCCGAGCGTCGGGCCGAGAACCAGCCCCGGAACGCCGAACGCGATCCCGAGCGCACCCACGATCACGAAGTAGAGCACCCCGAGCGCGAACAGCCTGAGGCGGTGTCCACCCGTCAGCGCCCAGCTGTTCTGCAGGCTGGCGAGGAAGTCGTCGTCCTCAACGAGGACGTAGACGTCGAAGAAGAAGAGCGCAGTCAGCAGGAACAGACCGGGGATGACGAGGAGGAGGAATCCGATCCCGACGACGATCGCGAAGACGATCCCCGCGATCAGGAAGTTGATCAGCGCGAGCGGGAGGTTTCGGGTGAACACGTTCGTGGGGACCTCCTCGGTCTCGTCGGTGACGAACGTCCTGATCGCCCCCACGTAGAGGACGACCGTCGCCACCGTGAGCAGCAGCGACGCGAGGACCGCGACACCGGGTGACAGGTCCACGAGCGTCGTTCCGTCGACCTGTCCGCCAGTCGGGCCTCCGAAGAGCACTGCGTCGACGGTCCCGACGAGGAAGAACAGCCCGACGAACAGCGCGCCGTTTCGCGCCGTCGTCCGGGAAACCCCCTGCGTGAGCGTCCCGACGATATCGAACGTCATGCACGACGATCCTCGGCTCCCTGCTATACGTCTGTTTGAACGAACTGACAGCTCGGGACCCTCACACTGAAGCGCCCCTCGGACCAACCGCCGGCATGAAACCGCTCTGGGTCGCCGTCTGCGTCGCGCTCGGGGGGATGGCCGTCCTCACCGTCGCGGTCAACGTCCTCGACCCGGACACGCCCCGAGCGCTGAACGCGCTCTACAACCTCTGGCTGCTCGCGACGATCGCCGTCTGCACGGTCGGCTTCTTCGGCGCCTGCTTTCGCTTCTTCGCGTTCATCACCGGCGAGCGGAAGTAGTATTGACTATCCTACAAAACAGCTAAATGAGAGGGTGGTGGACTCTCCGGGGGAGTGTTCGCATATGGCAACCGAAGCGAAGACGGCCAGAGAGGAGTGGGGGACTCGCTTTGGCTTCTTGATGGCGATGATCGGAGCGATGGTCGGGGTGGGGAACATCTGGCGGTTCCCGTTCGTCACCGGTGAGAACGGCGGTGGGGCGTTCATCCTCGCCTTCCTCGTCCTGCTGTTCCTGCTCGCGGTGCCGGGGCTCATGGCGGAAGTCGCGCTGGGACGCTACACCGGAAAGGGCGTGATCGGCTCGATCCGCGAGTGCGTCGGCACCGGCGGACTGGTCGGTCTCGGGCTGGTCGTGGTGCTGGTGAACTTCGCGCTGATGACGTACTACGCGCCGGTCGTCGGCTGGACGCTCTACTACATGCTCCACTCGTTCCTCTTTACCTTCACCGCGACCGGCTTCGACGCCGGCGGGTTCCTCGACGCGTTCTTCGCGAACCCGGCGGCGATGATCGCGATGCACACGGTCGTCATGGGCATCGTCGCCGGGGTGTTGTTCCTCGGGATCAAAGACGGCGTCGAGCGGCTCGTCGTCGTCGCGGTGCCGGCGCTCGTCGTCGCGCTCGGGGCGATCGCGATCCGCGCGGTCACCCTCCCCGGCGCGGGCGAGGGACTCGCGTTCACCTTCACCGTCCAGTGGGAGTACCTCACGTTCAGCGACACCTGGATCGCCGCGCTCGGCCAGGCGCTCTTCTCTACCGGCCTCGGCTGGGGGATCGCGATCACCGTCGGGAGCTACCTGCGGGACTACGACGACGTCCCGCTCGGCGGCGGGGTGTTCACCGCGATCGGCGAAGCCTCGATCGGTATCCTCGCCGCCTTCGCCATCTTCCCGCTCGTCTTCGCCTACGGGCTCGACCCGGCGGGGGGCGCGGGGCTGGCGTTCGTCTCGCTCGTCCAGGTCTTCCCCGAGATGCCCGGTGGCGGGCTCTGGGCGATCCTCTTCTTCACGGGCTTCTTCCTCGCGGCGATCACCTCCGCGATCGTCATCACGGAGGTGCTGGTCACCACGATCAACGAAGAGACCCGGCTCTCGCGCGGCCAGACCGTGCTCGCGGTCTGTGGGGTGATCTGGCTGTTCGGCCTTCCGAGCGCCTACTCCGTCGAGTTCCTCGACTTCGTCGACCTCGTCTTCGCGAACTGGGGGCTGCCGCTCGCGACGCTCTGTATCATCATCGCGATCGGCTGGTTCTTCGGCCCCGAGCGCCTGCGCCTGCTCTCGGTGAACCAGAACGCCGGCGTCCACGTCGGGAGCTGGTGGAACCCGATCGTGAAGTACGTCATCCCGATCGTGATGGTGTTCATCATGGCCTTCTTCGCGTGGGAGAACCGCGGTGAGGACATCATGATCGCCGGGATGGTCGTGCTCGTGACGTTCCCGATCGTCGGCTACCTCGTGATGCGGTACGTGGAGGGGCGCGAACGCCCACCCGAACCCGCCGGCGCTGCCGGAGGTGACGACTGATGGTCGAGGCGATCACCGCAGAGACCTGGATCGGCATCGGCGTCGCGATCGTCGCGTTCTGGGGGATCGCGAGCTGGGCGATGATCCGGACGCTCAGACAGGAAGAACGCAAGACGGCGATCCTCGACGAGCAGCGGCGCATGGACACCTACTCGCCGAAGGCGCTCTCGGAGCTCCGCGAGTGGATCGAGGCGAACCCCGAGGACCCGTACGTCGAGGACGCGAAGCACAAGCACAACGAGTGTGTGAGGAACCTCCGGGAGACCGATCGACAGTTCTACGACTGGTCAGAGGTGGAGATCGAGCGGCTCGAACCGCTCTAGAACGACCCGACGGCGCCGGAGAGCGCGTCGCTCTCGACCACCGACTGCGGTACCCGAAACGGGCTGACGCTCACCTCGCCCTCCGCGATCGCCCGGCGGTCGCTGCCGATCGGGTAGAGCTCGGCACAGGCGGCGAGATCCGGCAGCGAGCCGTTCGTCTCGGCCCGCGCCCAGAACGTGTCCTGGAGCGAGAGCTCCTCGCCCGAGGGGTCGACCGCGGTGTCGTAGTCGCCGACCGGTTCGGTGACACGCATCGGTCCGCGCCCCTCGATAGGCGCGTTCACGTTGAGGTAGTCGACGCCCTCGAACTCGCCGTTGAGCGCGCGCTCGGCGAGGAACGCGGTCGCCTCGCCCGGGAACTCGTACGGGCTCCCTTCGGGCGGGAAGAACTCGGCGTGGTGGTAGCCCGAGACGGCGATCGCCGGCACGCCGAGAAAGGCCGCCTCGACGGCCGCGCCGACGGTCCCCGACCGCCCGAGCAGGTACGATCCGACGTTCGGTCCGAGGTTGCAGCCCGAGACCACCAGATCGAACTCGGTCTCCAGCCCACGGAGGGCGTAGGCGACGCAGTCGGCGGGGGTCCCGTCGATCGCGGTGCCCCGGTCGTGTTCCTCGGCGGAAACCGTCTTCGAGCGCTCGCGGCCGACGCCGCTCTGGTTCGTCGCTGGGGCGACGGTCGTCACCTCGGCGAGCGGGGCGAGCGCGTCGGCCAGCGCGTGGAGACCGGGGCTGTCGATGCCGTCGTCGTTCGTCAGGAGGACCCGTAGCTGACTCATTGCACGCTCAAACGGGAGCGACGACAAATCCTCTCCGGTTCGCGACGACCGTCTCGGCCGCTCCCCGGCGGCCCCGATCCGCAGGGTCAGTTCCGGTCGAGAGTCCTTCCCGTGAGCTACAGTCGCTCCACGCCACCGGCCGGTATCGGCCCTGACGAGGAGAAGTTCGTGGGTCCGTGGCGGAGAAGAACGTAGAGGACCACGCCGGCGAGCAGCGCGATGAACGCCTGCCCCCCGACGTCGGACTCGATCGCGGGGAACGCCCACAGCGACCAGTTGAACGACGCGTGGAGCAGGATCACGGGGGCGAGGCTCCCCCCGGTGTTCGCGTACACCCAGGTCATGACGACCGACAGCAGCGTGATCGTGACCAGGAAGCCGACGAGCGGCCGCTGGTAGTAGAGCGTCATGGAGGGCATGTAGAACCACGGGAGGTGCCAGATCCCCCAGACCAGCCCCAGTCCGAGGCTCGCCGAGAGCGCGCCGAACCGTTCGACCAACGGGTCGAGCGCGTACCCCCGCCACCCGAACTCCTCCTGGAGCGGACCGCCGAGCAGGAGGACGAAGACGAACGCGATCGGGAGCACGTACGCCTCGTCCACCCACGGGACGGTCGGTTCGACACCGGAGACGACGGCGACACCGAGCGCCGTCAGGGCGAGGATCGGGAACAGGACGAGTGCCGGGACGAACCAGAGACGTGAGAACGAGCGGTCGAGCGCCCGTCCGAGGAGGCGAACGACGCCGGAGCGTCCGCTGTACGCGTAGACGAGGACGAGCGCCGCCACGGTGGGTCCGAACGCGCCGACTTCCGGCAGCGTCGCCGCCCACGCGATCGCCGGAGCGAGGAAACCTGAGGCCGAGAACCCGGTAGCGACGGCGACCTTCGGGAGCCACAACGACCACGAGAAGAGAAACGTCAGCCCGAAGAAGGCGATCAGCGCCCGGTGTTCCGTCCCTTGCCCGCGGCGCGATTCGTCCTCCCCGTTCATCCCGGATAGAACGACACATGCGGGGATAAACCGATCGACGCCGGACGTCTCCTGGCCTCGTAACCCCGTCACTCGCGACAGTGAGCCGATCCCTCCGCTCGATCGGAGCCCTTACTCGAACCTGCTCACGCGAAACGGTTCGATCGGGTGCTCGCTCTCGCCCTCGGTCGCGAGGTCCGAGAGCACCTCGCCGAGCACGCTCGCGAACTTGTAGCCGTGTCCGGAGAATCCCGCGCCGATCACGACGTTCTCGTGTTCCGGGTGCGTGTCGACGAGGAAGTGCTCGTCGGGGGTGTTCGTGAACAGGCAGGTCGAGAGGCGCATCGTCGGCCCCGCCGCGTCGGGGACGTACTCCTCCGTATACTCGCGCAGGAGTCGTTCGTCCTCCCGATCGGGTTCCCGACGAAGCTCTCCGGGGGTGCCCGTCTCCCCCCGGTGGTGGTACCGGCCGAGTTTGAACCCCGGTACGGAGACGACCGGGAAGCCGTAGAAGTGGCCCTCCTCGGCCTCGTGGACGAACACCGGGAACGCCTCTGGAGCGAACCGTTCCGGCTTCCTGGGTTGAAACCAGCCGAGGACCTGTCGCTCCGGGACGAGCAGGTCCGCGAGTTCGGGCAGTTGCGATGCGGCCCACGCCCCGGCGGTGACGACGAGGCGCTCTGCGGTGTACGCACCCCTGTCGGTCTCGACGCGGACGCCCGACTCGCTCGCCTCCCACGACTCGACCGTCTCCCTCGCTCTGATCGTCGCGCCCTCCCCGTGTGCGGCCTCGACGTGCGCGACGATGCCCTCCTCCGAGAGCAGGTAGCCGCCGTCGGCCTGGTGGATCGCGACGTGGTCGTCGGGGAGGCGATAGCCGGGAAAGCGTGCTTCGAGTTCTCGAGCCGACAGCTCCGTGTTCGGGATGCCGTGTTCGGCACAGGAGCGTCGTACGCCGCGGACCACCTCGCTACCCGGGGGACCGGCGCTGATCGATCCGGTCCGGTGGAGGAGCGTCGTGGAGTGCGTCGTCTCGAGCCGGTTCCAGAGGTCGTACGCCCGTCGGAGTAGCGGGACGTACGCTGGATCCTCGTAGTAGGCCAGTCGAATGATCCTGGTGACCCCGTGTGAGGAGCCCCTCGCGTGGGGAACGTCGTAGCGTTCGAGTCCGAGAACGGAGAGGCCGCGCCTCGCGAGTTCGTACGTCGTCGCGGCGCCCACCCCTCCGACGCCGAGGACGACGACGTCGTAGTCGGTTCGGCTCATGGCGGGGCGAGGATCGGTGTGGCTAAACCTCTACCGCGTCCGCGTCGGCACTCCGCCCCGCGCCGATCGGCACCGAACCCGAAGCGTTACTACCGTGGTGGGGCAGCGGATAGTATGAGCGAGACGGAGCAGGAACTCGGGATCACCGAGTCGAAGTCCCACAGCCCCGGCGAGTGGTACGCGGAGGTCGTCCGGAAGGCCCAGATCGCCGACTACGCCCCGATGGGCGGGTTCATCGTCACCCGCCCCCGGGGGTGGGCGCTCTGGGAGTCGATCCAGCGAACCCTCGACGGCTGGTTCAAGGAGACGGGCGTCACGAACGCCTACTTCCCGATCTTCATCCCCGAGAGCTATCTGGAGCGCGAAAAGGAGATCCTCGAGGGGTTCGACCCGGAGGTGGCGTGGGTGACCCACGGCGGCGAGACCGAACTCGAGGAGCGTCTCGCCGTTCGCCCGACGAGCGAGTCGATCATCGCCCCGTTCATGAGCCAGTGGGTCCGGAGCCACCGCGACCTCCCGATGCGACTCAACCAGTGGTGTTCGGTCGTTCGCTGGGAGGCGACGGAGACGAAGCCGTTCTTCCGGACGAAGGAGTTCTGCTGGCAGGAGGGCCACACCGCCCACCGGGACCGCGAGGGGGCATGGGAGGAGACGATGCTCCGGCTCGAGCAGTACGAGCGGGTCTTCGAGGAGCACCTCGCGATCCCGGTGCTGAAAGGTAGAAAGCCCGACCACGACAAGTTCCCCGGCGCGGACACGACGACGACGATCGAGGCGCTGATGCCCGACGGGAAGTCGGTCCAGAGCGCGACGAGTCACTACCTCGGGACGACGTTCGCGGAGGCGTTCGACCTCACGTACGTCGACGAGGCCGAGGAGGAGCAGGTCGCACACACCACCTCCTGGGGGCTCTCCTGGCGCGCACTCGGCGCGCTCATCATGACACACTCGGACGACCAAGGGCTCGTCCTCCCGCCCACCATCGCCCCCCAGCAGGTCGTGATCGTGCCGATCTGGCAGGAGGAGAACCGGGAGGAGGTACTCGACTACGGGGAAGGGGTCGCCGACGAGCTCTCGGAGGCGGGTATCAGAGTCGAGTTCGACGACCGCGACGAGCGCAACCCCGGGTTCAAGTTCAACGAGTGGGAACTCTACGGCGTCCCGCTCAGGATCGAGATCGGCCCGAACGAGGTCAGGGATCGAGAGCTGACGCTCGTCCACCGACCCGACGGCGAGCGATGTGTCGAGGGCCGGACGGGGATCGCGGAGACGGTCTCCGAACACTTCGAGACGATCTACGCGAAGCTCTACGCCGCGGCCGAGGAGAACTTGGAGGAGAACGTCCGGGAGGCGTACTCGCGCGAGGAGATCCTCGGGACGCTCGGCCAGCACGGTGGCTACGTGAAGGCGCCGTGGTGCGGCGAGGAGGAGGCCGCCGCGGAGATCAAGGAGACGATCGGGGCGGATATCGTGATGATCCCGTTGGAGGACGAGGAGCCGATCGCAGCGGAGTGTGCGCTCAGCGGGAAGCCCGCCGAGACGACGGCGTACTTCGCGAAGTCCTACTGATTCGACGCGCGAACCAACGCGGCTTTTTCCACACGCTCCTTTGCCTCGTCCATGGACAGACGTGCGTACCTCGCGGCCGTCGTGGCGGCGGGTACGCTCCCGGTCGCCGGCTGTCTCGGCGACGACTCGCCGACGGTGCTCGCCCGACCCGAGAGCCAGAGCGTCGACAGCGAGGACTACCCGTTCCCCGCCCACGGCGAGGAACTCCCCGAGGTCACGCTGCCCTCTCCCCTGCACGACCGCGAGGTGCGCACGACCGAGTTCGTCGGCGAGCGCGAGACGCTCCTGACGTTCGTCTTCACCCGTTGTCCGGGGCCGTGTCCCGCGCTCACTACGACGCTCGCACAGGTGCAGGTCCGCGCCGCCGACGAGGGCTACGCGGAGGAAGTCGCACTGCTCCCGACCACGTTCGATCCGGAGTACGACGTCGCCGAGCGGCTTCGGGCGTTCAGCGAGGCGAACGGGGCGAGCGTTGAGGAGGAGAACTGGCAGTTCCTCCGGCCCGAATCGCCCGATCGTGCCGAAGCGGTGATCACGGACAGCTTCGGCGTGCCGTTCGAGGAGGTCCCGCTCGAGGAGACCGAGGGTGCTCACGGCGAGCACGACGACGCTGATCGGGACGACCACGCAGACGACGGAGAGGGGACCACGTTCGTCCACGCGAACCTTCTGGTGCTGGTTAACCGCGACGGCTACGTCGAACGGGCGTACGACGGGCCGCCGCCGACACCCACGGACGTCCTCGACGACCTCCACGAGGTCCGGGAGGGGATGCGGTGAGACGGCGTGACCTGCTCGCCGGCGCCGCCGGCCTCGGCGTTCTCGGCGCCGGGGGGACGGCCGCGTTCGGCGCGTTCGGTACCAGCGGGGAGGTCGTCGAACCGGCGACGGTCGAGACGCTCGATGCGCCGGGCAGCCGGGCGGATGTGCTCGCGATCCCGACCCCCGGCGAGGTGACGGTCGTCGAGTTCTTCGCCACCTGGTGTGGCACCTGCGAGTCGATGATGCCCACGCTCGCCGAGGTCACCGAGCGAGCCGGGGAGGTGCGGTTCGTCTCGGTGACCAACGAGCCGATCGGGGCGAGCACGACGCGAGGGGACATCGTCGCGTGGTGGGTCGAGAACGACGGCCGCTGGCCGGTCGGCCTCGACACCGACCTCGAACTCACCCGGGCGTTCGGCGTGAGCGTCACGCCGACGACCGTGATCCTCGACGCCGAGAACAGGATCTCGCGGCTCGAAACCGGGCGAAAGCGAGCCGACGAGATCCTCGCCTGGATCGACGACGCCCGATGACCGAACTGTACGGTACGCTCGTTCTCGCCGTCGGCGCGGGCCTCGCCACCTTCTTCTCGCCGTGTGCGTACGCGCTCCTTCCCGGGTACGTCGGCTACTACGTCGCCACCACGGGCGGTCGTTCGCCGCCGCTCTCCGGTGTCCTCACGCGGGGTGTCTGCGCCGCCGCGGGCGTCCTCGCCGTCTTCGTCGCGCTCGGGCTCGTCGCCACGGTGATCGGGGCCGCGATCGTCCCGTACCTCGCCGTGCTCGAACTCGCTGTCGGCGCGGTGTTGGTCGTCTTCGGGCTCCTGGTCCTCCTCGACCTCGGCCCGCGACCCCGGGTCTCCCTCCCGCGACGCCGATCGTCGGTCGCGGGCTTCGGGCTCTTCGGGGCGCTCTACGCGCTCGCCGCCGCGGGCTGTGTCGCCCCGCTCTTCCTCGCGGTCGTCGTCCGATCGCTCGCCCTTCCGGTCGGGGAGACGGCCGCGGTCATGGGCGTCTACGCCGGCTCGTTCGCGCTCTGTATGCTCGCGGCGACGACGGTCGTCGCGACCGGCCACGGCCTGGGTGCCGAGCGGGTCGCCGGCTACGTCGACCGGGCGATCCGACTCTCGGGGGTCGTGCTCGTCTTCGCGGGGATCGGGCAGCTCTGGGTCGCGACCGGCCTCTAGACCTCGAACTCGACGTCACCCATCTCGAGGAAGGCGGTCTCGTAGCCGTCGTGACGCGAGACCTGGGGCGGGGCGTCGACCGAGACGGTGACCGCGTCGTCCGGCTCAAGCTCCCCGACCTCGCGTCCGTAGTGGTGGCCGAACTCGGGATCGATCGCCTCCGAGAGCGCCTCCTCGACGACCGTCTCGTCGTCGCGCTCGACGGCGACCGAGAGCGCCATCAGCGGGATCACGTAGCCGTTGTACGGCGTCCGGACCGAGACCGCGAGGTACTCGCCGTCGAGGACGGCGTCGAAGCGGGCGTCGCCGCTCTCCGTCTCGCCGAGGTGTTTGCCCGGCATCCCCTCCACGTCGGGGAGAAACGACAGCGGGAGGTCGCCGTGGCCGTGATCCCCGTGGTCCCCAGGTTCGCGGTGATCGTCGTGTCCGTGGTCCCCGTGATCACCGTGACCGTCGCCTGGCCCGCCCATCGGATCCAGCTCGCCGTGTTCGCCCCGACGCGCCTCCTCGATCAGTTCGAAGTCGAGGCCGTAGACGTCGTCGGCGTCGAAGGTGAAGGGGATCTCGAGGCTCTCGCCCCCCTCGAAGCGCCCCTCGAACGCCCCGCGGCGCTCGACGGCGAGCGAGCCGAGCCTAATTCGGGCGGTGTACTCGCCGTCGTCCGGGAGGGAGGCGTTGTCGCCGTAGTGAAAGCCCATTCGCTGGGAGAGCATCGGCCAGAGGAACCACTCCCCCACTCGCTGCCCTCCGGCGTCCTCGACGACGAGTTCGGCCTCCGTGGGCAGCACCGTCTCGGTCTCCCGGTCCCAGACGCTCACCATCAGGTGGAGCATGTCCTCCTCCCCGATGTCGACCATCTCGGCGTCCCTCCCCGTCACGGTCCAGAACCGGTGCGGGAAGGTGTAGCTGAGGGCGACGACGACCTCCTCGCCCTCGGCGACGCCGTAGACGCCCATCTCCTCGATCGAGGCGGGGATGTAGACCGCGTCGGGTCGACCCTCGACGATCGGCGGCTCCTGCCAGGCGGACCGTCGCTCGAAGCCGAGCGTCTCCAGGCAGCCGGCCAGCCCGAGAGCGAACCCGCCCGCACCGGCGGTGAGGAGGTCGCGGCGGCGCATGCGTGGGGTTGGTGCGGCGCGAGTTTACCGGTTCTGGTTCGATCCCCGGTTACGATCCGACGAGGTGGGTGTGATGATCCAGGTCCTCGAACGGCGTTCCCGTCCGGCTGCTCACCACTAGTGAACCAGCGATGTACCTCGAGTTCCGTGACGCAAGCGGCGTCTGGGGGACCGTACGACAGGACCGCTCGATCGAGTACGACGGGATTGCGGACGACGAAGTGTACCACCTCGTCGCGACGGCGTGTGAGACGCGCGTCGATACCCCGTACCCGCCGCCGGAGGTCGACTTCGAGCGGCTGATGCTCGACCTCTACGGGCTGTCGACGATCGTCTCCGTCGAGAAGGTAGACCGCGGCCCGAATCCACTGCCGTAAGCTCGGTGTCCGGCTTCGGCGTTCTCCGTCCCGGGTGAAGCCGGCGACCGAGGGGCCGACCGGTCGCGACCCGTCACCCGACGAAGGCGGGCTCGACCGACGGCAACGAGAGCAGCCAGAGGGAGACCGTCGTGTACAGGATCATCACGAGCACGAACGGGAACTGACTGCGGATCGCCTGGAGCCGGCCCGGGAAGACGGCAAAGGAGGCGGCGTGGGCGGCCCAGACCGCCAGCACGTGGCCCGCGAGGACGAACGCGACGTCGAGACCGCCCATCCAGCCGGGCAGGCCGAGCTGGATCGGGGGGAGCGGCGGCGAGAGCGGCGTCGCGAGCACCGCTGCGAGCGACGGCGAGAGCGAGAGGAAGAACGTGAAGTAGTGCGCGAGGTGGTAGCCGGCGGCGATGGCGAGCAGCGGCGGGGCGAACCGGACCGAGAGGTAGCGCGCGGAAAGGTAGCTGTCGGCGGTCCGTCGTGCCCACTCGGTCGCGAGCCAGTATGCTCCGACGAAGGCGCCGAAGCCACCGAGCAACAGCAGGAGGTAGACGGCTCCGGGAGGGATGCCGAGGCCAGCGAACCACGAAACGGTCGCGACCCCCGGCGGGGTGGTGACGAACCCGCTGTAGGTGAGCTCCCAGACGAGCGCGAGGACGAACGCGACGCCGCCGGTCCCGGTGACGACGTCGGTGTCCCGCAGGCGTGCACCGGGGAGGACGAACCTGAACCCACGATCCGCCCGCTGGATCGGCGCGACGGCGCCGAACAGCCGGAAGAGCACCGCGAGCGGGTCGGCGTAGTGAAACCAGTCGTCGGGGCCGAAGACGAGGCCACCGGCGACGGTGTAGAGCGTGTAACAGACGACGACGGCCGCGAGCGTCGACGGCTCCTCGATCACGGGGAAGACGATCTCGACCCAGATGAGCGCGAGCAACCCCCCGACCGCGGGCCAGGCCCCGAGACGCTCCGGATAGGGGACGAAGCCGTTCGGGAGCACGCGGGCGATCCGTCGGAACGGGTCGAGCGCGTCGTAGGGGTTCACGAGGAGGTACGAGAGCATCACCAGCCCCGCTCGCCCGCCGACGAAGACGACGAGCACGCCGAAGTTCGCGTTGCCGAGCTGTGGCCCGGTGATGGCGAGGGCGACGACGCCGACGAGCAGCGCGACCCCGAGGGTGCCGGCGGCGAGGTCGAGGGGTCGGGGGACCCGAAGCGGGAGCGACCGGTGCCAGTCGTGGAGCGTGTCGACGAACGCGCGGTCGGTGACGAGCGTCGCGAGGAGCCCGGAGGCACCGATCACCGCACCGCCGGTCGCGAGGAAGAGCCACGTCGGCACGTCGAGGTCGCCGCCGTCGTCCTGGAGGCCGGTCGCGACGTTGCTCGCCGCCGCCTGATCGGCCGCGAGGACGACCAGCACGAGGGTCGAGAGGAGCCCGACGGTCACCCCGACCGGGAGGCGACGCTCCGCCCGCATTCAGTCCCGAGCGCCTCCGCTCTCCTCGAGCAGTGCGTCGACCAGCCGTATGAAGCGGTCGACCAGCCTGTCGGGGAAGCTCGGCGAGGTCCGTCTGAGCAGGCGTGCGGTCCGCTCGGGGTGGGTGAGGCGGAGTAGCACTTGGCCTCGTTCGTCGGTTCGTTTCTCGACGAGGTCCTGCTCGGCGAGGTGGTCGAGGTGCCACTCGAGCGTGCTCCGCGCGACGCCGAGGGCGTCCGCGACGCGCTCGGGGCGAGCTGACTCACGTTCGAGCAGGACGAACATCGCCTCGCGGGCGGTCTCGCGCCGGAAGAGCGCGAGCGCGCCGCGCTCCCAAGCGTCGTACTCCGGCGAGTAGTAGTGGCTCCGGCCGTAGAGCCGCTCGACGGTCACCTCGTCCTCTCGGAGCAGCCGACGGAGGTGGTACTGGAGCTGCCCCGGGGCGAAGCCCGTCTCGCGGACGAGCGCGTTGAAGTGGATCCCCGGTCGCTCCCCGACGTGCGCGCGGATCCGCTCTCGTGTGTCGGTCATGGGCGGTCGCGTTGGCCGACGTACGCGGTCTGTGGTACAAGAGGAACCCGACTTCGTCCCGATGAGAAAGAGATAGGCATCGACCCAACGAACCCCGTCCATGACCGCGGCGCTCGTCTCCGGTCCGCCGGCGACGCTCCACTCGCCGGCCCTGCTCTCGGTGCTCGGGCTGGCGGCGCTCGGGACGACCGCGGTTTTCGTCCTCGGCCTCGTCGCGTACCGGCGCCGCCCGACCCGACCCTACCTGCTCGTCACCCTCGCCCTGGGCATGCTCGTCGCCCGGACGGTCGTCGGTCTCGCGACCGTCTTCGGCTACGTCTCGATGCCCGCCCACCACGTCGTCGAACACGGCCTCGACTTCCTGATCGCCGTCTCCGTCCTGTGCGCGGTCTACACCGCCGGGAGCGCGGAGACGTCGCCGTCCGAGTGATACCGTCGGCTGTATCTCTGCGAAGGGTCTCGGTACCACGGGAGTTCGATACCCGTGAACGACGTACCGCCGGCAGTATGGAACCCCCGACCGCCCCTATCCTTTACGATCGTTCGTCAGTGACACTAGGAACATAATATGACATAAACACACCCTTATACCTTGAGGGGCAGCCTGAAATAGACGCCCGTCCAGTTACCGTCATGGCTAGGCATTCTCTAGGGAGACCCACCGCTCGCCGGGCGGGGCTGGCAGACCCCGACGACGAGCGGTCGAACTGCGGCGTCGGCGTGGTGATGGATCTCGACGGCGAGACCACCCACGAGACCGTCGCCGACGGGCTCGAACTCCTCGTGAACCTCGAACACCGCGGGACGACCGGTGCCGAGGAGAACACCGGCGACGGCGCGGGCATCTCGCTCCAGCGCCCGGACCGCTTCTTCGAGGCGGTCCTCGACTCCGCTCTCCCCGAAACGTACGCCGTCGGATCGCTCTTTTTCCCCCGCGACGAGGACACGCACGACCCGCTCGAAGAGCTGATCGAGGAGACGCTCTCCGAACACGGACTCTCGGTCGTCGCATGGCGCGACGTCCCCACCGACAACTCGACGATCGGCGAGACGGCGCTCGCCTCCGAACCGTACCCGGTCCAGTGTTTCGTCGAACCCGATACGGAGAGCGAAGGGGTCGATACGTTCGACCGCGCGCTCTACGTCGGGCGCAGGGCGGTCGAGGAGCGGGTCTCAGAGGCGGTCGGGGCGGGACGCGAGGACTGGGAGCGCTTTTACGTCTGTTCGCTCGACCGGCAGATCGTCGTCTACAAGGGCCTGCTCAAGGGCGAACAGCTCCCCGTCTACTACCCCGACCTGACCGACGAACGCGTCGAGTCGACGTTCGTGATGGTCCACGAGCGCTTCTCGACGAACACGCTCGGCGCGTGGCACCTCGCACACCCCTACAGGAAGATCGTCCACAACGGCGAGATCAACACGATCCAGGGCAACGTCAACTGGATGCGCGCCCGGGAGAACGACCTGGACCACCCGGAGCTGGACGCCGGAGCGATCACGCCGGTGATCGGCGACCCGACCCAGAGCGACACCGCCTGCGTGGACAACGCGCTCGAACTCCTGTTGCAGGGCGGACGCGACCTCCCGCACGCGCTGCGGATGCTCATTCCGGAGGCGTGGCGCGACCCGGAGAACGGCGTGAGCCCCGAGCGCCAGTCCTGGTACGACTTCCACGCCTCGCTCGTCGAGCCGTGGGACGGCCCCGCGCTCGTCTGTGCGACCGACGGGGAGCGCGTCGGCGCGGTGCTCGACAGGAACGGCTTCCGTCCCTGCCGGTACGACGTCACCACCGACAACACGCTGATCATGGCGAGCGAGGTCGGCGCGCTCGAACGTCACCCCGCCGAAATCAGAGAGCGCGGTCGGCTCCAGCCCGGACAGCTCTTCCTCGCCGATCCCGGCGAAGGACGGGTCGTCCCCGACGACGAGGTGTTCGCCGAGCTCACCGACGATCGGTACGCCGAGTGGGTCGACGCCGAGCAGGTACGGCTCGCGAACGCCGCGGAGGCCGACCTCACGCTCGCCCCGCTCTCGGAGGACCTGCGCTCGTTACAGGCGGCGTTCGGCTACACGCACGACGAGCTCGACAACCTCGTCGAACCGATGGCGAGGAAGGGGAAGGATCCGATCGGCTCGATGGGCGACGACACGCCGCTGTCGGTGCTTTCGGACTACAACCGCCCGCTGTTCTCCTACTTCAAACAGCTGTTCGCGCAGGTGACGAACCCGCCGCTCGACTACATCCGGGAGAAGCTAGTCACGAGCCTGGAGACCCGCCTCGGCAACCAGCGCAACCTGCTCGCCGAGTCGCCCGAACACGCCCGCCAGCTCGTCTGTCCCTCGCCGATCCTCTCGGACGCCCAGACCGCGGCGATCAAGGGCCTCGATCGAGAGGGGCTCTCGGCCCGGGTCCTGGACACGACCTACGGCGACGACGAGGACCTGCAGACCGCCGTCGAACGGCTGCGAGCGGAGGCGAGCGAGGCGATCGAGTCCGGGACCGAGATCGTCGTCCTCTCGGATCGGGAGACGAGCGCCGACCGCGTGGCGATTCCGAGCCTGCTCGCGACGGGGGCGGTGCACCACCACCTCGTCCGTTCGGGGCTCAGGAACCGCGCCGGCCTCGTCGTCGAGTCCGGGGATCCCCGGACCGTCCACCAGGTCGCGACGCTGATCGGCTACGGCGCGGGCGCGGTCAACCCGTATCTCGCCTACCGGTCGATCGCTGATCTGGTCGCAGGCCCCGACGGCGCGAACGAGGCAGAGACCATCGAGTCATACGTCGGCGCGCTGGAGGACGGTCTGCTGAAGGTGATGTCGAAGATGGGCATCTCCACGGTCGCGAGCTACCAGGGCGCACAGATCTTCGAGGCAGTCGGACTCGATTCGAAGTTCGTCGCCGAGTACTTCGAGGGGACCGAGGCGCGAACGGAGGGGATCGGGATCGCGGAGATCGAGGAGGACCTGCTGACCCGGCACGCCGTCGGCTTCGGCGAGGACCCCGAGATGGACCGCTACGGCGAGTTCGAGTTCCGTTCGGGGGGGATCCACCACCAGTGGAACCCGAAGACGGTCGGCGCGCTCCAGCAGGCCGCCCGCTCCGGGGACTACGACCGGTACAAGGAGTTCGCCGAGCTGGTGAACGACCAGAGCGAGACGCTCCAGACGCTGCGCGGGCTGCTCGAGTTCGACTCCGAGGGCAGGGAGTCGATCCCGATCGAGGCGGTCGAGCCGGCCGAGGAGATCGCGACACGCTTCTCGACGGCGGCGATGAGCCTCGGATCGCTGAGCCCGGAGGCCCACGAGAACAACTCGATCGCGATGAACCGGATCGGGGGGAAGTCGAACTCCGGCGAGGGTGGCGAGCCACCCGAGCGCTTCGGCACCGAGCGCGAGTGCAACGTGAAGCAGGTCGCCTCGGGTCGCTTCGGTGTGACGAGTCACTACCTCGCGTCGGCCGACGAGCTCCAGATCAAGATGGCCCAGGGCTCGAAACCCGGTGAGGGCGGCCAGCTCCCCGGCCACAAGGTGAACGAGATGATCGCTTCTGTCAGGTATTCGACCCCCGGCGTCGAACTCATCTCGCCGCCGCCGCTGCACGATATCTACTCGATCGAGGACCTCAAAGAACTGATCCACGACCTGAAGGCCGCGAACCCCGAGGCGGCGATCAACGTCAAACTCGTGAGCGAGGCCGGCATCGGCACGATCGCCGCGGGGGTCGCGAAGGCGAACGCCGACACGGTCCACATCTCCGGCGACTCGGGGGGAACCGGCGCGAGCCCACGGACCTCGATCAAGCACGCGGGCCTCCCGTGGGAGCTCGGCCTCGCCGAGGCGAACCAGATGCTCCATCGGACGGGCCTGCGCTCGCGGATCCGAGTGAGCACCGACGGCGGGCTCAAGACCGGCCGCGACGTCGCGGTCGCCGCGCTCCTCGGCGCCGAGGAGTACATCTTCGGGACGGCCTCGCTGGTCACCTCCGGCTGCGTGATGGCACGGCAGTGTCACAACAACACCTGTCCGGTCGGCGTCGCGACCCAGCGCGAGGAGCTGCGCGAACGTTTTCCCGGCGAGCCCGACCACGTCATCAACTACATGCTGTTCATCGCCGAGGAGCTGCGCGAGATCATGGCAGAGCTCGGGTTCAGCAGTGTCGAAGAGATGGTCGGCCACGTCGAGTGTCTCCGCCAGCGCGAGGACGTCACCCACCCGAAGGCGCGCAAGGTCGACCTCTCGACGGTGCTCTACGATCCGCGGAACGGAGACGACTCGACGAAGACGCGCGAACAGACCCACGAGATCGACCGACAGCTGGACTGGGAGCTGCTCGACGTCGTGAGAGAGACGATCGACGGGGGCGAGCCGGTCTCGGTCGAGACGGAGATCAGCAACACGGACCGCGCGGTCGGCGCGCTCCTCTCGAACCGCGTCTCGCGCGCTCACGAGAGCGACGGGCTCCCCGAGGACTCGATCGACGTCTCGCTGTCTGGCACCGCCGGCCAGAGCTTCGGGGCGTTTCTCGCCCCCGGCGTCTCGATGCACCTCACCGGCGTCGCGAACGACTACGTCGGCAAGGGGCTCTCGGGGGGGAAGATCGTCGTCGAGACGCCCGAAGACGCCGCCTACGAGGCCGCCGAGAACGTCCTCGTGGGGAACGTCGCGCTCTACGGCGCGACCGGGGGCGAACTCTACGTCAACGGTCAGGCCGGCGAGCGCTTCGGCGTCCGGAACTCGGGGGTGAAGGCGGTCGTCGAGGGCGTCGGCGACCACGGCTGTGAGTACATGACCGGCGGCGTCGTCGCCGTCCTCGGCGGAACCGGGAAGAACTTCGCCGCGGGCATGAGCGGGGGCGTCGCCTACGTCCACGACCCCGACGGCGACCTGCGAGAGCGGATCAACGACGGGATGGTGAGCCTCACCGACCTCGGCGAGCGCGACGAGCGGATGCTCCGACGGCTGGTCGAGAACCACGCGAGCTACACCGGGAGCGAACGGGCGGCCGAGTGCCTGGCGAACTGGGAGGAGCACGTCGAGGAGTTCGTCACCGTGATGCCCGACCCATACGACCGGGCGCTCGCCGACGGCGCGGCGGACGTCCGGGACACCCCGCCCGCAGCCGCGGCCGCGACCGGCGAGACCGACGCGAACGCCGTCGTGTCGAGCGACGACTGATACGGGCTACTGTACCTGCGTACCGCCCAGATCGGTACCCAACTCCCGGTCCGAGCGGTACGGACGGACGGCAGTTCGTATGAGGACGATCGGCGTTCCCCCTCGTACACCTCCGTCGAGCGTCGAACCGGCGAACGGAGGCTCCGAGATTCGTTCCGTACCCCTCGGGAATCCGCCACGGAGAGCTATGGTCGAGTGGGACGTACCGTCCCTGCTATGCCGTACGTCAGGTGCAACGGGGCCGACCTCTACTACGAGGAGCGGGGATCGGGACGGCCGATCGTCTTCCTCCACGGGGTGATGGCGGGACTCAGGCTCTTCGATCGACAGGTGTCCGACTTCTCGGTGGAGTACCGCGTGGTGGCGCTCGACTTCCGGGGTCACGGCCGATCGGAGAAGACGGAACTCGGTCACACGATCGCGCAGTACGCCCGCGACCTCGCCGCGTTCCTCGATCGTCTTGACCTCGACGACGCCGTCGTCGTCGGCTGGTCGATGGGGGCGCTCGTCTCCTGGGAGTACGTCGATCGGTTCGGGACGGACCGGATCCGGGCGCTGGTCGACGTGGACATGGAGGCCTCTCGGTTCCAGTGGGCGGACTACGATCACGGGATTACCGATCTGGACGGGATCAGGGAGACGCTCGCGCTCGCCCAGCGAGACCGGTGGAGCCTCGCCGAGCGCGTCACGGAGCAGGTGTTCGAGGAACCGCCCGGCGCCGAGGTGGAACGCTCGGTGTTCGACGAGATCTCGCGGACACCGGCACCGGTGAAGAGTGCGATCCTCTTCGACGCGCTCACGGTCGACTACCGGGACGTCCTCCCCGGGATAGACGTCCCGATGCTCGTCTGTGCCGGCGCGGACGAGAAACGGGGGACCGTCGCGGCCGCGAGACACGTCGCGGACCTCGTCCCGGACGCGACGTTCGAACTGTTCGAGGAGAGCGGCCACTGTCCGTTCCTCGAAGAGCCGGAGCGGTTCGACCGGGTCCTGCGTCGGTTCGTCGACGCGCTGTGATCGGGTGGGCGGCTCCGATCCGGCTCCGATCATCGGGACTGTCGGTTCGCCACGGTCCGGTTCGCGGGTCCGAACGGGGAGCTCCGACCGTCGATCTCCGTCGTTACCGTCGGCCTCGACGCGACGAGGTGCTCGTCGGTCCGAGTGTGACGGGCTTATCTCCCTCTCGGCCCTCCCTTCGGCGATGACCGTCGTCCTCTGTGGGATCGGCGCCGACTCGACGAACGTCGGCGAGCTCCCCCCGATCCGTTCGGACGGGACGTTCGAGTACGTCCCGATCCCGGAGAAGTCCGAGACGACCGAGGAGCAGACCTTCGGGACGTGGCCGCTCTCGACGGGCGAGACGGCCGCGGACCTCACCCCGTCGATCAGACCGCGACCGATCTCCGAACCGGAGTTCCGGACCGATCCCGAGACCTGGCCGCTGCACCACGACCCGAACTTCGGGGCGCTCACCTACGGCGAGCACCGGCCCGCGTACGTCGACCGGCTCTCGCGGCTCGACCCCGGCGACCTCGTCGGCTTCTACGCCGGACTGCGCGACGAGGGCGCCAGAGCGCATCGCTACCTGATCGGCTGGTTCTCGGTCGAGAACGTCCACCTGATCGACCCGGGCGACCGCGAGGCGGCGCGGCGAGCGTTCGCCGCCTGTCCGGAGAACGCCCACGCCAAGCGTGCTCGCGAGGACGGCGAACCGTACGTCGACGACAGGCGACTCGCCATCGTCGAGGGTCGAGAGCCGGGCGGACTGGTCGAGCGAGATCCGCTCCGGCTGAGCGAGTACGCGGTCGCGCCCGGAAACTCCGTCGCGCAGTACTACCTCCGCGAATCGGTCCGCGAGGGGCTCTCGGTGGTCGAAGGTCGCGAGAACATGCAGTTCAAACCCGCCTACCGCTGTGACTGCTCGGCCGAGGAGTTCGCGGACCGGATCGAAGCCCTCCGGTAGCCTCGTGTCCTCGCGACTGTCGACGGTTCGATTCTAGACGGCGCGGGGCTCCGAAGGTCCGCATCACTCTAGCACGGGGACCCTCACGATCGTTCGTCGGAAGTGCGCCGCACGCGCCAGACGGGCGTCTTCTTAAATGGACCCAGCCGCTCCGATCGGGTACGATGTCACTCGAAGGCGAGAACGCGCCCGATTTCACGCTCGAGAGCACCGCCGGCGACACGGTCACCCTCTCGGAGACGCTCGAAGACGGTCCGACGGTCGTGGTCGTCAACCGGGGCCACTGGTGTAGCTTCTGTGCCGAACAGCTGGGGACGTTCAGCGAGGTAGCTTACGATCTCTGGTTCAACGATAGCGTGGATATCCTCCCCGTCGTGACCAGCCCGCTCGGAAAGGTCACCGAGATGCGCGACCGCTACGACCTCGGGATCCAACTGTTGGCAGACCCCGACGGTGAGGTCGCAGACCGGTACAGCGGAACCGAGGAGACGAGCCACGGCGTCACGGGAATCTCCGGGGTTTACGTGATCGATCCGGAGGGGCGGGTCCGCTACGAGCAAATCGCCGACGACGTCACCGACCGGACCTACGGGAACTGGGTCCGCTACTTCGTGCGCAACGACTTCCAGGACCCGTTCTGATACGGACGGTTGTCGTCTCGTACCGGCGATCGCCAGTACGGGTCGGCGATCACCGGTACCCAGTTCCAACCGTCCGTATGAAACCGCCGGGACTATGCGACCGCTGGACGACCCTTTCACATGGACACGGCACTCGTCGTCGGCGGGACGCGCTTCATCGGCCGGCACACGGTGAGGGAGCTACTGGACCACGGCTACCAGGTGACGATATTCAACAGGGGGAACCACGAGAACCCGTTCGAGGACGACGACCGCGTCACGCACGTCGAGGGCGACCGACGAGACCGGGAGGCACTCGCGAGGGCGGCCGAGCGGGACCCGGACCTCGTGATCGACTGTGTGGCGTACTCTCCAGGAGAGGTCCAGGTCGCGACGGAGCTGTTTTCGGACGCCCGCTACGTCTTCGTCTCCTCGGGTGCCGCGTACGGCGAGGAAACGATCCCGAAACGCGAGGGGGAGACGCCGCTCGAACCCTGTAGCGACGAACAGGCGCGAGTCGACTCCGGCGAGAGCTATGGGAACCGAAAGGCCGAGGGCGACCGGATCGTGGCCGCGGCCGCCCGCGAGGGTATCGAGGCGATGAGCGTCCGGCCGTGTATCGTCTACGGCCCGCACGACTACACCGAACGGCTGGACTACTGGATCGACCGGGTGCTCGAGCACGACCGGGTGATCGTCCCCGGCGACGGGGACTCCCTCTGGCACCGGGCGTACGTCGAGGACGTCGCGAGCGCGCTCCGAATCGTCGGCGAATCGGGTACCTCGGGCGAGGCGTACAACGTCGGAGACCGACGGCTCTGTACCCTCTTGGAGACGGTCGAACTGATCGCCGAGGTCGCTGAGCGAGATGTCGGGGTGGTCCCCGCCGGGGAGCGCGAACTCGCCGCCGGCGGGCTCTCGCCGGAGGCGTTCACCCTCTACCGCGGGTACCCGCACGTGATGTCGACCGCGAAGCTCGCGGCGCTCGGCTGGACGTCGACGCCGGTCGAGGAGGCGATGGCCCGGACCGTCTCCGAACATCGCGAGAGCGAGCGTGACGGGAACGGACACGACCCGGGCCGCGAGGCCGAGGAGCGCGTGCTCGGCGTGCTCGATACGCTCTGAACTCCCAGAAATAGACCACAGATGTTTATTATATTATACAACGAGTAGAGGAGCTGACTCTTTCGGGAGTCGTGATTGCAGTGAGGGCGTACGGTAGGTCTCGGGTGATGGTGCAGAGAGCGGGAACGATGGACGAGGTCGGGATTCGCAGGGCGGGACTGGCGCCGATCCCGGCGTAATCGCTCGGCTCACGTCCGAGAGGACTCACGACGGGCGGTGACGATCGACCACCGCTTCGTGCGAGATTTTTAAGGCGACCGACACGTCGGCGGATAGAGGACATATTTGCATGCCGGCACAACAGTTATCAATGTTCCGTGTGACTACCTAGCGTAGGATGATCGCTGTATCTCCCGGGACTACCTATCTCTCCCGTCAACAACCGGCCCTCGGCGGGGAGGAGTTGTGCTCGTCGCTGGCCTGTGCGGGGCCCGACCCGCTCGCCGAGCTCCTGCTGGTGCTCTCGGTGGTCGCGGGGATCGCCGTCATCGCGGCGCTCTCGTACATCCCGGTGGCTCGCGAGACGTGCGCCGAAGAGCGACGGCGGACCCGGACCGAACGCGACGCCTTCGCGGGCTTCGCCGGCCGGATCGCCGCCATCGAGGAGGTCAGCCCCACGCCCGGCCAGGCCGGCGGCGGGACGCTGCTCGCACAGAGCGCGCCCGACGATAGCTCCTTGCGCGAGGTGCGCCGCGCGTACCAGGAAACGGTGATGGGCGTCGACCACTTCGCCGAGGAGTACGACGAATCGCTCTCCGAACACATGGCCGCTGAGTTCGACGAGAGCCTCGCGGTCGCGGTCTGTGGCGGGGCGTCGTTCTCGCCACAGATGCGCCGCGCGCTCGTCCAGCAGGGCAACGAGGCGAGAGACCGCCGATCGCTACTTCTCCGGGCGCTCGACCGCGAACTCGACTCGCTCTCGGCGGCGGACGAGACGCTCACGGAGGTCGAGGAATCCCTCTCCGAGATCGAGTCACGGCCGGAGATAACCCGTTCGTTCGAGTGGCTCACGGCCTCCTGGGACCGTCTGCGCGAGCTCAGATCCGAGTGTGACCGCCTCGTCGAACGGCGTCAGGAGGAGATCCACGAGGAGGCGATCGCCCGCGGGCCACGCGGTCGGTCCTCGTTGCACGACTACCTCTACCAGTCGCTCCCGGTGAGCCACCCGGTGCTCGCCGACGCCGCAGCGACCCTCGACCGACTCGATCGGATCGAGCGGGGCGTCGTCGACGGACTGACGCGGCGGGTCTGACGGCCCGTCGAAACCGGTTTGGGGCCCCGCCGCGACTGACCGCTATGTTCGAGAAATCTACCTGGATCCGTCTCCCCAGAAACGTCCTCGTCGGCCACGGCGTCATCGAGGAGACCGTCGAGGCGGTCTCCGATCTGCACCTCTCGGGCGACCCGCTCGTCGTGACGAGTCCGACCCCCCGAAAGATCGCGGGCGACTCGATCGTCGCGGCGTTCGAGGAGGCGGGGAGAGCGCCGTCGGTGGCGGAGGTAGAGACGGCGAGTTTCGCCGCCGTCGAGTCGGTGATCGAGACGGCTCGCGCGGAGGAAGCCGACTTTCTCGTCGCAGTGGGCGGTGGCAAACCGATCGACATCGCGAAGATGGCGAGCGACGAGCTATCGATCGGTTTCGTCTCCGTTCCGACGGTCGCGAGCCACGACGGCATCGTCTCGGGACGGTCGTCGATCCCGGAGGGCGACACCCGTCACTCGGTCGCCGCCGATCCACCGGTCGCGGTCGTCGCGGACACCGAGATCCTCGCCGAGGCCCCCTGGCGGCTCACGACCGCCGGCTGCGCGGACATCATCTCGAACTACACCGCCGTCAAGGACTGGCGGCTCGCGAAACGGCTCCAGAACGAGCCCTACTCGGAGTACGCGGGCGCGCTCTCGGAGATGACCGCGGAGATGCTCGTGGACAACGCCGACTCGATCCGTCCGAACCTGGAGGAGGCCGCCTGGATCGTCGTGAAGGCGCTCGTTTCCTCGGGCGTGGCGATGAGCATCGCCGGCTCGTCGCGACCCGCCAGCGGTGCCGAACACCTCTTTTCGCACCAGCTCGACCGGATCGCACCGGGGCGTGCGCTCCACGGCCACCAGGTCGGCGTCGGCTCGATCGTGGTCGAGTACCTCCACAGCGGCGAGCGTGGCGGCTGGCGCGACATCCGCGACGCGCTCGCGAGCATCGACGCCCCGACGACGGGGAGCGAACTCGGACTGCGCGAAGACGAGATCATCGAGGCGCTCACAACCGCCCACGAGATCAGGGATCGCTTTACGATCCTCGGCAACGGCATCTCCGAGCGGGCGGCGAGGGAGGCGACCGAGGTGACCGGCGTCCTCTAACCATCGGTGGGGAGCCACCCCTCGTCGGCGTCGACCTCGCCGGCGAGGGTCGCGTTTAGCACTACGCCGAACAGCAGTATCAGCCCGCCGAGGTAGAGCCAGGTGAGCACGAGGAGGACTGCTCCGGCGACGCCGTAGAGTTCGACTCCCTCCGAGGTCGCCGCGTAGAGCCGAAAGACGAGCGCCGAGAGCGTCCAGGCGAGCGCCGAGAACGCCGCTCCCGGGAGTGCCTCCCGAACGTTCACCCGTTCGCCTGGAAACCGGTAGTACATCGGCAGGAAGGCGAGCAGAAAAGTACAGAACAGGAGCGGGACGCTGAGGACGGCGACGACGACGTTCTCGACGACGAGTACGAGCGCGACGCCGACGGCGCCGAGGACGGCGACCGCGAGCGCCACGGTGACGAAGATCAACAGCGTGTCGGTCGCCTTCCTGAGGACCGTGCGCGTCCTCCGGGTGCCGTAGACCGCGCTGAACGTCATATTCACCGCCTGGAACATCGTCGCCGTGCTGTAGAGGAAGATCCCGGCGGCGATCAACCCCGCCCGTGTGCGTCCCGAACCCTCGCCGCCGACCTCCTCGATCACGGCCTCGGTCTCGGCGGCGTGGAGTCCCGTCACGGATTCGAGCGCGTTCGCCGACGTCTCGGGGCCGTAGGCGATCGATATCGCGATCGTGAGGAGCAAGAGGAGGGGGATCAGCGAGTTGAAGGCGTAGAAGGCGAGCCCCGCGGCCGTGACGGTGATCTGATGTTTCCGTCCGACGGCGGCGGCCGTCTTCAGCGCCGAGAGCCAGCCGCGGATCCCTTCCATCGGTCGACACTCGACGTGGAGAGGGGTAGGCGCTTCGACCTGCCGCTGGCCGGTCGCGCGTCCGCCTCCCCCGGTCTACTCCGAGTCCTCGTCCCGTCGACCGATCGGGTATCGCTCGATCTCCGGATAGCGGAGCTCGTCGGGGTGGCGATCCCACCACCGGACGGCGTGGATCTCACCCGGCTCCGGCCGTGGCGTTCCCGAGCGGTATCGCGCGTCGAAGACCGCGACCAGCCGGCTGATCGGCGGTTCGTCGCCGTGGCGGTGGATCGTCACGGTCGCGCTCACCATCCCCCGGAGGTCGACCTCGACGCCGGTCTCCTCGCGGGTCTCGCGGAGCGCGGTCCCCTCCAGTGACTCCCATGCTTCGTGTTTGCCGCCGGGTTCGGACCACGGTCCCCCCGGCCCGTGCTGGACGAGCAGCGCCTCGCCCGTCCCGTTTCGCACCCACGCGCCCGCACCCCCGAGCGTGGCGCCCTCGTGACGCGCTTCGATCCAGCCGTAGGCGTCCGCGTCGCGCTCGATCTCCTTCTCCCTCACCGTGAACGAGCCGTACTCCCCCTCCAGCCGGTCGAGTTCGGCCCGGACCCGTCGACGGGACGCATCGGCGATCCCCATGCCGGTCGATCGGAGGACGCCGGCAAAAACCCGCCGTTCGCACACGGTTTTGATTCGGGGGTCCCTCCCGGGCGCATGAACCCTCAGGGGATCGATCACCTCGTGCTGACGGTCGCGGATCCCGAGCGGACGTGTGCGTTCTACGAGCGGGCAGTCGGCGCCGAACGGGTCGAGTTCGACGGGCGAGTCGCGCTCCGCATCGGCGAGCAGAAGGTGAATCTCCACGTCGCGGGCGACGAGTACGACCCGCACGCCGACGAGCCGGTGCCGGGATCGGGGGACTTTTGCGTGCTCGTCTCCACGCCGATCGAGGAGGTCCGGGTCCACCTCGACGAGGTAGGGATCGAGGTGATCCACGGTCCGGCGGAGAAGGTCGGCACGCACGGGCCGCTCCGCTCGGTCTACGTCCGCGACCCGGACGGAAACCTCGTCGAACTCGCGGAGCCGCAGTACTGATATGGACGGGCGTGACCGCGAGCGCACACGGGCGATCGCCGGTCCGGGACGACCGTCCTCTCTCCGAGGCGTCGAAACGACCAATACCGTGGGATTCGTCCCACGGGCATGGGCAGAAACGACGGAACACGCGTCGAGGAGGTGATGTCGTCCCCGCTGGAGACGATCTCGCGGACGGCGACGGTGCGGGAGGCGGTCCAGCGGATGCGCGACCGGGAGATCAACGCGCTGGTCGTCCGGACCGACCCCCCCTCGATCGTCACCAGTACGGACGTCCTCGACGCGGTCGCAGCGGGCAAGGACCCCGCCGACCTTCAGGTGTCGGACGTCATGACGGAGTCGGTCGAGACGGTGCCCGAGAGCCTCTTCCTGGAGGAGGTCGCCGCGATGATGACGAGTTTCGGCATCAGACACCTGCCGGTCACCGACTTCGACGACGACCTCGTCGGGATGGTCTCCTCGACCGATCTGGCGAACTACCTCTCCTGACGAGGGCGACCGAACCCGTACACCGGTAATCGTCTCCCTGGCGGGGTCCGTCTGCGGGGCGTCGGTTCGAACCGGCCCCACGCGACGCGAGTCGGGCACCGGAAGTGTTTAGATACTTACGTCAGCTTCCGTATGTGAGTATGATCCTCGAGGTCGTCGTCGGGTTCGTGGTGGTGGTCCTGCTGGTGCTGCTCGTCGCGTACGTCGTCAGCGTCTACAACCAGCTGATCGAACTGATCCGCCGGGTCGATCAGTCGAAACGAAACATCGACGTCCTGCTCAGACAGCGCCAGTCCGAACTCTCGAAGCTCATCGACGCGGCCTCGAAGGTGATGGTACACGAGCGGGACGTGCTCGTCACGCTGACGGAGGCGCGCGAACGGGCCGAACGGGCGTCGACGCCCGGCGAGGAGGCCGCCGCCGATCAGGCGATCCGGAACGCGCTGGCGCTGTTCCGCGCGCGCGTCGAGGCGTACCCCGAACTCCGCTCGCAGACGAACATGCTCCAGTTCCAGCACCGGATCTCCGATCTCGAGTCCCAGATCGCCGGCCGTCGGGAGTTCTACAACGAGGCGGTCACCCGGTACAACACCCGCATCCAGCAGTTCCCTTACCTCGTCCTCGCACGGCTGTTCGAGTTCGCACCCCGCGAGCTCTTCGCCGCGAGCGAGGCGGAGCTTCGGGACGTCGACGTCGGCGCGCGGTTCGAGGCCCGAATCTCCGAGTGATGGCGACCCCTCGTGGCCCTCGTCTGACCGCCGCGGCTCGACGGAGCGTGACCTGACGTGTGGCCGTCGTTCGGCCCGATCGTCGCGGTCGTGATCGAGGACGTCGTGGTGTCGGCGGCCCTCTTCGCGCTGGGTCTGTTCCTGATCCACCGCGGGTTCGACGCCTACCGGGCCGGACGGCTGATCCGGGACACGCCGACCGCCACGGTCCACTCGATGGCGCTCGGCCGGGTCGAACTCCACGGCACCGCTCGCGAGGCGGCGACGGCCTTCGACCGACCGTTCACCGACGGTCGGTGTCTCTATGCGAGGTACCGGATCGAAGAGTACCGACGGAACGGGAAGGGCGAGCGGGAGTGGCGGAGGATCGACGACGGGACGAAGGTGGCGCCGTTCTACCTGGAGGACGACACCGGACGGGTGCTCATCGCGGCCGACCACTGGACGACGGTCGAGATCTCCGCCGAGAACCGGTCCAGGGTGACCGTCCGGAGCTACGAGAGCGAGCCCGAAGCTGTCCTCCGGTTCCTCCGTCACGACTCTCCCGTCGAGCCGGCCGGCGGTGGACTACTCGGGTCGATATCGAACGCCCCACGCAGGTACACTCAGTGGGTGTTGCCGGTCGACAGCGAGGTCTACGTCTTCGGCGGCGTCGAGGAGTGCGAGGACGGCGAGGGTGCCTTTCGCGACCGCCTCGTCGTCACGACCGACGAATCGACCGGTCGGTTCGTCGTCTCCGATTCGGACCCCGCGTCGCTGGCGGAGACGTACGGTCGACGGGCGCCGCTGCTGGTCGTCGCCGGGCTGCTCGTGAGCGCCCTCTCGCTCTCCGAACTCCTCGGCTGATCGGGGCCGATCCCGGGGGCGCCCGTCCGGTACGTCCGTCTCAGACGTGCTCGTCGAGGAACTCGGCGATCGCCGAGTACGCCTCGATCCGGTTCTCTAGCTTGGTGAAGCCGTGGCCCTCGTCCTCGAAGATCAATTTCCGGACCGGGACGTGTTTCGCCGCCTCCTCGGCGATCTGTTCGGCCTCGCCGACCGGGACCCTCGGATCGTTCGCGCCGTGGAGGACGAACAGCGGCGCGGCGATCGATTCGATTCGATTGATCGGGCTGATCTCCTCCAGAAACTCCCGGTCGTCTTCGAGCGAGCCGTACTCTGCCTCTCGTAGCTCCCTGCGCCAGTCGCCGGTGTTCTCGAGGAACGTGACGAAGTTCGCGATGCCGACGATGTCGACGCCCGCGGCCCAGAGGTCGGGGTACTCGGTCATCGACGCGAGTACCATGAACCCGCCGTAGGACCCGCCCATGACGGCGATCCGGTCGGGATCGACCGCGGCGTGATCGTGGAGCCACTCGACACCTGCTCGAATATCGGCGACCGAGTCCATCCGCTTCTCGACGTCGTCGAGGTGGGTGTACTCCCGGCCATACCCTGAGGAACCGCGGACGTTCGGCTCGAAGTAGGCGTACCCCCGGTGCAGGAAGTACTGTTTGACGCTCGAAAAGGAGGGGCGGCGCTGGCTCTCCGGCCCGCCGTGGATGTCGACGATCACGGGTGTCTCGCCCTCGGTCGCGCTCTCCGGGAGCGAGAAGAAGGCCGGCACCGAGAGCCCGTCGAAGCTCTCGAAGCGGACGAGGTCGGCGTCGACGAAGCTCCCGTCGGGGATACCCGCGGTCGGCGCGCGGGTCCAGCGCTCTGCGCTGCCGGACTCCGCGTCGACGACGAAGACGTTCGGGTTCGTGCTCGTGCCCGTCACCGTGATCGAGAACCGCTCGCCGCCGTCGTCGAAGCTCACACCGCCCGCGATTCCCTTCCCGACCTCCGGCGCCGGGAACTCCTCGATCTCGGTCTCCCCGACGAGTTTCCCCACCGTGAGGTCGGTGTAGCCGTCGACGTTCCGCGAGTAGGCGACGGTCCCCGACTCCTCGTCGAGTGCGACGCCACCGACGTTCCACTCGCCGCCCGATTCGACCACGGTGAGTTCGCCGTCGAGACCGAGGCGTGCGAGGTAGAGCGTGTCCTCGCCCTCGTCGGTGACGAGGTAGATCGCCTCGCCGTCGGGGCCCCACTCCGGGCCGGAGTAGCGGATGGCGCCCTCGTGCGGGGTGAGGTGGGCCATCTCTCCGGTACCGAGATCGAGGACGTGGAGGTCGTGGTCGAAGCTCGCGTGTGCCTCGTGGACGAGCAGACGGGTTCCGTCGGGGCTCCAGCCCACGAGCGAGAGCCAGCCGTCGCCCTCGGCGACCAGCTCCGCCTCGTCGCCGCGTTCCTCCCGTCCCTGGACGTAGACGTCGAAGACCGATTCGTCCCGGCGGTTCGAGGCGAACGCGATCCGCTCGCCGTCGGGACTCCAGCCGCCCCAGCGGTGTTTCGCTTCCGGCACCCCGGTGAGCGGGTGGATCTCGCCCGTCTCTGTGTCGAGCCGGAAGAGCTGTGCGCGCTCGTTACCGCCGTCGTCCATCCCGAAGGCGAGTTCGGGTCTCTCCGGTGACCAGGTGACGAACGTGACCCGTTCGTCGGAGAACGTGCGCTGTTCGGGCCACCTGCCGGGGGAATCGAGCGTCCAGACCTGTGGGACGCCCGTGGTGTCCATCAGGAAGGCGAGGCCGTGCGCGGAGAGCGAGGCGCCGTAGGCGCTTCTGACGTTGAGATACCGGTCGATGCCGAAGGACATGACTCAGGGTTCGCGTCCGTCGGCTAAACGCTTCGGCTCGCGGAAGACTGCAAAAAAGCATTTACCGGCCCACGGTCTCGCCCGCGTATGCGCGTCGCGTTCGTCACGGTCGAGAGCCCCCGAGAGCTTCGATCGGAGGGGGCGCGTCGTCTCGACCGCTTCGCACGCGCGCTCGCCGCACGCGACCACGACGTGACCGTCTGCTGCTCGCGGTTCTGGGGATCGGGAGGGGAGGACCCACCTCCGGCGCACGAGAGCGACGGCGTTACCTACCGCTCCGTCGCGGGGGAGCCGTCTTCGGAGCGGGTGCTCGCTTCGCTTCCGTCCCTCATCCGGCGCGTCGATCCGGAGGTGATCCACGCCGGGATCGCGCCCGGCTGGCACCCGCTCGCGATAGCGCTCGCCGCCTCGCTCTCGCGCACGCCGGTCGTCCTCGACTGGTCCGGGCAGCCAGGCGAGGGGCGTCTCTCCCCCAGAACCTTCCCGTCGGCGCCGATCCTCGTCCCGTCGAGCTACGTTCACACCCGCGCGCGCGAACGGGGGAGCGCCGTCGACCGACTGCGGATCCTCCCCGGATTCGTCGAACGCGATCGGATCGACGAGGTCGATTCAGTCGGTGCGTTCGACGTCGTAACGACTGCCTATCTCGACGGGAACGCCGACGTCGAGTCGCTGTTGCTCGCGCTCCGCGAACGGGACGACGCGTGCTCCGCGGCTGTGCTCGGCGACGGCCCCCATCGAGAGCGTCTCGAACGCCAGGTGAGGGACCTCGGACTCTCCGACCGCGTCTCGTTTCTCGGCGACGTTCCGACCACCGAACGGATCGCACGCTACCGCGGAGCGCGGGTGTTCGTCGAGGCCGAGGAAACCTCCTCGTTCGCCCACGAACTCCTGTGTGCGCTCGTCTGCGGCTGTGCAGGGATCGCCGAGTACCGGGCAGACTCCGCCGCCCACGAACTCGTCGAGCGCCGCGAGCGAGGCTTCCCGATCACCGATCCGTCCGAACTGGTGGGGGCACTCGACGAGGCGCTCGCGCTGCCGTACGCTACCAGCTCGGAGGGGTTCGAGGCGTTCGACGCCGATCGGGTCCTCGGCCGGCTTCTGGTCACGTATCGGGAAACGATCGAAGGTTCCTAGCTCCCCTCACCCGTCTCGATCGGCGTGCGGATCATGCTCCCCCACTCGGTCCACGAGCCGTCGTAGTTGCGCACGTCCGGGAAGCCGAGCAGTTCGTGCAGCGCGAACCACTCGATCGACGAGCGCTCGCCGACGCGGCAGTAGGCGATCGTCGACTCCTCGCCGTCGACCCCCTTCTCGGCGTAGAGCTCGCGCAGTTCGTCCGGACCTTTGAACGTGCCGTCGTCGTTCAGGATCGTCGGGACGGGCACGTTCTGCGCACCGGGGATGTGACCCGCGCGCTGGGCGGTCTCCTGTAGTCCTTCCGGCGCGAGCAGTTCGCCGGTGAACTCCTCGGGCGAGCGGACGTCGACCAGTGGAAGACCGCTGTCGATCGCCGTCTCGACGTCGTCCCTGTAGGCGCGGATCGACTCGAACGGTCCCCTCGCGTGGTACTCCTGTGCGTCGAACTCCGGGACCTCCTCGGTCAGCGGGTAGTCGTTTGCGACCCAGTACTCCTTTCCGCCGTCGAGCACGCGGGCGTCGGCGTGCCCGTAGTACTTGAACTGCCAGTAAGCGAACACCGCGAACCAGTTCGGGATGCGCCCGCCGCCGTAGAAGACGACGGTCGAATCCTCGGTGATCCCCGCCTCGCCGACGACCTCCTCGAACGCCTCCTTCGAGAGGATGTCGCGGGTCGTCCGGTCGGTGAGGTCCTCCTCCCAGTCGAGAAACACCGCGCCGGGGACGTGTCCCGCCTCGTAGGGGGTGTACTCCGAGTCGGCGGTCACCGTCGGGTTGTTCACCTCCAGTAACCTGTATTCGGGGTCCTCCGACTGGAACTCCTCCAGGTGGTCTTCGA
Source organism: Halalkalicoccus sp. CGA53 (assembly GCF_036429475.1). GTDB lineage: Archaea > Halobacteriota > Halobacteria > Halobacteriales > Halalkalicoccaceae > Natronorarus > Natronorarus salvus. Next base: position 1,209,145 of record NZ_CP144125.1, read on the forward strand.
CCCAGTCCGCGTCCACGAGCACGTCGTCGTCGTAGTCGGTCATGCGCGTTCCCGTTGGCTCGCCAGCATATCGTGCGTTTCGACGGGAGCGGTATGCGCCGGGACTGCCGCTTCTCGGCAGTTTCTGCCACGACCGTTTACGTTCCCGCGAGAACGGAGCGTTTCTAACGGTCGAATACGGACGAGCGAGCGCCCCAGGCATTCGCACTCGCCTTCGTGACCGAGCGAATCCCCCCGGTCGATCGCTCCACGTGGGAACATTGAAGTAAGTCCACTTCGATACCCACCCTTAAAGAGTGCCTACAGTGTTTGGCTACTGACCTGTCTGACTCTTCTATACCCGGAGGCGTACACCGCCGGTCGACGGGAGGCTCCCCCGGACGCGGTGCCCCTCTTCGATAGATCGTCTGGGTCGGTTGCGAGCAGGCAAGAGTCGTGGTACCACGGAGCGATACGTTCTTGTACCGTCTGCCCGAGTTACGAAGGACTATGAGGACCAACCCATCCGTGCCAGCTCTCGGCCTCGGGACGTACCGGAACACCGAGTACGAACGATGCAAGGGGAGCGTTCTCACGGCGCTCGATGTCGGCTACCGGCACATCGACACCGCGGAAGCGTATCGCAACGAGGAAGCAGTCGGGGACGCACTCGCGACGTCTGACGTTCCTCGAGAGGAGGTCTTCCTCGCGACGAAGGTCCTCCACCCGAAGTTCGCCGATGGCTATGACGCCGCGAGTATAGTCGACGCTGCCCACTCGTGTCTGGAACGGTTAGGTGTCGAGTACGTCGATCTCTTCTACGGCGTTCACTGGCCGGGCGACGGCTACGACGCCGAGGAGACGTTCGCGGCGTGTACCAGCCTCTACGAGGAGGGAACGGTCCGACAGCTCGGCGTCTGCAACATGACCCCGGTCCTGCTGGAGGAAGCGAGATCCGTTTCCGACGTGCCGATATCCGCACTCCAAGTAGAACTCCACCCCCTCTTGCCACAGGCGGAGCTCCGGAGCTACTGTGACACCCACGATATCTCGGTGGTCGCGTACGCTCCCCTCGGAAACGGTCGTATGTTCGAGGTCCCGGAGCTCCTGGAGATAGCGGAAGAGCGCGACGTGGGCGTGGCACAGGTGAGCCTCGCGTGGCTCCGACGGAAGGGGGTCGCCGCGATACCGAAAGCGACCGGAACGGATCACATCCGGGAGAACTGGGGGTCGTTGGAGGTGGAACTCACCGACGACGAGCTACGGAAAATCGACGACATCCTCCACGAGGAGCGGCAGTACGACCCGGAGTACGCACCGAAGTGGTAGCGCGGTCGTTTCGCCACCCACCGAACCGGTGACGCGACGAGCCGCTCCGGACGGGGTTACTTCGCTTTCGCCAGGAGCTCCTCGGTCTCCGTGTCGTAGAGGTAGAGCCCGCTCTCTTCGACGTGGATCTGTACCACCTCGTCCTCTTCCAGCGGTTGATCGGACGGGACGTGTGCCCTGAGCTCACCCTCGGGACCCTCTACGGTCGCCAACGCACGCTCGTCGACGGGCTCTAAGAGGATGAGTTCGCCCTCGAAGTGACCGTCGTCCTCTCCCCGGGACAGCGAGACGCTAATCGGGCGAAACCCGACGTACACGTCTGGGCTCGACGGATCGTCCCGGAAGACGTCGACGTCGAATCGGAACTCTCGTCCGTGGACCTCGACGATACCGCTGTTCTCGTTCAGCGTCTTCACCGTCCCACGCAGGAAGTTGATACTCGGATTCCCGATGAAGCTCGCGACGAACATGTTGTCCGGATAGTTGTAGAGGTCGTTTCGGGTCCCGATCTGCTCGATGCCGCCGTCGTTCATCACGGCGATACGGTCGCTCATCGTCATCGCTTCCTCTTGGTCGTGCGTGACGTAGACCGTCGACTTCCCGAGGCGTCTGTGGACGCGCTGGATCTCCTTTCGGATCTCCACTTTGAGCTTGGCGTCGAGGTCACTGAGCGGCTCGTCCATCAAGAACGCGATCGGATCCTGTACCAGCGTCCGGGCGAGCGCTGCTCGCTGTCGCTGTCCACCGCTCAGCTCTCCCGGGTACTTGTCCAGTAGCTCCGGAATCTGCATTATCTCGGCGGCCTCTCGCGCCTCCTCGTATCGCTCCTCCTTGGGGACGTTTCGCACCTTGAGCGGATACGAGATGTTGTCGATGATGGTCATGTGCGGGTAGAGCGCGATGTTCTGGAACATCATCGCGAGGTTTCGCTTGTTCGCGGGGACGTCCGTCAGATCCGTGCCGTTCGTTCGGATGGTCCCGCTCGTCGGCGTCTCTAGCCCGGCGATACACCGCAGCGTCGTCGTCTTTCCGCACCCGGACGGGCCGACGAGCGTGAGGAACTCCCCCTTCTCGATATCTATCGAGATGCCGTCGACCGCGACCTCGACACCGCTGGGGACACTGAACTCCTTCGTGAGAGATTCGACCTGGATTTCTGGTTCCATGTTATCACGTACTCCGGTATCGTTCCATATCGTTTTCGCTGTTCGCACCCCGGCGAGCGCGCTCGCCGACCGGCGACCGTTCGGATCCGACGTCGACCGACATCATCCACCCACCCTGAACCCTCGCATGAGGTACTTCTGCAGCGCGAAGACGAAGACGAACGCCGGGATCACCGTGATGAAACTCGCCGTCATCAGCGGGCCGTACAGCGTGTCGTCCTGGACGAGGAAGTCCTCAAGGCCGATGGTGAGGACACGCATGCTCTGTTCGGTCATGATCACTTTCGGAATCGTATACTGGTTCCAGGAGATAGCGAAGGCGAAGATTCCGACGGCGATGATCCCGGGCTTCGCGATCGGGAGCGCGATGTCGACCATCGACCGGAACCTGCTCGCTCCCGCCATCTGTGCGGACTCCTCCAGCGAGTACGGGACGGTCTGGAAGAACTTCCACATCAACCAGAGGGAGAACGGCAACGAGAGCGCAGTGTGAGCCAGTATTAGCCCGATGTACGTGTTGAGGATGCCGAGTTCCCGCCAGAAGATGAACATCGGTATCGCGAGGAGGATGGCGGGGAACATGTAGCCGAACAGCACGCCCCTGGCGAACGTCTTCTTGAACCGCATCTGGATCCGGGCCAGTCCATAGCCCCCCAGCGTCGCGGCGACCGTGGTCAGGACGACGACACCCGCCGTGACTATCAGGCTGTTCAACATGTACCGCGGGAACGACGAGTAGAAGAGGACGAAGTGGAGGTTCCCGAGTCCGTAATCCGCAGGGTTGAGCGAGATAATCGTCGGGTACGCGGTCTGTAGCGTGCGCTGAACCCGGATCGTCGAGTTGAACATCCAGATGATCGGGAGGAGGATGACGACGACCCAGAGCGCGACGAACGCGTTCGCGGTCGTGTTCTTGATCCATCCCTGCTGGGCGTACGTGAGGCTACCCCACAGGGGGAGTCTGTCCCATCGTGTCTCGTAGATCGGGTTCTGATCGTCTCTCTCACTCATTCGACTCGCACCTCCTGTTCCGGTTCGAGAACCAGGAAGTAGATGATTGCACTCACGAAGAGGATGCCGAACAACACCGTCGCTATCGCCGCTGCCTCACCCAGCTGGTGGCCGAGGAAAGCACGTTCGTACGCGTAGACCGGCGACAGCATCGTCGAGTCGCCGGGACCGCCGCGGGTCAGGATCCACACGCTGTCGAAGTGGAGGAACATCCAGACCCCGCGCAGGAGCAACACGATGAAGATGACGCCCTTGAGGTTCGGAAGCGTGATGTCCCAGAACTTCCTCCAGGCGCCGGCCCCGCTGACCGTCGCAGCCTCGTAGTGGCTGTTCGGGATGCTCTGCAGCCGAGCGAGACACATGATCGCGACGAACGCGGTGTACTTCCAGCTGTTGACCCCGATCACCGCGAGCATCGCGAACGTGGGTTCGCCGAACCACGCGATGCTACTCTCGATCACGCCGAGGTAGATCAGGATCCAGTTGAACACCCCGTACGTCGAGTTCATGATCCAGTGGAACATGAACGCGACGATCGCCGTCGGGATGAGGTAGGGCAGCATAACGACGGCCGTCGCGAACTTGTTGAACCGAAACGTCCGCGAGATCAGCACCGCGATCAGTATCCCCACCGTCAGCTGGAAGGTGACGGTGCCGACCGCGAACGTGGTCGAACGGAGCAACGAGACGTGAAACGTATCGTCCACCAGGAGGTTTCGGTAGTTTCCGAGCCCGATCCAGTTCCACTCGGGGCTGAAGATGTTGATACTGAAAAACCCCGCGTAGATCGACCAGAGGATCGGGAAGACGTTTATCAAACTGAAGAGGAGCAGCGCCGGGAAGACCGTGAGAATCGCCAGGATACGACGACGCGAGAGGACGTCGTAGATGTCGTCTCTGGTCTCTCTCAGATCGGATCGATACTTCTTCGGTATTGGTACGTAACTCATTGTGGCGTTGAAGTCATAACGGTAGAGAGCGGGCAGTCAGGCCGACTCTATGATCTGACGGATGTTCTCCGCTCTGTTCTGGCAGGCTTCCTCGGGATCCTCCTCCCTGACGCAGACGTCGCGGAGCAGTTCGGTCATCTCCAGACTGTCGTAGATCAGTCCGACGTGTTCGTTCGGAGGTTCGGTCTCCGCCGGAAGCTCCGTGCCGTACTCGATCCAGTCGAAGTTCAGGTCCTCCGGAACGTTCCAGTAGTCGGGCAGTTGGTCCAACTGTTCCTGGTAGAGTTCGTGGTCTCTGATCTCCTCGATGACCGGTGCGTTGTGGATCGGATCGGCGAAGTAGAACCCGGCATGCGGGCCGCCGATGAGGTTCTCTGGCTCGGCCCAGAACTTGAGGAACTCCATCGCTGCCTCGGTATCCGACTCTTCGAACGCCGTGTATCCCTGGTTGTGACCCCAGGGTGTGAGGTTCCCCTCCTCACGTGTTGGGAACGGGCACGGGCGGATGTCACCGCCGAACTCTTGGTCCTCACCGTAGAACTTCGGCCGGGAACCGACCCACGCGTTCGCGTAGGCCCGCTCGTTCCCGACCAGCTGGATGTAGTCCCCGCCACTCAGGTCGAGGAGGTCGTCGGAGTACTGGTAGAGCTCCCTGTAGTACTCGAGCGTCTCGACCGTCTCGTCGAGGTAGTCGTCGTGGAAGACGGGGATCACCTCGCCGTCTCCGCCCTCCCGATCGAAGAACTGGACGCCGTTCGACCAGCCGGCGCTGTAGATCCCGATCTGTGGCGTGTTCTCCTCGGGGGACATCATCAGGGCGGTGCCTCTGATGCCGCCCTCTCCCTCGTCGTTCTCCTCGGCCATCGCCAGGTGTTTCTCCCACGTGTCGGGCACCTCGTCGAAGACATCGTCCCGGTACCAGAGCGTGTGGACGTTGGTGAGGATCGGGAGGAACTGGTCAACGCCGTCCTGGAGGTACCGCGAACCCTCCGGGATCTCCCCCCACCTGTCCTCCCAGTACTCGACTGCTTCGGTGTGATCGGCCAGCAGACCGAGGTGACCGTAGGTGGCGACTCCAGGGTGTCCGAGGTGTGATAGCTCGGGCGGGTCACCGCCCTGGATCAACTGTGCGATCCGCTCCTGGAGTCCCACGCCGAACCCGGTGTACTCCATCCGGACGTACGCGCCCGTCGCCTGGTTGAACCGTGCGGCGAGCCACTGCCAGTACTCCTGATACGGTTCGCTCGACTCCTGTGTGAGGATGTGGACCTCCTGTCCTTCGAGGTCGGGCCACTCGTCGGGATCGATGTCGTCGGTGTCGACGTCCTCGTCGTCCCCGACCACCTCCTCCTGCGTACCGTCGTCGCCGTCGTCGCCGTTGGCGTCGTCGCCGTTATCCACGAGGTCGTCGTCCTCTCCGAAACAACCTGCCATCGCGAGGACACCTGATGTCGCTCCAACACTCTTCAGGAACCGACGACGCTGTACGGGGCTCAACCTAATCTGGCTGGTATTGTCTCCCATGCCAGTGGAATGCATACGGAGGGTAGTGATAAATGTACCTCATTCCTTCGCGGGAATTCTCGCTGACCGTATACGGTATAGCGAATCCATCGTACCGATCGTTCGTCCGACGACTGTGGCACGTACGTCGTCACCCTCAGGCCACCGAGTACTTGATCTGAAGTTCGATCTCGTTCGTCGCGGCGAGAACGAGATCCGGTAGCTGCTCTTCGAACGGTTCGTCCTTCAATCGGGTCGCGGGGCCGGAGACGCTCAACGCGCCGATCACCGTCCCGTCCGGTCGATGTATCGCCGCACCCATCGCGTTGACGCCGGCCGTCGACTCCTCGAGATTGAACGCGTACCCGCGAGCGCGGATCTCCCGCAACTCCTCCCGGAGTCGGTCGCGGTCCGTGATCGTGTTCGGACCGGTCCTCTCGAGCGGCAACGAGTCGACGAGCCGCCTCCGTCGGTACGGCGGAAGGGTAGCGAGTATCGCCTTTCCCGCCGCACTCGAGTGAATCGGGGCGCGACCCCCCGTAGCGGCACCGGTGTAGACCGAATTCTCCCCGGTCGAGGTGTATACGTACACCCGTTCGCCGTTCTCCTCGACGATGAACTGTGCCCGCTCGTCGGTCTGCTCAGCGAGGTGGTCCACCTTCCGCTTGATGCTGGAGTACGCCGGCAGCTGCCGCCTGAGCTGTCCCCCGATCGTCAGGAACTGGAATCCCACTCGGTACACGTCTCCATCCCTCGCGACGTAGCCGTACTCGCGTAACGTGCTGAGGTGGCGGTGGATCGTGCTCGACGTGAGGTCGAGTCGCTCGGCGAGTTCGTCGATACGCGCACCGTCGCTGCGTAGCAGTGCGTTCACGATCTCGAACGACGTCTCGGTCGTTTTCACCCGAGATATGGTATCGCTTGCCATTGCTCGGCAGATTTCCCTGCGTGAACATAAATATCCCGTATACTCGGTTTCCAGTTCCCTTTCGAGCGAACTCGATAGTTCATTGCGATCTCTCCTTTGTTATTACACCACTCCCTGACCAGATCAATTTAACCATCCCGTGATTTGGGATCGAAGTAGCCCCACACCACTCCGATCGAAGCCAAAAACCGTAACGATGGACCGTGTAGTTCCACCGCCACGTCGGGCATCCCGTAAATCGGGATTCCCTCCCGGTCAGCTGCAATCGCCTTACATCGATATGCCTGTAATGGATCGGGCTCACTGTCCGTTTTCCGGAGCGAGTGGGGCTATACCACACAGCACGTTCTCCCGCGAGGCGCCTCTCCCCTACGGCGGGGCCGTAGATCCCTCTCGAACCGTGCCGTCATCCCGAAATACGGTTCTCGGCGCTGTGTCTGAATGGGTCTCCACCCGTCTCCACGAGTCGTCCCGGCCGATCCAAACGTATAAATCCCGTTCCCGGAACCGAGAGAGCATGGTCTCTCTCGTCGGCGTCGTCCTGGCGGTCGTCGCAGCGATCTGTCTGGCCGGCCAGGCCCTCACGATCCGCCTCGCGACCCGGCGGGGGCGGTCGAACGACGTCCTCCTCGTCGTGATGCTCGTGAACGTCGTCGTGTTCGTCCCGCTAGCCGTGGTTCAGCCCTCGAACCCGAACGTGACACCGGTGGCGGTGGTCGCCTTCGTCGCGGCGGGGATCGTCGGAACGATACTGGGCCGCGCGCTCTTCTACGCCGGGATCAAGAGCATCGGGGCGAGCCGAGCGGAGCCGATCAAGGCGTCGATGCCGCTGCACGCGACCGTCCTCGCGGTGCTCTTCCTCGGCGAGGTCGTCACCGGGCTCCAGCTCGCGGGGGTCGCCCTGATCGTGGTCGGTATCGCCCTCGTCTCGTGGGAGGGCTCGAACGCCGACCGGATCGCCGGCGACGGCGTCCCGTGGACGGGACTCGCCCTGCCGCTGGCGGCGGCGTTCTTCTTCGGGCTCGAACCGATCTTCGCGACCGTCGGGCTGGCGGAGGGTACGCCCGTCATCGTCGGCCTCACGATCAAGACCGTCTCCGCGCTCGCGGTGTTTGTCCTCTACCTGGGGTGGCGCGGGTCGCTCCCCACCCGATCGGGGCTCCCGACCGGTGACGTCCGCTGGTACGTCGCGGCCGGACTGGCGAGCACGGGGTTCCTGCTGGCCTACTACGCGGCCCTCGAGGTCTCGCGGGTCAGCGTCGTCGTCCCGATCATGCAGACGAGCCCGCTGATCGTCGTGCTCGTGTCGGCGGCGTTGCTTCACGGCGTCGAGCGAGTCACCCCGAAGCTCGTCGCCGCCGCCGGGATAATCGTCGTCGGCGGCATCCTCGTCACCCTCTTCGGGTGACCCGTCGACCGGGCGACCGGCTCCGCGCAGCAAACTATATACCACCCCTGCGTGTGCTAGCCACCGAATCACATGAAACTGGGTAGGTTCAGCGTCGACGGTGAGGTACGCTTCGGGGTCGTCGAGGACGGGTCGGTGGTAACGGCATCACGGGAGGACGGTTCCTTCGGCGAGATGCTCGAGGCGGTGACGGTGGGAGAGGACGTCGATCTGGGTGGTGAGACGTACTCGCTCGGCGATGTCGAGTACCTCCCGCCGACCACGGAGTCGAACACGGTCTTCGCGGCCGCACTGAACTACCGATCGCACGTCGAGGAGACATCGATGGCGATCCCCGAGAGACCGCTTCTGTTCCTCAAGCCGTATCGGTCGCTCATCGGCGATGGGACACCCATTCCACTGTACACGTCGATCACGACCGAACTGGACTACGAGGCCGAACTGGCGGTCGTGATCGGTACACCGTGTTGGAACGTCTCCGAGTCGGAGGCGCTCGATTACGTCGCGGGGTACACCGTCCTGAACGACATCACGTCCCGCAACGTACAGCGGATGAGCGTCGGCGACGTCGATAGACTGGACTGGTTCTCCAGCAAGGCCCTCCAGGGGAGCACACCGGTCGGGCCGTTCGTAACTACCGCAGACGAGGTGTCCGATCCGATGGATCTGCGGATCAGGTCGTGGGTCAACGGCGAGACGATGCAGGACGAGAGCACTGGGCTGATGATTCGAGACGTTCCCGAACTCGTCTCGTTCGCCGCCTCGCGCGTGGAGCTCCAGCCGGGTGACCTTATCGCGACCGGGACGCCGGAGGGCGTCGGCCACTGGCAGGACCTCGACCTCGAGGACGGGGATACGATCGAGATCGAGATCGACGAGGTGGGCAGCCTGACGAACACCGTCCGAGCGGTCGAGTAACTCGGTGTGCGACGTCGACCACGAGTGTGCCAACGTTGACCTCTATCACAAACGCTATTGACCCGGGGTGAGCACGGTACGCCGTGAAACGAGTTCGTTTCAAAGACCGGGCAGGGAGCACGCGAATCGGCACCGTCACCGATGGGGAGATAGCGGCGGCAGGCGCGACCTACGACCTCGAGAGCGTCGACGTTCTCCCGCCGTGCGAGCCGTCGAAGATCGTCTGTATCGGACGGAACTACGTCAAACACGCAGAAGAGATGGACAACGAAGTCCCGGACCGCCCGCTCCTGTTCCTGAAGGGGCCGAACACGCTCGCGGGTCACGGTGACACGGTAACGTTGCCTGCGGGCAAGGAGCGGGTCGATCACGAGGCAGAAGTCGGGGTCGTGATCGGCGAACAGTGCCGTCACGTCTCCGAGGCGGACGCGATGGACGTCGTCGCCGGCTACACGTGCGTGAACGACGTCTCGAACCGAGACGATCAGCGTCGGGAGAAGAACTGGGTCCGTGGGAAGGCGTTCGATGGATCCGCACCCATGGGACCGGTGATGGCGACGCCCGACGAGGTACCGGACGACGCCGTGGTTCGCACGTACGTCAACGGCGAGGTGAGACAGGACGGATCGTTGGATCAACTCGTCTTCTCCATCCCCGAACTCATCGAAGAGATCACGACGTACCTCACGCTCGAACCCGGCGACGTGATCGCCACGGGTACGCCGGACGGCGTCGGTCCTCTGGAGGACGGTGACGAGGTCGAGATCGAGGTCGGAGGAGTCGGGACGCTTCGACACTCGGTCGTCCAGTAAGGACGTCACAGCTACGTCTCTCGCCTCCGATCGTCGGTACTACTCGATGCCTTTCCTGTCCCGTCGTACGAGGGACACACGAATCCGAGCAATCGATCCCGAGTGACTGGCAGTCGTGCCTCGTCTCCGAGACGTCCGGACTGTACACCGGCTCAGTCCACGTGGCTCAGTTTCGCATCGTTACGGGAACCCTTGACCGCACCTTCGGTTCTCGAGCAGATCGACGGGACGTTCCAAATTATTTTAACTACTATTATTCGTACTTTCGGATCTCTAGTGCACCGATCCGTCGAATCGAACCTTGAGCGGAGTTCGCTAGCAAAAGATTGATCGTAGTCGAACTGTTTCGGAGCTCCTTGTGGGAACGAATATAACTAATAACGTTTTGATCCCACGAATCAGTCGGAAGCCGGGGCATCGCCCCGGGATCGGCTAGGGGAACGAGTAGCAGTAGCGCGAGTCGAGTACGTTCTACCGCAGCTCTTCGAGTATCAGCTGTTCGAACCCCTGCGATACAGAGGTAGCCCGAAACCGATCGCACTCGCTGCTCGCGGTCAGCGATCGCCGTCCTCCATAGCCTCGGTGACACCGATCGCGGCGACGTTCTCCGCCACGTCGTGCACGCGGACGATGTCAGCGCCCCGTTCCGCCGCCAGCGCGGTCGCCACCACCGTCGGGGCGAGTCGTTCCTCCGCCTCGTCCGCGACGGTGTCGAACATCGACTTTCGGGAGTGGCCGACCATGACCGGACAGCCAAGCGCCCGGAACTCCGCGAGCCGCGAGAGCAACTCGAAACTCTCCCCGGCGGCCTTTCCGAAGCCGAGGCCCGGATCGACGATCACGTCCGAGCGGTCGACCCCCGCCTTCTCCGCGAGCAACACCCGCTCGTCGAGCTCCCGAAGTACGTCCTCGACGACGTCGTCGTACTCGGTCTCCTTCCCGCTCACGACGGGTGCGTCGATGCTGTGCATCACCACGAGGGGGACCCGGAACTCCGCGGCGAGAAACCGCATCTCGGGATCGGAGAGCCCGCTCACGTCGTTGAGCACGTCGGCGCCCGCCTCCAGCGCCGCCCGCCCGACGGCGGCCTTCCGCGTGTCGACCGAGACGGTCACGTCGAGGTCCGAGAGTCGTTCGATCACCGGCACCACGCGTTCGATCTCCTCCTCGACGGACACCGGCTCCGCTCCGGGGCGGGTGCTCTCGCCGCCGACGTCGACGATTCCCGCGCCCGCCGCGACCATCGTCTCCGCCCGCGCGACCGCGTCCTCGACCGCCTCGTAGCGGCCGCCGTCGTAGAAGCTGTCGGGCGTGACGTTGAGGATACCCATCACCGTCGTCCCCGCTTCCCAGGGGTAGTCGGACACCGCCCGAGGCCGATTGCCGTCGAGGCCGACGCCCGCACGGATCCGGTCGACGACGGTTCGCGGCACCCCGGGATCCTCGTTCGCCCGCTTGAGCAGCAGGTCGAACTCCGCGAGCGTCCCCGAGAGCACGAGTTCGGGGTCGATCCCCTCGCGGTCGCCGTACGCCGACCGGGCGGCGCTCCCGCCGGCGGTGGCCACGAGCTCCGAGAGCCGCTGCGCCACGGCCCGTCCGGCTCTGACCTTCACCGTCCGCTGAACGCCTGACCGTGCCGTCCGGTCGTCGATCGGGGCGTGAGCGTCCGTCGCCGTCGCACGCATCTCACCGACACTGTCCACCCGTTTCGGGACCCCGCGACGTGACCAGGTGGCCCGCGCTTCGCCGACGACGTACAGCGATCCCGCGACCAACACGCAGTCGTCCTCGCTCGCGGCGTCGAACGCGCGGGAGATCGCCTCCGCGACCGACGGTGCCGTCTCGACGTCGCCGGTGACCTCCCCGAAGACGCTCGCGAGCACCGCCGGATCCTCCCCCCGGTCGACGTCGGGCGCGCAGGTGATCACGTGGTCGGCCGTCGGCATCGCCTCGGCCATTCCGCGGTGGTCCTTCTCGTGCATCACGCCGACGACGAGGTGGAGCTCGTCGAACTCGAACTCCGAGAGCAGTCCCGAGAGCGTCTCACAGGCACCCGGGTTGTGTGCCCCGTCGAGGACGGCTAGTGGCTCCCTGCCCACCACCTCGAACCGACCCGGCCAGTGTGCCGAGCGGAGCCCCCTGGCCAGTTCCTCTTCGCCGACCTCCGCGACCTGCGTCGCGAGCGCGGCGGCGACGCCCGCGTTCTCCGCCTGGTAGGCACCCAGTAGCGGCACCCGCGTCTCGCACTCGAAGCCCGGTCCCGAGAGCGATATCTCGGACTCCGTGTGGTTCACCTTCCCGCCGTAGGTCGCGACGACATCCGTTCCCGACTCCCCGACCGTGAGTACGTCGCCCGCCTGCTCTCCGACCGCCGAGAGCGCCTCCCCCGTCGCCGCGGTCACGAGCGGGCGCTTCTCGGGTGCGACGTGAGCCTTGTCGCGAGCGATCTCCTCGACGGTGTCGCCGATGATCCCCGCGTGTTCGAGCGTGACGTTCGTCACCGCGCTCGCGACGGGATCGACAACGCTCGTCGCGTCGAGTCGTCCCCCGATCCCGACCTCGAGGACCGCGACGTCGACCCCCTGGCGGCCGAACTCCCAGAGCCCCATCGCCGTCACCACCTCGAAGAACGTGGGCGCCTCCCCCTCGGCGGCGCGTTCGATCACCCGCGGGCGGATCGCCTCCGCGAACTCGCAGACCGCGCGTTCGGTGATCCGCCGGCCGTCGACCGTGATCCGCTCGCCGAGGTCCTCGAAGTGCGGCGACGTGTAGAGCCCGGTCCTGAGCCCCGCCTCCCGGAGGATCGACTCGGTCATCCGGGCCGTGCTCCCCTTCCCGTTCGAGCCCGCCACCTGGACGAACGTGAGCCCCTCCTGGGGGTCGCCGAGCGAGGAGAGCAGGTCGGCGGTCGACTCCGTCCCCGGCTTCGGCCTGAACCGACGCAGGTCGTAGAGGAAGGCCACGGCCTCGTGGTACTCCATACGGACCCGACTTCGGGGGCGTTCTTAGGGGTGTTGGTCGGGCTACAGGGTCGCCGGTAGCGCCCGTTCGATCACCGACCGGTGTTCGAGCTCCTCGGGGAGCTGGTCGAACCACCGCACCTCGTGGATCGTCTCGTCTCCTATACCTGGCTCGACCGCGAGCGACTCGCTTCTCGCCTCCGCGGCGAAGACGACGAACCAGCCCTCCACCTCGCGCTCGCCGTCCGTGAACGTCTGCTCGACGAGCGCGACCGGCTCTGGCTCCCCCACCGAGACGCCGGTCTCCTCGCGGACCTCGCGATCGACCGCCTCCCGGAGCGACTCGCCCGTCTCGACCTTCCCGCCGGGGATCACCCAGCCGTCGCTCCAGCCGTTTCGCACCAGGAGGGTCGCCCCGTCGGAGGACCGGACGAGCCCCCCGACCCACCGGTCGACGCCCGACTCGACCGCCTGGTCGACGTCCGCGAACTCAGCCGGATCGAGGTCGATCCGCTCCCGGTGGGACAGGACCCCCGGGTCGCCGCGAAGGCGGTCGATCTCGTCCACCCCCCGGTGCATACACGTCGCGCTCTCGGGACAGAGCGACGCGAACTGGCGCGTCTCCCCGATCCCCTTCGGGACCGACTCGCGGTCGACCCGCTCGAAGCCGAGTCGCTCGAAGAAGCCCGCAGCGTCGGTCGTCAGCAGGAAGAGCTCCTCCGCACCGCCGCGGGCTGCCTCGCCGAACAGCGCCCGGCAGATCGCCGTCCCGTTGCCCTCGCCCCTCGCCTCGGGGGCGACCGCGACCGATCGAACGAGCACGCCCGTACCGCGGCGTTCGAGGCCGCCACAGCCGACGACCTCCCCGTCGCGCTCGGCGACGAACGTCTCGACGCCCCCGTCGAGGTCCTCGGTGGGAAGGCCCGCCTCCGAGAGCAGGCGCTCTACCGTCCTCCGATCGCCCCGGGACCGAGAGAGCGAGATCACGTTTCCGGCTACCGCCGCGACCGGCTTCGTGCTTTCGGTGGACGACTCCGACACCGAAAGTAGTTACTCCCGTCCGAGCTCGTTCAGCAGCCGACGACAGCTCGATTCGGAGTACTCGACGCCGAAACACGACTCGACGTGTGCCCCCACCAGGGCCGGGGTCCACCGCCCCTCCTCGTAGCCGGCGTCCGTGGGCGGGCGTCGGAGGTCCGCCCGGAGCGTCGAGCGTTCCCCCTCTCCGAGCTTCGGCGGCCGACCCGGTCGTTTCTCGTCGACCACCGCTCGCTCGATCGTCCGTTCCTCGATCCGGGTGAGCCAGTTGTAGATCGTCTTCCGCTCGACGCCGTACCACTCGGCGAGTTCGGTCTGCGTGACGCCGTGTTTGTACGCGATCGCCGCGAGCAGCCGCATCGCGGGCTTCTTCCCCTCGACGGCGCCGAGCGCCGTCCTGAGTTCCTCGGCGCTCACCCCCTCGAGCCGTCCCATACCTGCGGTCCGAAGTCCGGGTAAATAGTTCTTCCGAATAGGCTCCCGATCGACGACGATCGGCGACGAGCCCGGGCCCTCGACGCCGAGAGATCCCGTCAGCCGCCCCTCTCTGCCCGGAGCTCCTCGACGATCGCCGGGACGACTTCGTGGAGGTCGGCGAGAACGGCCCAGTCGGCCTTCCGGACGATCGCCGCCTCGGGGTCGGTGTTGATCGCGAGCACGTGGTCCGCGCCCTTGCAGCCGACCCAGTGCTGGACTGCCCCGCTGATGCCTGCCGCGACGTAGAGCTCCGGCGAGATCTTCGCGCCGGTCTGGCCGATTTGGTCGTCGTGGGGCCGCCAGCCCTCGTTGACGGCTGCCCGCGAGGCGCCGACGGTCCCGCCGAGCAGCTCCGCGAGCTCCTCGAGCTGATCGAACCCCTCGGCGCCACCGACGCCGCGGCCACCGCCGACGACGACCCGAGCCTCCGGCAGCGGGACGCCCTCCGCGTCCGACTCCTTCCGTCGGACGACGCGCACCTCGACGTCCCCCTCGTCGAGCTCGGGGGTGAACCGCTCGACGGTCGTCTCCTCGACCGGAGCCGGCTCGGCAGCCACCTCGTGGGGAGCGACGGACAGCAGTGCCGTCGGCGCGTCGAGGGTGGCGTGTTCGATCAGGCTGCCGCCCCAGCGCTGTCGCCTGACCTCGTAGACGTCGCCGACCTCGACGGCGGTACAGCTCGCCGCCATCGGGAGCCCGAGACGCGCTGCGAGCCGCACGAGCACCTCCATGCCCCGGTCGGTTCCCGGGGCGAGCACCGCGGCGGGCGACCGGTCGTCGATCAGTTCCCGGAGGCTCTCGGCCCACGCGTCCGGAGCGTACGAGTCGAGGAGGTCGTGGTCGACGACGTGGAGCGCGGAAACCCCGAACCCGCCGAGCTCGTCGACGAGCTCCGACGCCCCGTCTGCGAAGGCGACCGCCTCGAGCGGCTCTCCCTCCGCCTCCGCCACGCTCCGGGCGAGCGTGAGCGTCTCGAGCGAGACCTCCTCGACCGCACCCTCTCCGACTTCGACGAGCGCGAGCACCATCTCAGATCACCTCCAGCTCCCGGAACACCCTGACCACGTCGCTCGCGGCCGAAGCATCCTCGCCGAGCACCTCGGCGGGGCTCTCCTCCCGCTCGGGCACCTCGAGTTCGACCGTCTCGACGTCGGGCTCCTCACCCGCCTCGGGCTCGCTCCGGTCGATCTCCGTCCGTCGGGCCTGCATCCGGCTCCGCATGGAGGGGTACCGTGGCGTGTTCAGCCCCTCCTTCACGCTCAGGACGGCGGGGAGATCGACCTCGAAGACCTCCTCTCCGCCCGGGGCATCGCGCGTCGCGACCAGCCGCTCGCCCTCGACGTCGAGGCCCTTGACGCCCGTGACCGCGGGCAGGTCCAGCACCGCCGCGACGCGGATCGGCACCTGGTGGTGCCCTGCGTCCGCCGACTCGTTCCCGAACAGCAACAGGTCGGGGGGGTCGCCTCGCTCGCGGACCGCCGCCGCGATCGCCCCTGCCGTCGCGATCGGTCCCCACTCCCCGTGGGTCTCGAGCAGCGTCGCCCGGTCGACGCCCATCGCGACCGCCGTCCTGAGCTGTTCTTCCGCCTCGGGCGCGCCGAGCGTCAGCGCCGTCGAGGTGCCGCCGTGGTCGTCGGCCAGGGCGATCGCCGCCTCGACGGCACACTCCTCGTGCGGGCTGATCGTGTAGCCGATGCCCGTGGCGTCGACCGCGCTCCTGTCGTCGGTCAGTACGATCCTCGCGCCGGTATCCGGTACGCGCTTGATACAGACTAGGGTTTCCATGGTTTCGTTCGTGTTCGTGTGGATCGCCGGGAGCCGAGGCCCCGGGTCGCGTTACTGGAAGATCCGTTCGTTTCCCGGATCGAACAACGGCTCGTTCCCGACCCGCTCGACCGTGATCGGGTACCGATCGCCCATGTACTCCACCTGGAGCGATCTCCCCTCCTCGGCCTCCTCGCGGGGGAGGTAGGCCATCAGCAGGTGTTTCCCGAGCGAGGGGGCGCTCCCCGCGCTCGTGACGTACGAGCGCCTGCCCTCGCTGTCCACGAGCACCTCCCCCTCCGTCGAGAGGATCGGCTCGCCGCCGAGCATGAACCGGGGTTCGCCGTCGGCCGAGGTGTGATCGTCGGCCGAGAGCGTACAGAGCGTCGCGACGTTCTCCGACTCGATCGCCTCGGCGTAGGCGTCCTTGCCGACGAAGTCGGCCTCCTTCACGCCGTGGAAGGTGAGACCGGCCTCGGCCGGGTCGTACTCGAGTTCGAGTTCGTGACCGTAGAGCCGGTAGCCCTTCTCCATTCGGCCGGTCGTCCCGTAGACGCCCATGCCGACCGGCCGAACGTCGTGGTCCTGGTCCGCCTCCCAGAGCAGGTCCCAGAGCCGGCCGGCCTTCTCCATCGGCGCGTAGAGCTCCCAGCCGAGTTCGCCGACGTAGGAGATCCGGAGCGCCCAGACGTCGACCTCGCCGACGGTGAGCTCCCGTGCCGTGTACGCGGGGAATGCCTCGTTCGAGACGTCCTCCTCTGCGAGCGGGGCGAGCACGTCCCTCGCTTTCGGTCCCCACAGCCCGAGCGTCGCGAGCGCCGAGGTCCTCTCGATCAGCCGCACGTCCTCGTCCGCGCCGACGTTGCTCTCGAACCACTGTCTGTCCGCACCACCCATCCCGCCGCCGGTGATCACCCGGTAGCGCTCCTCGCCGAGCCGGGCCATCGTCAGGTCCGACCGAAAGCCCCCGTTGTGGTCGAGGATCGGCGTGTAGATCGACTTCCCGACCGGGACGTCGACCCGCGCGACCGCCAGCCGTTCGAGGTAGTCGACGGCGTCACTTCCCTCGACGTCGAAGATCGTGAAGCCCATGTCCCCGACCAGCCCGACGTACTCGCGGAGGTGGCAGTGCTCGCCGAGGACGATAGGCGACCACCAGCGCGCGTCCCACTCGTTCGGCCGCCCGAGCGGCTCGATTTCCTGTTCGTAGACCTCGAGCAGGTCCTCGTTCGACTCGAACCACTGCGGGCGCTCCCAGCCGGCGCTCTCGAAGAAGCGCGCGCCGAGGTCGGCCTGCCGGTCGGCGAAGCCGCTCTGTCGGAGCGGCCGCGAGGACTGCCACTGTTCGGCCGGGTGGACGATGCCGTAGATCTTCTGGAACCCCTCGTGGGCACGCTCCTTCACGAACCGGCGGGAGGTGCCGTACTCGTCGAACCGGTTGACGTTCGAGGCGTGGAGGTCGACGTCGGGATAGCCCCGGGTCATCCACTGCGCGACGTTCTCCGCGAACGCCGGCGCCTCCTTGATCCAGATCGCCGCGACCGACCAGAGCCCCTCGACCTCCCGGAGCGGCCCGACCAGCGGCATGCCGTCGGGCGTGACCGAGAGCAGCCCGTCGATCGCGTGCCGGATGCCGACGCCGGGATCGTCGAGCACCTCCGGCATGATCTCCAGGGCGTGTTCCATCGACGGGTCGAACGCCTCCTGGGTCAGCGGCGGCTGCGTCGGGGAGAGCGGCGCCTCGTCGATCCCGAGGACCTCCTCGACGTCCCAGAGGATCGGACGGTGCTCGTAGGAGCCGATCTCCATCTCGCTGCCGCTCTGGCGCTCGTACATCTGGGTGTCCGAGTCGCGGACGATCGGGTAGTCGATCTCGCCCTCGCTCCCCTCGAACAGCGGGATCGGCCCGACGCTGATCAGCTGGTGGACCGCGGGCGTGAGCGGGATTTCGGTCCCGGCCATCGTCGCCAGCTTCGGGCTCCAGAGCCCCGCCGCGATCACGAGTTCGTCCGTCTCGATCCGCCCGCGGTCGGTGACGACGGCGCTCACCGCGCCTCGCTCGACCTCGACGTCGAGCACCTCCGTGTTCGGGACCGTCGTGAGCGCGCCCATCTCGGTCGCCTGCTCGCGCTTGATCGCACCGAAACGGAGCGGGTCACAGACCCCCGCCCCCGGCTCCCAGAGCCCGCCTCTCACGAGCTCTTCGTTGATGTACGGGACGCGCTCTGTGACCTCCTCGGTCGGGATCACCTCCGACTCGATCCCCCAGGCCGTCCCGGACTGGGCGCGCCGGTGGAACTCGTCGATCCGTTCGGTGGTCCGGGCGACCTCGATGCCGCCGCTCTCGGTGAACGTCCCCGCCTCGACGTACTGCTCGCGCGAGTGCTTCGTGAGCAGCGCCATCTCCTTCGAGTGCTCGCCGGGGAAGATGAAGTTCGATGCGTGGCCGGTCGAGCCGCCCGGATCCGGCAACGGCCCCTTGTCGATCAGCACGATCCCCTCCCTCCCCTGTGCCGCGAGGTGGTAGGCGAGGCTGTTGCCGACGATCCCTGCCCCGACGATCACAGTCTCCGCCCGCGTCGGGAGCTCCCGACCGCTCATCTGCCGGCACTCCCCCCGCTCTCCCGGGTGTCGATCGGTGTCATGACTCTGCGATCGTGTGAACGATCACCACCCCTCCAGAAAAAGGTAGCCCCGGTTCTCACCGGCTGGGAACGCGGAGCCCCGTCCGTACACGACCGCGTCGGGTCGCGGACGCCGAACTCCGGACCCACGGCACCCACATTGAAATACGTCCGCGACGCAGGTTCGGCCACCGAACCACGGAGACTCACGAGAGCCATGACAGAGACAATCGACGGCAACGAGGTGGCGGAGACGATTCGAGGAGAGCTACAGGGAAGCATCGACACGCTCGTCTCGGAGGGGGTCACCCCGGGACTGGCCACCGTGCTGATGAGCGACGACCCGGCGAGCGAGACGTACGTGAACATGAAACAGCGCGCCTGCGAGGAACTCGGCATCGAGGGCTCGCACTACGAGATCGACGCCGACGCCCCGGCGGAGGAGCTGTACGGGAAGATCGACGAGCTGAACGAGGACCCGTCAGTCCACGGCATCCTCGTCCAGATGCCGGTCCCCGACCAGGTCAGTACCGGGGAGGTGCTCTCGCGGGTCGACCCCCGGAAGGACGTCGACGCCTTTCACCCGGAGAACGTCGGTCGGCTGGTCGCCGGGAACGCTCGGTTCAAGCCGTGTACGCCCCACGGGGTCCAGAAGTTGCTGGAGGCGATCGACTTCGACACCGAGGGGAAAGACGCGGTGGTCGTCGGCCGATCCGACATCGTCGGCAAGCCGATGGCGAACCTGCTGATCCAGAAGAGCCCCGGTGGAAACGCGACGGTGACGGTCTGTCACTCCCGCACCGCCGACCTCGCGGCGAAGACCCGTGAGGCCGACCTCGTGATCGCCGCCGTCGGCGTTCCCGGCATGATCGACGGGTCGATGCTCTCCCCGGGGACCGTCGTGATCGACGTCGGGGTCAACCGCGTGGAGGCGGACACCGAGAAGGGCTACGAGCTCGTCGGCGACGTCGAGTTCGAGAGCGCGAGCGAGAAGGCGAGCGCGATCACGCCCGTCCCCGGCGGCGTCGGGCCGATGACGATCACGATGCTGCTCTACAACACGGTGAAGGCCGCGGGCCTGCAGGAGGGGATCGAGGTCGACCTGCCCTGACCCCCTCCCCGACTCACTCCTCCGTCCGCTCGCGGACGGCCGAACGGAGTTTTCCGACCAGCGACTGGTGACCTCCCTCGTGTCGCCGGAACGAGCCGATCACCCCGATCAGTGCGAGCAGCGCCACCAGCGCGAACGGGCCGCCCGTCAGCACCGCGGCCGCCTGGAGCGCCTCGGCGCTTCCGGTCAGCACCACCGAGAGCGCGACCGCACCCTGGAACGCCCCCCAGAAGACGATGGCGCCGGTCGTCGGCGCGCGTTCGCGCCGCGTCGCGAGCACCGAGACGACGAGCGTCGAGGTGTCCGCCGAACTCACCATGAAGACCAGGACGAGCGCGAGGAAGAGGAAGGTGAGGAGGTCCCCGAGCGCGAGCGCCTCGAACACCGGGAAGCCGGCGACTGCCTCCGAGCCGTCCGCCGCCTCGATCGCGCCCAGTACGTCCGCACGTCCGGTGTGCTGGACCTCGAGGGCGGTCGCGCCCATCAGGAGGACCCAGGCCATCGTCGCGGCGGCGGTGGCCACGAAGCCGGTGAACACGACCGTCCGGATCCGTCGCCCGCGCGAGAGCGCGGCGAGGAAGAGCCCCGCGAACGGCGCCCACGAGAACCACCACGCCCAGTTCCAGACGGTCCACTCGGCGGTCCAGGCCCCGCCCAGTGCGAGGCTCATCGGGACGAAGCCGACGGCGTAGCCCCCGAGGGCGTCCACGCTCCGCTCGGTGACGAACGAACGGGGGCCGACCGCGACGAGCAGCGCCACGAACAGCCCGAAGAGGACGATATTGAGGTCGGCGATCCGCCGGATACCGCGGTGGACGCCGCTCTGTGCCGAGACGACGACGATGGCGATCAGCCCGGCGACGAAAAGCAGCGAGCCGAGCGTGTCGACGCCCACCGCCCACTGGTGGTCGATCCCGGAGAGGAACTGCCCGGAGACGAGCGCGACGGAGGTGGCGATTCCGCCGATCGTCGCGAGCACCGCGAGCAGGTCGACGAGCCGGCACCAGCCGGAGTCGAGGTTCTCGACGCCGAGAAACGGCGTCAGGATCGAGGAGACACGAAGCGGCGCGCCCCGTTCGTAGACGTAGTAGGCGATCGGAACCCCGACGACGACGTAGGCGCTCCAGGCGGAGAAGCCCCAGTGAAAGAGCGCGTAGACGAGCGCCGCGGCGATCGCCCCCTCCGATCGCGGCTCGACGCCGGCCAGCGGCGGAGGCTGGTCGTAGTGAAAGAGCGCCTCGGCGGGCCCCCAGACGACGATGCCCGCGGCGATGCCGGCGGTGAAGACCATCGTGAAGTAGACCGGGTAGGTGTACGTCGGCTCGGTGTCCGGCCCGCCGAGTCTGATCCCACCCCACGGCCCGACCAGCAGCCAGAGACAGAAACAGACCGAGACGAGCGCCGTGGCGACGAACAGGGGACCCAGGTCGAAGAGGACGACCCAGCGGAGGGTCTCGACGGCGCCGAGAGCGGTCTCGGGGACGAGGAGCTGTGAGAGGAAGAAGAGCCCGAACACCGCGATCGGAACGCCGAACACCACGGGATCCTGGCGGGAGAGGAACGTTCGAGCCGGCTCGCCGAGGCCGATCCGACGCACCAGGAGCAACGCGCCCGGGTCGAACCGATCGGGCGCTTCGTCCACGGCGGTCGGCAAGACGGCGAGATACGTCAGGCCGGAGCCGAAAAAGAGCAGCGAGACGACGAGCCAGCCCACCCCCGTGACGACCGATCCCACGAGTTCGGGGAAGAAGAAGCCCGCGACGACGACCGACCCGGAGAGCACGAAGACGGGGATCAGTAACCTCTGGAGCAGTCGTTCGGCGCGGCTCGTGCCGTAGAGCCCCATGGTAACTCCTCACAGCGGGGACACATAGCAGTACCGACGGCTCAGGGGTCGTCGTCGGCGTCGAACACCGAGGCTGCCGGCGTCCCGGACAGCACCGACCGTCCGATGACGCGCCCGCCGACGCCCATCAGGCTGATCACGTCGTCGGCGCCCACCCGTTCGAGTTTGTCGACGTGACTGGTGCCGACGGCCGCGGCCACGATCCGTACCTCCGGGCTCGCCGTCCGGGCGGCGAGCACCGCGAGGACGTCCTGTGCGTCGTCGAGCGTCGCGACGACGACGCCGCGTGCGTCGTCGATCCGGGCGTCCTCGAGCGCCTCCTCGGTCGTCGGGTCCGCGGTCAAGACGTTGACGCCGCGGCCGTCGAGCGCCGACGCGACGTCCGCATCCGGCGTCACGACCACGATGTCGGTCTCCTCGCCGAGTTCTTCGAGCAACGGTTCCGTGATTTCGCTGTAGCCGAGGACGAGCACGTGGTCCTCGAGCAGTGTGAGCTCCGATGGTGTCATTTGTCCGACAGCGGCGGCCATTCGAGATTCGATCGCCGGGATGACGAGCGCGCCGATCGCCGCCGTGAACGCGCCCGTTCCGAGGAGGATGATGGAGAGCGAGAACCAGCGCGCCTCGGCGGACAGCGGTGCGATGTCGCCGTAGCCGACGGTCGCGATGGAGACGATCACGTAGTAGACGGCGTCGGTCCAGGTCTCGAGGCCCTCGAACTGCTCTCGCAGCGCGTAGGAGCCCACGGTGCCGTAGGCGACCACGCCGACGATCGACGAGAGCGAGGCGATCTGGAGCGAGGAGAGTTCGACCCGCCGATCGAAGGCCCCCCGGTTGATCAGGAGCAACACGACGGTCACGGCGAGCACGACCAGGAGCGGGATCTCGGTCGTCTGGCCCGTCGAGAGCGGGACGAGCGCCTGAAGGGGCACGAGGGCGACCGCGACCCACCACGCGACCCGCTTTCGACGTCCGAGTCCGGCGAGGACGGGAACGAGCACGAACGCGAAGAGGACGTTCGCGAACCGGACGTAGCTCTCGGCGTCGGCGACGTCCGCCAGCGGCCCGGCGAGCGTCAGCGACGGCTCGCTCAGGTTCGAGAGCCCCGTGACGAACGAGAGTACCGCGAGGACGCCGACCGACGCCACGGTCGCCTTCGCCCCCGTGACCTCCTCCCAGTAGACGAACGGGACCCGCTCGGTGTGGTAGAACACCCGTTCGAGCGCGGTGTCGGACCGCTCGCTCGTGTCGTTCGTCACCGTGAGACACCTACGGCGCTGTCGGATATAAATGGTGACGGCGACCGATCCCCTCTCCCGTACTCGACTCTCACCGAACCCCGTCTCCCCCGTCGGTCACTCCCGTCTGACCTCGCCCATCCGGAGGGCGGTGACCGGGACGTTCGACGACCGGACGACCTTCTCGGTGACCGACCCGACCAGTCCGCCGAACCGGCCGCGGTAGCCGGCGACCATCACGATCAGGTCGATCCCCTTGTCGTCGGCGTAGGTGACGATCTCCTCGTGGACGGTGCCGGACACGATCGCGGTGTCGCAGGTGACTCCGGCGGCCTCGGCCTTCTCACGCACCGCGCCGGTGACCTTCTCCCCGTACGCACGGTACTCCCGTTTCATCTCCTCCTCGTCGCCGTGGATGTACGGGGTCCGCGGCGCGCCCGGGAGATCCATCACGTAGAGCGCGTGGATCGACGCGTCGAGTGCCTTCGCCAGCTCGATGCCGTGGTCGGCCGCCTTCTCCGATTTCCGCCCCCCGTCGGTGGGTATCAGGATTCGTTTGTACATTGCTGACACGCTCCCTGGCCGCCAGTTCTCCTCGGCGTTTAATAAATTTTCGCCAGAGACGTATCGGCTCGGCAGTCAGACCGGTTTCGGCCTCCGAAGCCGCCGTACAGCGTCGAGACCCGATGAAAGTGATGAGCAAACTTTATAACGATTTGGGGTGAACCCCGACCATGGCATGACTGAGGTGCGTGCTAACACCCAGTGTGGACTGGGGAGACCCCTCGTATCGTCGGGGGGTTCGCGGTACTCGGCGGGGGGAACCGGCCGCGGCGGCTCCCGGACGGCGGGCGACACCGCTGCGTCGAGGGGAGATCCGACACGACAGGAGGGAACGGACATGACACACCGATCGAACGAACGGAGTGGGACAGGAACGGAACCGAACGGGAGGGCGAGCTATGTCTGACGCCGACGCGGACGGCTTCCACCAGGACGTCTTCTACGCCGACACCGACAGGGAACCCGGCGAGGACAACGTCCAGTTCGCCGGCTTCGACGTCCAGCCGGTGGTCTTCGGCGTCGCCGTCGGGGTGATCCTGTTGTTCGTCGTTGTGACGCTGGGGGTCGGGGAGGAGACCGCGGGGGCGGCGTTCCAGTCGATCCAGGACACCATCGCGAACTACCTCGGCTGGTTCTACATCCTCTGTGCGAACGTCTTCATCGCGGTGGTGCTCTACTTCGGCCTCGGCAAGTACGGCTCGATCAGGATCGGCGGCCCGACACAGGAGACGGAGTTCAGCGACTTCTCCTGGCTGGCGATGCTGTTCAGCGCCGGGATGGGGATCGGGCTGATGTTCTGGAGCGTCGGCGAGCCGATCTGGCACTACAGCGCGCCGCCGTACGGCGAGGCGGAGACGGCCGCGGCGGCCGAGACATCGATGGTCGCGACCTTCTTCCACTGGGGGATCCACCCGTGGGCGATCTACGGCATCGTCGCGCTCGGACTCGCCTTCTACGCCTACAACCGGGGACTGCCGTTGACGTTCCGGTCGCTGTTCTGGCCGTTGCTGGGCGAGCGGATCTACGGCTGGCCGGGCCACCTCATCGACATCCTCGCGATCTTCGCGACGGCGTTCGGCCTCGCGACCTCGCTCGGCCTCGGCGCCCAGCAGGTAAACGCCGGGGTCAACGCCGTCTCCGGCGAGTTCCTCGGCTCGGCGGTCCCCGTCAGCACCACGGTCCAGGTGATCCTGATCGCGATCATCACCGCGATGGCCACCGTCTCCGTCTGGGCCGGCCTCGACAAGGGGGTCAAGCGGCTGAGCCAGCTCAACGTCTACCTGATGCTCGCGCTGCTCGCGACGATCCTCGTGGTCGGCCCGACGGTGTTCATCTTCGAGACGTTCGTCCAGACGCTCGGGGCATACGTCGCGACGCTGCCCACGCTCGCGTTCTGGACCGCGAGCTACGAGGGCGGCAGCGAGGGCTGGCAGGCCGGCTGGACGATCTTCTACTGGGGCTGGTGGATCGCGTGGTCGCCGTTCGTCGGGATGTTCATCGCCCGTATCTCGAAGGGCCGGACGATCCGCGAGTTCGTCCTCGCGGTCCTGCTCCTGCCCGCGCTGTTCTCCTTCTTCTGGATGTCGGCGTTCGGCGGCACCGCGCTCCACTTCGAGCTGTTCACCGACCAGAGCATCATCGAGGCGGTCCAGGCCGACGCGGCGGTCGCGATGTTCGAACTGTTCGCGATGCTGCCGCTCGCGATCCTCCTCTCGCTGGTCGCCATCGTCCTGGTGGTCTCCTTCTTCGTCACCTCCTCGGACTCCGGCTCGCTCGTACTGGGGAGCATCAGCGAGGGCGGCAAGGACGACGCGACGCGCCCGACGCGGGTCTCCTGGGCCGTCTTCGAGGGCCTCATCGCCGCCGTGTTGCTCATCGGCGGCGGGCTCACCGCGCTCCAGACCGCGTCGATCGTCACCGGGCTCCCGTTCGCGGTCGTCCTGCTGTTGATCTGTTACACGCTCTGGGTGGGCCTCGCGAAGGAGCACCGGTTGCTCCAGCGCGACGACGTCCAGCGACAGCTCAGACAGTACCAGGACCAGGAGCGGCCCGAGCGCAGCCCGGGGGCCGCCCCGACCGACGACTGACTTCTCTACCCCTTCGTCTCGCGCACGTAAAGCGACAGACTCAGGAGCAGACAACAGAGCCCGGCGATCAGGAGCTCACCGCTCGCGAGCATCGCGAGCGCGGCCAGGAGCGCGAGGACCGCTCCCGCGGTCGCGACCGTCCGCACGGTGGTCCGTCTCACGGTTTCTCGAGAACGGTACGCCCCCCGAGGTGTTACCTCTTCGGGCGACCCGAACGCCGCCCGCTCATAGGGATCATCCTCGGAGTTCGTCGTTCCTCGATCAGGGATCGGAGGACGTCGAAGGCGTGTGGACCTACGAGGTCCGGTTGGCGACGACGATCACTCTCAGAACAGCCCGGAGATCGTCCCCTCGTCGTCGATGTCCATGTCCGCGGCGGCGGGCCGACCGGGCAGCCCCGGCAGCGTCAGCACGTCCGCGGTGAGCGCGACGAGGAATCCGGCGCCCGCCGAGGGGTAGATCTCGCGCACCGTGAGCGTCCAGTTCTCGGGGACGCCTTTCTTGCTCGAGTCGTCACTCAGCGAGTGGAACGTCTTCGAGACGACGATCGGCATCTCGTCCATCCCCATCGCCTCCAGTCGGTCGATGTCCTTCCTCGCGCTTCCCTCGAACTCGACGCCGTCGGCGCCGTAGATCTCCCTCGCGATCGTCTCGATCTTCGACTCGATCGACTCGTCGAGGTCGTAGAGGAACTCGAACTCCTCGTCGTGGTCCTCCGTGGCTTCGACGACCGCCTCCGCGAGGTCGGTTCCGCCCTCGCCACCCTCGGCGAACACGGTCGACTCCGCCGCCCTGATCCCGCGGTCCGCACAGTGTTCGACGACCGTCTCGATCTCGCGGTCGGTGTCCTGGGGGAAGCGGTTGATCGCGACGACTACCGGTAAGCCGTAGGATTCGAGGTTGTCGGCGTGTTTGTCGAGGTTCTCGAGACCCTTCTCGACGGCTTCGACGTCCTCCTCTTCGAGCGCGTCCATGTCCGGCGGCCACATCTCCTGGCCGTGGTACTTGAGCGCCCGGATCGAGCAGACGAGGACGACGGCATCGGGTACCGTGTCACCGAACCGGCTCACCACGTCGAGGAACTTCTCCGCGCCGAGGTCGGAGCCGAAGCCGGCCTCGGTCACGAGCCAGTCGGCCATCCCGAAGGCGACCTCGTCGGCGATCAGCGAGTTCGTCCCGTGGGCGATGTTCGCGAACGGGCCGGCGTGGATCAGCGCGGGCGTCCCCTCGATCGTCTGGACGACGTTCGGCTTGAGCGCGTCCCGGAGCAGGAGTGTCACCGCGCCGGTCGCCTCGACGTCGTCGGCGGTCACCGGCTCGCCCTCCTCGTCGTAGGCGACGACGATCCGGCCGACGCGCTGTTTCAGGTCGGAGAGGTCGGAGGCGAGCGCGAGCACCGCCATCAGCTCCGAGGCGGCGGTGAGGACGAACCCTCCCTCCCTCGTCGTCCCACCGGCGCTCCCACCGAGACCGAGCACCGTCTCGCGCAGCGCCCGGTCGTTCATGTCGATCGACCGCGGCCAGACGATCTCGTTCGTGTCGATCTCTAACTCGTTGCCCTTCGAGACGTGGGCGTCGACCATCGCCGCGATCAGGTTGTGCGCCGCCGTCAGCGCGTGGATGTCCCCCGTGAAGTGGAGGTTGATGTCCTCCATCGGGAGCACTTGCGAGTAGCCGCCGCCGGCGGCCCCGCCCTTGATCCCGAAGACCGGCCCCAGAGACGGCTCGCGGATCGCGATCATCGCCTCTCTCCCCACCCGATTGAACGCCTGTCCCAGTCCGACCGTCGTCACTGTCTTGCCCTCGCCCATCGGCGTGGGCGTCATCCCCGTCACGAGCACGAGCTTCCCGTCGCCCCGTCCACCCGCTTTCAGCCGCTCGACGGCGTCCATCGTGAGCTTCGCCTTGTGATCGCCGTAGAGTTCGAGGTCCGACCCCGAGAGGCCGAACGGCTCGACGACGTCCGTGATGTGCTCCAGCTCTACCGACTTCGCGATCTCGTAGTCCGACGGTACCGACGGCTCCGTGTCCTCGGATGGCATACGTCCACCATTCACCCGCCCGTGTTAAGAAAGTATTCGTTGGTCGACTACGCGAGCACTCGCTCGCGCTCGGGGTCGTACAGTGGCTCTTCGCGCACCGTCGCGGCGTACCGCTCGCCCTCGTAGAGGATCTCTACCTGCGTACCCGGCTCCGCGTACTCCGGCGGGAGGTAGGCGTAAGCGACGCAGGCACCCACGGCGTAGCCGTACTCCGCGCTGTGGACGTAGCCGAGTACGTCCTCGCTATCGTGCGGCGGAGCCGCACTGTCCGCGGGATTCCGTCCCGCGCTATCCAGTACCGGCCGGTGGGCGAACACCACCGAATCCTCGTCGTCGAGCGTGAGACACGCGACCTCGTGGCGTCTGTCGTCGTCCTCTCTCGCCGCGGCGACGGCCTCCTTCCCGATGAACTCCGTGTCGAGATCGACCGCGAAGCCGAGGCCCGCCTCGTACGGGTCGTGCTCGGTGTGGAGGTCCTCGCCCCAGAGCCGGAAGCCCTTCTCGATGCGCAGCGCGTTCAGCGCGCCGTTGCCGAACGGCCGCAGGTCGTGGTCCTGACCCGCCTCCCAGAGGTGCCCCCAGAGCGTTTCTCCGTACTCGGTCGGGGTGTAGAGCTCCCAACCGAGCTCGCCGGGGTACGAGACGCGAAGCGCCCGCACGGGCACGTTCTTCACGAACAGCTCCTGGCTCGTGAAGTACCGAAAGCCCTCGTTCGAGAGGTCCGCGTCGGTGACCTCCGAGAGCACGTCCCGGGCGTTCGGCCCCGTGAGGACGAACGCGGCGAGGTTCGAGGTGACGTCCCGGACGAAGACGCCCTCGGGCGCCTGCTCCTTGATCCACGCGAGGTGGTTCCGGCCGACCTCCCGCCCCGTCGTCAGGATCAGGTACCGGTCGTCGTCCGTTCGCGTGACGGTGATGTCCGCGCGCACCCCGCCCGCCTCGTTGCACATGAGCGTGTAACGGACCTGACCGACGTCGATCTCCATGTCGTTCGTACAGAGGTGCTGGAGGAACTCCTCGGAACCGGCGCCCGCCACCTCCATCTTGTTGAACGAGGTCATGTCGTGGAGGCCGACCTCGTTCCTGACGTGGAGTGCCTCCGCCCCCTCGATCGGCGAGTAGTACCGCCCCTCCCAGCCCTCGCGATCGGGAATCCGCTCGCCGTATCGTTCGAGGAGGTCCTCGTTCGAGTCGAACCAGTGGGCCTCCTCCCAGCCCGCGTCGGCCCACAGCTCCGCGTCGAGCTCCTTCAGGGTGTGATAGACCGAGCTCCGGCGGATGTTCCGCTGGAAGTCCGTCCAGACCCACTTCGGGTGGACGACGTTGTAGACGATGCGGTACTGCTCGCCACCGACGTCGCGGGCGAACTCCCAGCTCCCCTCGTGGGGCTGGAACCTGTTGACGTCGCAGTGAGCGAGGTCGATCGGGCCGTCGTCGAGCCGTGGGACGCCCTCTTCCATCCACTCCGCGATGGCCCGGCCTGCGCCGCCCGCGTGGGTGATCCAGATCGCCGCGGCGGTCCAGAGCCCCGGGATCTCCTGGACCTCGCCCATCACGGGTAACCCGTTCGGTGACTCCGCGAACATCCCGTTGTAGGCGTGTTCGAGCTCCTTTCCCTTCGTGGCGGGCAGCAGTTCGTCGCTCGCCGCTCTCGGAGCCTTGTCCGGTCGGTCGGGATGGGTCGCCTCGTCGAGGTGGCGTTCGGTGAAGTCGTGTACGGAGGCCTGGTTACCGTCGGGGTCGTTCCCGCCGAGTTCCCTCGGGTCCGGGACGATCGGCTCGTGGTTGTACGAGCCGATGCCGTAGGAGTCGCCGTGGGTCCGGAAGTACATCGCGTGGTCCTGGTCGCGGAGGATCGGTCGATCCGGCGCGGTGAGCAGTCGATCCGCCTTCTCGCCGGAGACCTCGCGGTAGTTCGCGTAGACCGGATCCGAGGCGACGTCCTGGCCGTCGGCGAGTTCCTCGAGGGGTTCGGTCATCGTGTACTGGTGTTCGACCGGCGTCACCGGCAGGTGGACGCCCACCGCGTCGCCCAGCTGGCGCGCCCAGATGTTCGTCGCGATCAGTACCTCCTCGCAGGCGATGGTGCCGTTTTCGGTCACGACGCCGGCCACGCCGTCGCTATCGGTCTCGATGTCTACGACGGGGGTGTGTGGGACGAACGTCGCCCCGCGGTCCATCGCCTCGCGGGCGAGCGCCGCACACGCCCGCACGCCCGACGCCTGGCCGTCCGTCGGCGAGTAGTAGCCGCCCTGGATCACGTCGGGGTTCACGAGCGGGAGGTGTTCGGTGACCTCCTCCGGCGTCAGCAGCTGTGGGTCCGGTACCCCCCACGCGCTCGCGTGTTCGACCCGGCGCTGGAGGTACTCCATCCGCTCGTCCGTTCGGCCGACCTCGATGCCGCCGACCTCGTTGTAGATCTCTCCCCCCTCGGCGTCGCGCAGCCCGGAGTAGAGCTCTCGACTGTAGCAGGCGAACTTCGAGAGCACCTTCTCCTCGGCGGTTTGGAACATGATCCCCGGCGCGTGCGTCGAGGAGCCGCCGGTCGTCGGCAGCGGCCCCCGGTCGACGACGACGACGTCCTCGCGTCCCATCCCGGTCAGGTGGTACGCAGCGCTGCAGCCGACGATCCCCGCGCCGACGACGACGGTTCCCGCCTCGGCTGGCGGGCTAGTCTCGGATGACATGACGTGCTACACCGTTCCGATCACATTCGCAAATAGCTTCCGCCATATCGACGGCCCGCCAGTCCCCGGTTTCGGGGCCAACGCGGCGCGGCCGGCCGCCGGAGATCCGCTCGCAGCGAGTAGATATCCCCGACAGAAAGCGAAAGGAGCGAACGACAGCTCCGTCGCGACGAACATATCGACCCCAGAATGGCGACCTCTCTCTACAGGGCATTCGCTCGAATCGGCCACGTCCGCGACTAAATTCCAAACCAATGAACAGTTCGCCCACACGCTGCGATTCGGTCAGAGGCCGCACAAACTTCACCAAATGCCTACAATGGCTGGTTCGTCCTATTCGACTCTCGTTACGATGGCGAGAGAATCCGTGACGGCCGGCAACGCGATACGGGCAACGCCACTCGTCTCGATGGACGAGACGTTCGAAAAGGCGACAGTCGAAGGAGCGGAGCTAGACGGCGTGACGTTCTACCGGATTACCGTCGATCCGGGATGGGTGTGGTCCGACCACTACGGATCCGTGATCGGAGCAGAGAGCTGTCCGGAGCGACACCGTCTGTTCATGCTCTCCGGGGAGATGACGGTCGAGATGGACGACGGCACCCGGGAAACGCTTCGAGAGGGCGACGTCTCGGTGATAGCGCCGGGACACGACGCGTGGACGGAGGGAGACGAGCGAGCCGTGTTCCTCGATATCGACCCGGGACGAGGCGGACACGATGAGCAGCGATAAACGGAGGACCGAGGACCGGAGCGGCTCCGTCGTTTCGCCGGACGGCACCGAGATAGTGTACTGGACCAGCGGCACGGGACCGCCGCTCGTCCTCGCCCACGGCAGCGGGGTGAGCGATCACCGACGATGGGAGATCGCCGGGGTTCGCCCCGCGCTGGCGGAACACGTGACAGTGTACGCCCTCGACCGCCGTGGTCGGGGCGAGAGCGGCGATAGCCCCGAGTACTCGCTGGAGAAGGAGGTAGCGGACGTAGTGGGCGTCGTCGAGGCGGTCGGCGAACCGGTCGCGTTGCTCGGCCACTCCTACGGGGCGACTATCGCACTCGAGGCGTCCCTTCTGACCGACGGTATCGCCAGACTCGTGCTCTACGAACCGGGGATCGCCGTCGGCGATCACGAGCTCGCCCCTCCGGAGGTCGTCGCCGAACTGAACGACCTCCTGGAGGAGGGGGAGAACGAGGAGGCGCTCCTGCTCTTCTGCCGGGTGATCGCGGGTCTCACGCCGGAGGAGATCGACGTCTTCCGATCGGACCCGAGCTGGCGGGACCGGGTCGATGGTGCGCACACCCTGCCCCGGGAGGAACAGGCGATAGCGGACCTCGAACTCCGGCCCGCCCGGTTCGCGGGGATGACCACACCGACCCTCCTGTTGTCCGGCGGGGAGAGCCCCCGGGCGTACCAGGATGCGACGGCCGTGGTGCACGGAGCGCTCGCGAACAGTCGGATCGTCACCTTCGAGGGCCATCACCACGTGGCGATGCAGACCGCCCCGGAGCGGTTCGTCGAGGAGGTACTCGCGTTCGTCCGCGAGACGAGCGGACACCACACGGAGGGGAAATCCACGACGACGGAGACGTACGACACCGAATCGGAGGCCGACCCGAAACGGGTCGTCGATCGCTGGTTCGCCGAGTTCTGGGGCGAGTTGAACCCCGATATCGTCGACGAACTCGCCGCGGAGGATATCCTGTTTCACTACACGCTCGTCGGCGAGGTCCGTGGGCGCGAAGCGGTGAAAGCGCGCATCGTCGGGTTCGCGGAGCTCTTTCCGGACGGGGGCTTCGAACTGACTCACGAACCGATCGCCGAGGGCGAGTGGGTCGTCGCCCGCTGGGAGGGTGGGGGCACGCACACCGGCCCCGCGTGGGAGCTGTCGGTCGGCACCCTCCCGGCGAACTCCGGCAGGACGGCTCACTACACCGGTACGACGGTCTACCGCGTCCGCGACGGTACCATCGCCGAGGAGCACGGACAGGCGGACTACATCGCGGCGATGCAACAGCTCGGTCTCGTCCCGGGAGGCGACGAGGCGACGGACTGAGAGGGATCATCGTAGGAGTTCGTACTTCCTCGATTCGAATCGAACGACACCGATGAGACGTGTGCCCGAGAGGTCCGGGTGGCTACGACGATCCCTCTGAGAACTACAACCGCTGGGTCGACCCACGGCGGTGAGTGCAGCGACGTCCCTCGCTCCCGTCGGTGGCCGCTCTGCGGGATCGGCCTGCCGGACCGTGGTTCGGTGGTCGCCGCCCGTAGACGACGCCGGACCTCGCCCTACAGCCGATCGTCGAGCGCGCGCTCGCGCCAGGATTCGGTGTCCGGCACCTGGTTGAAGGTGTAGATGTGGACGCCCCGGATGTCGTAGCTCGGATCGTTGACGTACGGGGCGAGCCCCTCGATCAGTTCGTCGGGCGTGTAGACGCCGCGTGAGCCGATCAGCTGCTTGACGAAGCCGACCACGCCGGTCGTCTTCTTCAGGAACTCGATCGAGTCGCCGACGCCGACCTTCTGGGAGATCCCGATGAGCCGCTGGTAGCTCAGCACGCCCGGAATGCCCACCTCGACCGGGAGCTCGATCCCTCGGTCGCGGATCTCGCCGACCCACTCGATCACCGCGTCGGGATCGTAACAGAGCTGCGTGACGATGTACGTCGCGTGGGGTTCCTTCTTCGCCATCGACTCCGCGAGCGTCTCCTCGGAGAGGAACGCGTGGCCCTCGGGATAGCCCGTGATACCGATCTCCTCGAACGGGTGCTCGAGCTCGTCGAGCGCCACGAGCAGCTCGTAAGCCGACTCGAACTCGCCGACGGGCTCCTCGCGGTCACCGCCGGGAACGAAAAGGTCCGTGACGCCGGCCTCCGCGAGCAGCTCGACGATCTCAGCGAGGTGCTCCCGATCTCTGACGTAGCGCGCGGCGACGTGCGGGACGATCTCGTACCCCGCTGCCGCACCCTTCACGGTCCACTCGAGCGTCGCGTCGAGGCCGAGCGTGGGCGAGGTGGTGATCGCGATCGTCGCCCCGTCCGGCAGGTGGTCCATCTGCTCGCCGAAACTGTCGAACGGCATCAGCTCGAAGCGCGGCGCCGTGAGCAGCATCGGGACCCCCTCGTCCATCGCCGAATCGGATCCGAGTGCCATCCCGTCAGCCTCCTGCGGCGGTGTCGGGGAGTCGGTGCGAGCGGGCGAGCGCTACCCCCTCTTCGGTCTCTCGGACCCGGACACCACCGCGGCTCACTCGCCGGCCTCCTCGCGTGCGTGGAGTTTCGCCTGCTCGCGCGCGCTCGGGTTCACCGAGGGCTTGAACGGCACCTTCGAGACCGTCGCGTAGACCGGCTCGCCCGGCTCCTCGGCGTACTCGTCGGGGAGGTGGACCTCGAACTCGACGTCCGCGTCGACGTCGTAGACGCTGTCGTCGAGCGGGACGTCGAGGCCCTCGAGTTTTTCCGCGGGGACGAACGCCAGCGCGAGGTTCGTCTCGAGTTCGGGGTTGTACCACGGCGAGGTGACGTAGCCACACTCCTCGCCCGTCTCGGGGTCGGAGACGAGCCAGAAGTCGGGCGCGTAGTCGCGGATCGGCTCGCCCGCCATCTTCAGCCCCACCATCTTGTGGTTGAACGGGTAGTCGCCCGCCTCGATCCGCTCCTGCTGGCGTTCGAGTTCCTCCTTGCCGACGTACTCTCCCTCCTTTTTCGAGGGGACCTGGTAGCCGAGGTTCACCTGGAACGGCGAGGTCTCGTGGTCCATGTCCTGGCCCCACGAAAGGATGCCCGCGGCGATCCGGCGGTGGTGGGCGGGCGCGACCTGCATCCCGCCGTGCTCGACGACCGACTCGTGGACCGGGTCCCAGACGCGTTCGGCGTTCTTACTCGCCTCTCTGACGTAGATCTCGAAACCCTTCTCGCCGGAGAAGCCCGTCTGGCTCACCAGACAGGAGACGCCGTCGATCTCCGCCTCCATCAGCCCGTAGTAGGGTATCTCCTCGACCTCCTCGCCGACCACGTCGACCATCACGTCGACCGACTTCGGCCCCTGGATCTGCATCGGCGCGACGTCGATCTCGTCGATCTCGACGTCGAAGTCCATCCCGACGTTCACACCCTGGAGCCACTGCATGAGCGTCGAATCGGAGATCGAGAACCAGAACTCGTCCTCGGCCGGTCGGAGCAGGACGGGGTCGTTCAGGATCCCGCCGTCCTCGTTACAGAGGATGACGTACTTGCCTTTCATCGCGTCGATCGCGGTCGCGTCGCGCGTGATGACGTAATCCGTGAGCGCCTCCGCGTCCGGCCCCTTCACACGGATCTGGCGCTCGACGGCGACGTCCCAGATCGTCACGTGGTTGACGAGCGCGTCGTACTCGGCCATCATCCCGCCCTCCTCGGGTTTCAGCATCCCGCGGGGGTGGTAGACGCGGTTGTAGACGGTCGCACGCCACGCGCCGTTCTCGACGAACGACTTGTGGAAGAAGGGCGACTTCCGGACCCGCGTCGAGACGAGCATCTCGATGCCCGGATCGCCGGACTGGCGCAGGTTCCTGGGCAGCACCCGGTCCGACTGGTCGACGCTCGGGTAGTTCGGGTGCGACTGCTCCTCTATCGACGGCGGCTCGCTGTTCGCCATGCCAGAGCTTCTCTGTGTCCCCCCAAAAGTGTTCTGCTACCCTCACCGCCGGTTGATGATCGTCGCCTCGTAGCCCTGATCCTCGATCGCGCGCGTGATCTCCCGAGAGTGGCCCGACCCGCTCGTGATCACGCTGAAGACGAGGTACGCCTCCCCGACGGCGAGGTCCTCGACCGCCCGGTCGTGGCGCACCCAGCGAATGTTCGCGTCGTGCTCGGCGATGATCCCCGAGATGTCGGCCATCCGTCCGGGGGCGTCGGTGATCTTCACCCGGAGGTGGAGTAGCTGCTCGCGGTCGGTCATCGCGTGGATCAGCACCGTCTGGAGCATCGGCATGTCGAGGTTGCCACCACAGAGAAGCGGCATCACCGTCTCGCCCGAGACGTCGAGGTCGTCGGAGAGCAGCGCCGCGACGCTCGCCGCACCCGCACCCTCGACCAGCTGTTTCGCCCGTTCGAGCAACAGCAGGATCGCCCGGGCGATCTCGTCGTCGCTCACGGTGAGCACCTCGTCGACGTGGCGCTTGATCACCGAGAGGGTGAGTTCGGAGACCCCGCCGGTCGCGATGCCGTCGGCGATCGTCCCGACCGTGTCGAGCGTCTGTGGCGTGCCCTTCTTCAGGCTCTCGGGCACCGTCGCCGCCTCCTCGGCCTGCACCCCCACGATCCGGGTCTCCGGGCTCAGTTCGGCGAACGCGGTCGCGATCCCCGAGATGAGCCCGCCGCCGCCGATCGGGACGATCACCGTGTCGACCTCGGGGAGGTCCTCCGCCATCTCGACGCCGAGCGTTCCCTGCCCGGCGACGATCGCCGGGTCGTCGTAGGCGTGGACGAAGGTCGCCTCCCCGTCCTCCTCGGCGAGCCCCTTCGCGTGGGCCATCGCCGCCTGAAAGTCCCGCCCCTCGAGTTCGACCGTCGCGCCGTAGCCACGGGTGGCGTCGATCTTCGTCTGCGGGGCTGCTCTCGGCATCACGATCGTCGACTCGACGCCGCGTTTCGTCGCCGCGAGTGCCACACCCTGGGCGTGGTTGCCCGCGCTCGCCGCGATGACGCGTTCGACCCCGCCCTCTTCCTCACACTTCCTGATCTTGTTGTACGCCCCGCGGGTCTTGAACGAGCCCGTCCACTGGAGGTGTTCCATCTTCAGGAACACGTCGGCACCGACCATCGCCGAGAGCGAGGTGCTCTCCTCGACCGGCGTCCGCTTGACGACGCTCTCGTCGTCGAGGCGCTCCAGTGCCGCCTCGATCTCCGCGAATCCGAACTCCGTTTCTGTCATGGCCGACCCTCACGCCGCCTACCGAAGAATCTTCTCCCGCCCGGGGTCGAACAGTGGCTCGCTCGCGACCGTCGCGCCGTACCGCTCGCCCTCGTAGGCGATCTCCAGACCGGCCCCCTCCTCCGCGTACCCGGTCGGGAGGTAGCCGTAGGCGATCCCGGCGTCGACGCTGTAGCCGTAGTCCGCCGCGTTCACGTAGCCCACCAGCTCCTCGCCGTCGTAGATCGGCTTGCCCGAGTCGACGACTTTTCCCGACTCGTCGAGCGTGAGCGGCGTGAGTTCTCTCCCAGGATCGCCACCCTCCTCGAGCGCCGCTTTCCCCACGAACTCGGTCCCCGTGTCGACTGCGAAGCCCATCCCGGCCTCGTACGGGTCGTACTCCGGGGTGACGTCGGTACCCCAGAGCCGGTACCCCTTCTCCAGACGGAGCGAGCCGAGGAACGCACCGTTGCCGAGTGGAACCATTCCGTGTTCCTCTCCCGACTCCCAGACGAGGTCCCAGAGCCGCCCGCCGTACTCCGTGGGCGCGTAGAGCTCCCAGCCGAGTTCGCCGACGTAGGAGACCCGGAGCGCCGTCACCGGGACCGAGTCGACGTAGAACTCCTTCGCGCGGAAGTAGCCGAACGCCTCGTGCGAGAGGTCCTCGTCGGTCAACGGCTGGAGCACCTCGCGCGCCTTCGGCCCCCAGACGCCGAGCCCACACTGATCGGAGACGTGCGGGTCGATCGAGACCTCCCCCGATGCCTGCTCGCGGATCCACCGCGTGTGCTCGGTCGCCGACGAGCCGCCGCCGGTCGTCGCGACGAACCGATCCTCGCCCAGCCGCGTGATCGCCATGTCCGCGAGCACCCCGCCCGCCTCGTCGAGCATTGGCGCGTAGCGTACCTGGCCGACGTCGACGTCCATGTCGTTGGTGAACACGCGTTGTACGACCGCGAGGCTGTCCGGTCCCGTGATCTCGATGCCGGTATATCTGGAGAGGTCGTAGATCCCGACGCGGTCGCGCACCGCCTGGTGTTCGGCGCCCTGGATCGGCGACCACTCCTTCGCGAGCCAGCCCGAGCGTTCGGGCACGTCGTACTCGCTCAACAGGCCCTCGTTCGTCTCGAACCACTGGGGCACCTCCCAGCCGCCCGATTCGACGAACTCAGCGCCGAGTTCCGCCTGCCGGTCGTAGAAGGGGCTCCGGCGCAGCCCGCGCTGGTTCACCGGCTGCCCGCGCGGGTGGATCAGTTGGTAGACCTCCTGGTACTGCTGGCCGCCGCGCGCCCGCGAGAACGCCCGGCTGCCGGAGTGGGGCTGGAACCGCGAGATATGCGCACCGCTCGCGTCGAGCCGTTCGCCGTCGAGCTTCGGGACGCCCTCGTCCATCCACGACGCGATCACGTTCCCCGCACCGCCCGACTGCGTGACCCAGATGGCGAGCGCCCACCAGAGTCCCTCCGTCTCCTCGCTCTCGCCGAGGATCGGCATCCCGTCGGGGGTGAACGAGAACATCCCGTTGAACGCGCGGTCGAACTCACAGTCCGAGAGGGCTGGAATCAGCTCGCTGGCGGCGTCGTACGCCGACCGGTCGATGTCGGGGTGGGTCGGCTCGGTGAAGTGGCGTTCGGTGAACTCCCGGATCGAGGGCATCTCCTCGGCTTCTTCCGGCGCGGCGATGTCCTCCGGCGGTACCAGGAGCGGTTCGTGGTTGTACGATCCGACGCCGTAGGAGTCGCGATGCTGGCGGAAGTAGAGCGCGTAGTCCTGGTGTCTGAGGATCGGCTCCTCGAGTTCGGCCTCCGCGCCCGCGAGTTCCGAGAGCGGCTCGCTCACGAGATACTGGTGGGCGCAGGGCACCAACGGAACGTCGAAGTCGACCATCTCACCGAGCAGCGGCCCCCAGATGTTCGTCGCCACCAGTACCTCCTCGCACTCGATCCGACCCCGATCGGTGACGACCGCCGAGACCTCACCACCCTCCGTCTCGATGTCGGTGACCGTCGTGTGGCCGTGGAACTCCGCTGCACCCGTGTCCATCGCGGCCCGCGCCATCGTCTCGGAGACGTCGACCGCGTGGGCCTTGCCGTCCGTGGGGACGTAGTAGCCGCCGTGGATCACGGACTCGTCGACGAGCGCGAGCCGCTCGCCGACCTCCTCCGGCGAGAGCAGTTCGCCGTCCTCGATGCCGAAGGAGACGCCGTACTCTCGCTTCCGTTTGAGGTACTCCCAGCGTTCGGGGGTGTAGGCCACCTCGATGCCGCCACAGGGCTCGTACCCCTCCAGATCGGTGTAGAGCTCCTGCGTGTAGCGCGCGAGCCGGGTCATCAGCCGGTTCTCGGTGGTCTGGAAGACCAGCCCGGGGGCGTGCGAGGTCGACCCGCCCGTCTCGAACAGCGGACCCTGGTCCACGACGACGATCCCCTCGCGGCCGCGCTCTGCGAGGTGGTAGGCGGCCGAACAGCCGACACAGCCCGCCCCGACCACGACCGTCTCGGCGCGCTCGGGAAGGGCGCTCTCTGTGCTCATGTCCCAACTCGTTCCGACCTCGACATAAGCCTCACGGTGACGTCTCACACACCGGGCCCGGCCTCGGCGATGGCCCGCTCCAGCGCCTCGCCGGCCTCGCGGATCAGCGGTGCGGCGCGCTCTTCGAACTCCGCCGCGGTCTGTCGGTAGGTCGGGACGGACATCGAGAGCCCGCCGACGACCGTGTCGTCGGGTTCGCGGACCGCGACACCGATCGAGCGCAACCCCTCGGCGTACTCCTCGTCGGTGATGGCGTAGCCCCGCTCGCGGATCTCCTCCAGGTCGGTGGCGAGCGCCGCCTCGGTCGTGATCGTCCGGTCGGTTCGCTCGGGGAGCCCCCACCGATCGAGGACGTCGCGAACGCGTTCGGGCGGGTACGCCGCGAGGATCGCCTTCCCGCCACCGACGCAGTGCATGTGGTAGTACGTCCCCGACCGCGAGAGCGCGTCGGTCCCGCGGACGAGGTCGTCACGGTAGGGGTTCGAGGGGTGGTAGGACTCGTGGATCGTGATCGCCCGCCCGTCGTTCTCGACGACGAAGTCGACCTCCTCGCTGGTCCGCTCGGCGAGATCGCGGACCGCCTCGCCGGCGAGGCGGTAGGCCGGCTTCCGGAGTCGTGCGTACTCGCCCCGGTGGTGGAACTTCAGCCCGACATGGTAGCGTTCTCCCTCCTTCGCGAGGTAGCCGCGGCGCGTGAGCGTCGCGAGGTGTTTGAACGCGGTGCTCCGGGCGAGGCCGACCTCCTCGGTAACGGTCGCGAGCGTCGCCCCCTCCAGACGCTGGATCACCGCCACGATCTCGAGCGACCGCTCGGTCGTCGTTACCCCCGACCGCGGCTCGTCTCGTGTCATGGCTCCGAGGAAGGTCAGCGAGGACTAAATAGTTCGGGTATTTCGAACAGTCGCCCCCATCCGGTCGATCGCCTCCGGCCGTCCGGACGGGAGGACGGTACCCTGTTACACGGTAGCATCGTTGTGACGAAAACTAGATTCCCGATTCGGCCTGTTCGAACACGTCCGAGCCCCTCTCCGCCCGCTACGCACGACCTCTCACCCTGGTATCACCACGAATTACAGCAGTACGAGTGTCACAGAACGGTCCCTCGACGCGCTCGCCGAGCAATACTTGCCGCCGCGTCCGATTCGGTATATCGAAACAGTTCTGCTGGGCACGAGGTAGACGTGACCCGACCCCTTAGAGGATATCAAAAGTAATACCCCACTTCCCTCGTTATCTACTGAAATCGCTGGAACCGGTGCAGAGCGACTTTCCGTCCCTCTATGGGAAGCCCCTGTACTGATAGTTCCGATGAGTGGAGACCGGACACTACCTCTCACTATCGTCCTGCTTTCGTCTTTTACGGGTTCTGGACGTCTTCGGACCGTCCCTTCCCCCGGGATCAGTAAACGAGTAATTAGTAGTAGGAAGAGAGACGTCTCCGGAGCGTTCTCCGTGTCGAAAGCCGCTGGACGAAGGCGTCGCGATCCATCCGGATTCGACTCGCCTGCGCTCGCGGTCAGTCACGAACCTCGCGCCACACCCCGCTGTGGAACGGCTGCCGGTGAGCCGTGCCGAGGAACGCTGGGGCTACTCCCGTCACTCCTTCGCTTCCGCTCAGTCGTGCCGAAAACACCGGACGCGAGCGAAGCGAGCGTTCGAGCTTCAGGCACGATTTCACTGCCGTTTAATCGTGCCTGAAACACCGCGAGAGTCAGGCTCTCGCGAGCTTCCGTCACTCCCTCGCTCGCGCTCAGTCGTGACGGAAACACCGACTTCCGGTGAACGCCATCGCCATTCCTTCCCCGTCGGCGGCCGCGACGACGTCCTCGTCGTTCACCGACCCCCCCGGCTGGACGACGGCCTCGACGCCCGCCTCCGCGGCGACCTCGACCCCGTCCGGAAAGGGGAAGAAAGCGTCCGAGGCCATCACCGAACCCGCCGGACCCTTTCCCTCGGCGTGTTCCTCGGCCTTCATCGTCGCGAGTCTGACCGCGTCGACCCGGCTCACCTGCCCCATCCCGATCCCGACCGTCTCGGTCCCTTCGGCGAGGACGATGGCGTTCGACTTCACGTGTTTCACCACGCTCCAGGCGAAACACATCGTCTCTCGCTCCTCGTCGGTCGGCTCGCGATCGGTGACGACCTCCAGGTCCTCGGAGGCGACCCGTTGCCCGTCGCGCTCCTGGACGAGCCGACCGCCCGCGAGCGGTTTCTCCGCGAGAGGGCTCTCCCCGTCGTCGTACGGCTCGAACTCCCCCACGTCGAGTACGCGGAGGTTCTCCGTCTCGCGGAGCACCTCGAGCGCGTCGTCGGTGTACCCCGGCGCGACGACGACCTCCTTGAACGAGTCGGTGATCGCCGCCGCGGTCTCGCGGTCGCACTCGCGGTTCAGCGCGACGATACCCCCGAACGCGCTCATCGGATCGGTCGAGAGCGCCCGATCGTACGCCTCGGCGACTCGGTCGCCGAGCGCACAGCCTGCGGGATTTGCGTGTTTGATCACCGCGGCCGCCGGTGCGTCGAACTCCCGGATCAGCGAGAGCGCGGCGTCGGCGTCGTTGTAGTTGTTGTACGAGAGCGCCTTCGCTCCCTCGTTCAACTGCTCGGCTCCGACCACGCTCGGGCCGTCCGAGCGCTCGGCGTAGAGCGCCGCCTCCTGGTGTGGGTTCTCCCCGTAGCGCAGGTCGGCCGCACGGTCACCCGAGAGCAACCGACGAGCCGGGAACCTCCCCCCGCGATCGCCGTCGATCCGCACCCCGTCCGAACCGACCTCGACGCGGCCCTCCGCGAACCACCGCACCGCACGCGGGTACGC
Organism: Halalkalicoccus sp. CGA53; assembly: GCF_036429475.1. Lineage (GTDB taxonomy): Archaea > Halobacteriota > Halobacteria > Halobacteriales > Halalkalicoccaceae > Natronorarus > Natronorarus salvus. The sequence goes on from NZ_CP144125.1 coordinate 1,250,827, forward strand.
CCGAAACTCGCCCTCGTACAGCACGCGATGTTTCAGCCCCTCCTCGGTGTCGTCCTCGTACACCGGAACCGGCTCCTGGGTGACGATCGGTCCCGAATCGACCTTCGCGTGGTCGATCTCGCCCTCCGAATCCGTCGCGTCTGTGACGACGTGGACCGTACAGCCCGTCACCCGCACGCTGGCGTCGAGCACCTGCCGATGAGCGTCGGCACCCGGAAACGCCGGAAGGAGCGACGGATGGACGTTGAGGGTCGTCGGTACCTCCGAGAGGAACTCGTCGGTGAGGATGCGCATGTAGCCGTCGAGACAGACCAGATCGAACCCGTAGGCCGAGAGCGCGTCGACCACCCGGCGTTCGTGCTCGCGGCGGGACTCGCCCTCGCCCTGGACCACCGTCTCGGTCGGAATCGATCGCTCGGCCGCGCTCTCTACGATCGGCGCGTCCTTCCGGTTCGTGAGGAGGACGGCCAGCTCGGCGTCGGTCGTCTCCACGAGGTTCAGCAGGTTTCGACCCCGATTGCTCGCCAGACCGGCGATCCGTGTCATGCTGGAGTCCGGGCGCGCTGCCTCGAAAATCGTTGTGGTCTCGTCGTCCCCGTTGTACATGTCCGTGTATCGAATCCGCGTAGCACAGCCTCGGAACCCCTCGTTCTGTGCGGGGATACGATTCGGACACCGACACGACTTTGCCTCGACTCGCTGTAGCCTCGCCCATGACCGACGCCCGCCGCGCGCTCGACGCGGTCTCCCCGCTCGACGGCCGGTACGCGACGAAGACGGAGCGGCTCGTTCCCTACGCGAGCGAGGCCGCGCTGATGCGCGCCCGTACCCGGGTCGAAGTCGAGTACCTCCTCGCGCTCTCCGAGCTCCCGGAGACCCCGTTCTCGGTCCCCGAGAGCGACCGTGAACGGTTCAGGGCGATCTACGGGGGCTTCGACGATGCCGACGCCGACCTGGTGAAACGGATCGAGGTCTCCGGGACGGAGCGCTACGACGCGACCAACCACGACGTGAAGGCGGTCGAGTACTTCCTGCGCGAGCGACTGGGGGAGGAACTGCACCCGTGGATCCACTTCGGGCTGACCAGCGAGGACGTGAACAACCTCGCCCACCGACTGCTCCTCCGGGCTGCGGTCGAGGACGTCCTCCTCCCGTCGCTCTCCCGGGTTCGATCGGACCTCCGCTCACTCGCGACCGAACACCGCGACGTCCCGATGCTCGCGCACACCCACGGACAGCCCGCCACACCGACCACCTTCGGCAAG